>CADEDH010000043.1:0-55758 GCA_902826025.1 uncultured Actinomycetes bacterium
CCAACACCTCACTCACACACCAAAATTGATCCTTGACAAACCATAGGAGCATCGATACCGCCTGGGTAGGACGAGCGATAACAGCGGGGTGGTCTTGCTGGCCTCGGACACGACGTCATGAGGGGGTCCACGACTGGGCGATGGTGGTCAGTCGCATCCGGGCGGCGCTGTTGGGGATGGGCTGTAGACGGCGATGACCCGACCGTCGGGCAGCGTGTAGAGGATCTCGTCGGAGTCAGTGATGCTCACGTAGCCAAGGAGACCGCCGTACCCGGTCGGCCAGTCGGGTGGCACCGTGTCTCCGGCGCCTGTCTCGGGTGTTGGTCCTTGCGGTGATGCAGTCAGTACCCAGAAGCGTCCGTTGACCTTCGCGGTCAGGTAGGTCATGCCGCAGTGAAGGTCCATGGGAAGAAGGTGCCGCTGTCCGGGAGCTATCGACTGCTCGTGGTCGGTGATGGGGTCTCCGATCGGGCTCGCGTCGAGCAAGGACGGGGTGGCTTGCGGTGGCGGTTCGGCGCCGTTTGGCTGGTCAGCTTGGACGACCGTTGCTGGAGGAGTGGCGTCGGTGTCTGACATGTCGTCGTCGCTGTTGCTGCAGGAGGCTCCTGTCGCGACTCCCAGGGCGATCAGCACGGCGGCCACACGATTCGACACGATCATCCGCTGCTCCGGTCTCGTACTCGCCCCCTCATCAGCTACCGGCCTTCGTGGCGATTCCCATGCGTGGCATTGGTCGGGGCCGAACTGTTAGAACGCGGCACTGTTCTAGCATCATGAGGCTATGACGATCATGGCCGTCCTCTGGTTCCCTCGATCTTGTGAGGGCACCTGCCGAGCAGCTCGATCGACCAGGAACCGGCGAAGTGGACCGGTCGAACCGCCCGGAAACGACGACGGTCGGACAGGCTCCTCTCCATGAGGGGCGGGTCCACTCGACGACAGGCACTGCGGCACATTCCGGCTGGTCTACCCTCGGGAGCGATGGCTCGTGTCGTGGTCCAAGACCGATCGCTACGGGTCTGCCTCAACCCGGCGGAGAAGTTTTTGGCCCTCCGGCGCAACGTGAATATTCCACTCGTTGACATCATGTCGACCAGGGTCGTCGATCGACCGCTGGACGACATCGTCATGCTTCAGGTCACGATGGGGTTCGCCGCAGCCGGAGCACCCCTTGCGAAGGTCGCCACGATCGGTCCTCGGGCCCGAACGGAGGCCGGTCGGGCACTGTTGATCGTCTACCTCAATCGACCAGCCATCGTGATTGATGTGGACCCCACTGGCAGCGGCTGGTCGCTCCTCATCGTCTCGGTACGACACCCCAATGCAGATCGAACGAGTAGTGCGCGCTGGCATCGGAGACCGAGCATGAACCGGCACGCGTGGTCGAGGTGCTCGGAAATGCCGCCGCTGGCCGCGCGATCGATGCGGGCTACCGCGTCGGAGCGGGAACGACGGGCTGTGAGCGGTGCTCACGGTCTGTGAGCCGATTTCCCGCGGGAAATTCGACACGGGCAGGGCTCCCGAATGATCGGGGTGGCTTCGATCAGATTGCGGCCGTCGAACGGAGTCGGGAAGGTCGACCGGCTACTGCGCGGGATCCGACAGGCCCGGTCGACCCGCTCGGTAGCGCCGAGGCTTGGCACGCCGGATCGATAGCAGCCCGAGCCGGAGTGATCCCGTGCGTCCTGGGGCTGGCTGGGACGAGCGAGCCCGTAGGGCTACCCTGCCGGGGTGTAGGGCGGACAGTGGCTGAGGTGGATCACCTCGGGCTGGAGTGATTTGAGTCGGCGTATCGATTCAACGGCGGCCGATTGGAGTTCTGCCACCTGATCGACGTTGGCGCGGCTGGCGGTCTCCGATCGGATTTCGCTTCGGTCCCAGGCGACCTGAGCGCCGATCACGATCCGCCGACCGGCCGCTTCGACGAGAACGGACTGGTGGCCGGCGGTGTGCCCTGGTGTGGCCAGGACCCGTACACCGTCAGCGATCTGTTCGTCGCCGTGAAGCGACCGACGTTGCGGTTGGGGAGCCAGGGCCCAGGAAGCGTCGGTGTAGAAACGGTCGGCCTCCACCTGTTCGATCTCGGTTGCCTGGGCGTAGAAGGCCGTAGCACCCCCGAACAGAGCGGGGTTCTGTCCGCAATGGTCGAAATGGAGGTGGCTGTTGACTACGGCAACCACGTCCCCCAACTCGACGCCGAACTGCGCGAGCAGCGGCCGAAGGTCAAGGCTGGTCGGCCGGTACAACTCATCGATGAAAGCGTTCCCCATGCCGACACCGGTATCGACCAGAATGGCACCGTCTGGGTGGTCGATGAGAAAGCCGAACACATCGACCGATCGACCAAGGTCAGCTGCCGGGTGCTCGGCCGGTAGCTCGATCCGAGCAAGGTCCAGGCGTGCTATCCGAGGCATGTGCGACAGTGGCATCGAACGCATCCTGCACTCCCCTTGCTGCCCTGTCCACAGCCCGCCGACCCCTCCAGCACGGAACACCTAGAGAGACGACCTACAACCTGCCTTTTGGCCCGGGCGAGTCGAGCAATAATCACTGATCGGCAGGGCTCAGGGGTGTGTCGAGGTCGTCCAGGCAGGTGGACCTCCTGCGTCGTTGTAGGTTGCGATCGTGGCGCCGTCGGGATCGAGGACCACAAGGCCCGTCGTCGTGGTGACGGCGAGGTACCGGCCGCTGGGAGACCATCTCGGGAACGACCCCGAACCTATCTCGATGAGCCCGGTCGTGGGAGAGATCAAGACGAGCCGACGGTCGACCTCATTTCCTGAGGTCAAGGACAGGGCAAGAGGGCCTGGTCGTTGGATGCTCGCATGCTCAGGGTCGACCGAACCCAGATCGCCGCCGACCACTGTCGAGTCGACCTCCATCTCGGAGGTGATCGAATCGCCGTCCACGCAGTGAGTGAAGGCGACCTCAGCCGCGGCCGACAGCCAGCACGAAGATCCGACCCATCCCAGGAACTGGTGCGCTTCTGGGCCAGAGAACGCAACCAGAGCGCCGGACGCAGCACTCACAACCATGAGCGCATGCGCGTCCGATGATGTCGACGACGTGGGAACCGCGGCCAGATCCGACGACCGAGCGAAGGCAACACCGCTGTTGGCGAGGATCCATCCTGGTTCTATCGAGGTGTAGAACGTCTGGGATCCGGTCTCCAACTCTCGGAAGGTTACGGACCCTGCCCCGTCGATGTCGCCATCAACGACGTCGGCTCGGAACGCACCGTCGCCGGAGGAGATGACCCCGTCGCGGCCAAGACCGCTGGTCTTTTCGACCATCTGGCCTGTCGAGGTATCGACTATCCAGACCATTGCCCCATCGACTTCACGAACCGCGATTCGGTTCATCTCAGAGGAGCCCTCCACTTCAACCTCGACATCGAAGTCAACCACTCCAATGATGCGCCCATCGGTTGACCCAACGGCGACGCTACGCCCATCCGACCCAACGAACGCGACAAGCTCATCATCGGAACGAGTCGGCAACCAGGACGATCCACTGTCGCCATCGCCAAGGGAACTCTCCGGAGCCACCGCTGACGCAGCCGACTCCGACGGCACTGTCGTTGTCGACTCCTGGGGCGACCCAGATCCAGACCCCCGACTTGCGCAGGCCGCCGAAATCATCGCCACAACGACGAGGATCCCCCAACGCCAGCACCGCAACACCTCACCCCCAGCACAAAGACCCTCGACCCAATCTAGGCTCGATCACCCGGGCTACCCGACGCCGGAGCCGCTCGGTATCACCGCTCGTGACTACCGATCGGCCCGCTCCCGGCGGAGTCGCCCGGGTGGCCCGCTCGGAAACGACGGCGCTAGCCACCCGGGAACGACGATCACCCAAGCTCGTGAGCGCTCTTCAGCGACGCCGGACATCAATCGGTCATCTACCGCCCCGTAGGCTCACACGGCGCAGGGGGGCCGGCGAACGGTGAACAACCGTGGTTCGTGCAGGCCAGCAAGGCCCGCCACCGGCCTCGATCGACCTAGGCGGGCAACATCGGGCAATATTCGACCTTACGGAGTCGTGGCCGATCTGGGAGCCAACGGAGGAATGGGACGACCCTCGCCCCTGGCCCTGAACAACGGCCAATCCGTTGGACCCGTGGGTTGGCAGTTGTCATCGCGCCCACCGGTGGTCAGACCCGGCAGCCGATGTGCTGGGCGACAACGATCAGGAGATGCCACTACTGTGGGGCTTGATGACTCCAGCTACCGATGTCGACACCAAGGCTGCTGTCGAGCGGTTCGCTCGGCTGCCCGAGGGCGAGCGGGCGGCGATCATGGCTCGCGGGCGTCTGATTCAGTCCGTTGAGGACCTCGACGGACTCTCGGACGCTGACGTGGAGCGGCTGCGGCCGATCATCGAGGGGTAGACAGCCGACCTGTCGCCGGCGGCCACTACTGTCCTCGGCGTGCGAGCTGTCACCGTAGCCGACGATGTCCGATCTGGAATCTTCGAGGCGGCGACAGCCAAGGGCTATGCGTCCGACGTCATCGAGGGTGTGCTGGCGACCATCGCCCAAGACATAGGCAGGACCTACGACCAGCTCGTTCTGCGCCCGCCGGATCAGGTGACGACTTCGACACCCCACGACGTGCTCGCAGCGATGCTCTCAATGTTCAAATCCGGCGACACGGCGAATGTCCACGACATCATCGACGACGGGTACCTGGATCACCAAGGCCTCAGTGGCCGTCCGCTCGTTGGGCCTGCCGGCTTCATCCAGGTCGTGGACGTAGTGCAGAAGGTCTTTCCTGAACTGCAGATCGAGGTAGTGAGTGAGGCCGCTGACGAGCAGACCGTCGCTGTCGTCCTACGATGGATCTTCCAAGGCCCCGCAGGAGGCGCCGTTGATCGCCACACGTTGGAGCACCTTCGAGTAAGGAACGGCCGAGCTATTGAGCACTGGGGAGCGGCGTTCGAGCACGAGCCGAGCCGACCCGCTCCTCGCCAGGGCAACGAGGTGTAACCGGCAGGCCCTGGGTCGACCGCCAGATATCGACGGGCCGACGGGGTGGACGATCCCCTGGACGTAAGCAATCCCAGGCGGGCCACTCGTCCATCTCACGCCTGGGATTACTCGTTGGTCACCGAGAGCATCAGGCTGTTCAGTTGGTGATCCAGTTGTACGAATCGAGTGCGGGGTAGAGCAGGATCACCTGGATGACGACGACGGGGGAGGTGACCCAGAACGTCAGGCGCCGGGCGACAGGACGGTTCCCCATCGCCCATCTGGAGCAGCCCAGCCAGAATCCGTAGAGGACCAACAGTGAGATCGGGAACATCATCAGGAAAAGCAGGTACCAGTTGCTCCCCGCCTTGATCCCTTCAAGCGACAGCCGTAGCTGCTCGAACTCGGGCGGCCGGATGGCACGGCCCTCCCACTGATCGAGCGAATCGCCGTGGACGTGCTCGTACCTGGAGATCAGCGAGTGCACGCGCAACGCCGCTGCCGTCGCCTGGACCCAGACAAGGGTGAGCAAGCCCAGGCCAAACCAGCCGAGCACTCGCGCTAGGGAGGTCTGATGACCGAACGCCTGGCGCTGGTGGCGGAAGGCCTCGGCACCGGCCCGCATGTAGCGAGCACCGATGCCATCGGGGATCGTCTGAGCAAGCGCCATCACCTGATGCTACCGCTCAACCAGCAGGCGCATAACCGGCAGGGCGCCGGTGGTGCTCGGAAACGACAGGCAGTAAGGAAGGCGCTGGTCATCGGGACCCGGGTTGCCCGACAGGCACCGCAGGTTGCCTCTATTCCATCACTTGGAGCCAGGTCGTGTCGTCTGACGTGCTCCATCCACAGGCCAGAGCTGCCGCTCGAAGCGACGACGTGCTCAGTGGAAAAACACCGCCTGAACCGGACACGGCGTCGCCATCGGCGAGTTCACGGCGTCTGGAAGGACAACCACCTGTCGGTCAGCGTTCCACGTAGTGCCGGACGGAAAGACCACTCCGCCGCCCGCCTGAGTCCGCCCTGGGTGTCAGGGCCGACCAACACCGGGCCCGACTTACCGCCTTCGCCCGGTCGGTCCGCTCGGAAACGACGGCGCTCGCCACCCGGTATCGGTGGGCGCCCGAGCCGCGAGCGAAACCGTCCAAGCCGGTCGTGCTCTCTGGGTGCTCGCAAGCTGGTCGAGGTGAACAACTCTCCGGACCCGCCCCCTTACCGTCGATCGGAGATCGAGAACCGCCGATGTGCGCGTCGGTCTCCCAAGGGGGAGGCGACCTTCGATCGACCCGGCCTTGCCGACAACTAGGCGCTGAGGGGCTTCCGAGACCATCAGCTGCCACAGCGTCGGGGCGACTAGTTCAGATCGTCAGGTGTAACGTCGGCGGTCCCTTCGGCGAAGAGCAGCCATGACCTCAGCCTCGGCCGTTGCCAGCATCGGCCACGATCCTGACGCTCTCGAAGCGTTCTACCTGGAACATCTTGACCAGGTACAGCGGTTCGTGGCCCGGCGGGTCGCGAACCCCCAGGATGCAGCCGACCTGACCGCTGACGTGTTCCTCGCTGCGATCGATTGCTCCCACCAGTATCGGCCCGGCTCTGGAGCCCCTGCGGCTTGGCTGTACGGAATCGCTCGCAACGTGGTTGCTGGGCACTATCGGTCTGCTGGCCGTGCCGTCCGCGCCACCACCAGGTTCCGCGCCCGTGACTGGCTCGATGACGGCGCAATCGACCGCCTGGCGGCGCGGATCGACGCCGAGCGCAACGCTCGGGCACTGTTCACCGCGCTGGCGGAGCTGCCGGAACACCAACGTTCCGTGGTCGAACTCGTCGTGGTCGACGGGCTCGGGCTGGCCGAGGCAGCCGAGGTCCTCGGCATCTCGCCCACCAACGCTCGGGTGCGCTACCACCGCGCCCGGAAACGCCTGACCCAAGCTGTTCCAACGATCGCCGAGGTGATCTCATGAATGCCGAACTCGACTCCTTTGAGAGGCAACTCCTCTCCGAACTACGTCAGTACGTGGCCGATGGCGCTGCACCTGGAGGTGAGAGTGAACGTCGCCGACGCCACATCGTTCGTACCCGGCTCGCTCTTCTCACGGCCGGGGCTGCGGCCGTGATCGTAGCTGTGCTGGTGATCCCCGGTATCGGCTCGAGTCCGGCCTATTCCGTCGGCTTTGGCAACGCTGGCGAGATCTACGTCGAGATCAACAGGCCCGAGGACGCTGAAGGCCTTGAGCGGGCGTTGGAGGATCACGGTATAGCCGCCGACATCACCTACCTGCCCGAGCTGCAGATGTGTGCGCCTGGTCGCTACACGGCAGTTGATCGGAAGCTGACCGGTATGATGACGTCCGTCGGCGAGCATCAGATTTCGGTCACGATCCCACCCAACGCCGTACGTGACGGCGAGAGCTTCGTGCTGGCCTGGTCCGTCCTGCCCATGACCGCCGAAGAGATGGCCGAAGTAGCGACCGAACCCGGCGTCAGGGTTTCCGAGGGATTCCATGTGAGCGTGGAGTTCGACGTGGCGATCGGCGCGGTCGCCCCCTGTGAGCCGATCGCCGGTACGTAGCTGAGACACCCCTACGTAGAACCGCAGAGCGCTCGATATCGACAGTCCTGAACCTCATCCCGGACGCGCCCGGAATCCGGCGATCCCGCGTGCCCGCGCCGCTCGGTATCGACGGGCCTCTCCGCCCTGGTTCGACGGCTGCCTGCGCCACGAGCGATACGGCGCACGCCGGTCGTGCCGTTCATACTCGGCCCGCCGAGCCCGGCCGGTTGACCATCCCGAGCATTCTCTCCCAAGGCTATGATTCGGCGGCGATGCGCACAGCGATTCGGGGCCTCATCCTCGGGAGCGTCTGTTTAACTGCATGCAGTTCAAACGCTACCGAAAGAGCCGTCGAGCCAGGTGGAACGGCTGCTTCTGAGACGTCGGAGCCCTCAACAGTCGACGAAGTCGGTGCATCGGTCAACGGTGTTCTCACAACCACCACGTCTACCAGCACCACCAGCGAAGAGGCCGAGATCGAGTGCGTTACCGTGCGAGCCGACGATCGCACAGTAACAGCGGGCGACTTCGAGGTGATCACTATTGCAGGGATGGTTGAGCAATTCGAGATGCAGCAGGCGGCAGTACTGCGATTCCAACCCCATGACCAAGCAATCATCGAGTCAGGTGCGCCCCTGACGGTAACGGTGACCCACTTCGGCGTGGAGCCGCCCTACGAACGCACGGACACCTACGCCGACGGTGTCTCATTCGACGGGCGACTCGCGTACTTCGTTGCTCCGCTCTACCTTGCCGCTGGCCGTTGGCGATTCGATGCTCGGACCACTGGAGCAGTCGGTTGCCTGGAGGTTGATATTCCGTTCCGGGCGCCGTGACTGGCAGCCTCACCGATCCCACGCGAACCATCGCGGTAACCGGCAGTTCGTTCACGTACGGGTCGAGCGCTCGAAAATGCCGACGATAGCTGCGGGTGATCGACCCGGGTCTGTGTGGCGACGGGTGACAACGGGTCGTGGGGGCTGATCACGGTACGTGAGCGAATTTCCCGCGGGAAATCAGGCTGGAGGCACGGGGAGGGTGCGCCCGGGTCGTCGATGCGGCTGCGTTCGAGATGGTGGCAGTCGGCGACCGCTGCGGGTCACGGCTCACCAGCAGCCCTCCTGTCCCTGGGGATCTGCTGTCCGCCGACCGCTGAGGAACCAGCAATCCCGGATGGGTGCGTCGCTCGGGAATGACGACGGCGGACTCGGACCATCAGCACGGGACCCAGTCGACTGGTCGCCACCCCGGCGCCCCCAAGCGGGTGTGCGGGCTGGGTGCCGGGGATAGTTGTAGACTGTCCCCGATGGGAGACACCGGTGCCACCGCTGAAGCGATTCGCCGGAATGACTCTAACCGAGGTCGCGTCTGCGCTCGGCTGGAACGACGCTCAGATTGCGGCTCACCTCGCTGACCTGGCTCAGGTCGAGCCAGTCGACCTGACGCCTGGCGATCTCGAGCGTGTCGCACGCCTCGCCCGCCAGGCCGAAGCTGATCGCTCTCACCCGCTCGCCTCGTGAGTTCAGGCCCTGAGGGGCTCGACTGGCAAGCTCTCGTCGTCGAACTGAACGACCGCTGCGCTATCTACGCCGAACGGTTCCCGGCCGATCTCGACGCTGCGCTCGCTGCATGCCCCGATCCCGCCCGAGCCGCAGCCAGCTTCGACCAACAGGCCGCCACTGACGTACTGCGGGTCTTTGCCGGAGCCTGGCCTACCCTCGGTCCGCACGGCGCCTCCGAGCGGTGGCACTACATCAGTATCCCGAACGATCCGACATCGATTGGGGTGTTTGCCTTTCGCGGGCGGGAGCTCTTGCCCGGAACGATCGTGATCGACGCCGTGCATCAGGTGCGGGCCTGATCACATGCAGCCGTGCCGCTGATGAGCCGGAGGACAGGAAGCGCGTGGCCTCGGCGGTCGAGGCCACAAAGCTCACCGACCACGCTGACGTCGCCCAGTAGGAACGCACCGTGCTCGTCGTCGCCCTCGTGGCAACCTCGTGATCGACGCGATCATCAACCCCCTACGTCGAGGAGCTCTATGACCCGAAGCCTCGACGTCGCGATCTGGATGCACTGGGTCGTGAACGGACTCGTCAGCGCGCTCACGATCGTGAGTGTGCTCGGATGACGTGGGAGGCCGGTCCGGTCGGGTCAGGCGGTGGCGGCGGCGTGGAAGCGCTCCAGCTCGCCGGCGATGTCGGGCCCGTAGGGCTGGTAGATGAACTCGGTGGCCCCGGTGCCGGCGATGCGGTCGAGCCGACTGCGGACCTGTTCGGTGGTGCCGGTGATCGTGAACATCTCGACCGCTTCGCTGCCCCCGGCCTGCCAGGCGGCGTGGTCGGCCTCGTTCATGGCGATCAGGTGGTGGTCGTGGACCGCCAGGTGTCGCTCCCGCTCCGGGTGCCGCCTGATCGACGCCAACCAGGCCTCACCTCCCGGCATCGCTGCCACCGCGTCGGGGCCGGCGTACTCGTAGGTGAGGTGGTAAGGGAGCGCCCACCCCGGCCCGATCGCCGCTTTCACCCGATCGCTGCGGGGCGACTCGCTCCCGCCGAGCACGGTGCCCCCGGCGATGCAGGCCAACCAGTCGAACCCCTCGACCGGAAGCAGCGCCTCGTGGACGATGATGCCGTGCCCCCGGCGCCGGGTGATCTCCGCCCCCTTCGGCCCGAACGCGCTCATCACGATCGGCACGTCGATCGGGCGGGGCGGCGCGCTGAGGTCGGGATGCAGCATGCGCATCGTGGCCCCCTCCCATTCGATGGTCTCGCCCCGCAGCAGTGCCAGGTAGGCGTCGACGTAGCGCTCCACGTAGGCCCAGCTGATGGAGCCGTAGCCCATCGCCCGCCGTCCGGTGAACCCGGTGCCGAACCCCACCACCACCCGACCCGGGGCCAGGGCGCACAGCCCAGCGGTGCCGGCGGCGTTGGTCATCGGATGGCGCAGGGTCGGTATCAGCACACCCGGGCCGAGCTCGATGCGTTCGGTCCGGGCGGCGGCCAGCCCGAGCATCATCCAGACGTCGGGGCTCTGCTGGGGCGTGTCGTACAGCCAGGCCCGGCGGTAGCCCAGTTGCTCGGCGATCCGGACGTGCTCGGGCGAGTCGAGCGTGGTCGGCAAAGCGCAGGAGATGTCCATCGATCGCTCCAGTCGGGCCCGTCGCGTCCCCCGCGACGAGGTCTACGCGTACGCTACAACACCCCGGCGCCCGGCCCGACGGCGTGACCTCAGCCCGCTCTTGCGGCCGTCAGTTGCGGGTACAGCGCCTCGAGGGGAGCGCTGAGTGCCGCCTTGAGCTGCACCGACGTCTCGTCGGCCAGCACTTCGTACTGGCCGGCCTCCACGGAAGTTGGTGTCGACGTTGTTGCGGATCTCCTCGTCGGCCTGGGTGAGGATGCCGGGGTTGGAGACCGAGATACCGGCGTTGTTGATGAGCACGGTCACGTCTTGGGTGGCGTCGACGGCTGATTGGATGGAGGTGGGATCGGTGACGTCGAGGGCCAGGGGCACGATCCGTGCGCCAGCGGGCCCGTCATGTCTGGTCACTCAGGGGACGGCGACGGCGGCGCGGAATCCCGTGAGGATCGCGTCCATCCCGAATGCGAAGTCGTCGAGCGGGCGGTCGAGAGCGCCGCTGGCGAGCGCGCCGTGCAGGTGTGGGAAGCGCGCCGAGGTGTCACCGTCGCCGGGCGCGCTGCGGGTCGGGCGCTCATCGTCGGCGCGGGTGCGGGTTGCTTCGGCCTGGGCGAGTCCGACGGCAAAGCCCGTGAGGACGCGGAAGCATCGCACGGATCCGGCCGGATCGAAGCCGGCGTCGGACGCTGCGCCGAGGAGCGCCTCGACGGCCGGCAATCCGTCGGGACCGGTGAAGCGTCGCGTCTGCAGGAGGGGTACGAGCGCGGGGTGGCGCCGGGCCGCCAGCCACAGCTGGCCGGTGAGGTCGCGCATCCGGTCCTCCCACGGCGTCGCCGGGTCCGGCAAGCTCAGCTTCGACCACAAGTGGTCCGCCAGCGCCTGGTGCAGCGCCCGCTTGTCGGGCAGGTGGTGGTAGATCGACATCGTGCCGACTCCGAGGTGGGCGGCGAGTTCGCGCATCGTCAGCCCTTCGATGCCAGCGGCGTCGGCCAGTTCGACGGCCGCCTCGACGATGCGCTGGCGGCTGAGCGTTGTCACCCCGCGCGGCATCCCACAACACTAGCCCCGAGCGGTCGTACGCGGTACGATCCAAGCGGTCGTACGAGGTACGATCGAAGGACGATACGAGGAGCGACGCCGATGGCAGATCCGACCTATCTCGACGAGTTCGGCTTCTACAGCCCCATGCCCCTCGATCGCGGCGCCCGCCGCGAGCCGGGTGCCGACTTCCCCTCCGGCCCGTCGCTGGGTGCCGCCCTCCCGCCGGTTCGCCTACCGGACCAGCGCGGCGTCATGGTCGACGTCGCCGAACGGCGGGGCGAGCGCGGCGCCATCCTGGTGTTCCACCGCTCCGCCTACTGGTGACCTCCGTGCATGACGCAGCTCGTGCAGCTGCAACAGATTCTCCCCGCCCTGCGGGCCGCCGGCTATGAGCCGTTCGCCGTGAGCAACGACACCGTCGACCGGCTCGCCGAGTTCTCGACGCGCTACCACATCACCTATCCGCTGCTGTCGGATGAAGACTCGGCCGTGATCCGTGCCTTCGGCATCCTCAACACGCTCATCGAACCCGGGGAGGGCAAGCACATGCGCTGGTACGGCATCCCGTACCCCGGCAGCTACGTGACCGACGCCGCTGGGGTGGTCATCGACAAGGACTTCCATCAACACCACGCCCGTCGGCTCTCGGGTCAGGCCCTGCTGCACCGGCTGCTCGGCACCGTGCCCGAGCCGCACGATGGCATCGCCGCCACGACGACGGCGGGTGAAGCGGTGGCACTGACTGCATATCTCGCCGACCCGACGCTACGCCTCGAGGTGATCAGCACCCTCGTGTGCCGCCTGGAGATCGCCCCCGGCCTCCACCTCTACGCCGACGGCGCCCCCGAGGCGTTCACCGCGGTGTCGTTGGAGGTCGTCGGTCACGGCATCCGCGTCGGAGAACCTCGCTGGCCTGAACCCCACCAGCTCGAGATGGCTGAGCTCGGACTGCTCGTCCCGGTGCACGAGGGCACCGCCGTCGTGACCGTGCCGATCACCGTCACCTCCGAGGTCGTGCGGCTGGGTCACGGCCTCGACCAGCCCGCCGTCGAGGTGGTGGTGCGCCTGCGCCACCAGGCGTGCGACGACACCAGTTGCGGCCTCCCGACGACCATCGAGACCACGCTCACCGTGCCCCTACAGGAGTTGGTCGAGCCGGACGGCATCAAGGTGTACGTCGAGCGCCTCGCACCGGACGCATCCGCCGCCAACCCTGGAGGACCGGTGTGATCACGTCCATCGACGCCCTGCCCGCCGGTGTGGCGGCCCGCTACCCGTACCGCTCACGGTGGATCACCACCAACGGTTGGCGCATGCATTACGTCGACGAGGGTCCGCGGGACGCTCCGCCGGTGCTACTGCTGCACGGCAACCCGACGTGGGGCTACCTCTGGCGCGACACCATCCCGCCGCTGCTCGCCGCCGGGCTCCGGGTGGTCGTTCCCGACCAGATCGGCTTCGGTCTTTCCGAAAAGCCGCATCTGGCCTCCGCTCACACCCTGGACAACCACGCGGCCAACCTCGTGGCCCTGCTCGACGGGCTCGACCTCGAGCGGGTCGTGTTCGCCTGCCACGACTGGGGCGGGCCCACCGGGCTGGCCGCGTTGCTCACCCGTCCGGCCCGAGCAGCCGCCGTGGCAGTGATGTCCACGTGGGCATGGCGCAGCCCGTCGGCGGAGTTCCACCACCGGGTCATGCCGTGGCGCACGATGCACGCTCCCGTCCTCGGGCCCTACCTCTTGGGCCGGCAGGCCGCCATGCCCGGCCGCGGCGTGTATCTGTCCACCGTCGATCGGCAGCGCTACGAGCACGACGGCCGCGCCGCCTACGAGGCGGTCTTGTCCGACCCCGACGAGCGTCGCCTCACGTGGCTGTGGCCCCGCTCCATACCCCTCGGTCTTGCCAGCGACATCGCGGCGGAGCGCTTCGCCTGGCTGGAGGCGGGCGTTCCCCGCCTGCACCTGCCGGCCACCGTCATCTGGGGCCGTGAGGACGACGTTTTCGACGTCGACACCTTCGCCGCCATGTGGCACCAGTGGTGGCCCCACGCCGAGGGCACGCACCTGGTGACCGGCCGCCACTTCCTGCAAGAGGACTCGGGTGCCGCCATCGGCGCCATCCTCGCCGACTTCGCGCTGCGCTCGACCACCACCGGAGGCACCCGATGACCGTCGCCCGAGTCGCCACCCGCCCGGCGGGCCATCGCTCCGTGCCCCTGCTCCACGAGCCGGACCTGGGCCACTACGACGAGTTCCGTCGTTTCCTGGCGGTGACCTTCGGCCTCGACGCCGACCCCTTCGGGCCACCGGGCGTGCTCACCGTCGATGGTCGCGCCTACGAGCTCGTGTTCACGGGACGCTCCGGCCGGCCGTTCCCCGCCGGTGTGGAGGTGCACGCCCTGGTGGAGGGGCTCGAGCCGCTCGACGTCGAGCAGGCCGACCGGGACCTCTTCGAACTCGCCGCCTGGTTGGTGGACGGCGTCGGAGCTCCGTGGAGCGTCGATGCTCTCGAGCAGACCAGTCGGATCTTCGCCATCCCGGCCCGACCCTGAACGCCCCGATCTCTCACGCCGAAGCGTGACCCATGGTGATCTCGGCTTGCCCGATCGGTCAGCGGGTGTTCGCCTCCGGATGGAGATCGGCGTGGTGGCGCAGCCACCGGGTCGCAACGTCCGACGGGTTCGCTCCACTGTCGTAGGCCGGCGAGATCACAGCCTCGGCATCCTCGATCTCGACCAGGACGATCGAATGGACGCGGTCCCGTCCCGTTGTCGAGCCGCCGGCGGCCATGCGGGCCAGGCCCTCCTCGTACGTCGGGCCCTCGCGGTGCACGGTGGCCTGGCCCCGGAACCGGTAGCCGGTCCGGATGATCGGGTCGACGACGTTGATTTCCACCCATCGGTTCGAGGCCAGGTTGGCCACGGTGCCGGGCGAAGCGATGTCGGCGAACCAGAGGTGGCGGTCGTCCCATACCGCCGTCGTCCCCTTGGGGGAGAGATTGGGCCGGCCCTCAGGAGTGACGGTGGCGACGAACCCCAGCTGTTGCTCGGTGACCACCCGCTGCATGTCGGCGGTCAACATCATGCCGACAGGCCCCCTCGTCGATGTCGACTGTGTGCGTCATGGGTGGGGTTGCCGTAGGGCCGGTAGGTGGTCGTCATCCTCCCATGCTCGATGGTGGCCTCCGGCGTGTCGAGTGCCTGCGCACTGGATCTCTCCGGCCGGCGGGCAACCTCGCAGCCGGGATCTGTGGCGCCAGCGCGCAAAATCCAGCGCCAGGCGCCACAGATCGTGAAGCCGTTCCGGCCGACGACAGCATCACGCTCAGCGTGCCGGGACGGGACAGTCAGAGGCCCGGTCACCCCTGGCGGTGACCGGGCCTCCGACAACCCGTGGGAGTAGCGGAGCCTGAGGGCTCAGACTCCGGCGCCCTCCCGGTCCGTGGTGGACACGGGGGCACCGTCGCTGGGGTAGGAGGAGGCGGCGGCGCCCATGAACTCGGGGTAGCCCAGCACGCCCATCTCGGGGATGTCGACGCCTTCGAGCTCCATCTCCCGGTCGACCCGGATGCCACCCTTCATCACGGTGTTCTGGATCTTGAAGAAGCCGTAGGAAAGCCCGCCACCAACGATGAGGACGGTGAGGCAGCCGATGGCCTGGGCAGCCAGCTGGCCCCAGCCCTCGCTGGAGTAGAGGATGCCGACCACACCATTGCCGCTCAGCGTCAACGGGTTGCCATCGGCGTCGAGCATGCCGTTCCACCCCTGGCCGTAGTCGCCGTTGGAGAAGATGCCGACGCACAGGACACCGAACAGGCCCGTTCCGCCGTGGACGGCGATGGCGCCCACCGGATCGTCGAGCTTGAGCTTGCGCTCCACGATGAACACGATCTCGATCACCAGGACGGCGGCGATTATGCCGATCACCATGGCGGCCCACGGATCGACGAAGGCGCAAGGAGCGGTGATGGCCACCAGGCCACCCAGCATGCCGTTGATCATCATGCCGGGATCAGGCTTGCCTGTGCGCTTCCAGATCCAGACCATGCCCGTGGTGGCGCCGAAGGCAGCAGCGATCGCCGTATTGGTGGCGACGGCGGCGAACCGGATGTCGGTGGCGGCGAAGGTGGAGGCGGCGTTGAAGCCGAACCAGCCGAACAGCAGGATGAACGTGCCCAGCATGGCCATCGGGATGTGGTGGCCGGGGAGGGCCCGGGGGTTGCCGTTGCGGTCGAACTTGCCGATGCGGGGGCCGAGCACGATGGCACCAGTGAGGGCGGCCACACCGCCCATGGCGTGAACCACACCCGAGCCGGCGAAGTCGACGTAGCCGAAGCCGAGGTTGGCGCTCTTGCCCAGCGAGGCGAGCCAGCCGCCGCCCCAGGTCCACGCCCCGAACAGGGGGTAGTAGAAGGCGCCGCAGAACAGGCCCCAGCCCACGAAGGCCTTCCATTTCCACCGCTCGGCCATGCTGCCGGTGGGGATGGTGGCGGTGGTGTCCATGAAGGCCACCATGTAGAGGAAGAAGGCCATCAGGCCGGCGGTGCCACCCTGCCCGGCCAGGGCGATCGGCCCCTTCCAGAGGAAGACCCAGTTGCCGCTGCCGATGAGGGCCGAACCCGGCGCCTCGAAGCCGAGGAGGCTGGTGCCGAAGCCGCCGAACATGATCGGGTAGCCGATCAGGAAGAAGGCGACGAACCCCAGGCCGAAGATGGCGAAGTTCGTCGACACCACGTGAGCCGCATTGCGGGCCCGGCAGAAGCCGGTCTCGACCAGGGCGAAACCCGCCTGCATGAAGATCACGAGCACCGCGCCGAGCAACACGAACAAGATGTTCATGTCGATGCCCAGGGTCTCGGTGGCGGCTTGGGCATCGAACGCGTCGGTCTGGGCGAACGACGTGTTCGCCATCCCGAGTACGATCGCAGCCACCACCAGGCTACTTATCGCTGTCCGGCGCAGAAGTCGCTTCGCGCCTCTATGGTTCCTCATGTCTCCTCTTTCGAAGCAGGGAGGGCCGGACGTCGGTGGCCATGCCTCTCCGTGTAAGGGTGTGGATCGACACCGTTGGCTCCCACGACGTCGCAGCGTCAACCTACGCAGCGCCCATTTCGTGCGAGTGCCGGGTTCATGACGCGATCGCATCGACTTTCTGTTGCTTTTCTGTTTTCATGGCGCCGACGACTGCCGTCAGGACGCCAGCACAGGTCGAAAGAAAGTCGCAAGAAAGCTGGCGAAATGGCGAAACATTGATGCCCTAGGCTCGCCGCCACATGGACGTGGCGCGGGTGCTTCTCGACATCTTGGTGGTGCTGGTGGCGGCGAAGGCTGCCGCTGAATGCGCCGAACGCATCGGCGTACCGGCCGTGGTGGGGGAGATCATCGCCGGCGTCCTGATCGGGCCCTCGGTGCTCGGCCTGGTGGGGGGCGACGACGAGGTGCTCCGCGTGCTGGGTGAGCTGGGCGTCATCCTGCTCCTGCTCGACGTGGGCCTGGAGATGGACATCGGCGAGTTGACCGCGGTGGGTAAGGCCGCACTCAGTGTGGCCGTGGTGGGCATCGTCCTTCCGCTGGCCGGGGGCATGGGTGCCGCCATGGCCCTGGGCATGGACTCCCAGGAGGCGCTGTTCATCGGAGCGGCCCTCACTGCCACCAGCGTCGGCATCACGGCCCGGGTCTTCGGTGACCTGCGGATCCTCGCCACCCCGGAGGCCAGGACCGTTCTGGGCGCGGCGGTGGCCGACGACGTGATGGGCCTGGTGATCCTCACGGTCGTCACCCGCATCGCCGCTGAAGGCTCGGTGTCGGCGGGCACGGTGATCACCGTCATTCTCGTTGCTGTCGGCTTCCTGACAGTGGCCACCGTGGCTGGCGTACGGGTCGCCCCATGGCTGTTCGAGCATGTGAGCCGGATCAGCCGTTCCCCCGGCACGGTGATGGGCCTCGCGCTGGCCTTCACCCTGGCCATGGCGGAACTGGCCAACGAAGCCAAGCTGGCCCCCATCGTGGGGGCCTTCGTCGCCGGCCTGGCTCTCTCCCGGGGGGCGGTGGCCCCCCGCATCCGCCGTGAGCTGACCCCGGTCGGGCATCTCCTGATCCCGGTGTTCTTCCTCGGGATCGGGATCGATGCCGACGTGGGCCAGCTGGCCGACGCCCGGGTGCTCGGCATCGCCGCCGTGCTGATGGTCGTGGCGATCGCCGGAAAGATCGTGTCGGGGGTCGTGGTGGGCGGCAACGGGGGCGATCGCCTGTTGATCGGCCTGGCCATGATCCCGCGGGGCGAAGTGGGCCTCATCTTCGCCACGCTCGGCCTCAGCCAGGGCATCCTCGGCGACGACCTCTACGCCTCGCTGCTGGTGGTGGTACTGGGATCCACCCTGATCACCCCGCCGTTGCTCACGTGGCGGTCCAAGCAGTTGCAGAAGGGTCGCCCGGCGGCCGACGAGCCGGCGGATGCCGAGCCCGACGGGGGCTGGCTCCAGGTGGGCGACGACGGTGTTGGCCCGGTGGAGCTCATGGCCCATCCGCCGTCGGCTGCTGCGGTGCCCGTCGCCCTCCAGGCCGCGCTGGCCGTGGGCCGGGGGCACCGGGCCGGTGACCGCCTCGTCCGCTGGCTGGGCGACCTGCCCGACGCGCCGCTGGCCTGGGATGCCGAAGCTCGGCGCCGTCTGGCCGCGGTGCTGGCCCTGGGTGACGCCCGAGCCTGGCGGTTCCTGCTCGTCACCGGTTTCCTCGATCGGGCCCTGCCCGAGCTGGCAGAGCCGCTTCGCCGCCGTCGTGAGGACCCGTTCGAGATCGACCCCTCCCGGGCCCTCAGCTGGCCCCGCCTCGCCCGGGTGAACCTCGCCGACCCCGACGGCACGGAGCGCCCCGAGCTGGTTCGCCTCGCCGCCCTGCTGCTCGACGCCAGTGACGCCGATCCCGACGTGGAGGCGGCCGCCCACCTGGTGGAGCCGGTGGCGCAGCGCATCGGACTCGACGGGTCGAGCCGGGCCGACCTGTCGCTCCTGGTGGCGGCGGCCACCCTGTTGCCCGCCGCCTCGCGCCGCCTCGACGGGCTCGACGAGGAGCCGGTGCTCCAGCTGGCCGGTCACCTGCGACGGCCGGGGCTGGCCGAGATGGCCTGGATGGTGGCCGCCACCACACCGGTGACCCAGTTCGATGTCGACCGCCTCGACACCCTGCGGGAGTTGGTGACCACCGTGCTGGAGCATCCAGACGCCACGGCCGTGGGGTCGGGCGACTTCATCGCAGCCAAGCGGGCCGACGCAGCCAAGCTGATCCCCGACGCCGCCGAACGCATCGCCGTCACCCCTCGCGCCTTCGTGCTGTCACAGGCCCCCGGCGATCTGGCCCGCCAGGCGTCGCTCGCCAACCCGCCCGTTCCCAAGGGTCAGGTCCGGGCGGCTGTCTCGCCCACCGGCGAGCCTGGTGTCTGGCGCCTCGACGTGGCCCTGGCCGATCGCATCGGCCTCCTGGCGGGGCAGCTCGCCGCCCTCCGAGACCTGAGCCTCGGCGTGCTCGACGTGGCCACCGTGGTGTGGCCCGATCGTCAGTCGCTCAGCTCGTTCCGCATCACCGCCGCCCGCCGACCCAACGGTGACACGATCGCCGATGCCATCGCCACTGCTCTGCCCGCCCCCACGTCACCCATGATCCTGCCCGGGGCCGAGGTGAGCTTCGACAGCGAGAGCTCGCCCTGGCACACGATCTGCACGGTGCGACACGACAGCCAGTCCGATTCGTTGCTGGCGGTGGCCAAGGCGGTGGCCCTGTGCGACCTGAACGTGGTGGCGGCGCGAGCCGTGACCGAGGGCGACGACCGACGCATGGTGCTGGAGCTGACCGATCGCAGTGGCCGCCATCCTGACCCCGGCACCTACCAGCGGATCTTGAACGTGCTCCTCACCGGCCAGCGGCCCGGCGGCCGGCGGCGAGCCGGCGCCCGGGCCGTCTGAGGCCGGGCCGCGGTCAGCTCCCGAGGGCGAGGTCGCCGACCGGCTGCGCTGTGTCGACCGGCTGCGCTGTGCCGACGGGCTGCGCTGTGCCGACGGGCTGCGCTGTGCCGACGGGCTGCGCTGTGTCGACCGGCTCGTCGATGGGCTGAGCCGGGCCGAGCCCGTGGGCGTCGAGGTCGTGGGCCTGGTCGGGCAGGAATCGGTTGGCGATCAGGGCGGCCACGCCCACCACCACCGCCCCCACCAGCAGCGACAGCTTGAACCCGCTCACCCAGGCGGCCTTGGCTGCGCTGGCCAGGCCGGCACCATCGGCCCCGAGCGAGTTGGCCACGCCGAGGGCCCCACCCAGCGATCCGGTGCTCACCTCCCGGGGGGCGCCGGACAGGCTGCCCAAGGCGGGGGTGAGGGCGTTGGCGTAGCGGGAGGCGAGCAGGCTGCCGAACACGGCGACACCGAGCGAGCTGCCCAACTCCCGGGTGGTGTCGTTCATGGCCGACCCCATTCCCGCCTTCTCCCGAGGCACGGCCGACATCAGCAGGTCGGTGGTGGGCGACATGGCCAGGGCGATCCCTCCGGCCATCACGGCGATCCCCACCAGCAGCAACAGGTAGCTGGGCGACACCGAGACCAGGCTCATGATCAGCACGCCGATGGCGGTACCGGCCATGCCGCCGGCCACCACCCGACGCTTGCCGAAGCGGGCAGCCAGGGCGGCGGAGCGGGGCGCCATCAGAACCATCACGACCGACACGGGAAGCATGCGCACGGCCGACCCCAGCGGGGAGTAGCCCCACACCAGCTGCATGAGCTGGCTCATGGAGAAGAACATGCCCATGAGGGAGAAGAACACGAGGGTGAGCACCAGGGCCGAGGTGCCGAAGGCGGGGACGGCGAACAGGCGCACGTCGAGCATGGGGTCGGTGACCCGCAGCTCCCACCACACGAAGATCGCCAGCACAGCCAGGCCGGCACCGCCGATGGCCAGCGTGGTGGGCGACAGCCACCCGTAGTTCGGGCCCTCGATCAGGGCGAACACCAGCGTGCTGAGCCCGACGGCCGAGAGCAGGGCGCCCAGTGGATCCAGGGCCGACCCGTCGTTGCTGCGGGATCGGGGCACCACCACCAGGCCGAAGGTCAGCGCCACGACGATGAAGGGGATGTTGACGGTGAACACGCTGTGCCACGAGAAGTGGCGGAGCATGAACCCGGTGAGGAGCGGGCCGATGGCGGCGCCGCTACCGCTGATCCCGGCCCAGATCGACACGGCCCGGGCCCGCTCCCGGCGGGGGAACACGTTGGTCAGGATCGACAGGGTGGCGGGCATGATCATGGCGCCGGCCACGCCCATGGCCACCCGACCGCCGATCACCTCGCCGGCGGTGTCGGCGACGAAGGCGCAGTACGCCGTGGCCAGGCCGAACAGCACGAGGCCGCTCTGGAGCATGCCCTTGCGGCCGTATCGGTCGCCCAGGGTGCCGGCGGTGAACAGCAGGCCGGCGAACACCAGCGAGTAGGCGTCCACCATCCACTGCAGCTCGGAGTTGGACGCCCTCAGCTCCCGGCTCAGCGTGGGGATGGCCACGTTGAGGGTGGTGTTGCCGATGATGACGATCAGCAGGCTGAGGCACAGGGCGGCCAGGGTCCACCAGCGGCGGGCGTAGATGGCGGGATCGATGCCGTCGAGGTGATCCGGTTCGAGGTCGTCGGGCGATGCCGAGGGGGAGGCGTGGACGTCCATGGGGGGCCGTTCGATGAGGAGGGGGGAGGGAGAGGAGTGAGATCGGAGAGCGGCGGCGGTATGAGGTGCTGACACTTCTGCCAGATGACAACTCTGCCATCTGGCAGAACTGTCACACAACCTGGTACGGTGTGACACTGTGCACGAGGCACCCATCACGTCGAGGCGGGAACGCCGGATGGCCGAGACCCGTTCGGCGCTGGTGGCGGCGGCCACCGACCTGTTCGACCGCCAGGGCTTCGCCGAGACCACGGTGGAGGAGATCTGCGAGCGGGCCGACGTGGCCCAGCGCACGTTCTTCCGGTACTTCCCCACCAAGGAGGCCGTGCTCTACGCCGAGTTCGAGGACCTCCAGGCCCAGTTGCTGGCCCGCCTGGCCGAGCGGCCGGCCGACGAGCCGCCGCTGGAAGCGCTGCACCAGGCGCTGCGGGGCCACGCCGCCGTGGTCGAGGCCCGCTTCGGGGCGCTGGCCCGGCTAGCCAAGCGGGCCGAGGAGTGCCGGGGGTCGGGGGCGGAGAAGGCGGTGCTGCGCCAGCACATGACCGAGGCGGTGGCCGGCGCCCTGGCCGCCCGGCTGGGCACCGACCCGGCGGTCGATCCCCGGCCCACGGCCTGGGCCGGGCTCATGATCTCGTGCTTCGGCGCCGCCATGCGGACCGCCATGCACGACGGCAGCGATCTGGCCACCCGGTTCGACGAGCTCCTGGCCCACACTGCGGCCGAGCTCGCCGCCCTGCGTGCCGGCTGAGCCCGATTCGGGGTGGCCCGGGGCCCCGACGCTCAGTCGGGCGGGAGGAGCTGGTGGGCCAGGGCATCGCTCAGCCAGCGCTGGTACCGGTCGGCTTTCCACTCCCGATCGATGACCAACAGGCGGAACATCTCCGGCGACAACAGGGCATGGATGATGTCGGCGGCGTCGCGCTCCCGGAGCTCGGAGCGCAGCGCTCCCGCCCGGGCCAGAGTCCGGGCGATCAGACGCTGACCCTGCTGGCGTTGTGTGGTCAGCTCGTCGAGTAGCTCCGCCGCATTCGGATCGGTCCCGGCGGCGCTGACGAGGATCCGGTAGAGCGGGCCCACCCGTGCGTTGACCCCGGCGGTGACGGCCACGAAGCCCGCCAACTGCCGCCTCGGATCCGGCTCGGCCAGGAGCGACCGGACTCCCGGACGTTCCGCCATCGGCGTCTCGGTGTCGTCGCCGACGATCGAGGTGTCGAGCAGGGCTTTCAGGATCCCGTGCTTGGAGGAGAACAACCGGTACACGGTGGCCGGGGGCACGTCGGCCAGCTCGCTGATGGCCTCGATGGTCGTGGCGCCGTAGCCCCGTTCCAGGAACAGGCGGCCCGCCGCCGCCACCACCGCGGCCCGGGCCAACCGGGTTCGGGCCTGGCCCCGCTGAACCGTCATGGGGTTGACACTACCACTCTCAAATTGATAGTGTTACTCTCAATTAGTCCGAACCTGGACCCCGAGAGGGAGTACCCATGAAGACCATGTCGTGTCGGCAGCTCGGCGGAGCCTGCGACGTCACCCATCACGGCGGCGACGCCAACGAGATCATCAAGGCCCAGGACCAGCATCTGAAGGACGCCGTGGCCTCCGGGCAGGGCGATCATCAGCGGGCGCTCGATGACATGAAGGGGCGCTGGAAGCGCCCCGTGTCGGGCCTGAAGTGGTACCGCCGGGTCCAGCGGGACTTCGCCCAGCTCCCCGCCGAGGCCGGCTGAGGAGCTGGGCTCGGGCCTCAGCTCTGGGTGGCCATCCGGCTGCCGTTCTCCAGCACGCTCTTGAGGTCGCTGAGGATCCAGGGGTGGCCACCGCCGCCCATGTTGGGATCGTCGGCCGTGCCGGCCACCATCGCCGCCAGCATCGGCATCCCCTCCAGCTCGTGGGTGACGGTGAGTGAGCACACCCCGCCGTCGTACTCCTTGATGTCGTAGGTGATGGTGGAGAATCCCTCGGCCGCCGTGCCCGGGTCCATCAGCATCCGCCACGTGGTCTTGAGGTGGAAGGGCTCGTCGACCTCGATGACCTCGCCGTCGAGGATCACCTCGGGGATGTCGTAGCCCATCGCCTTGGCCCCATCGATCATCTGGTCGTCGGGGTTCACCTTCAACGCACCACCGGGGCGGAGGTCGTAGTGGACGTACCCGCCATACCCGTAGCGGGTCGTCCACTCGGGGTCGGTGATGGCGGTCCAGATGGCCTGGGCGGTGGCCCGGATGTACACCCGGTGCACCTGGGTGGTCACCGCGCCGACGGTGGCGACGGTCGTGGTGGTTGCTTCGGTGGTCATGCCTGCTCCAGTTGGGTTTTGAGGTCGGCGAGCGCCGTGACCTGGCGCTCGGTGTACTTGTCGATCCAGCGGTCGTGGATCAACCGGATGGGGACGGGGTTGAGGAAGTGCAGCTTCTCCCGCCCTGCCTTCCGGGTGATCACGAGCCCGGCGTCCTCCAGGACCCGCAGGTGCTTCATCACACCGAAGCGGGTCATGTCGAGATCGCTCTCGAGATCGGTGAGCGTGCGGCCGTCGCGTTCGAAGAGCCGGTCGAGGAGGTGTCGCCTCGTCGGGTCGGCCAGCGCCCGGAACACGCTGTCGTCGTCCTGCACGTCGTCAAAATAGGTGACCAAATGGTCACATGTCAATGGGCACTGAGCGAGCCCGACATGGTCTCACGGGCCTGGCTCCTGCGGGGGCTGGGCCATCCGCCGGGCGTGCTCGTGGCCGTCGGTGGGATGGTGGGAGGCGAGAAGTACCGCATCGCCTTCGTCCGACCCAACGGCGCCGTCGACACCGGCCGCTCCACATCGGCCAACCTCGGGTACGCCCTGGCCGGGTCCGGCACCGTCATCGAGATCGGGCGCCTGGCGGGCGACGTGGCCGCCGGTCGGGCCGCCGGCAAGCGGTGGCGCCAGTACCTGTCGTAGGGGCACCAGCTGGGGTCAACCGGGCGGCGGCTTCGAGGGCGACTCGGGAGCGCTGAGGGTGGCCGAGATCTTCACCATCAGGCGGCGGAGCTGCTGGACCTGGGCCGGCGTGAGCTCGTCGAACACGAGGCGCCGAACCGTTTCCAGATGCCCCGGGGTGGCCGCTGCCAGCTGCCGGGCCCCCGCCGGCCGGAGGCGCACCCGGGTGGCCCGACCGTCGAGCGGATCGGGGGTGCGGGCCACCCACTTACGCTGCTCCATCCGGGTCACCACTTGCGACAAGCGGGACAGAGCACCGCTGGTGACGGCGGCCAATTCCGTCATGCGGTACCCGCCGTTCCCGGCCTGCTCCAGCTCGGCCAGCACCACGAACTCGTAGAACGTCAGGTTCGACTGGCGCTGGAGTTGAGCGTCCAGAGCCGAGGGGAGCATGAGGAGCACCGACACCAGTGGCTTCCATGCGTCCTGCTCGTTGGCGTCGAGCCAGCGTGTCTCGTCGGCTGACATGGCTGGATGGTAGCGGTTCCGGCCCGCCCCCCTGACCCCCTGGAAGAGTCCGCTGGCCGCCGGGCGGACCCGGCGGCGGGAGCACTCAGCGGCGGCGGAAGCCCTTCACCGCCATGTAGGCGCCAAAGCTGAACTCCCACACGGCGATGGGGAGGGTGAGCAGAGCGGAGGGCGTGGAGACCTGGTCCCACACGCCGAACAGGGTGGCGACGGTGGAAACCAGCAGCAGCGGCGCCCCGACCAACCCCAGCGTGGGGATCCACCTCGGGATCAGGTGGGAGCGGTACATCACCGACCCGATGAGCAGTGCGTTGAGAGAAGCCATCAGGCCGGGGCCGATCAGGAAGGTCCAGTCGTGGAAGGCCAACAAGGCGTGACCCACGGTGAGCAGGCTGGCGTCGTCGGCGCCGGCGGTGCCGGCCACGTCGAGGCGCAGGGTGTAGACGGACATGATGGCGATCACGCCCATGAAGATGACCACCGCCTCCATCACCCGGGTGGTGACGAAGCCGAGGGCGGAGCGCTCACTGTGGCGCCGGGCCACCGGATAGAGAGCGACGGCGGTGATGACACCGCCGAGAGCGGTGAGGATCTCGAACAGGGCACCGAGGGGCACGCCGGCACTGCTGCCGGCCCCGAGGATGAAGTCGGGTTTGTCGAGCACGTCGACCCAGAGCCCGAACGTCACGGGGATGGAGAACACGAAGGTGGCGAGGTAGGCGACGCCGGCGATGAGGGCCGTGCGCCGCAGCGCCTTCGTCGTCGGTGACGGCTGATCGATGGCGTCGCCCACGGTCGGGGTGGTGACATCCGGTCGGGTCGGAGCGGGGTGGGAGGTGGTGTCGGGATGGGTCGTGGTGAATGACATGTCAGTGGTCTTCTTTCTGGGTGAGTGAGATCAGGGGGAGGCCGAGGTCGCGCAGCTTGGAGAGCAGGCCGTGCAGAGCCGCCTGGTCGGGCACCGGGCCGTGGAGCACGGTGGTGCCGTCGTCCCCAGGGGCGACGGCCAAGCCGTCGAACCAGACCGACCAGCGGGGAGCGAGGCGTCCGGCCACCCGGATCTCGTAGGTGTGTGATGGGCTCACACCAGGACCGTACGAACGGACCTGACGAGCGGTCGTCACCACATCTGGTGATCGGTGTGGTGATCTCCGGCGGCTACGGGCGGCTACGGGCGGCGGCTACAGGCCGAGCTCGGCCGACCGCCGGACCGCCTCTCGCCGGTTCCGCACGCCGAGCTTGGTGTAGATCCGCTGGGTGTGGGTGCGGAGCGTGTTGAGCGACACATGCAGTTCCCGGGCGATCTCGGGGCCGCCCAGGTCGGTCCGCAGGAGGCGGAGCACGTCGAGCTCCCGGATGCTGAGCGGGTCGACCAGCGGGCCGTCCCCACTCCGGGCGGGCCCAGCCCGGCCCGGCCCGGCTGGCGTCTCGACGGGGCTGCCGGCTCGTCCCCCGGCCTCGGCCGCTGCCGCCAGGCGGTCGAGGAGGGCTGCGGCGTCGGCCGTCGACCCCTCGGCCAGCAGCAGGTGGGCCAGGGTCACGTGCTCGTACTCCCGCACGTAGCTGAGCTCGTCGTCGGCGGTGAGCCCGCTGTCCCGGGCCCAGCGGCGGGCGGCGGCCACGTCGCCGGTGGCGAGATGGGCCCGGGCCCGCACGGCGGCGGCCGGCCGAACCGGGGGCGACAGGTCGGTGTTGTACCGGGCGACGGCCTCGTCGAGCAGGCCCAACCCCTCCGGCCCGTCGCCGTCGGCCAGGTGGAGCCGGGCCGCCGCCACCCGCCACCGGTAGGGGTGCTGGGGCAGGCCGGCCGTCTCGCCCAGGGCCCGGGCGGCCTCGAGATGGCGGGCGGCGCCGGGCCGGTCGCCCTGGTCGAGGAGCGACTCGCACAGGGCGGCGTGGAGGTCGGCCGTGCCCCGCACCACGTTGTGGGCTCGGGCCAGATCGAGCCCGGCCTGGAGGGTGGCGACGGCGTCGCCGACCCGGCCCCGGGCGGTCTGGATGTCGGCCAGGGCCAGGGAGCAGCCCAGCACGTCGCTGATGTGGCCGGCGGCGGTGAGGCTGCCCACGCTGTCGGCGTAGCGGGCCTCGGCCTCGGCCAGCTCGCCCCCGGTCCATCGGGCCAACCCGACCAGCGCCGAGGCACTGCCCCGGCGCAGGTGGTCGGTTGGTGGGGCCAGATCCAGCGCCCGTTCGGCGTGGCCGATCGTCGAGGCCAGGTCGCCGGCGATGAGGGCCAGCGCCGCCCGGTACACGGCGACCTGGGCCGGGAGGTGGGCCAGCTCGGCCTGGTTTTGGACGATGGCGGCGGTGAGGTCGGCGCCGGGCTCGAGCCACGGCTCGATGCCGGCCAGCAGCTGCTCCACACCCGTGAGCTCGCCGCTGACCATCACCGCACCCACCGCCACGATGGCGAGCACGGGCCGGTCGGCGAACAGCTCGGGCGGGAGGGCGGTGAGCCAGCGGCGAGCCGTCAGCTCCTGGCGGGACCGGAACAGGGCCGGTGCCGCCAGCTCGATCAGGCGGGCCGCCCGCTCCGTGTCGCTGCCCGCCAGGGCATGGTTGATCGCCTCCGGGAGCTCGCCCGCGGCTTCGAACCAGGCCGCCGCCCGTTGATGGAGGGTGTCGATCAGCCCGGGCTCCTCGTCGAGCAGGCGGGCCTGGAGCACGTCGGCGAACAGGTGGTGGTAGCGGTACCAGCGGCGGCGGTCGTCGAGGGGGACGAGGAACAGATTGGCTCGCTCCAGCCGCTCCAGCATGGCCCGGCCGCCGACGGTGCCGGTCACGGCGTCGCACAGGGGGCCGGTGAGGCGGGGGAGCACGGCGGTGTTGAGCAGGAAGCGGCGGACGTCGGCGGGCTGGCGCTCCAGCACCTCCTCGGCCAGGTAGTCGACGACGAAGCGGTCGTCTCCGGCGAAGCCGGCCACGAAGGCGGCGGGGTCGTCGCGGCCCTCCATCGACAGGGCGGCCAGCTGGAGGGCGGCGATCCAGCCCTCGGTGCGGGCTTCCAGGGCGGCCACATCGCTTTCGGCCAGGGTCAGCCCCATCACCTCGTTCAGGTAGGCGGCGGCCTCGGCGGGGGTGAACCGCAGGTCGGCGGCCCGGATCTCCAGCAGCTCGCCGGCGGCCCGCAACCGGGCCAGGGGGAGCGGCGGGTCGGCCCGCCCGGCCAGCACCAGATGGACGTTCGGTGGCAGGTGGTCGACCAGGAAGGCGACGCCGGCGTGGATCTCGGCCGACTCGATCACGTGATAGTCGTCGAGCACCAGGATCGTCTCGGGCCCGGGGTCGGCTGGGCTGGCCGGCGTGGCGAGGGCGGCGAGATCGTTCAGCAGGGAGCGCGCCACGGTCTCCACCGGCTGGCCCGCCTGGAGCAGTGACCGGGCATCCGCTCCCGCCCCGGCGGCCACCGTACGGAGCGCCGCCACCACACCGGCCCAGAAGGAGGCGGGGTCGTCGTCGGTGGGGTCGAGCGACAACCAGGCGGTGCGCCAATGGGCCGGGCGGTTGTTGACGAACCAGTCGGCCACCAGCGTCGTCTTGCCGAAGCCGGCGGGGGCCGACACCAGCACCAGCGCCGGCAGCTGGCCCGACGCCACCCGGGCCTGAAGCCGCGGCCGGTCCACGACCGACCGCCGGCGGGGGGCATGGAGCTTCGTGGCCAGCACGGTCGGCTCCGGAACCATCGCCTGGTCGCTCATGCCCGTCGACACCCTCGTCCTTTCCCTCGCCGACGACGCTAGCCGGGCCGGCTTGCCTCGAGCGCCCCAGGGCGGCCGGTGAGCCCCCGGCCGGTGGAACCAGCGATACCGTCGGGGCCGGGATGACGAGCCGTCAGAGCCTCTCGGCCTCGGGGCGGACGCGGGGGACCGGGACCGGGAGGTGCAAGTTCATGGTGAAGCTCTGGCGCAGATCGAACGACAAGGAGACGGGCGACTGGTGGGTCGTGCTGGAACGGGCGTTGGGTCGGGAGCACAAAGACCTCGTCGCCTACCTTCGCACCGGGGTGCTGGCCACCCCGACACGTAACCCTCCCAACGCCGATCCGGCCAAGGTGTTCACCCCAGCAGAGCTGGCTCGATGGATGGGTATCACCTGGCGCTCCGTGCTCCGGGAGGCGGAGATCGACGGGCTGAAACTCCTGCGCTCGATGACCCCGGCCGAGCGTGACCGTTTCGGCCTGCTGACCGCCGGGGTGATCACCGGACAACCCCTGGCCTCCGGGTGGTGGGTACAGCAGCTCGCGATGCTGCCGAACGGCTCGCTCCCCTGGCCGGTCCTACCGCTGGCCCGGATCGAGGAAGCAGGTCAGTGGCTCGGCTACAGCTTCGAGGAC
The DNA here is from genome assembly GCA_902826025.1 of uncultured Actinomycetes bacterium. GTDB lineage: Bacteria > Actinomycetota > Acidimicrobiia > Acidimicrobiales > SZUA-35 > CADEDH01. The sequence goes on from CADEDH010000043.1 coordinate 29,165, forward strand.
CTCGTGCTGACCCTGTTCACCGGCAGCCGATCCGAAGCCGTCCGGGCCCAGATGGAGGAATGGGTGGCCGGCCATAGCGATCGGGTGGCCGACATCCTTCGCCCCGAGGTACAGGCCCGACCCGAACGGTGGAGCCGGATCGCCGAGGGCGGCCGTGCCCTGATCATGCAGCTACGGCCCGAGCTGGTGGCCGCCGCCACCTCGGGGGCCAAGACTACGCGGGCTACGACCCGCCCGGCGTTGGCCCTGATCGAGCTGGCCGACGTCGAGGACGACGTGAAGCGGGTGGCGGTCGAGGGCCCGCCGGCGTCGCGACTGGCCGCCGTCGAGCTCCTGGCCGAACTGGCCCCGGACGACCAGCGCGACGAGATCCTCGGTTGGATCCAGGAGCACTGCGCCACCGATCGGTCCGAGGCGGTGCGCCAGGCCGTCGACCGTCTTGTTGCGGCCGACCCGGGCGGGGGCGGGGGACCCGGGGAGATCACCCTGCCCACCGTCGATCCGGCGGCGCCGCTGCCGGCCCGGTTCGGGGCCCGGCTGGAGCGAGCTCTCCAGGGACCGGACGACTCGCCCGCCGCCCGCTACATGAACCGGGCGCATGAGGTGGTGGCCGAGCTCACCGGGAAGCGGGAGTCTAGGTACAACGGCCCCATGCCCCAGCTCCTGCGGGCGGTCGATGCCGATCCGGCGATCGCCGACGGCCTGGCACCGATCCACCTGGCCCGGGCCATCCTGTGGACCTCGTATCGGCGATGGTGGTCGGGGCCGTCGCTGATCCGCCTGCTCCGCGCCACCGGTCATCCCACCCCGCTCGAGCTCCAGGCGGCGGCACCGTTGGTCGATGTGGAGGCCACGGTGGCGCACGAGGCGGTGACCGAGATCCTCGAACGCACCGACGGGGAGGCGTGGCCGGCGGACGAGGTGGCGGCCTGGGCCCGCCATCAGCTCCCGGCCCTGGAGCGGTACCTCACGATCCAGACCGACACCTACCGGTTCAGCCGCCTGGGGCTGTTCCGGGCCCTGGCCGCCGTCGAGCCCCGGCCCGAGTCGTTGACCCGGGCCCTGCTGGCCTGCGGGGTGGCCGGGTTCAAGGCCGACCAGCCCTTGGCCCGGGCCGCCCTCGGGCCCTCGGCCCGCGATCTCGTGGTCGAAGCGCTGGGCTCGCGCAAGGTGGCGGAGCGGGTGGGGGCGGCCCAGTGGCTGCGCGAGCTGCGAGACCCGACCGCCGAGCCGGCCCTGCGGGCCGCTCTGGCCCGGGAACAGCTCGACCCGGCCAAGGTGGCCCTGCTCCAGGCGCTCGACGCCGTCGGTGCGTCGCTCGACGAGTACCTGGCTCCCGGCCGGTTGGCGGCCGATGCCGCCGCCGCCCTGGCCAAGAAGAACGCAGTACCGGCGGCACTCGAGTGGCTCCCGTTCGAGTCCCTCCCCACCGTCCACTGGAACGACGGCCCGGTCGTGGAACCCCAGATCTTCCGGTGGTTCGCCGCCTCGGCGGTGAAGGCCAAGTCGACCGAGCCGTCGCCCCTGCTGCAGAGGTACACGGCCTCCATGCGGCCCGACGAGGTACGGCGATACGGCCAAGCGCTGTTCGAGCTGTGGCTGGGCCACGATCTCCGGCCCCGCCCCCGGGAAGAGGCCGAAGCGGCGGCCCGCCAGATGGCCACCTGGAAGGTCACGTACGCCAACCAGTACCCCAATGTGGCCGACTACGCCCGCTACCAGGGCCTGACCGTCGAGCAGGTGATGCAGCTGGATCTGCCGGCGGCGCTGGCCCAGCCGGCCGGCAACGCCCTCGACAGCAAGGGCGTGCTGGGTGTGGTGGCGGCCATGGCCGGCCCCGAGCTGGCGCCCCGGGTGCTGGCCTTCGTCAGGACGTGGCGGGGTGGGCGGCTGCATCAGGGCAAGGCGATGCTGCAGATGCTGGCCGGCATCGGCGACCCGGCGTCGATTCAGGTGGTGTTGACGGTGGCCCAGCGGTTCCGGCCGGCCAGCCTCCAGACCGAGGCCGCCACCCAGGCCCAGCTGCTGGCCGAGCGCCGGGGCTGGACGGTGGAGGACCTGGCCGACCGGACCGTGCCCCGGGCCGGATTCGATGATGACGGCCGCCAGGTCATCGACTACGGCGGCCGCACGTTCACCGCCCATCTGCGCGACGACCTGTCGGTGGAGCTGGTGGCCGACGCCACCAGCAAGGTGATCAAGAGCTTGCCCGCCGCCCGCCAGGACGAGGACGCCGACGAGGTGAAGGCCCTCGCCCGCGATCTGGCCGCCGCCCGCAAGGAGCTGAAGGCCACGGCCACACTCCAACCGGGCCGGCTGTTCGAGGCGATGTGCGGTGGCCGGAGCTGGGCCGCCGACGACTTCGAGCGCTATGTCGTGCGACACCCGGTGATGCGCCGCCTGGCGTCCCGCCTGGTGTGGCTGGCCGTCACCGAGCCGGCTGACGGGGATGGGCCAACGGAGGGAGCGGTGGTGGCCGGGGCCCAACGCCTGTTCCGCCCGCTGGTGGACGGGACCCTGCTCGACGTCGACGACGGGGAGGTGACCCTGGCCGAGGGGGAGCGGGTGCTGGTGGCCCATGCCAGCCACGTGCCCGACGAGGTGGGGGAGCGGTGGCTGGAGCATCTGGCCGACTACGAGGTGGCCCCGCTGTTCCCCCAGTTCGGCCGGCCCCGCCCGCCGGCCCTCGACGGCTCCGTCATCGACGCCCTCAGCGGGCACCTGATCGACGCCCGGACGTTGCGGGGGGCCACCACCCGGCACAACTGGCTGATGGGTCAGCCCCAGGACGCCGGGATCGTGGGCTGGATCGAGCGGCCGTTCCCCGGCTCCGACCTGACCGCCGTGCTGGAGATCAACGGTGTCCCGGCCACGATCGACGACACGATCACGGCCTTCGAGCGGCTGTACTACGTCGGCCCGGGCGGCGCCGGGGATCGGCTCCGGGCCGTGCCGCTGGCCGACGTACCCCCGATCCTGCTGGCCGAGACGTACAGTCAGGCGCTGGAGATCGCCGCCGCCGGCACCGGCTACGACCCCGACTACCGGAAGAAGCTTCCCTGGTGACCACGACCGACCCGCCCGCCCCGTCGTCTCCCTCCACGAGCGGCCAGCCGGCCGCCGACGAGGTGCGGCTGCCGGCCGAGCGGCGCTTCGCCGACGAGCTGGCCCGCCTGCTGGCCGCCGATCGGGAGCCCCGACCCGAGGGCTGGCTCCTGTCGCCCCGCCGGGTCCGGTCGTTCCTGGTGGGCGACCCGGCCCTGGGTGTGACCCGCAAGTTCTACGGCGACGATCCACTGGTCGACCGGTGCCTGGTCACGTTGATGAGCAACCGCGGTCTGTTGCTGGTGGGCGAGCCGGGCACGGCCAAGTCGATGCTGTCGGAGCTGCTGGCCGCCGCCATCAGCGGCACATCCACCGCCACGGTGCAGGGCACGGCCGGCACCACCGAAGACCAGATGCTGTACGGCTGGAACTATGCCCTGCTCATCGCCGAGGGCCCATCGGAGCGGGCGCTGGTGCCCGGCCCGGTGCTCACGGCCATGCGGGCCGGTTCCATCGTTCGGGTGGAGGAGATCACCCGCATGCAGGCCGAGGTCCAGGACGCCCTCATCGCGCTGCTGTCGGACAAACACGTGAGCATCCCCCAGCTGGGCGACGACGGGTACGTGGGGGCCCGGCGGGGGTTCAACGTGGTGGCCACCGCCAACCTGCGCGACCGCGGGGTGCACGAGATGTCGAGTGCCCTCAAGCGCCGCTTCAACTTCGAGACCGTACGCCCCATCCGCGACCCGGCCCTGGAGCGCCAGCTGATCGAGAGCCAGGCCGCCGCCCTGCTGGCCGAGGCCGGGCTCGACGTGGGCCCGCCCGCCGACGTGGTGGACCTGCTGGTCACCGCGTTCAACGAGCTCCGCTCCGGCACCAGCGCCGAGGGGGTGGCCATCGACCGGCCCAGCGCCGTGCTGTCGACGGCGGAGGCGGTGGCCGTCACCTACGCCGCCTGCCTCGACGCCGCCTACCTCGGCGACGGGCGCCTGACCGGGCGGCAGGTCGGCCGTCAGCTCATCGGCACCATCCTCAAGGACAACCCCGACGACGCCGGCCGGCTCCGCAGCTACCTCGACGTGGTGGTCAAGCGGCGGTCCGGCCCCTGGCGGGACCTGTGGGCTGTGCGGGAGGAGCTGGGGGACACCCGCTGACGGCGTCGGGCCCCGTCCACGCCGGGCCCGACCCGTCGCCTAAGCCCTGGGAGCCGAAGGCCCTACGGGCCCGGGCCCGCGCCCTGCTGGAGGGCGCCGAGGTGGTGTGGTTCCCCATCCGGCACCACAGCCCGGCCTGCGCCCGTCACGTGGAGCAGCTGATCCACCGCCGGCGCCCGTGGGCCGTGCTGGTGGAGGGCCCGCCGTCGTTCGACGATGTGATCGGCCACCTCATCGACCCCGGGGCGGCGATGCCCCTGGCCATCCACGCCCACGTCGTCAACACCCTGGGCGACGGTGGGGACGGTGACAGGGGCGGTGACGGGGGTGAGGCGGCCCGGCGCCGGGGGGTCTACTTCCCCTTGTGCGACTACTCGCCGGAGCTGGTGGCGCTGCGGGCCGGAGCGGCGGTGGGGGCCCGGCTCGGCTTTGCCGATCTCGACTACGCCGATCCGGCCTGGCTCGACGGCACCGACGGGGCCCACGCCCTGGTCGACGAGCACCGCTACGCCGCCAGCACGGCGCTGACCGCCCTGGCCGACCGGATGGGGTGCCGGGACCACAATGAGCTGTGGGACCACCTGGTGGAGTCGGCCGAGCTCGACACCGAGGCGTTGGTGGCCGCCGTGTCGACCTACGGGCTGCTGACCCGGTGGGGGTCGACGGGGGCGGTCGATCCCGGAGCGGCAGCCGCCGGGGACCTCGACACCGTGCGGGAGGGGGCGATGGTGGCGCGGGTGCGGGCCTGGGCGGCCGAACGGGCCGAGACCGGGGCCACCGGCCCGATTGTGGTGGTCACCGGCGCCTACCACACCGCCGTGCTCCCCGAACGGTACGCCGCCGATCCCCCGGCCGCCGCCCGGCCGGCACCGGGCGGTCGGAGGCCGGTCGCGGGGCACGGGCTCGTCCGCTACAGCTTCGATCGCCTCGACGCACTGTCGGGCTACGCCGCCGGCATGCCCAGCCCAGCCTGGTACCAGGAGCTGTGGGACCTGGGCGACCATCCCCGGCCGGCGGCCGAGGCGGCCCACTGCATCCTGCGGGACGTGGCCGCCGACCTCCGCGCCGGCGGCGGCGACGGCCAACCCTCCACTCCCGGGTTGGTCGACGCCCACGCCCAGGCCGAGCTGCTCCGCCGCCTCCGCCAGCGGTCGGCGGTCGCCCGCACCGACGTGGCCGACGCCGCCCTCAGCTGCTTCGCCCGGGGGGAGGACGGCCACGACGTCCGGTCGGCCCTGGCCGCTCGGATGACGGGCGACCGGGTCGGTCGGCTCCCGCCCGGTGCGCCCCGCTCGCCTCTGGCCGCCGACTTCGACCGGCGGGCGGCGTCCCTGCGCCTCCGCATCGACCGGGCGTCGCCCCTCCGGGTGGAGCTGGCCATCCACCGGTCTGAGCGGGACCGGTTGGTGTCACGGTTCCTCCACGGTCTCGGTTCGGTCGGTGTCGCCTACGGCCAGCTGATCCAGTCGCCCCGCTGGACCTCGGCCCTGGGCCGGGACCTCACCCGTGAGATCTGGACCTGCCAGCTCTCGGCCGAGACCGACATCACGCTGGCCGAGGCGTCGATGTGGGGCTCGACGGTGGCCGAGGCGGTGGGAGTGAAGCTCGGGCACCGCCTGGGCGAGCTGCTGGCCCACCAACCCACGGCCGTCTCCCTGCTGAGCCTGGTGCAGGACGCGGCCCGGTGCGGCGTCCACGACGCCATCGACCCGATCCTGGCCTCGCTCCGCCGCCGGATAGCCGACGTCCCCGACCTGACCGACGTGGCCGCCGCCCTGGTGGAGGCCGACCTGCTGTGGACGGCCCGCCGCCCGCTCGACGGTCCCGCCCTGGCCGGGCTGCCGGCCGTGGGCGAGCAGCTCCACCTCCGGGCGTGCGCCCTGATCCCTGCCAGCGCCGGAACAGCGCCGGTGGGCGCCAGCGCCGGACCGGGCTCGGGAGCGCCGGACGAGCAGTTGGTGGAGAACCTGCGGCGGGTCCATCACGTGGCCGGCACCGCCACCTGGCTGTCGCTCGACGACTCCCTGCTGTGGGACGCCACCGACCGGCTGGCCGCCGCCACCGCCTCGCCCCGTGTCCACGGCGCCGTCGACGGCCTGCGGTGGCACAACGGGCGGGTCGACGCCGCCCAGCTCCTGACCCGGGCGTCGGGCCACCTGGCCGCCGCCGACGGCGCCGTTGGATCGGGCTACCTGGCCGGTCTGCTGGCCGTGGCCCGCGAAGCCCTATGGGAGGTCGACGGGCTCCTGGGGGCGGTGAGCGATGTGCTGGGCTCGATCGACGACGGCGAGTTCGTCCGCCGCCTGCCCGGTCTGCGCTCGGTGTTCGCCCTGCTCACCCCGAGCGAGACCGACCGGGTGGCCGAGCACCTCGGCCCGCTCACTGGCGGTGGTGCCGCCCCGATCGTGCGCGATCTGGGAGAGCAGGCGTTGTTGGCCAACGTGGAGGCGTCGGCGGCTGTGGCCCGTCGCCTGGTCGACGACGGACTCGGGGCCTGGCTGGCGGCCGCTCCCGACGGTGGCGGTCGTGGCTGACGCCGGTGCCCGCTGGCGGCTCGTGCTGGGCCGGTACTCGGAGCGGCACCTGCCGCCGCTGACCGGGGCCGACGGCCGCATGGACGCGGCCCTCGACCAGCTCTACGGTCGGCTGTACCAGGGCCGGTCGGTGCGCCCCGACGGTGACCGGGGCGCCGGCCTGGAGGCGTCGGCCCCCTATCTGGTCAGCTGGCTCGACACCATCCACGAGCTGTTCCCGCTCGACGTGTGCCAGCAGATCGAGCACGACGCCCTCCACCGCTTCGGGTTGAGCGAGCTGCTGACCGATCCTCGGGCGCTGGAGCGGGTGCAACCGAGCGAGGAGTTGGTGCCGCTGCTGCTGGCGCTCAAGCGCCAGATCCCGCCCCAGGCTCGGGATCTCGTCCGGCGGATCATCCAGCAGGTGGTGGACGAGGTCACCCGGCGGATCCGGCCCGAGGTGCAGGCCGCCATCACCGGCCGGGTGGACCGCCAGCGCCGCACCCGCCGCCCCACCGGCGTGGTCGACCCGGTGCGCACCATCGAGGGCAACCTGCACACCTGGGACGCCGAGCGCCAGCGGCTCCTCATCGAGCAGGTGACGTTCCACCACCGCAGCCGGCTCCGGCACCGGTGGGACGTGATCCTGTGCGTCGACCAGTCGGGCAGCATGGCCGGCTCGGTGATCAACAGCGCGGTCATGGCCGGCATCCTGGCCGGGTTGCCCGGGGTGAACGTGAGGGTGGTGGTGTTCGACACCGCCGTGGTCGACCTCAGCCACCTCATCGATGACCCGGTGGAGATGCTGTTGTCGGTGCAGCTGGGGGGCGGGACCGACATCGCCCGGGCCCTTCGCTACTGCGAGCAGCTGGTGGAGAACCCCACCCGCACCGTGGTCGCCCTCATCACCGACTTCTGCGAGGGGGGATCGGTGGTCGACCTGGTGGCCACGGCTCGGCGACTTCGGGAGGCCCGGGTGACGACGATCGGCCTGGCGGCGCTGGAAGACGGCGGAGGCCACCCGGCGTTCGACCGGCGCACGGCGGAACGCCTGGCCACCACCGGCATGGAGATCGCCGCCCTGTCACCCTCCCAGTTCGCCCAGTGGCTGGCCGGGGTGCTGGGGTGAGCGAGCGGGCTCGGTTGACGGCCGAGGCCGCCCGGTTCGACGACGAGGCGGTGGCCGCCTACGCCAGCCGGGGTCTGCTGCGGCGGGGCCAGCGACTACTGGCCGACGGGTCTCCGATCGAGCTGGCCGACGGTGAGCGCCTCAGCGCCACCGGCGACGGGTGGACGGTGACCGTGCCGGCGGGCGGGCCCCTGCCCTCGGCCCGCTGCAGCTGCGCCACCGCCGGCGCGTGCCAGCACCTGGTGGCCGTCGTGCTCCTCCTGCGGGACGAGCCGGCCGGCGCCGAGGCGGCTGCCGGTGGGGCGCCGGCTGACGGAGGGGCGCCGGTTGACGGTGGTGCGCCGGCTGACGGAGGGGCGCCGGCGGACGGTGGTGCGCCGGCGGTCGAGCCGGGCGACAGAGGAGGGGCGGGCGAGCTCGACGGGGGGCCGGCGATCGGCACCTGGTTGGCCGGGTTGAGCCACGACGAGCTTCGGCGGTGGTGCGGCCTGGCCGACCTGAGATGGGCGGTGGAGCGGGCCGCCTCGCTCGACGACCGGGAGGTGACGGTGACGGAACCCGGGCTGCTCCTGGTGGATCTGCCGGCGCCCCTGCCCTCGGTCCGCTTCACCGCCCCGGCGCTCGACGCCGCCGTGGTGCAGCCGACGGGGCGCCAAGATCGCCGGGTGGTGGCCCTGGCCGCGCTGTTGGTGCAGCGGCGGGCTGGCCGGGCCACTCCCGCCGTGACCCCCCGGACCGTCGACCGTTCGGCTCCGGTGGAGGGCACCCCGATCCTGGCCCAGGCCACGGCGGTGGTGGCCGACGCGTTGGGCCAAGGCCTGCTGCACCTGCCGGCGGCGTTCGTGGCCCGCCTCGACGACCTGGCGGCGGCGGCCCGGGGGGCCCGCTGGTACCGGATCGGGCTGCTGGCCGAGCGGGCGGCCGACGAGTTGGAACGGTTGGAACGGCGCGATGCCGCCGCCGACCCGGCGGTGCTGCTCGATCTGCTGGCCGAGTTGGCGGTGGTGGCGGCCACCGTCCGCGTCCGGCTCGACCGGGGGGAGACGGTGCCGGCCCCGCTGGCCGGATCGGCCCGGGCCGCCTACGAGCCGGTGGGCCCGCTGCACCTCCTCGGCTGCGGTCACCAGCCCTGGGGCGACGCCCAGTTCGGCGGCACGCTGGCCGTGCTGGCCGAGATAGGCACGGAGCGGGTGGTCACGGTGTCGGTGGCCAGCCGGACCCGGGGCGGGGCGCGGCAGGCCGGGCTGGCCTGGAAGGGGGCCACCGGGGTGGAGGCGTTGGCCGGGGCCACCGTCCGCTTGGCCGGGGCCCGTCTCAGCGCCGACCTGCGCCTATCCACCAGCGCCGGTACCGCCGCCTCGGTCACACCGGGGGCCGTCATGGCCGGTCTGGCCGGATCGGCCTGGGCCGGGGGTGAGCCGCCGGCGGCCAGTCGGCTCCACGGCCGGAGCGGGCGCCGGTGGGTGGTGGCGGCCGTCGACGACGCCGACCCGGCTGTCTTCGACCTGATCGGCCAGGCGCTGCGGTGGCCGATCCGCACTGCCGGTCGGGCCGTGACCGTGGCCCTCCGGTACGGATCGAACACCGCCGGGTCCATCGAGGTACTGGAGCGGCTGGCCCCGGCCCCGCCCAGCCATGTGGTGGGGTGGATGGGGCGCGAGGCCGGCGATCTCACCCTCCGGCCGGTGTCGGTCCTGGTGGGCGGTCGACTCGAGATCCTGGCGGCTGCCTCCGGCCCGCCGCCGCCGCCGTCCGGCCGCGGGGCGGCGGCTGGTTCCGGTGCGTCGCTCAGCGGCGGCTTCGGCCCGACCGCCGCCGATGCGCTGGCCGTCCCCGCCGCCCGGCTGGTCCGGATCGCCGAACGTGGGGTCCGCCACGGGCCGACCGACGCCCTGGACCAGCTGGCCCGCTCGTGCGGCGACCGGGGCCTGACCGTCGTGGCGTCGGTACTGGCCGCCACCGACGACCCGGTCGAGCGTCTGGTCCGGGCGGCCTGGGTGCTGGCCGAACACCGGGCACTGGCCCCCGAGCCGGCCGACCCGTCACCCGACGACGACCCCGGCGCCGACGCTCCCGCCTGACTCCCGAGGAGAATCGCCCCGTCTGTTCAAGGGACGCCGCCGGCGCCGATCGTCAGGCGATCACCGAGTCGTCGGCCAGGGTGGTACGGATGTCGACGTCGGCCCGGGGCACCACGTCGGGGCAGAACCGGAGCGATGCCGCTTCCAGGGCCGAGCGGACCTCGGCCGCCACCGCCTCGGCCTGGGCCCGGTCGCACTCCACCACCACCGAGTCGTGGACGGTCTGCACCGGGCGGGCCGACGGGAACCGGGCCAGCCGCTGGTGGAGGTCGGCGTAGGCCACGAGCATGATGTCGGCCACCGCCCCCTGGATGGGGGCGTTGCGCCAGGCGTTGACCATGGCCCCCACCCGCTCCCGGGCCGCCCGGTTGAGATGGGCGTCGGCCGCCTCCTTGCCCACCTCGGCGGCGATGGCCTCCACGAAGGCCCGGCGCAGCGGCCGGTCCTCGAACTGGCGGTCTATCCGGGCGGTCCCGCCCGACCCGCCGCCCGACCCGCTGTCGGCGTCGAGGCCATCCAGGGTCAGGCCATGCTCCCGGGCGAAGCGGCGCCGCACCTGAGCCAGTGCCGGGTCGGTGGAGCGGACGGCGTCGTGCACGACCGACAGGAACAGCCGGTCGAGGTGGAGGTTGAACTGTTGGCGCCGCCCGGCCACGGTGCGGCTGGCGAAGGTGAAGGGGGCACCGCCGGCCATCAGGGCCACCGGGGCCGGGTACCCCAGCAGCCACGCCACCTGCTCGGCCAGGGCGGCCTCGTCGGTCTCCATCCGCAGGGGGTGGAGGGCCACGATCTCGTCGACCGCCGGCCACCGTCCCTGGCCCCGGCGGAACTCCCGCCGGATCTGGGCCACGTCGTTGTGGCCCCGGGCCAGACGCATGGTGGCCCGCCAGTCGATCGTGCTGGTCGTCACGGCCAGGGCGTCGATCTCGGCGATGCGGGCCTCGGCCCAGGCCGCCGTGCCGGGGTAGGTGGCCCGGTACCGGGCCAGAAGGTCGGCTGCTTCGTCAACCGTGGTGAGCGTGCCCTCGGCGGTGAGCGTGCGGCTGAGGGCAGCTGCCCCCGAGCCGTAGGCGATGCCGAAGTTCAGGGCCTTGGCGATGCGGCGGAGACGGGCGAACCGGTCGGGGTCGGTGGCCCGCAGTTCGCCGGCGTCGACGGCGAACATGGAGGCGGCCGTGCTCACGTGCACGTCGTCGCCCCGGCGGAAGGCGGCCCGCAGCGGCTCGTCGTCGGCCACCTGGGCCAGCACCCGCAGCTCGGCCTGGCTCAGGTCGGCATGCACGAACACCCGGCTCGGCTCCGGGGGCCGCACGAAGGGCAGCATCCGGGGGGTGAAGTTCTGGGCGTTGGGGTTGCGGCTGGCCAGCCGACCCGTGTTCGTGCCCACCACCTGGAGGTACTGGGGGTGGAGACGCCCGTCGGGCCACAGGTGCTCGTGGATCGACTCGCCGTAGGTGGACAGGATCTTGGCGTGGTTGCGGAACTCGAGGATGGCGTCGCACAGCGGGCCGCCGATGTCGCGCAGCACGGGGGCGCTCACCGAGTCGCCGTCGGCCAGGGGGCGGGGCGCCCCGTACCGTTCACGGGTGAAGCGTTCCACCTCGGCCGTCGCCCACCGGTTCAGAGCATCCCGGACCTGGCGGTCCGACGCCGGGTTCCACGTGGGCTCGGTCACGTCGTCGAACAGGGTGCCCTGGCCGCCGCCGGTGAGGGCCGACAGGGTGCCCAGCACGGCCCGGTTGGCCGCCCCGATCGTGTGTAGCTCGGTCTGCCAGCCGGCCCAGTCGAACGGGAGGCCGGTGCGCATCATCTGGTCGAGGAAGGGGCGGGCGTCGTTCTCGATGGCGGCGATCTGTTCCAGCCCGGCCGCCGCCAGCTCGGCCCGCAGGGCGTCGCCCACCCACAGGGTGACCACGGCGTCGGTGGCGGCGTAGCGCACCTGTTCGGCCGACAGGTCTCCCCGCTCGGTGAACGACACCTGGATCGAGCCCTTGCCTTCGAGCCCCACGCCGACGTAGCGCTCGGCCGCCCAGGCCAGGCCGTGGTACCAGGTGAACCCGCTGGAACCCTGGTGGAGCACGGCGTCGGCCAGCTGGCAGTCCCACCACTGCAGGTGGGGGGTGGTGTCGGCCGTGCCCCACACCGCCCGGTCGAGCACGTTGGCGTCGAAGGCGGCGTTCCAGCCGTCGGCCTCCACCCCGGTGAGCAGGGGGGCCAGCAGGGTGGGGCGCACATCTCGGGCGTCGACCACGAACGCCTGCTCACACCCCTCGGCCGACCGCGTCGCCACCGACATCACCCGCAGGGTGCCGGCCGCCGGGCCGTCGATCGGGGTCTCGGTGTCGATCGCCACCCGCACCGCTCCGGCCAGGGCGGCCGCCAGCAGCGGCAGATCGGCGGTGTCGGTGATGTAGCGGTGGGGGACCGCGTTCGGATCGCGTCGCAGTGGGGCGGCGGCCGGGCCCGTCATCGCTCGACGAGCACCATGCCGTGGGGCGACGTGCCCTGCACCCGGTCGACGTCGATGGCCATCGCCACCCCGGCCCGGCCCGGGTCGTGCCGCTGCTCCACCTCGGGAGCCAACTCGTAGATCCGGTGGCGCTCGGCCTCGTCGGCCACCACCCGGGCCCGGCCGGTGACGGTGAGCGTGGTGCGGGTGAGCGAGTTGCGGTACAGGAGGGTGACCCGAGGGTCGGCGGCGATGGCCTCCACCAACCCTTCGGGCTTGCGGGCCCACAGGGTGAGCAGGAGCGGGCCCGCCGTCTGGACGCTGCCCCTCAGCGAGAGGTGCGGTGTGCCGTCGGGGCCGGTGTAGGCCAGCACGAGCGGCGTGTTGTTGGCCAGGGCGTCGTCGATGGCGGCCCGCACATGGTCGGGCATGGCATCGGTGGTGGCCGGGGGCGCCCACAGCTCCATCTCGTAGGCGACCGCCGCCATGCGGTGCTCGCCGTTGAACGTGACCCGTAGCGCCACCCGGTCCGGGGCCGCCCCCTGGTCGGGGCAGACGGCTTCCACCCGGCCGACGTCGCCCTCGAGCCAGGGCAGCGTCCAGTGGCCCCGGCGCAGGGTGGGGGTGAGCGCGTGCTGGCCCGACAGGAGGCCCAGGGCGCCGTCGACCCCGGCGGCGTAGCCGTTGCGGGCCGTCACCGTGACGTCGCCGGCCAGGTGGGGCCGCAGCTGCTCGGCCGCCGTGAGCTCGCCCGTTCGCAGCGATTTCACCAGCAGCCGCATCACGTGGAGCCGATGGGCGTCGGCGTCGTTCCCGTCGGTGCCGTTCCCGCCGGCGCCGCTCATGCCGTGGCCTCCGAGCCCAGGGTGACGGGCTGGCGGCCCGGCGGGGCGGTGGCCAGCGCCCGGGCCAGGTCGGCCTCCACGGGCTGGGGCCGGAGCCATCGGCCCTCGATCACGAGCTCCAGCGGGTCGACGTCGAACGGGTAGGGGTCGAGCACGATCCGATCCTCGCTCCGGGGTGTGACAGTGACGGCCACGTGGCTGCCACCGGCGGTGGGTACATGGCGCAGCACGGTGGGCTGTCGCTGCGACGGGTGGGTGACCTGGAGCCACAGGGCCAACGCGTCGAAGGTCTGGAGGGCCTTGTAGTTGTGGAGCAGCGCCTCGTCGGTCATCCAGGGGGCGGCGGCAGGATCGGCGGCCAGCTGGCGGCGGAGGCGCTCCTGCCGGCCGAGCTCGGTGGCCAGCATCGGCTCCAGCAGGGCCCGGCTGGCCTCGTCGACGAGATCGAGGATGCGGCTCTGGTCGAGCGCGAAGCGGCCGGTGAACAGCCCGACGATATGCATGCTGGCCAGCAGGCCCCGGTACGGGTGACACCGCTCGTTGTGGTCGATCGAGCGCGGGCCGGTGCCGATCGAGACCGACGTTGGGGTCTGGTAGACCGACCAGGGCAGGTTGGTGGAGGGGTCACGAGGGGCGGCCGCGTCGACCTCGGCCCAGCCCCGGTCGTGCTCCCACACCAGGCCCAGCAGCAGGTCGCGGGGCTCCAGTGGGGCGAACGGCCCCACGCCCCCGAAGTGCTCGGCCAGGGTGCCGGCGGTGGCCGTGTGCTGCTCCATCGTGAGCACCAGGTGGGCCTCGCCGGGGGAGCGGGTGGACTGCACGATCACCCCGCCATCATGCCACCGCTCCGCGGCCTCCGGCCCACGGTGGGCCCGGGACGACCGGGCCGAAGGGTCACGGCGTGGCGCCGAAGCTGTGGTAGGCCCGGCCGGCGTCGGCCGCCGCCCGGGTGCCCGTGTCGTGCTGGTAGGGGCTGATACCGCCGGGCTCCCACGGCCCAACCGAGCCGGCGGCTACCGCGGCCGGCGATTTGTCCACCAGGCCGAACCGGCGGCGCAGCTCGTCTACCGGTTGGTCGGCCAGGGCGAACCAGTCGAGGGCCAGCAGGTCGACGTCGGGCTGTCCGTCCGGCCCGTGGCTCAGAGCGCCCCGGCGTAGGGCGTCGGCCACCCGCACCGCCATGCCGTCGGCCGACAATTGGCCGGGGAAGGCCTCGAACAGGCCGGCCCCGGTGGCCAGGTAGCCGGTCTCGAACAGGCTCACCACCATGGCCAGCAGGGAGAAGCCCCGGGGATCGTCGGTGGCCCGGGCGATGAAGGCGAACACCTCCAGCTCTGACTCCACCCGGGTGCCGTAGTCGGCCAGCACGTGCACCCAGTCGTGTTGGGCCAGCAGCGGGGGAGCGGAGCCGGGCTCGCCGGGGAAGGCGAAGCCCCGGGCCCGGTACAGCTCCCACACCCCCCGGCCCAGCGTGCCGGCGGGCATGTGCTCCAGGGCGGCCCAGCGGGCGGCCAGGTCTGCGTCGTCGCTGGCCTGCTGCCACGCCTCGGCCAGGCCGGTGCTGGTGTGGAGGGCCTGCACCCGCTCGGCCGACCAGCCGGCGGTGTAGCCGTTGCGGTCGAAGTCGACAGCGGCCAGGCCGAGCTGACCGGCGGCGAAGCGCTGGGCCACCCGCAGCATCCCGTCATCCACGCTCAACGCCCGGGCGAACGCCTCCACCCGCTCGGCCACCGCCGGCTCCAATGGCCGCAGCACCAGGGCCCCCAGGATCATGGTCTGGAGGATCCGGGTGCGGAAGGCGTCGTTGCGCTGCGCCATCCCGACAGCGAAGCCCTCGGGCTCGATGGGCGGTTGATCGACGGTGATCGGCGCATGGCCGGTCATGGCGGCGAAGGCGGCACCCACCAGCAGGCGCTGCAGCTCGGTTGGTCCGCCGGAGGGGGCAATGGCGGCCAGGACGCCCCGGGCCAGGTGCTGGACCTCGTCCGGCCCGGGGGGCGTCAGATCGGCGGTGGCGGGAGACGGGAGGGGCGTGGGCATCGGGGACCTCCAGGGGTGGTGACCGGGTCGGTATTCAAATACAGTACAGCTATGAAACGAAAAATGATCGGTGTACTGGGTTCGGGCAACGTGGGGCGGGCGTTGGCCTCGGGGCTGGCCGCGGTCGGCCACCGGGTGACCATGGGAACCCGGGAGCCGGGCCGGGCCGAGCTCGTCGACTGGACCGCTGGGGCCACCGGTGCCGGGGCTGTGGCGCTGGCCGATCCGATCACCGCCGCCACCGGAGCCGAGCTGGTGCTGGTGGCCACGGCGTGGGAGGGCACCGGGGAGGCGTTGGCCGCCGTGGCCCCCGCCCTCGACGGCAAGGTGCTTATCGACGTCACCAACCCGCTGCGGTTCACCACCCGGCTGGAGCTGGCCGTCGGGTTCACCGACTCCGGTGGAGAGCAGGTGCAGCGGTGGGCCCCCGGCGCCCGGGTGGTGAAGGCGTTCAACACCGTGGGCTTCGAGCTCATGGACCACCCCGATCTCGACGGCGGACCACCCACCCTGTTCATAGCCGGCGACGACGCCTCGGCCAAGGCCGACGTGGCCGGGTTGGCCGCTGACCTGGGCTGGGCCGTGCACGACTGCGGTGATCTGGTGGCGGCCCGGCTCACCGAGCCGCTGGCCATGCTGTGGATCGAGCACGCCCTGCGTACGGGATCCCGCCGACACGCCTTCCGGCTGCTGGCCGACCCCCAGTAGCGTCACCCGGGTGAGTACGCCGGGCCGCCCCCGAGATCCCGAGATCGACGCCGCCGTGCTGGCCGTGGCCCAGCGCCAGCTGGCCAGCCACGGCTACGAGGCGCTGTCGGTGGCGGCCGTGGCCCAGGAGGCCGGCACCACCCGCCCGGCCCTGTACCGGCGGTGGCCCACCAAGGCCGACCTGGCCACGGCCGCCATCGCCGCCCTGTCCCGGGCGGCCGAGCGGCCCGACACCGACGACCCCTTCGCCGACCTGGTGGCCGAGCTGGCGGCGTTCCAGCGAGGGGTGAGCCGGCCCAACGGGATCAGCCTCGTCGGCTCGATGCTACAGGACGGCACCGATCCGGAGCTGCGCTCCCTGTACCGGGAGCGGGTGGTGGGGCCCCGCCGGGCTCGGCTCCGTCACATCCTGGCCCGGGCGGCCGACGCCGGCCTGATCGACCCCGACGCCGACCTCGACCTGGCCGCGGCCGCCTGCACCGGGGTCCTCTACGCGCTCCTGCTAAGCGGCACCCCGGTCGGCCGCACCTGGCCCCGTCGCACCGCCGCCTTCGTGTGGCGGGCCGTCGGCGGCGACCCCAGCTCAGGTTGACCACTAGTCCACCACGAACGAACTCGGCGGAGTTTTGGTCAACAGGAGACCAGAACGTCGCCAAGTTCGAGGGATTTCGCGGACCGGTCAGGCCCCGGCACCGTCGCTCTCGTCGACGAGCCGGAGGGCCCGGGCCGGGCAACGATCGACGGCCCGCTCCAGAGCCGCCCGGTCGCCCTCGGGGTAGGCATCGGACAGGGTGACGGCCACGTCGTGCTCGTCGAGGTCGATCAGCCCGGGGGCGGCGTCGAGGCAGTTGGCGTATCCCTTGCACGCCGGCCTGTCGACCACGAGGCGGAGCGAGGCCATCAGACCCCGTCCATCATCTGGGCCCACGAGTCGCCCTGCACGAACTGGCCCCACCGGGCATAGAAGTTGCGGGCGTTCTCCTCGGTCATGAAGTAGTCGCTCTCCACCGCCCCCCGTAGCGCGCTGGGCTGGGTCATGCCGATACCGAGCTGGTAGTTGTAGGGATAGCGGCGGGCGATCGGGCCCCGGCTGGCCTCGGTGGCGTAGTCCCAGTTCTCCATGTCGTCCTGCTCCACCAGCCCGCCCGGCCCCGAGTACCGCAGGTAGTAGCGGCGTAGCCAGTCGGCGACCTCGGGCGGGGCGTCGGCGTCGACCAGGTACCACCGCCACACCTCGGTCTCCCACGGGCTCACCGGATGGGCCACCATCAGGGCCCGGGGGAACGGGCCGGCGTGGAACGACATCGACGGGAAGAGGGTGGCCGGGCCCATGGCCCCGATGGGACGGCCCTCGGCCTCGAACCTCGTGGCCCGGGCCGCCTCGGCCCGTTCGAAGTAGGCCGTGAGCTCCGGCTCCTCGAACGCCGGGTAGCCCAGGAAGTAGCGGGCCGAGCCGGTGGCCCCGTGCCCGAGCCGGGTGAACGAGGTGGAGGCGACGCTGCGGGGCTTGCCCGGGGCGGCGCCATGGCGGGTGGCGGCCGACGTGCCGCCCGGCCCGATCCCCACGGCGTCGACCGACTCGTGCGACGGCGGCCCGTGGTAGTTGTCGCCCAGGAAGTTCTCCGACACGAACTTCCAGTTGGCCCGGATCCGCCACTTCTGCACGCCCCGGACCACCCGCACCTGGCCGATGTCGCCCGAGGCCGACGAGCACAGGTTGTCGAGCCACCAGTGGAAGTCGCCCAGGTACTCCTCGAACGGCGGGGCGTCGGGGTCCCACGAGGCGAAGATCAGCCCGTGGTAGTTGCACACCTTGGGCGTGGGCACGAGGCCCCAGGCCGAGCGGTCGAGCCGGGAGCCGTAGCCGGCCCGGAAGTGGGGCACGCCCAGCAGCTCGCCGGCCACCGCCACCAGCTTGCCGTCGGTGGAGTACGTCCAGCCGTGGTAGGGGCACATGAAGTTGAGCGTGTTGCCCTCGTCGTAGCGGCACACCTTCATCCCCCGATGGCGGCACGAGTTGAGCAGCACGTGGATGGCGCCCTCCGAGTCCCGGGTGAGCAGCACCGATTCGGTGCCCATGCGGGAGCTGAAGAAGTCGCCCGGCTCGGGAATCTGGCTCTCGTGGCCCACCAGCAGCCAGGCCCGGGTGAACAGGTTGTCAAGCTCGGCCTGGTACACGGCCTCGCTCACGAAGATCTCCCGGCTGATCACGCCGTTGGCGGTGTCGAGGAGGTCGGTCAGGTCCATCGTGGTCGGTCCCCTCAGAAGAGCAGCGTCAGGTTCTTGGCCAGGAGCACGTTCTGGTCGAGCAGGAGCTCCCGGCGGCACAGCTTCCAGCCGCCGGCACTGTCGCCGTCGGCCCCGGTGCGGCGCCAGGTGTCGTGGCGGCGGCCGACGAAGAAGTCGGTCTCGTCGGCCACCCGGTTGCGGTGCACCACGAACCGGCACGACAGCTCCACCTCGGGCAGCTCGACCCGCCGCAGCCGCACGTTGGTGACCAGGTGGCTCACCCGGCTGAGCGGCTCCTCGGCCCAGTGGACCCCGGTGCGAAGCTGGCCCACCCGCTGGGTGAGGGTGTGCTTGCCCTCGTCGAACCAGCACACCTCCTCCCCGCCCCGGGTCTGCTCCCGGGCGTGGTGCTGGCCCACGGCCACGTTGAGGCGGAGCGGCATGACGTAGGAAAGGTCGTCGGCCAGGAGATCGAGCCACGCCTCCCACCGGCCCTCGTCGAGCAGCTCGGCCTCGTCGTAGAGCACATCGGTCAGCTCCTGGGTGAGCAGGAGGCGATCGAGCAGCTCGTCACGGTCGTGTCCCGTCGACATGGCCCCAGTCTCGCGCAGCCCAGTAGCGTGCTGCCCATGACCACCGTGACCGTCACCGACACCTTCGATCACCCCGTAGACCAGGTCTGGCCCGTCGTGGCCGACTTCGGCGGCATCCACAAGTACATGCGGGGCATGCCCGAGACCGAGGTCAAGGGCTCCGGCATCGGCCAGGACCGGTTCCTGGGCATGCCCGGCGGCACGGTGGTGGAGCGTCTGACCTGGCTCGACAACGACAACCACGCCTTCAGCTACACGATCCTCGACGGCCCGCTGCCCTTCGACCGCTACGTGGCCACGGTCAAGCTGACCGACAACGGCGCCACCACCGGCATCGAGTGGCAGGGCAACTTCGAGGTCAACGGCGTGCCCGAGGAGGAGGGCGTGGCCATGGCCAACGGCATCTACTCCGGCGCCATCAAGGGCTTCAAGAAGTTCCTGGCCGGCTGAGCGGCCAGGACGAGCGCGGGAGCCCGGGACCATGCCCTACGCCGAGGGTCGGACGTATTTCGACGCCGACAGCCATCTGATGGAGTTGCCCGACTTCCTGGTCGAGTTCCTCGACCCGGGATTCCGGGGTGTGATCCCGCCGCTGGCCATCCCGCCCATGGCCGCCCCGGCCGGGGGAGCGACGCCGGCCGAGCGGATGGCCCGGCTGGTGGCCGAGCGGGCCCATGAGCCGGAGCGGGCCGACGAGTTGGCCCGCGACGTGATGACGTCGGGCAAGAACTACGACGCCCTCGGCGCCTTCAACCCGGCCGAGCGGACCCGGGCCCTCGACCTGCTGGGGTTCCGGGCCCAATGGGTGTTCTCGTCGTTCTCGGCCGGCCAGGTGTTCTTCCTGCGCGACGTCGCCGCCCGCTACGCCGCGGCCCGGGCCCACAACCGGGCCATGGCCGCCTTCTGCGCCGACGACCCCCGCCTGCTGCCGGTGGCTGTGCTCCCGCTCGACGACCCGGCGATGGCCGCCGCCGAGCTCGAGTACGCGCTGGAGCTCGGCGCCCAGGGGGTGTGGGTGCCGGCCGGGCCCTGCGGGGGCCGTTCGCCGGGCCACGACGAGCTCGACCCGATCTGGGCCCGCCTGGCCGATGCCGGCATCCCGTTCCTGCTCCACGTGGGGGCCCAGCCCATCCAGATCCGGCCTGAGTACATGAACACGGGCCGGGCCCAGCCCAAGGACTGGCTGGGCGGGGCGGAGAACGTGCGGTCCAAGGACCTGACGGTGATCCACCAGTCGAGCGAGGAGTTCCTGTCGGTGCTCGTGCTCGACGGGGTGCTGGAACGCCACCGGGGCCTGCGGGGCGCAGCGGTGGAGCTGGGGGCCACGTGGGTACCGGGCATGCTGCGCCGGCTGGACCACGCGGCCGAGATCTGGGCCCGGTCCGAGCCCGAGCTGCGGGCCTTCACCCGCCGGCCATCGGAGCAGATCCGCGAGCAGCTGGCGTTCACGCCCTACGTGTTCGAGGACGTTGGAGCGCTGATCCGGGAATCGTCGCCCGAGCTGTACCTGTTCTCCTCGGACTACCCCCACGCTGAGGGTGGCCGCAACCCGATCGGGCGGTTCGAGGCCAGCCTGGGCGACCTCGCCCCCTCGGTCCGCGACGCCTTCTACGAGGGCAACTTCGTGAAGCTGCTCCCCTCGGCGGCGGCGTAGAGGATTCTGAGGAGCCTGAGCCGCGCTCAGCGCGGCTCAGGCTCCTAATTTCGGGGGGTCTCAGCTGCCCTGGTGGCGGACGGCGTCGACCATGGCCCGGTCGAACAGCATCTCGCCGTTGCTATCGGGTACGGGCAGGAGAATTCCGTCGGCGACCATCACGTCGATCCGGTCGACCGGCACGGTGAGAACCTCGGCCGCCTCCACCCGCCCGATCAGGCGGGGGTTGGTGGGGTCGTCGGCCGTGCTGTCGCCGCCACCCCCGTCGCCGTTGTCGCCGAAGGCCAAGCGGCCTCCGAGGTAGCCGGCGCCGGTGGCCACCCCGGCCCCGGCCAGGGCCAGAAGCTTGCCCCGGACGTAGCGACTGCGGCCCCTGGCCCGCCACGAGGCGAGATACAGCAGGGCGGCCACGCTGTTGCCGGCGGCGTGCACGGCGGCAACCCGCCGGGCCTTGGGGTCGGTCATGCCCGAGTAGTCGGCCAGGCCGGCAGCCGCAGTGGCCGGCACCGAAAGCAGCCCCAGGGCGATCAGCCGGCGGGCGGCGTTGCGGCCGCTGCGCCCCCCGATCAGGTCGAGCACGTTGGCCGAGGTGAAGAACCCGATCGGCAGGTCGGTGAGGGCCGGATGCAGGGGATGGCCCAGCGGCTCGCCCCGCAGCACCTCGCCGGTGCGCCCCTGGCTGACCTTGGCCGCCAACCCGTCGAGCTGGGCGGCCACCGCGTCGAGCTTCGGGTTGGACTCGATCCGCCCCAGCCACTGGTGCAGCGCACCGCGCATTCCCGTCGCAGTCTCCATGGTGGGCGGGGGCTGGGAGCTGGCGTGCGGGCTGGGGCTGGCGGCGCGGTCCATGGCGGAAACCTCCGGGTGGTCGAACACCCCGTCTCTGCCCCCGCCCGCCAGCCGGCAAACCGGAACTCTGACGGCGCACGCCGGCGGGCGACACGCCAGGTCAGAGTTCCCGGGTTGGATCGGCTATCCGAGGTCGTAGACCTCGGCCAGGTTGCCGTGGAGGATGGCCTGCAGCTCGGTGTCGGTCAGCTGGGCCGTGTGCTCGCCCAGCAGCTCCTGGCTCCAGGGCCAGGTGGAGTCGAGGTGGGGGAAGTCGCTGGCCCAGCACAGCATCCGGTGCATGGGGGTGTCGTCGAGGCGGCACATCTTGAACGCCACCCAGTCGTCCTGGAAGGTGAGGCGGATGTGGTCGAGGCAGAACTCCGACGGCATCTTCGACAGCCGCTTGTAGCCCATCACCCCGCCCTCCCGGTTCACGGCATGGTCCATGCGGTACATGAAGTGGGGGATCCAGCCGGCGTCGGCCTCGGAGCACACCAGCTTCAGCTCGGGATGGCGCTCGAACACACCGCCCAGCACGAACATGGCGATCACGTCCTGGTTGCCTCTGATGATCGACATGAAGCTGGCGATCTTCGGCCCCCGGTGGCGCTGGCTGCCCATGGTCAGGATGTGGAAGCTGATCGGCATCTTCAGCTCGATCGACGCTTCCCAGAACGGGCCCCAGTAGGGGTCGTCGTAGTCGGGGCTGTTGCCGTTGTACGTGTCGGCCGGGAAGCCGGGCATCATGATGCCCTTCAGGCCCATGTCCTTCATCTTCACCAGGTCGTCGATGCCCTGTTCCACCGACAGCAGCGCGCTCTGGCCCAGGCCGAACAGGCGGCTGGGGTCGTGGGCGCAATACTCGGCGATCCAGCGGTTGTAGGCCTCCATGCAGGCCTGCTTGTAGGCCAGGTCCTTGTGGTTGCACAGCAGCATGCCAACAGTGGGATAGAGGATCTCGCCCGCCACCCCGTCGCGCTCCTGGTCGGCGGCCCGGGCCACCGGGTCCCAGCCCGAGCGGTGGATGTCCTCGAAGCGCTTGCCGTGGTTGCGGAGCTGGTCGGACGGGATCCCGGCCGAGCTGAGGGGGGCGATGGCGATGGGCTTCATGCCGGGGATGATGAACAGATCGCCCTTGGTCTCATGGGTGATGATCTTGGGGGCCTCGTCCCGGTACTTCGGGTCGATGTACTTCGTGTAGCAGTCGGGCGGCTCGGTGATGTGCGAGTCGGCCGAGATGATCCCGGCCGGTACCCGGTCGACGACCGTGGTGGCGTTCATGGTGTCCCCCCAAGGGTGTGCGTGTGAGCCCAACGCTACGACCCGCCGTTCTGGCGCGTCTAAACAGCGCTCAGCGCTGTTAGAACGCGCAATTTCGGGCATGGTGGCTGGGTGACACCGACACGGATCGAGCACGACTCGCTGGGGCCCGTCGAGATACCCGACGGCCGGTACTGGGGGGCGCAGACCCAGCGGGCGGTGGAGCACTTCGCCATCGTCGACAACCCCGAGCGGTGGCGGTGGGGTCGGGCCGTGATCGCCGCCCTGGGGCAGGTGAAGAAGGCGGCGGCCGGGGTCAACGACGAGCTCGGCCTGCTCCCCGGGGGCGTGGCCGACCTCATCGCGGCGGCCGCCGACGAGGTGGCAGCGGGGGCCCTGGACGACCACTTCCCGCTGCTGATCTGGCAGTCGGGCTCGGGAACCCAGACCAACATGAACGCCAACGAGGTGATCGCCAACCGGGCCATCGAGCGGGCCGGGGGCGAGGTCGGCTCCAAGCACCCGGTGCACCCGAACGACCACGTCAACCGCAGCCAGTCGAGCAACGACGTCATCCCCACCGTGATGCACCTGGCCACGATCACCGAGCTGCGAGGACGCCTGTACCCGGCGGTCGAGCACCTGGCCGCCACCCTGCGGGGCCTGGCGGCCGAGCACGTCGAGCTGGTGAAGGTGGGCCGCACCCACCTGCAGGACGCCGCTCCGGTGACCCTGGGCCAGGAGATCGGATCGTGGGCCACCCAGCTGGAGGCGGCCCTGGCCCTGGTGCGGCGGGCCGAGGAGTGGCTCCGCCACGACCTGGCCATCGGCGGCACCGCCACCGGTACCGGGCTCAACAGCCCGGCCAGCTTCGGACCCCGCATGGCTGAACGCCTGGGCCATGCCCTCGGGCTCGACCTGGCCCCGGCGGCCGACCACATGGCCGCCACCGCCAGCCACGACGCCCTGGTGGCCACGTCGGCCGCGCTGCGCACGTTGGCGTCGGCGGCGTTGAAGGCGGGCAACGACGTGCGCTGGCTGGCGTCGGGCCCCCGGGCCGGGATCGGCGAGCTGATCCTGCCGGCCAACGAGCCGGGCTCCAGCATCATGCCGGGCAAGGCCAACCCCACCCAGGTGGAGATGGTGGCCATGGTGGCGGCCCAGGTGATCGGCAACGACGCCACCGTCGCCTTCGCCGGCACCCAGGGCAGCTTCCAGCTCAACACGTACAAGCCGGTGATCGTGCACAACGTGCTCGACAGCATCGAGCTGCTGGCCGGGGCCCTGGCCTCGTTCGACCGGCAGTGCGCGGCGGGTATCGAGCCCGACCGGGCCCGCATCGCCACCCACCTCGACGCCAACCTCATGCTGGCCACCGCCCTCAACCCCCACATCGGCTACGACGCCGCGGCCCAGGTGGTGAAGCGGGCGGCGGCCGACGGCACCACCGTGCGCGACGCCGGGGTGGCGATGGGCGCCTTCACCGCCGCCGACTACGACCGCTGGGTCGACCCCCGTATGCTGACCCGCCCCGATCCCGACTGAGTGGTTCGCCGCGCACCTACACCCTCCAGGCGGTCCGGCCCGTCGGACTCCCACCTGGGGTTTCTTCTGTTTGGAGGGAGCCGGCGCCGGGTAACGAGCCGGCCGTGAGCCCTGACCCGGAACGGCCCACCGGCCGCCCGGATCACCTGGTGCCGTACGACGAGGTACGGCGGGTCCTCGTGATCCGGGCTCTGCCCGGACTCGGCGACATGCTGTGTGCCGGTCCGGCGCTGCGCGCCCTGCGCCGCGCCTTCCCCCAGGCCGACATGGCGCTGCTCGGCCTGCCCGGGGCGGCCGACGTGCTGGCCCGCAGCGGCCACCCTGTCGACCGGGTGCTGCCGTTCCAGGGCTGGCCCGGTATCCCCGAAGGCCGGGGCGACCACGGCCCGGGTCCAGCGGGCTCCGGCGAGCCGTCGGCCGAGTGGCCCTCGGTCGACCTGGGCCTCGCCTACGCCGGTCTGGTGGCGCTGCAGCGGGAGCAGTTCGACCTCGTGCTCCAGCTCCACGGCGACGGCTCGGTGACCAACCAGCTCGCCCTGGCCATCGGGGGCCGGTACACGGCCGGGTTCCATGCCCCCTCGCTGCCTCCGCCCGCCGCCGGCCACTTCTTTCCCTATCCCGACGACCTCCACGAGATCCACCGCCAGACGCGGCTGCTGGAGCAGCTCGGCCTGCCCCTCGACGGCGATCACCTGGAGCTCACGGTCAGCAGCGACGACCGGCGCCAGGCCCGGGCCCTGGTGGGGCCCGACCGGTGGTCGTCGTACGTCTGCCTCCACCCCGGGGCGAGCCGGCCCAGTCGGCGCTGGCCGCCCGAGCGGTTCGCCGCCGTGGGCGACGCTGTGGCCCGGCGTGGGATCGCCGTGGTCCTCACCGGCTCGGCGGCCGAGGCCGACGTCACGGCCCGGGTGGCGGCGGCCATGGACGAACCGTCTCTCGATCTGGCCGGGCGTCTCACGCTCGGCCCACTGGCGGCCCTGCTCCAGCAGGCCCGGCTCGCCGTCACCAACGACACCGGTCCCTCGCACCTCAGCGTTGCGGTGCATGTACCGAGTGTCGTGGTGTACGGCGGCCCCGACCCGTCCGACCCCCGCCGCTGGGCCCCGCTCGACGCCGACCGCCATCGGGCGGTGGTGCCGGCGGGGCCCCGGTGGCCGGAGGCGGTCGAGGTGCTCGACCAGGTGGACGGCCTGCTGGCCGGCGCCGGCCGGGGCGGTGACTGCGGCCACGGACGGGGGACGGGCGGCATCGAAACGGGACGAACAGTATGAACGAGCGGATGGAGCAGCCATGAACCACGGAGCCACCCGGGGGGCTGAGCCCCGGCGGATCCTGGTCGTGCGCCTCGACAACCTGGGCGACGTGGTGCTCCTCAGCCCGGCGTTGCGGGCGCTCCGGGCCCGGTATCCCGACGCCCACCTGGCGCTGCTGGCGTCGGCCACGGGCGCCCGGGCGGCGCCCCTGCTGCCCTGGGTCGACGAGGTGTTCGTGCTCGATGCCCTGTGGCAGCAGCTGAGCCCCGACGGGGCCGACTGGTACGGCGACATCACCGCCATCTCCCGCCTCCGCCAGGCCCGGTTCGACGCCGCCTTCATCTTCACCAGCTGGGCCCAGTCGCCCCTTCCGGCGGCCTACTTCTGCCACCTGGCCGGCATACCGGAGCGGGTGGGGGAGGCGAAGGAGTTCGGCGGGGCCGTCCTCACCACGGCGGCCGAACCGGGGCTCGACGAGGAGCACCAGGCGTCGCGCAACCTGCGTCTGCTGGCGGCGGCCGGTATCCCGGCCCAGGGCGATCACCTGGAGCTGGAGCTTCCGTTGCCCGCCGCCTACTCGGCCCAACGATTGCTGCGCGAGGCCGGCGGCGACCCGCTCCGTCCCTACGCCGTCGTGGCTCCGGGGGCCAGCGCCCGCTCCCGACGGTGGCCGGCCGAACGGTTCGGGACGGTGGTGGCCGGCCTGCGCCGCCTCGGCCTGGCCTCGGTGATCGTGGGCGGGTCCAACGACCACGAGCTGGCCGCAACCGTGTTGGCCGCCAGCCGGGAACTACCCGGCGGCCCGGTGTCGGGGGCGTCGGTGGCCGGGGCGTCGATCCCGGCGGCGGGTGAGGATCTACCGGCGCCGACCGTTGATCTGTCGGGCCGGACCTCGGTGCCCGAGATGGCGGCCCTGGTGGCGGGGGCGGCGCTGGTGGTCACGAACAACTCGGGCCCGATGCACCTGGCCGAGGCGTTCGGGCGGCCGATGGTGGTGGCCTTCGCCGGCACCGAGCTGGAGGGCCAATGGGAACCCCGTCACGCTCCGGCCCGGCTCCTGCGCCGGCCCACGGCCTGCAGCCCCTGCTACGGCTTCGACTGCCCCTACGATCTGGCCTGCCTCGACGTGACCCCGGACGAGATGCTGGCGGCGGCGGCCGACCTCCTCCATCCGGCCCCTCCCATCGCGCTGCCGCCTGTGCCGGCCGCCACGGCACTGCCGGCATGACGAGGCGGCTGCGGATACTGACGTGGCATGTCCACGG
>CADEDH010000043.1:55858-57969 GCA_902826025.1 uncultured Actinomycetes bacterium
ACGGCACTGCCGGCATGACGAGGCGGCTGCGGATACTGACGTGGCATGTCCACGGGGCCTACCTGTGGTACCTGTCGCACATCCCCCACGACCTGATCGTGCCGGTGAAGCCGGGCCGGCCCGAGGGGTACGGGGGCCGCAGCGGCAACCTGCGCTGGCCCGACAACCTCTACGAGGTACCGGCCCGGCAGGTGGCCGATCTGGAGCTCGACGCCGTGCTGTTCCAGTCGCAGCGCAACTGGCTGGTGGACCAGCACGAGATCCTCTCGCCGGCCCAGCGCCGCCTCCCGCGGCTCCACCTGGAGCACGACCCGCCCCGCTCCAGCCCCACCGACACCGTCCACCCGGTCGACGACCCCGAGGTGCTGGTGGTCCACGTCACCCCGTTCAACCGGCTGATGTGGGACTGTGGGCCCTGCCCCACGGCGGTGGTGGAGCACGGTGTGACGGTGCCGCCCGGGCACCGGTGGCATGGCACCCGGCCCCGGGGCGCAGTGGTGGTCAACGACCTCGACCGCCGGGGCCGGCGCCTGGGGGCCGACCTGTTCGAGCGGCTGGCGGCCCAGGTGCCGCTCGACCTGATCGGGATGGGCAGCGAGCGCCTGGGCGGGTTGGGCGAGGTGCCCCACGCCGAGCTGCCGGGCGTTCTCGCCTCGTACCGGTTCCTGTTCAACCCGATCCGGTGGACGAGCCTGGGGCTCAGTGTGTGTGAGGCGATGCTGCTGGGCGTGCCGGTGGTGGCGCTGGCCACCACCGAGATGTCGACCGTGATCCGGTCGGGCCACAACGGCTACGCCGAGACCGACGAGGCATCGCTGGCCGCCCGCATGCGCCACCTGATCGACCGGCCCGACGTGGCCGCCCGCCTGGGCGCCAACGCCCGACGCACGGCCCAGGCCCGCTTCGGCCTGGGCCGGTTCGTGGCCGACTGGGACGCGGTGCTGACCGATCATGTGCGGACCGTGCGGAGCGATCGGTCCGAGTTGGCCGGGGCGTAATTCCCGGTGATGCCCACACACAAGGTTTGGTCGGTCGGCTCCCGGGTACTCAGCCGTGACCGATGGTGATACAGCGGCCACCATCGGTTCAGCCCGCATGGCGGGGAGGCGGCGGAGCCGGACGCGGCGTGCGGAAACGGTCCGATCCGGCTCCGCCTGCCACTGCACGACAACCCTCGCGAGGAGGCGGCAATGGCTCACGCCCGGGCGATGCTCGACACCTATCCCGGCACCTTCGACTTCGACAGCGGGGAGCTGGCCGAGGCCATCGAAGCGCTGATCGGTTGCGCCACCACGTGCACCCAGTGCGCCGACGCCTGTTTGGCCGAACCCAGCGTGGCCGACATGACCGGCTGTATCCGCCTCGACCTCGACTGCGCCGATATCTGCGGGGCCATGGCCCGGGTGGTCTCGCGCCAGACGGACTACGACGCCGACGTGACCCGGGCGATGCTCCTGGCGTGCATCGCCGTGTGCTCGGCCTGCGCCGCAGAGTGCGGTCAGCACGGCCCGCACATGGAGCACTGCCGGATCTGCGCCGAGCAGTGCCGGCGGTGCGAGCAGGCGTGTCGCACCCTCCTGCAGGCTGCCAGCTCCTGAGGTCGCTCGTCTCTCCCGAGCCCGGGGCGCGCCGATCGCTCCAGCCGTTTGGCGCTGGTGGGGGCGGGTAGCCCGGGACCCATGAAAGAGACCGTGGGAGTGAGCGTGGCCCGGCGCCTGGCCGACTGGGGGGTCGACACCGTGTTCGGCCTTCCCGGCGACGGGATCAACGGGTTGATGGAGGGGTTCCGCCAGGAAAGGGAGCGGATCCGTTTCGTGCTCGTGCACCACGAGGAGGCGGCGGCGTTCATGGCCGTGGGGCACGCCAAGGCCACGGGACGGCTCGGGGTGTGCGTGGCCACGTCGGGCCCCGGCGGCATCCACCTTCTCAACGGCTTGTACGACGCCAAGCTCGATCACGCCCCGGTGCTGGCCATCACCGGCATGCAGGAGACGCCGGTGCTCGGCACCCGCTACCAGCAGGAGGTCCACCTCGACCGGCTCTTCGCCGACGTTGCCGCCTACAACCTGCTGGTCACGAACCCCCAGCAGGTGCCGTCGGTGGTGGACCTG
>CADEDH010000044.1:0-10546 GCA_902826025.1 uncultured Actinomycetes bacterium
CCGTAGTTCTCCCAGGCCCAGTCGTTCCAGGCCCGGCACATCAGGTGGGAGAACCCGGCGTCCCGGGTGGCCCACATGGCCAGCCCGACATTGGGGAACAGGATCTCTCCGTCGACGCCGTCGAGCTCCAGCTCGGCCGCCCGCTCGGCCGGCCGGCGGCCCGATTCGTAGCGCACCTTCTCGTGGCCCTCCAGGGGGTTGACCCAGTTCAGCTTGGTGGGCCGGAACCCCTCGGTCTTCTGGAACTGCTCGCCGCTGCGGGCCGTCACCACGCTGGGGAACCGGCTGTGGAACTCCTCAGGAAGACGTTCTTTGAAGATCTTGCGGGGCTCCTGCACATGCCCGTCGGCCGAGATCATGAAGAACTTGTCGCCGGCGTCGGGTCGGGCCGACCGCAGCCATCCGTCGTTGCCCGGCGTCTCGGTGCGCCAGACGTTGTTGACATCGGGTTCGGGGATGATCGTGGTCATGGGATGCTCCCGGGGTTCGGTCTCGTGCGGTCGATGAGGGATCAGGGCAGCGGATGGGCGATCACCGGCAGGTGGCTGATGCCCACCAGCCGGTTGTTGGGCACCCAGATGGGCTCGCCCGCCACCTCCAGAGGCCCGAACCGGGCCAACAGCGCTTCCAGCATCACCCGGATCTCGGCCCGGGCCAAGCTGGCACCGAGGCAGAAGTGGGTGCCGTGGCCGAAGCCGACGTGGGGGTTGGGGTCTCGCCCGATGTCGAAGCGGAACGGGTCGGTGAACACGGCGTCGTCGCGGTTGGCCGACATCTCCCAGTACGTCACCTTGTCGCCCTCGGCCAAGGGTTGGCCGGCCAGCTCGGTGGCCCGGGTGACGGTGCGCCGCTTGTAGACCGAGGGCGAGGTCCACCGCACGATCTCCTCCACCGCCGAGCGGATGAGCCTCGGGTCGGCCCGGAGCCGGGCCTCCTCCTCGGGGAACTGGCTGAACGCCACCACGGCGCCGGCCAGGGCGCTGCGGGTGGTCTCGGCCCCGGCCGGGAACAGGAGGTTGAAGAACGCCTTGAGCTCCCGATCGGTGAGCGGCGGGGTGCCATCGTCGCCACCGGCGTGGACGATGATCGACAAGATGTCGTCGGCCGGGTTGCGTCGCTTCTCGGCGATCAGCTCGCCTCCGTAGGAGCCGAGCATCTTCACGAAGTCGGCTCCGAGCACCTCGCCGGTCTCGGCTTCGATGGCGGCGTTGACTATCCGGGCCAGGTGGGCCCGGTCGGCCTGGGGGACGCCGAGGATCGAGCAGATGGCCTGCAACGGCAGCTCCTGGGCCACCAGCGCCACGAAGTCGAACGTTTCACCGGCCGGCACCGCGGCCAGGATCTGGCGGGCCCGCTGGCGCAGGTCCTCCTCCAGCTTGGCGATGGTGCGGGGTGTGAACCCCTTGTTCACCAGCGACCGCAGCCGCAGGTGTTGGGGGTCGTCGGTCTGGTTGAGCAGGATCCCGGCGCCGCCGCTGTCGTCGATGGCGGTGCCGCCCCGGGCTGAGGAGTAGGTGGCCGGGTCGCGCATGATGGCCACCGCCTCGGCGTACCGGCTGACCACCCAGAACCCCGCACCGCCCGGGGTGTGCTGCGTGGCCTCGTGCCACCAGACCGGATGCTCATGGCGAAGCCAGGTGAACGTCTCGTGGGGAAAGCCGTTGACGAAACTCTGGCCCCAGGACAGATCCACCATCGTCGGCGTGGGCATGGGTCGAGACTACCTGCCGCCCAACCGGTGATTCGAACCAGCTTCAGGTTCTTCCGGCAGGCGCTCATGCCGCCGTCTCCTTTGACGATCTGAACAGGGTGAGATGGCGTAGGCAAGGCCGGAACACGGACAACCGGGCGACTGACAACGTTCAATGGGTGGCGCTCGCGGGGCGAGGTCTGATCGCGCCCGAGCTGACCGACCTGGCTGCGCTCTACGGTGTCGACCCCGAGGTCCTCGGCCTGCTCGGCGCGTTCGGGCGCCAGCATCCCGAAGTGCCGGAGCAGGTGGCCCGCCGGGTCCGCGAGCATGTGGTGGCGCTCCGGCCCGGGCATCCGAGCCAGAACGTTTTCGAGCACCTGCCGCTCGACCGGATGGCGACGCTGTCCGGGCTCCTGCTCAGCGGTCGCCTGGACCGCGAGGCGCTCGATCTGGCCGATGCCAGGATGCGGCACTACGACGCTCAGGGCACCGATATGAAGACCTTGTTCCCCTGGGCCTTCATCCTCCCCGTGGTGGTCAGCGAGGTGGCCGAGGCCGCCGGGTACGATCGGGTCACAAGCCTCACGCTGGAGCGGGCCAGCCGCCGGGTGTGCCTGGTGCTGCTGATCCTCATGATCGACGTGTTCATCCGGGGCCGTGACAGTCAGCTCGTCTCGTTCGACAACGTGCTCAACGCCAGCGGAGCAGTGACCGGTGTGGCCGGCTCACTGGTCACGCTGGCCGGTGCCGACCAGGGCGGCCTGATGCGGGTCATCGACTCGGTCCACAAGGCCCTGGGTCGGGTGGAGGTGGGCGCGGCCGACGTGAGCAACGTGGTGAGTCAGATCAAGGGCACTGCCGAGCAGACCAACCTCCTCGCCTTGAACGCCTCGATCGAGGCGGCCCGCGCCGGAGAGAACGGCAAGGGCTTCGGCGTGGTGGCCATGGAGGTCAAGGAGCTGGCCCGCACCACGGCCGAGCTCCTCACCCGAATCGAGGAGAGCGTGGAGCGAATGCACGCCAACGTCGACGAGGCGGCCACGGTCGTGCGCGACGTCGACGACTCCAGCGGCAAGATCCAGGCCGCGGCCGAGCAGCTCTACGTCATCAGCAGCGAGCTGGCCTCGGCCACCGGCTCCTGAGCAGCAGGTGGGGCTGGCTTCAGCGGGGAATGACCGGCAGCACCACGGCTGAAGGCCGCTCGGCCGTGTGGAACACGGTCTGTTGGGCCACGGGGCCCGACGTGCCCTCGCCGAAGGCGGCCCCGGTGTTGAGGTTCCGGTCGAAGCGGGGGAAGTTCGACGACGAGATCTCGAGGCGGATCCGGTGCCCGGGAAGGAACACGTTGGAGATGTTCCACAGGTCGATCGTGAACTGGTAGGGCCGGCCCGGCTCCATCAGCTCGGGGTCGCTGGCCGAATCCCGGTAGCGGGCCCGGATGATCCCGTCGAGCAGGTTCATGGCGTACCCGTCGGGGTGGACGTCCACCAGCTTGGCCGTGAAGTCGGTGTCGACGGCGCTGGACGACGCCCACAGCTCCACCGACACCGGCCCGGTGATCTCGAGCGGCCGCTCCATCGGGTCGGAGGTGAACACGAGCACGTCGCGTCGTTCCTCCACCGGACGCTGGTCCCGGACCCCCATGTCGATGATGAGGTTGGCCCCGCCCAGGCTGGGCACCGGGTCTTCCGGGTCGTAGGTGAACTGGTCCTGGCCCGTCTCATCGCCGCCCGGCGGCACGGTGGACAGGGAGCCGTCGCCGTGCAGCGAGTTGGCCGACCCGTTGGAGTGGAGGAACCAGCGGACCGGGCGCATGGCCGGGGGCGGCCAGTCGGCCAGCTGTTGCCACCGGTTCTCGCCCAGCGTGAACACGGTGACCGGGGGCTCGTCCATGATCCCGTTGTCGATGTCCTTCAGCCAGTGATCGAACCAGCGCAGCAGGGTCTGGTTCAGGTCGATCAGGGCCTCGGGCCCGAAGTCGGCCTCGCCCGCCCCCCTCGTGCTGGGCACGGAGTAGGGGAGGAGATGACCCCAGGGACCGATGATCAGGCGCTGACCATTGCGGGCCTGGTCGAACCGGCTGTTGGCCTTCACGCTGCGGTAGGCGTTGGGCCCGCCTTCGGCGAAGACGTCGTACCACGAGGTGACGTGGAGCATGGGGGTGGTCACCGTCTCGGCGTGACGGTTCACGTTGGCCCGGTACCAGTATTCGCCGTCGTCGGCGTGGGCGATGTGATCGGCGAAGTAGGGGGCGGTTTCGGCCAACAGATCGCCCCAGTCGCTGATCGGCAGGTGGCTGAACCACTCGGTGGTGACCGGGGTGGTGAAGTTGAAGCCGAACGGGGTGCGGCGGATCATCGAGTACTCGCCGTCGAGGTAGCCGAGCACCCGCTCGATCAGGTCGTCCCGGCCGGCACGGCGCAGGGTGTCGCGGCCCTTGAAGATGGCGTAGGGCACGAGCCAGCCCCACAGCGACGCCCCGCCGGTGTGATAGATCCAGCTCTGGTGGTAGTCCGACGAGGCCGACACCGGCGCCATCACCTGCAGCGACGGGGGCATGGGGTCGTTGCAGGCGATCAGGTACTGGGTGAGGCCGAGGTAGCTCTGGCCGGTGGTGCCCACCCGCCCGTTCGACCAGGGGAGGCGGGCCGCCCACTCCACCGCGTCGTAGCCGTCGGCCGATTCCTGGAAGATCGTGTCGTACTCGCCCTCGGAGGCGAACCGGCCCCGGCAGTCCTGGGTGATCGACACGTAGCCGTAGCGGGCGAAGAACGTGTTGGGCCCGTTGGGGTCGGTGGAGCCGGCCTTGCCGTACGGGGTGCGGCTCAACAGCACCGGGAACCGGCCCGGCAGGTCGGGGCGCACGATGTCGGCGTAGAGCGTCTTGCCGTCCCTCGTCTTCATCGGGACGTCGTTCTCCACGACCACCCGGTTCTCCTTGCGTGCCGGCACGATCAACGCCACGGCCATCCCCCTGTGCTCGACGGTCGCCCGCCGGGCGGCGGCGACGCCTGGGGCGAGACTAGTTAGGCGGGAGCCGTGCCGCTATAACCCCGCCCGAACTGGGTCCGACAAGGGGCGTTCTCGTTGGTGCTGGGAGCGTTGCCGTTGCCCTCCTCATCGCGGGCGGCTCGACGGGCGCCGAGGCGAAGATGTCGCCACCCGACGCATCCGTGAACGGTGATGTCGATCTGGAAATCGACGGTCCCGCCGACCCCGACGGGTCGACGCCGCCACCGTGGGGCGGTCCGGGCGAGAGGATCGCTGTGGGACGCGTCCGGGCTAGCGTCCGGGCATGGACGTCTTCGAAGCCATGGGCTCCGCCCGAGCCATCCGCTACCTCAAGCCCGACCCCGTCGACCCCGAACTCATCGAGAAGCTGATCTGGGCCGCCACCCGGGCCTCCAGCCCAGGTAACAGCCAGGGCTGGGACTTCGTGGTGATCACCGACGCCGACGCCAAGGCCCGGATCGGCGGTGCGGTGGCCGATGCCATGGCCGGGATCTTCCGAGAGCCGCCGGCCGACGCCGACCGTTCGGTTCGGCTGATGCTGAACGGGGCCCGGGCCCTGGCCGGAAGCTTGGCCACGGCACCCGTACTGGTCCTCGTCTGCGGTCGGATGGTGTATCCGCCGGGCAACCCCGACGAGCAGCTCGTGTGGTCGGCCTGCTATCCGGCGGCCCAGAACCTCATCGTGGCGGCCCGGGCCCTCGGGCTCGGGGCCACGTTCACCACGTTCCAGCGGCGGGCCGAGCAGGTGGTGCGAGGCACGCTCGGGATCCCCGACGAGGTGCGCATGGCGGCGCTCATTCCCATCGGCTGGCCCGATCGGGAGCACGGCCCGGTCAACCGCAAGCCGGTGGAGGAGGTCATCCACTGGGATCGGTGGTGACCACAGCCGCCAGATTCGTCTGGCGTGTGCGCCGTCGCCTGGGGGCTACTCCTCGCTGAAGCGGGACCGGGAGCGCCAGCGTGACGAGGGAGGGGGCGCGGCGCCCGCCGGTTCACGCTGGGATTCGCCGACCTCGATGTCGGCCTGGTCGCTGGACTCGCCGGCCTCGCCATCCTCGTCGGCCAGGCGGCCCCCGCTCAGGCGGAGCCGGCCCGGGGTGGCGGCGATCAGCTGCCCGTCGTGGGTGCTGGACACGATGATGATCCCAGCCGCTTGCTCCAGGTAGGCGAAGCCCCGGAGCAGGGCGTTCCGGCTCTCAGCGTCGAGGCCGGTGGTGGGCTCGTCGGCCAGCAGCACCGCGCACGGCCGGGCCGTGGCCACCAGCAGGCTCGCCTTCTGGCGCTGGCCCTTCGACATGGCCGACGGCAGCCGGTCGAGCAGCTCACCGGCGTCGAGCAGTGCCACCAGCTCGCCCGACGCCTCAGTCGGCTCGGCTCGACGGCCGCCGTGGAGGCGGGCCACGTAGAGCATCTGGTCGGCCAGGGTCAGGTCGTCGAACAGGGCGGGGGAGTCGGGCACGAAGCTCACCCGGCGGCGGGCGGCCGGGCTGCCGGCCGGGCTGCCCCCGATCGTGATCACCCCCTCGGTGGGCACCAGCAGGCCGGCCAGCGACAGCAGGAGCGTCGACTTGCCGGCCCCGTTGTGACCCACCAGCACCGTGCTGGCGTCGATCGACAGGCGGGGCACGTCGAGGACCACGGCCTTGCCGTAGCGGTGCTGGAGCGCGCGTAGCTCGATCATGGGAGCGTCTTCTCCAGGGGGTAGCAAGCGACGACGACGGCCGCCGACACCACGGCCAGGGTGAGTGCTGGCCACGGGGTGTAGCCGTCGGGCCGGAGCCAGCCATGGGACACGACCACGGTGAGGGCGAGGCACAGGATGGGGCCGGCCAGGGCTCGGATCCAGAGGGCGGGGGCCAGGATGGGGCCGAGCTTGTCGACCATCCAGGCCAGGTCGGGCGACCCGAGCCGGCCCTGGACGGCGGCGGCCAGCGTGCCGAAGGCGAACAGACCGGCCGACGCCAACGCCGTGCCCGCCTGCTCCGAGCCCGCCAACCAGCCGAGGGCGGCAGCCGCAATGACCAGGGCGATCACGGCGGCCGTGGCCACCTGGCCCCGCAGGACGGGCGAGGACCCTCTGGGGTAGTGCACGCCGAACCAGATCTGGCCGGCGGTGGAGGCGATCGGCGACGCCAGCTCGAAACCGACGATCATGCCGGTCGCGGCCAGGGCCAGGGCGACCACGCCGTTGGCCGGGTCGGCCCGCACCACCAGGGCGGCGGCCAACGCTCCCGCCACCACCTGGCCCAGGCGGGTGTTCCAGCCCCGCTCCACGCTGGCCAGGTACCGCCACAGGGCCCGGGGCATCCACGGCCGGGCCAGGCGGATGGGGGAGCGGTGAGCCTCGGTCTGATCCACGGCTCGCCGGAGGCTCACCAGCACCCGCTGGAAATCGAAGCTGAGAGCGGCCGAGCGCATCTCGTCGAGTGCCGTGGCCCGCCGCCACAGATGGGGGACCGGTACCCGGCTCAGCACCATCCAGGCCGACACCGCCCCCGACACCACCGCTGCGGCCAGGGCGGTCAGACCCAGGGGGGAGCTCAGCGACCGGTCCAGCACCACCACCGCTCCCACGGCGCCGATGCCGGCCAGGTTTGCGGCGACCGCCGGCCACGGCCGGCGCCACCCCCGGCCGGCCTTCCAGGCCACGAGCCACCCCGGGATCTGGAGCACGGCAGCCAGCACGGCCACGGCGGCCACGAACGAGTTGCGGGCGGCCAACCGGTAGCCGAACTCCTCGGGGTCGCCCATGGCGGTGAGGGCGTTGGCGGCCAGCCCGGCCAGGGCGGCGTAGGCCACAGCCTGGCGGGCCAGGCGGGGGGCCAGCACGCCCCGAGGGTCGAGGGGCGAACCCAGCTCGTGGAGCACCACGGCCCGGTTCACGAGAAACGGGCCGCCCCGGTAGCCGAACCAGATCGGTGTGGCCAGGGCCACGGCGGCAGCCACGTCGACCAGGCGGCTGAAATCGGTGATGTCGCTGGGTAGCACCTGAGCCACAGCCGAGGCGTACATGGGTATCACCAGCCAGGCGATGGCCGCCAGGTAGAGGCTGTAGAGGTCGTCGCCGAGGCGGGAACCGTCGGGCGCGTCGAGCGCGAGCACAGCCATAGCGTCGCACCGTCCGGGCCGGAAACCACCCCGCCGACCGGAAGCGGCTACGGCTGGGCGTCGGCCACGATGCCGGTCCACTCCCGCTCCACCGGTTCCTCGACGGCCACCGAGCGGCAGCGGTAACCGTCGGCCCGGTGGGGCTGGGTGGGTTCGGTGCCGGCGGCCAGGGCCCGGGCCGCGTCGAGCAGTAGCCGGCGGGTGGCCACGATCGCCCGGTCGGTGGAGCCCAGATGCTCCCGCTCCCGGGGGCTGATCGGGCCGCACTGGTCTTCCTGCACCGCCAGATCCTGGGTACGCAACCCGGGGATACCCGTCATCGAGCCGGCGGCCTGGGCCGCCCGGTCGATGCCGTAGTCGTTGCCGCGGTTGACTACCGGCAGGAACGTGGCGGGGTCGACCCGGACGTGGAGCACGTCGTCTTCCCGGCACACCCGGAGCTGCTCCTCGCTGAGCGGGGCGTGGGGGTTCCAGGTGACGGTGAAGCCGAGCATGGTCACGTCGTCCACCGGTACGGCCCCGGTGAAGGTGAGCGGGCCCCCGGGAGGAGCGGGGATGATGGTGAAGCAGGGCATGAGGTACGGCGTCACCCGCCAGTAGGCGGTGTTCTCGGACGCCGGGCTGGACCGGACGGCCATGGCCAGGAGGCCCACGTCGGTCCGTTCCACCTGGTAGCGGGGTGGCGCCGCGGCGGCCTGGCTCACCAGGGTGCCCACGGCGTGGGCGTGCAGGATCTGCACGTGAGCGCTGTCCAACTCGCCCTCCAGGTTCTGGAGCCAGTTGCACAGCTGGAGGCGCTTGGACGCGTACACGTGCCCCGCCGCCACCTCTGTGAACTCCCACCGGGGAAAGGGCGGCTCGGTCTCCGGCGGGCCGAGGTAGGACCACAGCAACCCAGCCGCCTCCCGCACGGGGTAGGCCCGGGCCCGTACCCGGTCGCAGAAAGGGCGGGGCTCGGCCGGCTGATCGGTGCAAGCTCCATCGGCGGTGAACTTCCAGCCGTGGTAGACGCAGCGCAATCCGTCGCCCTCGTTGCGACCCCAGAACAGGTTCGCCAACCGGTGGGGGCACGCCGCGTCCAGTAGGCCGATCGTGCCGTCGGTGCTGCGGAAGGCCACGAGCTGGTCGCCCAGCACGTTCACCCGGGTGGGCCCGGCCTCGGCGGGCCCCACTTCGGAGGCGAGGGCAACCGGCAGCCAGAAGCGCCGGAACAGCTCGCCCATCGGTGTGCCCGGCCCCGTCCGCGTGATGAGCTCGTTGTCGGCCGCCGACAGCATGTGGTCCTCCCCGTCACCTTGTTCCGTTGGTCAGTCGCTGCCGCCCGGTGGACCGAACACGAAGTCCTCCAGGATGGTGGCCAGCTCCAGCGGGGTGTCGCCCTGCACGCTGTGACCGGCCTCCTCCACCCTCACCACCTGGGCCGACGGGAGCCGCCGTAGTAGCTCGGCCTCGTCGGCATCGTCGACCACGCTCTGGGGTCGCATGCCCCGCACCAGCAGCACCGGCATGGTGGTGGCGGCCAGCCGATCCCACAGCACGCCGTAGTCGGGCCGGGCCTCTCGGGGGGCCGGGTTGGTACCCGGGGTGAAGCGGCGGTGGCGCCACACCCACGAGCCGTCTTCCTGCTGGGCCGCGTTGTGGAGGATGCCCCGCCGGAGCGACGACACGGTTCGGGTCGGGTTGTGCTCGATCGTGCGGGCCAGGATGTCGTCGAAGCGGGGGAAACTGGCCGGGCCGTTCACGAAGTCGGTGATGGCCTTGGCCTTCTCCGCCGTCACCCCCGGGGTCACGTCCACCAGCACCAGCTTGCGGACGAGCTCGGGATGGGCGTGGGCCAGGCACATGGAGGTCATCCCCCCGAGCGACATGCCCACCACGGCCGCCGCCTCGGGCGCCAGCCCGGCGATCACGGCGGCCACGTCGGCAGCCAGGCTGTCGGGCCGGAGCTGGCCCGGGGTGAGAGGGGCCACGTCGTCGGAGTGGCCGTGGCCGGCCAGGTCGACGGCGACCAATGGCCGCCTCAGCGCCAGGGCCACCGTGTCCCAGGTGTGGGCGTTCTGGGCGCCGCCGTGGATCAGCACGATCTCGGGTGGCCCGTCACCCCAGACCAGGGCCGACAGCTGGCGGCCGGGGGACACCTCCACCGAGGTGCGCCTCACCGTCGGTGGCCCGTGCCATGGGATACCGAACTCGGCGGCGTTCTCGTGGAACAGCCCGAACTCGTCGTAAGGAATACGTTCGACGGCCATGCCCCACGCTAGATCCGTCGCCCCCACCGGGTGAACTCTGCGACCCGGTTCCGGCGGGCCCTCAGTGCAGCACCTGGTTGAGTGACAGCAGCACGATCCCCAGGAACACCCCGACCATCGTCAACAACAGGTACCGGCCCTGCCCGTCGAGCGAGTGGTCGGCGGCCGAG
This sequence comes from uncultured Actinomycetes bacterium, assembly GCA_902826025.1. Taxonomy (GTDB): domain Bacteria; phylum Actinomycetota; class Acidimicrobiia; order Acidimicrobiales; family SZUA-35; genus CADEDH01. The sequence continues at coordinate 10,233 of CADEDH010000044.1, forward strand.
TCGGGCTCGGGCAGAGCCAGCGGCGCCGCCGGTGCCGGCCGCGCCTCAGTGGCCACCGCCCCTCCGAAGCGGGGGCCGGCGGGGGCCGTTGCCCCTGGTGCCACGGTCGGGGACAGGGCCGACGAGTCCTCGCTGCGAACCGGCTCGGCGGGCCCGGCCCGACCCGACCGGGAGCCGGCCAGGGCTGGTTCCCGCTGCCGACCGACGGCTGAGGCGGGGTCGGGGGCGGGGTCAGCGGCCGGGTCGGGGTCGGCGCTCAGGGGGCGCCGGGCATCGTGGGCCCCGACAACCGGGGAGTGCTCCGACCCAGGTGC
>CADEDH010000044.1:10646-16411 GCA_902826025.1 uncultured Actinomycetes bacterium
GGGTGCCGGGGCCGAGCCGGGGAAGCGGGGCACGATGGACAGTGTGGGGCGGACCACACGGGTGACTCCGTCGTGGCGGGCGTGGAGCTGGCGGGCGCGGTCGTGCAGTACGGCGTCCCGCTGCTCGGCTTCCCTCCGGGCGGCCCGGGCCGGCTCCGGCCCGTCCCCCGTCTCGGTGTTGTACAGCGGGCCGAGAGCGAGCTGGCTCCGCCCGTACAGCGCGGCCTCCCATGCCGTGGTGCCGGCCGGCAGGTGCTCCACCGTCACGTGCACCACTTCGGCCCACCAGCGGGAGCGGTCGTCGAGCCGCCCGCCCCACTGCAGCCGGGTGCCCCGTTGGTGCTCGGTGAGCTGGCGTACCACATCGTCGGTGACGCCGACATAGAGCAGTGTCCCATGGCGGTCGTAGAGCTTGTACACGCAGTACAGCTCACCCCAGCGGTCCTGGGGCTGGGGTTTGAGATCGCCCGGTCTCGGGTCTTCCTTCTGGCGCCCGGCTTGACGCCGGCGCCGGCCGCGGGCACGGTCTCCGACTCGGGGCGGTTCGTCGTTGGGCACGCTAGCTCCCTCGCTGGCTCTCGTGGTCGGGTGCGCCCTTCGGGCGCGTCGGGTTCGCTACGGCGAACCCCGGAGTGGAACAGGTCGTCATCACGGTGCCAGAGGCGGACGGCCGTGGCCAGTTGCAGCCGCAACCATATTGTCTGATCGGCACGGGGGTCCCTTGCGTCGGCCGCTCCGACCTGCGACTCTTTACCCTCCGAACGGGCGTGGCGGCGCTTCGTGTGCAGGTGAGGTGGAGGACAGGCGATGGGTGTTGGGTCCGCGCGCGACGACGTGATCGTGCTGCAGGGCATCCGCAAGGAGTTCGGCAGTTTCGTGGCCGTCGAGCACGCCGATTTCGCCATCGGGCGGGGCGAGTTCTTCTCCCTCCTGGGGCCCTCGGGCTGTGGCAAGACCACCCTGCTGAAGATGATCGCCGGGTTCGAGCAGCCCACCCAGGGTCAGGTGATGCTCGAAGGTCGGGACGTATCGGGCGTGCCGCCCCATCAACGCAACGTCAACACGGTGTTCCAGCAGTACGCCCTGTTCCCCCACATGTCGGTGCTCGACAACGTGGCCTTTGGTCTGCGGGCCAAGAAGGTGCCGGAAAAGGAGGTGATGAGCCGGGCCAAGGACATGCTCGACGCCGTCAAGCTCGGCGAGTTCGCCCACCGGCGCCCCAACCAGCTCTCGGGCGGACAACAGCAGCGGGTGGCTCTGGCCCGGGCCCTGGTCAACCTGCCGAGCGCCCTGCTGCTCGACGAGCCGCTGGCCGCCCTCGACCTCAAGCTGCGGGAGGCCATGCAGCTGGAGTTGAAGCGGATCCAGCGGGAGGTGGGCATCACCTTCATATTCGTCACCCACGATCAGCACGAGGCGCTCAGCATGAGCGACAGGATCGCGGTGATGAGCCGCGGCCGGGTGGAGCAGATCGGCACCCCGGAGGAGATCTACGGCAGGCCGGCCAGCGTGTTCGTGGCCGGGTTCATCGGCTCGGCCAACCTGCTGCCGGGCGAGGTGGCGCCCGAGAGCCTGCCGGCGGTCGTCCTCGACGCCGGGTCCACCATCGACGTCCCCACCGTCACGGGGGCCGATGCCGGCAGCCCGGTCACCGTGATGATCCGTCCCGAGCGGCTCCAGGCGGTGGCCGAGCCGGTCGAGGGCCGCAGCGTGAGCGGCACCGTCAGCGACGCCATCTTCGAAGGCTCGACGATCCGCCTCATCGTCCACCTGGGCGACGGCACCGAGATGATGGCCACGGTCGACGCCGACGACAACCTGCCCCCACTCGACCGGGGCAACCCGATCACGCTGGCCTGGGCCGACGACGCCCCCTACGTGCTCCAGGGTCGCTCAGCCATCGTGGGCGCCACCACCACCGACGTCGACGAGGTACAGGCCAGCCTGGAGGGTAAGGACGCCGGCGCTTCGCCAGCACCCGGGGCCGACGAGCCCGCCGGGCGCACCTTCGGCCGTCGGGCGTTGCTCGGGGCCGGGGGGCTCCTCGGGGCGGCCGCCGTGGTGGGCGGGGTGCTCAAGATCACGGGCGACGGTGGCGGCGGCTCGGGTGGCGGAATTACCGCCGCCGGTGCCGGCACGTTGGGCGACAGCACGCTGGGCTCGGGCGACTCCGCCCTGCGGGTGCTGAACTGGCAGACCTACATCGACCCCAGCGAGGATGGCGCCGTCGGCACCGTCGACCGGTTCACCGAGGCCACCGGGATCGACGTCCAATACGCCGAGGACTTCAACGACAACAACGAGTTCTACGCCCGCGAGATCGAGCCCTACCTGGGCACCGAAACCCCGACCAACTGGGACATCGTGTGTCCCACGAACTGGATGGCGGCCCGGATGAAGGGGTTGGGCTGGCTGGAGCCGCTCCCGCTCGACCGCATCCCCAACCGGAAGAACCTCGAACCCCGGTTCCTCACCCAGGAGTGGGACTTCGGCTCGGTGTACCACGTGCCATGGCAGGCGGGCATCACCGGCATCGCCTACAACAAGGCCCTCACCGGACGTGACCTGGGCTCGATCAACGATCTGTACGACCCGGCCTTCGCCGGCCGGGTGGCCATGCTCACCGAGATGCGGGACTCGATCGGCCTCACCATGCTCGGCCTCGGTCTCGACCCCGCCGAGGTCGACGAGGACGGGGCCCTGGCGGCGCTGGACAAGATCGCCAAGGCCAACGTCGCCGGCCAGTTCCGGGCCTTCACCGGCAACGAGTACCTCCGTAGCCTCCAGTCCGGCGACTTCGTGGCCTGCATCGCATGGTCGGGTGACATCGTGCAACTCCAGCTGGAGCGGCCCGACATCAGCTTCGTGATCCCCGAGGAAGGGGGGATGCTGTTCTACGACACGATGGTGATCCCCAAGGGCGCAGCCAACGGCCTGGCCGCCGCCGACTGGATCAACTTCGTGTACGACCCGGTGCAGGCGGCCCAGCTCACGGCCTGGGTGCAATTCATCAGCCCGGTCAGGGGTGTGCGGGAGGAGTTGGTGAAGCTGGGCGGCGACGCCGCGGCCTTGGCCGAGAACCCGATCCTGTTTCCCGACGAGGCGACCTCGGCCCGGCTCAAGGTCTTCGCCGACATACCCGACGACGTCGACGCCCGCCTCAACGAGGCCTTCAACACCATCATCGGCGGCTGAGCGATGGCTCGCGACGACACTGCCTCCGACGCCGGTCGCCGGGACGGCCGGAACCTGCCCTACCTGCTGGTGCTGCCCGGGATCGCCTTCCTGTTCGTGTTCTTCGTGGTCCCGCTGATCACGCTGTTCAAGATCTCGCTGTCGAACAAGCCCGACCGACTACGGCCCGAGTACGACTTCACCTGGGACTGGGGAAACTTTTCGGCCGCCTTCACCGACTTCGGCAGCCAACTGGTGCGGGCTTTCGTGTACGCCGCCATCGCCACCGTGTTGTGCGCCCTCATCGCCTACCCGCTGGCCTACTTCATCGCCTTCAAGGCCGGGCGGTACCGCAACGTGTTGCTGGGCCTGGTGATGCTGCCCTTCTTCACCAGCTTCCTGCTGCGCACGATCGCCTGGCAGAGCCTCCTGGCCGACGCCGGACCCGTGCTCTCAACGGCCAGGAGTCTCAAGCTGGGGGGCCTGCTGGAGGCGCTCCAGATCACTCAGGACGGCCGGTTGATCAATACCCAGCTGGCCGTGATCGGCGGCCTCACCTACAACTTCCTGCCGTTCATGCTGCTGCCGATCTACGTGAGTCTGGAGAAGATCGACGTTCGGCTGGTCGACGCCGCCGCCGACCTCTACTCCCCGTTCGGCCGGACCTTCCAGCGGGTGGTGCTACCGCTGTCGATGCCGGGCGTGTTCGCTGGCACCCTGCTGACGTTCATCCCGGCCACCGGCGACTTCATCAACGCCGAGCTGCTGGGCAACCCGACGTCGCGCAAGGTGATCGGCAACGCCGTGCGCACCCAGTTCCTCAACCAGAACGACTATCCGGCGGCGGCCGCCATCAGCTTCGTGCTGATGGGGCTCATCACCGCCCTGGTCGTCGTCTACGCCAAATTCCTGGGAACGGAGGATCTGGCATGACCCGCCGCCCGCTCGCCACCTGGCTGCTGTACGCCGTCACCTTCCTCGGCTTCGCCTACCTGTTCGTGCCCCTGATCACGATCGCCGTGTTCACGTTCAACAAGCCCAAGGGGCGGTTCAACACGGCGTGGCAGAGCTTCACGTTCGACAACTGGCGCCACGCCTTCCAGCAGAGCGACTACCTCACCGCGTTCGGCAAGAGCATCCAGGTGGCACTGATCGCCTGCGTCATCGCCACCTTCCTGGGAGGGCTGATGGCGTTGGCCATCAGCCGCTACAAGATGAAGGGAGGCCCGGCGCTCGATCTGCTGTTGATTCTGCCCCTCACCACGCCCGAGATCGTGATGGGTGCGTCGCTGTTCACCCTGTTCTTCAACCAGAGCGTGCGTCGCGGCTTCTGGACGATCGTCATCGCCCACACGCTGTTCTGTGTGTCGTTCGTGGCCCTCACGGTGAAGGCCCGGCTCCGGGGCCTCGACTGGTCGTTGGAGGACGCGGCGGCCGATCTGGGTTCGCCCCCGCTGCGGACGTTCCGCAAGATCACGTTCCCCATGATCGTGCCCGGCATCTCCGCCGCCTTCATGCTGTCGCTGGCGTTGTCGATAGACGACTACATCATCACCTCGTTCGTGGCCGGGAACGTGTCGACCTTCCCCCGTGAGGTGTTCGACTCGTCGAAGATCACGATCCCCCCTCAGGTGCACGTGATCGCCACCCTCATCATGCTCATCGCGGTGGTCACGATCGTGGCATCCACGCTGGCCGGTCTCCGCCGCGAGTCTCGCCTGAAGGGCTGACCCCGGACCGCACGCGGCAGGCCTATTCCCGCCAAACAGGCCAAACCCTGGAATAAGGGCCAAGCATCTACTAGGTTGCTGATGCCGCCAGGGGAGTCAGACAGACGTCAGCATCGACGTAGCAGTCGGTCGCGTCCCTGTGCCCCTCCAGCGGCCCAACCGGCCACGACGCTTGGAGGGGAACCAGCCCATGCGATTCGACCATCTACACCACCACCACGAGATCAACCGGCGCCAACTGCTGAGCGGTGCCGCCAAGCTGGGCGCGGGCGCCGCCGTGGCCATGGGGGCCACGGGACTCCTGGCCGGAGGAGCCGGCGCCGAGAGCGGCTCGGAAGACAAGAAGGACGACAGGCCCCGGGGCGGCGACGAGGTCAAGATCCTCGGCAGGTACAACGACGATTTCGACGTGGCCGGCGCCCTCGACGGCACGTGGGCCAAGGAGACGTCGGCCCGCTACGGCAAGGACGACCAGCGGGGGGCGCTCAACGAGATCACCCCCCGCAAGACGGCTCGGGCCCTCAAGCTCCTGGAAGGCTCTAAGAAGGTGGTCACCCACAATCTGGGGCACCTGATGCTCAACGGTGTACCGGGCTACGTCACCTTCCCGCCCCGGAAATACAACCAGCGTCTCACCGTCCTCGGCTACACCCCGAAGAACCCCAACTTCTTCACCACCACGACCACCGGCGTCGCCGGCGAGGACGAGTGGCGGGCCGCCGACCGGGCCCGGGGTCCCCTCGGCTTCCTGCAGAGCCCGAACCCGTCGGGCACCAACACCCTCTCGGGTCACGAGGAGCGGTTCCTGGAAGGCGGGACCTACCAGATCATGACCCAGCTCGACAACCTGCCTCACATCGG
>CADEDH010000044.1:16511-20716 GCA_902826025.1 uncultured Actinomycetes bacterium
CTGCGGGAGGCCAAGTACCTGGGCGACCACCGCCCGGCCATCATCGGGGCCGACTCGTGGGCGCTCGAAATCGTCGGGGTGGCTGATCCCCGGGGTTACGCCTTTGCCGTGCACCAGGAGTTGATCCCCAAGCGAGGCATCCGCATCGGTGAGGGCATCCGCACCAACTCACTGGCGGCCGAGGGGGCGCACGAGTTCGTCTACTGCTACATGCCGCAGTACGCCTGGGGCGCCACCGCCGGCAACACGCCGCCGATGGCGATGACCCGAGGCTGAGATCGTGTCGGCGGCGGGGAGGTAGAGGGCACCCGCCGCCGGCGCTGATCGAGGGCTCGGTCCGGGATCCGCCGCTGGGTCGACCGGAGGCACGGCTTGCAGGCCACTTCCTCTGACGGCCGGTGCGCCGCCATGGCGCATCTCACTCCCCGGATCGAGCCCTCAGTGTTTTCTCCCCCCATCCACGGAGGGGCCCCACCGGTCCACCGAGCTTCGCTCAGGCGGGCCGGGCTACCATCGGCCTCGCTCCGGGGCGGCCCCGGGTCACGGCGTCATCAGGGGGTTGCCAGGTGCTGGGTCCGTATCGAGTCCTCGACTGCACCGACCAGCGGGGATGGTTCACCGGGTTCCTCTTGGCCCAGCTCGGGGCGGACGTGGTGCTGGTGGAGCCCGAGGGGGGTTGGCCTCGCACTGACGAACCCGCCCGGTACGCCCACATCGCGTACAACCGGGGCAAGCGCTCGGTCACGGCCGATGGCCCCGACGACATCGCCGCCCTGGCCGCCGACGCCGACGTGCTCATCGACTGCGGGGCGTGGCCGTTCCCTCTCGACCATGACGCCCTTCGGGCGGCCAACCCCCAGCTGATCACCGTGCAGCTCACCCCCTGGGGGGCCACCGGGCCCAAGGCCCACTGGCGGGCCACCGACCTCACCCTGTTCGCCTCCAGCGGCCAGCTGGCCGTCACCGGCGACAGCGACCGGCCGCCGGTGCGGATCTCGGTGCCCCAGGCCTGGTTGCACACCGCCTCCAACGCCGCAGTGGGGGCGATGGTGGCCCTGGAGCACCGGGCCCGCACCGGCACGGGCCAGCACGTCGACTGCTCGGCCCAACAGTCGGTGGTGGAGACGGCGTTGTCGGCCGTGCTCTACGCCCCGGCCGGGCTCCAGCCCGTCACCCGGGAGGCGGGCGGGGTGCGGTACGGGACGGTGCTGATCCGCACGATCTATCCCTGCCTCGACGGCCACGTGGTGATCACGATCGCCTTCGGGGCCATGATCGGGCCCATGTTCCGCCGGTTCATGGCCTGGCTGCTGGAGGAGGGGTTCGTCGACCAGGCCACGTTCGACAAGGACTGGGTCGACTTCGCCCTGCACCTCCAGACCGGGCAGGAGAAGATCGAGACGCTCGACGAGATCATGGCCGCCGTGGGCCGGTTCGCCGCCACCAAGACCAAGGCCGAGATCCTGGCCCGCGGTCTGCGAGACAGCCTGCTGGTGTGCCCGGTCAACGACATCGACGACGTGCTCGACAGCCCCCAACTCGACGCCCGGGGTTTCTGGGAGGTCACCGACGGCCTCAAGCTCCCCGGCCCGGTGGTGATGGCGTCGGGCACTCCGCTGGCTCCCACCGCTCCCGCCCCCGAGCCCGGCGTCCACACCGGCCGGGTGCCGCTCGATCCGGCGGTGCCGGCCCTGCGGGCCACCCGGGTGACGATCCCCGACGGGGCTCCGGCCGACAAGCCGTTGGCTGGGCTGAAGGTGGCCGACCTGGCCTGGGTGGCGGCGGCGCCGCTGGCCACCAAGATCCTGGCCCACTGGGGGGCCACCGTGGTGCGGGTGGAGAGCGTCAACCGGCCCTGCCTGCTTCGCCAGGCCCTGGGCCACCGCGACGACGTGCCCGACCAGGAGAACGGCATCGCCTGGCACTCGGCCAACGCCGGCAAGATGGCCCTGTCGCTCGACCTGTCCAAGCCCGAGGCCCGGGATGTTGTGCGCGATCTGGTGGCCTGGGCCGACATCGTCACCGAGTCGTTCACCCCGGGCACCATGGCCCGGTGGGGCCTCGGCTACGACGACCTGGTGCAGATCAAGCCCGACATCATCATGCTGTCGAGCTGCGTGATGGGTCAGACCGGCCCCTACCGGCAGTTCGCCGGGTTCGGGAACATGGCGGCGTCCATCGCCGGATTCTTCGACATCACCGGCTGGGCTGACCGGGGCCCGGCCGGCCCCTACCTGGCCTACACCGACTACGTGTCGCCCCGGTTCACGGCCTGCGTGCTGCTGGCGGCGGTGGAGCACCATCGCCGCACCGGCCAGGGCCAGCATCTGGACTACTCCCAGATGGAGGCGGCCACCCATTTCCTGGCCCCGGCGTTGGTGGAGCGACAGCTCACCGGGCGCAGGCCCAGCCGGCGGGGGAACGCCGACGACCTAATGGTGCCCCACGGCGTCTACCCGTGCCTGGGAACCGACCGTTGGATCGCCATCGCCGTGGAGAGCGACGACCAGTGGCGGTCGCTGGCCGTCGAGATGCGCCGGGACGACCTGGCCGGCCTCACCACCGCCGAGCGGCGGGAACGGGAGGCCGAGCTCGACGAGGTCCTGGCGGCGTGGACGGCCCGCCAGGACGCCACCGGCCTCCAGCACCGGCTTCAGGCCCACGGGGTGGCGGCCCACCAGGTGCAGAACTCGGGGGAGGCCATCGACGATGCCCAGCTCATGTACCGGGGCCACTTCCAGTGGGTGACCCACCCCTACGCCGGCCAGGCCCTGGTCGACACGATGCCCTATCACCTGTCGGCCGCCCCCGGCGGGTTCAGCTGGGCCGGCCCCACCTACGGCCAACACGCCATGGAGGTGCTGGAGGGCCTCCTGGGCTACGACGGTGAACGCATCGCCGAGCTGGCCATCGCCGAAGCCCTCGAATGATCCCGGATCTCTGACATGGGGTACCGCCGGGCGGCACTCCATGTCAGAAATCCTCTCGTCAAAGATCGGTGAGGAGGGTCCCGTCGAGGACGGTGACGGCATGGCCGGTGAGCTCCACCCGCTCGCCGGCCAGGCGCACCCGCATCCGCCCACCCCGGGCCGATACCTGGTGGGCGTCGAGCTCGGTGAGGCCGAGGCGCTGGCCCCACCACGGTCCGGTGATGCAGTGGGCCGAGCCGGTCACGGGATCCTCGGTGATGCCGACCCGGGGACCGAACACCCGGGACACGAAGTGGGCGGCGCCACCGTCGATATCACCGGCGGCGGTGACGACCACAGCGCGGGTGTCGATGCGGGCCAGGGCGGTGAAATCGGGTTGCAGGGCCGCCACCTCCTGGGGGCTCGACAGCTGGGCCAACAGGTCGAACGAGCGCCCCTGGTCGACCACCTCGGCCCCCAGGGCCTCGGCCATCCCCTCCACCGGGCCGCAGGGCTCGGCCTCGGCCCGGGGGAAGTCCATGGCGATCGCACCGCCCCTGCGGGCAGCCCGACACACGAGGGGACCGGACCGGGTGTGGAACGTGATCTCCGTGCCTTCCACCAGGCCCAGCTGGAACAAGGCGTGGGCGGTGGCCAGGGTGGCGTGGCCGCAGAGGTCGACCTCGGTGGCGGGGGTGAACCACCGCAGGTCCCACTGGCCGTCGCGTCGGCGGCGGGGAAAGGCCGTTTCCGACAGGTTCATCTCCAGGGCCAGCGCCTGCAGGGAGGCGTCGGCCGGCCAGGCCGGAACCTCCCCGCCGTCGATGAGGGCCACGGCGGCCGGGTTGCCGGTGTAGGGGGTGGAGGTAAAGGCGTCGATCTGGAGGATCCGGATGGGCATCGGGGCATGGTGGCAGACGACTCCGCTCCGTGCCCGGCTTTACGGGGACGCTCAGCCTTTCAGCCGCCGGGGCCAGGGGAAGGCCACCAACCCGATCAGGAAGCCGAGCAGCACGGCCGCTCGAACCGCCCCCTCAGCTCGGGGGCCGAACTCTTCAGGCGACTGGCCCAGCCGCAGCGACAGGTAGACGGTGGAGGCGACGAGGGCCGAGACGGCGCCCAGAGCGGCCCGGATCAGGGCCCGGATCAGGTTGGCCACCCGCACGAACCGCCGGCGGCGCCGGATCCGGCGCTGGATGCGCCGCTGTTCCCGGGCCTCCAGCTTGGCCAGACGCTCCGCCGTCTTGAGGTGCTGGCGGCTCCGGACCTCGGCCTCGGGCGAGCCCGGCTGGGGGC
>CADEDH010000044.1:20816-25870 GCA_902826025.1 uncultured Actinomycetes bacterium
GGTGGGGGGCCGGTGCGGTGGCGCTGCCCGCAAGGGCGGGCGGCGGTGGGGGAGGAGAGCCGTCGGGGGGCGGCGGGTGCACGAACGTACGGGGTTGGATCTCGTCGATCGGGATCAGAGTGGGACGTTCCCGGCCGGCGTCGCCCGGTCCGGCGTCGATCGTGCCGCCGGCGGGTACGCCGGCCCAGTCGTCGTCGTAGCTGTCCCGGTTGTACGGCCAGGGGGCCTGGATCTCGGTGCGGGGGCGCCGCTGCTCCACAGTGGTCCGGTCGATGGGGCCCGCTGCCGTCGCGGGGCCGCCCCCCAGCCAGGTGCCGGGAGGGAACACCTGGGTGTCGCTCTCCGGCGCCAGCAACCCGGTCGGGGCCTCGCCGGCCAGGGCCGCCACCAGCCGGTCCCGCCAGGCCCCGGCGTTGGTTGGCCGCCGGGTGCGGTCGAGGGCCAGGCCGGCCTCGAGGGCGGCCCGCAGCTCGTCGGCGACGGGGGCGGTGGCCAGGTCGAGCCGCTCGGGATGCCGGCCGGTGGCCACCTCGGCCACCACCACGGTGGCGGCGTAGAGGTCGGCCCGGTGGTCGGCCCGCCCGGCGGGATCGGCCTGCTCGGGCGCCATGTACCCGGCCGTTCCCCCGCCCAGCGTCATCGACGAGGCGCCGGCCGAGATGTCCCGGGCCAGGCCGAAATCGGCCAGGACAAGGCGTTCGCCCGGCCCGATCAGCCCGCCGGCCGGTGGCCCGGGCTCGGCGGCCCGATCTGAGCGGAGCAGCAGGTTGGTGGGTTTGATGTCGCGGTGCACCACGCCCCTGGCGTGGATGGCCTGCAGGCAGGCACCGAGTTCCTCCACCAGCCGGGAGAGCTCGGCCCGGTCGGCCGGTCCGGCCAGGCGGTTGATCCGGGACCGGAGGGTGCCTCCGTCGGCCAGCTCCATCACCACGTAGGGACGGCCGTCGTCGGTCTCGCCGATGTCGAACACCCCGATCAACCGCTCGCTGCCCACCTTGCGGGCCACCCGGGCCTCGGCCACGAACCGGCGGCGCACCTCCACGTCAGCGGCGTGATTCTCGGCCAACACCTTGATGGCCACCGGGGCGTCGAGGCCGGGGTCCACGGCCGAGTACACGGTGGCGAAGCCGCCCACCCCGATGCGGGCCGTCACGTGGTACCGACCGAAGCGCGACGGGAACGACGGGTCGCGCAGCACGATGGCCCGGTCGAGTTTCACCGTCTGGTCGGGTGATTGGTCGGGTGCGTACCCGGGTGTCGGCTCAACCCCCATCGAGGACCACGTTAGTACGGTCCTCGTCGTAGCCGATCTCGGCCAGGACCTCGGCCGTGTGCTGCCCCAGCCGGGGGGCGTGGCGGTACAGGCCAGGGGTGCCGGAGGCGAAGCGGAGCGGGTCCTTGGTGGTGCGGTAGGGGCCCTCGGTGGGGTGGGTGTGGTCGGTGAAGAAGCCGACGGCGGCGAAGTGGGGGTCGTCAGCCAGATGCTCCAGGTCAACGACGGGGGCGGCTGGGATCGAGTGGGCGTCGCACAGCTCCATCCATTCTGCCGTGGAGCGGGTGGCCACGATCTGGTCGAGCAGGCCGTACAGGGCGTCGACATGCTCCACCCTCGAGTTCACCGACGCGAACCGCTCGTCGGCCGCCAGCTCGGGGCGGCCGGCCAGCGTGAAGAAGTCCCGCCAGTTCTGGTCGTTGTAGGGCAGCACGCACACCCAACCGTCGGCGGCCCGCCGGGGCCGGCGGTGTTCGGTGAGCAGCCGCCGGTAGCCGATGGGACCCTCAGGCGGCTGGTAGGCGTGGCCCTGGAGGTGCTCGACCAGGGTGAACGCTGCCAGCGACTCGGCCATCGGCACCTCGACGTAGTCACCTCGCCCGGTTGCGGCCCGCCGGTACAGGGCGGCCAGAACGGCCTGGGTTATGTAGAGAGCCGCCACCTTGTCGGCCACCACGCTGGGGGCGTACGCCGGTTCCCGGCCCAGCAGGGCGGCGGTGGCGGCCATCCCCGATGCCGCCTGGATCACATCGTCGTAGGCCGCCTTGGGGGCGTAGGGCCCGTCGCTGCCGAACCCGACGGCCTGGCAGTAGACCAGATCGGCTCGGACCTCCCGCAGGTCGGCATCGGTGAGGCGGAGCTTGGCCAGGGCCCGGGGCCGCAGGTTCGATACGAACACGTCGCACGTGGCCACCAGATCGAGTAGGGCCTGGCGGCCGGTGTCCGTCTTCAGGTCGAGCCGGACGCTGCGCTTGTTGCGGTTGACCTCCATGGAGAAGGCGCTCATGTCGGGCGAGTGCCGGGGCTCGAAGTAGCGCATGAAATCGCCCTCCGGAGGTTCCACCTTGATCACGTCGGCGCCCAGGTCGGCCAGGTTGCGGGTGGCGAGCGGGCCCATCACCACAGTGGTCAGGTCGGCGATGCGGACACCGGCCAGCGGGCCGGCGGAGGTGGGGGTGGTCATGGAACCTTAGTGTGGCCTGGCGCAGGCGACGCGGCGCGGCGATGATGAAGCGCCGAGCCGCCGAGAGGCGCTGATTTCAACGACCACCTGCGAGAGGAGCCCCATCGATGGCCCCGGACGAGCTGCTGGCCCGCCTGTCGTCGACCCTGCGTCACGACATCGGCCCCGCTGTGGTCGAGCCGTTTCCCAAGACCCAAGCCTTCATGGCGTCGGTGATCCTGGAGAAGCTGTCGGCCCAGATCCGCCTGGCCTCGACTCACACCGAGGCCGAAGCGGCCGACCTGGCGGCGCTGGCGGCGGACCTGCCCCGCCTACTCGGGGCGGCGCCGGTGCCCCCGACGGTGGCCGCCGCAGTCGACCGCCTCACCGCCGGTGACGGTTCAGCCGCCTTGTCCGCCCTGGTGGCGGCCCTGTGGGCCGAGCGGGAGGCTCTGGGCGCAGACCGGTTCCAGACGGTGCTGGGGCGGGCCCGCACCACCATGCGGGCCCGGATCGACCGTCAGATGGAGTTTGCGGCATGACGGCAGGGACAGCCGGTGACGGCGCAGCGATGGAAGACCGGATCGCCTCGTACCTGCGGGACCAGCTGCACGCCGCCGACCTGGTCCTGTCGGGCGTGGAGCGGATCGCCGTCGGCTGGTCGCACGAGACCTGGCTGTTCGACGCCACCTTCACCCAGGACGGCGTGGCCCGCACCGAGGGGTACTGTCTGCGCCGCGATCCCGGCAACGCCCTGCTGCGGGAGATGTCCGACCTGGGCACCCAGTTCCGGGTGCTGCGCTGCCTGGAGCCGACGGCGGTGCCCGCCCCCCGGGGCTACTTCTACGAGGACGATCCGGCCATCCTCGACTCCCCGTTCCTGGTGATGGAGAAGGTACCGGGAGTGTGCCCCAGCCCCTGGGGCCGCGACGGGCGCCGGTTCTATGAGGAGGCGGCGGCCCGCGGCGAGCTGCCCCGGGCCTTCACCGACGCCCTCGTCACCCTCCACACGCTCGACTGGGAGGCGGCCGGGCTCGGCTTCCTCGGGGTGCCCGAAACCGGCACCGGGTTCGCCCAGAGCGAGGTGGCGAAATGGAAGCGGCTGATCGAGTCGACCGGGGTGGAGCCCGACCCCATCCTGGTGGACCTGATCGGCTGGTTGGAGGCCAACGCCCCGGCCACCGACCGGCGGGCCCTGGTGCACGGGGCCTACCGCACGGGCAACTTCTTGTGCCACGAGGACCGGGTGTCGGCCCTGCTCGACTGGGAGACCGAGGTGATCGGCGACCCCATGTACGACGTGGCCTATGTGCTGTCCGACCTGAACCGGGAGGGCACCGAACTGCTGTCGAACCTGGTGGAGCGGGACGACTTCATCAGCCGCTACGAGGCCGGCACCGGCATCGAGATCGACATCGACGCCTGCAACTACTACCAGGTGCTGTACGGGATGCGGTCGGCCGCGTTCTGGATGAGCGCCTCGGGTCTCTACGCCGATGGCCGCAACACCGACCTACGCCTGGCCCGTACGGCCTGGTCGATCCCGGTGGTGCTGGACCGGGCCGCCCGTGACCTCGGGTACTGATACGCCGACCAACGCCAGAAGGGGACAGACGACCGTGAGCGACGAGACCGGCGAGCGGCCTGTGTTCGGGCCTGACGACGACGGGTTCCACACAGCGGTGATGAGCGACCGGTGGTGGGAGACCGAGACCTCGTGGTTCTCGTTCCATCATCCCGAGCGCCGCCTGGGCGGCTGGTTCTACACGATGGTGCGACCCAACATCGGCACGGTGGCCGGTGGCGCCTGGGTGTGGGATCACACCGCACACCTGCCGTGGGAGGTGTTGTACTCGGCCAACTACTCGGCCCTCCAGATCCCCGACGGGGCCGATCTGAAGGACTGCACCCTGCCCAACGGGGTGTCGATCCGGGCGGTGGAGCCCACGATGGGCTACGAGCTGGGCTATGACGACGGCGAGCGTTTCCAGGCCCGGCTCCGCTTCGACGGGGTGATGCCGCCCGAGCCGCTCACTGCCGTGGGCTCGACGTTCGGATCGGCCCACCACTTCGATCAGCTGGGCCGGGTCCACGGCCACATCGTGGTGGGGGGCCAGCGGATCGAGATCGACTGCCTCGGCATGCGCGACCGCACCTGGGGGCCCCGGCCCGAGCACCGGCCCCGCCAGGCGGCCTATGTGACGGGGGCGGCCACCGCCGACCACGGCTTCCTGGCCGTCACCAATACCCGCCCCGACGGCGACCCGATCGCCTACGGCTTCCTGCGCCGCGACGGCCGTACGGTGAGCCTGGCCGGCGGCGAGCGCACGGTGGAGCGCCACCCCGACGAGGGGTGGGTGCTCGGGATCACCATCGAGGCCACCGACGCCGAGGGGCGCCGATTGCGGGCGGTGGGGGAGCCGGTCAGCCGCATCATCATCAACCGCCACACCTTCATCGACATCAATAGCCTGATCCGGTGGGACATCGACGGTGACGTGGCGTGGGGGGAGGACCAGGACATGTGGCCGGTCCACACCTTCGCCGCCCGACAGCGGGCCGCCCGGGGCGCTGGGGGCTGACCGGCGCTATCGGCTGGACGGCGCTATCGGCTGGACG
>CADEDH010000044.1:25970-28362 GCA_902826025.1 uncultured Actinomycetes bacterium
CGGCGCTATCGGCTGGACGGCGCTATCGGCTGGACGACCGGAGGTGCTCAGAGGAAGAGGTAGCGGTGGCGGATCGAGCCTTGGATCCGGCCGACGGCGCTGCCCAGGTGGTCCATGAAGAGCATGGCCGACGGACGGTCGTGCACCTTCACCCCGCTGCGCACCACGTACCACCAGCCTCGCAGGGTGGTGACAGGGCTGCGCCGAGGGGCCCCCATCGGTGCGAATCGTTTCATCACGAACACGTCGCCGATTGCGTAGTTGCGCTTCTGGCGGAACGTGGCCCTCAGGCCGGTTCGGTAGCGGTAGCGGAGAACAGCGGCGGGGCAGAAGGCGATGGAGACGCCGGCCAGCTGGAGCCGCCACGACAGGTCGACATCAACCAGCGGTGTGGTGGTGACGTCCCAGCCGTCGACCTTGTCGAACACATCCTTACGGATGCCCATCGCCGCCCCGATCGCGATCGGGAGGAAATCGTGCATCACGGAGAGGCCGTCGCGTTGCATGGGCTCCATCCGCACCCGGGTGTAGGGCGGGTTCAGGGCCTCGTCGTCGATGCTGGCGGCGACCACCGGGTTCTCGTCGAGCCCGGCCTTCATCGCCGCCAGGTAGCCGGGAGCGATCTCGTCGTCGCCGTCGAGGAACACGAGGTACTCGCCGGCGGCGTTGGCCGCCCCGATGTTCATGCCGTCGGCCTGGGGTCGCAGCCCGGGGGCATCGATCACCTTGAGATTCGGGATCTGGCCGGCGTAGCGGCGGGTCAGGGCCGGGGTGCCATCGGTGGAGCCGTCGTCGACCATGATCAGCTCCCAGGCGAAGTCGGTCGCCTGGCCGGCGAGGGCGTCGAGTTGGAGGGCCAGGGTGGCGGCAGCGTTGAGACAGGCACAGACGACCGTGAGCAGGACGCCGCGTCCGCTTCCGTCGGCCGACTGGTCCTGGGGGCTGGCGGACGTCGATGACTCCATGCTCGTGCCGTCTCCTGCTACACGCGCCCTGCCCTAGGCTTGCCGGACGGGCCAAGTGTAGGGGGCTCTGGCCGCCCGGCTGGCCTGAGCAGAACGCCTCGTGTTGGGGCGGGCGCTCAGCTGCCGGCCAGCTCGGCCACGATGGGTGCGACGGCCTCGATGTCGGGGCCGAGGTGCCACTAGCTGATCCCCAACTGCTCACGCCATCCGATCAACTGCTCGATGCGGTTGCGGCCGGCAGCGGCCGCGGCCTGGCGGACGTGGGCGATCTTTGCCTCGTAGCTCCCGGCGCTGAACTCGGCGGCCAGCTCGGGCCCGATACGGCCCGAACGCAGGGAGGGGTGGATACCGGCGATGTCGGCCCGCCGACCGGCCAGGGCCACGCGTGCGCCCATGATGCTCCGGTTCGGCCCCAATGGGGGCGGTATCCAAGACCGGCCCGAATCGGAACGAGAATCTGTGTCTAGAGTTGGCCGATGGCAGCCTGGAACGAGTTCGCAGCGTCCGAACCGGCGCTCGCCGCCGAGGTGTCGGCCGTGTTCACCGCCCACAAGCACCACACGATGGCCACCATCCGGCATGACGGCTCGCCCCGGATCAGCGGTACCGAGGTGGAGCTGGCCGACGGCGAGCTGCGGCTGGGGATGATGCTCGGGTCGCGGCGTGCCGCCGACCTCCGGGCTGATCCCCGCCTGGCCATCCACAGCCACAGCGTCGACCCGCCCACCGACGATCCGTCGGCCTGGATCGGTGAAGCCAAGCTGTCGGGGGTAGCGGTGGACGACGGGCCGGTGGGCGATGGGGAAGAGGCGGCCGATGGGTTCCGGGTGGATGTGCGGGAGGTGGTGTTCACCCGGGTCGGCACGCCGCCCGATCACCTCGTAATCAGCTGGTGGACGCCCGAGCAGGGCCTCCGCCACATCGAACGCCGCTGACCGACGCCGGAGCACCGGCACCCAGTCGGCCCGGGGATCGGTAGTTCGAACCAGGGCTCGCTCATTCGCCGTCGGTAGTCGGCGCCCGGGTGGCGACAGGCTGGGCTCTGGGCAATGGAGTACAGATCTGGGCACTCCGCCCGGCCGCGGCGTTAGCATCCCGTGATGACTGTCCAATCGTCATCGCCCCAGCCCAACCAGCAACCGGCTGGGTGGTACGACGTGGGGCAGGGGTGGGCCCGCTACTGGGACGGCCAGAGCTGGAGTGAGGCGGTCACCCACGAGGCGTTGAGCGCCCAGCAGGCGGCGCAACAGCCGGCGCCGGCCGCACCGAGCTACCAACAGCAGCCCCCGGCCAGCGCCCAGCCGGCGTATCAGTCCCCGAACGCCGGCTACCAGCAGCCCGGAGGCCAGGATCCGAATGCCGGGTACCAGCCTCCTGGGCCGCAGGGCGGCTATCAGGATCCGAATGCCGGCTACCAACCCCCCGGG
>CADEDH010000044.1:28462-57052 GCA_902826025.1 uncultured Actinomycetes bacterium
TCCTGGGCCGCAGGGCGGCTATCAGGATCCGAATGCCGGCTACCAACCCCCCGGGCCTCCCGGCTACCAGCAGCAGCCGGGTCTGCAGGGCCTACAGCAGGGTTTGCAGGGGGCGCTGGCCGGGTTGCAGGTCCCCGATCTGGCGGCCAAGGGGCCCGGCGGTCTACCGGTGATACTGTTCCCGGCGATCATCGCCGGGTCCGCCCTCCTCGTGCTGCTCGGCTCACTGCTGCCGTGGGCGTCGGTCGACACGGCGTTCGGGTCGATCTCGGTGCGAGGCACCGAGGGTGACGGTGTGCTCACCATTCTCCTGGCCCTGGCCGGGGGAGCGGCCGCCATAGCGGTGGTGATGGCCCGCAAGCCGATGGCCGCCATCGGTGGGGTCGTGGCCGGCGGGCTGGCGTTGTTGATCGCGGCGTACGACTTCATCGACCTGGCTCGCATCAGCGGCGACAGTGGCGGGCTCGTCGAGTCCCACGTGGGGTTCGGCCTGTGGCTCGTGCTATTCGGGTCCCTGGCCATGACCGGTGCCTCGATCGCCATCCTGGCCACGCAGAAGCAGAAGGCGGCGACCCCCGCCTCCCCCTCTGCCTGGTAACTCAACCAGGGCGAACTGTGGCGTGGTGTGCTGGATTCTGCGCGCTGGCGCCACCGATCGCCTGATCGAGCGGCTGGTCAGGGTGGTGGGCCCGCCGGGGTTCGAACCCGGGACCGAGCGATTATGAGTCGCCTGCTCTAACCACTGAGCTACGAGCCCCAACCTGTACGTAGCAACTCTACGGGCCGGCGGGCCGCGTGACGGGTTCCCTACGACACCGGGGGGTGAGGGTTGGATGACCCATCGGGCGGTTACCATCGACACCCGTGCGGGAAGTGGCTGAACCCCATCCCTTTCGCGTACCGACCAGATACGCGTTGGCCAGGTTGCTCATCGGGCTCCTGGCGATCATTTTCGTGGACCTGTGGCTGGGCGGCCCGCTGCGTCACCTGGACGTCGAGCTGGCCGATCGGTCGATCGCCCTCGACTCACCCTGGCGCGGCCCGCTACTCATCCCCGATGGAGTGGGCCTGCGGGCCATCACCGCGCCGGCGCTCGTGCTCATCTCGGGCGGCCTCGGCTGGCGGATCAGGAGCTGGCGCCCCGTGGTGCTGGCCCTGTCGGCCATCCTGCTGGTGAATCTGACGGTGGGCTTCATGAAGCTCGGCTTCGGCCGGGGCCTTCCCCGCCACGGCAACCCCGAGC
The DNA here is from genome assembly GCA_902826025.1 of uncultured Actinomycetes bacterium. Lineage (GTDB taxonomy): Bacteria > Actinomycetota > Acidimicrobiia > Acidimicrobiales > SZUA-35 > CADEDH01. The sequence goes on from CADEDH010000044.1 coordinate 29,706, forward strand.
TGTTCATCGGTGGCGTCATGTGGCCCTCGGGCCACGCGGCGAACATTTCGATGACCATGGCGATGCTGATCTTCCTGTTCAGCCGCTATCGGGGGATAATCCTCAGCCCCCGGGCCAAAGGCCTGGCCATCGCCGTGCCCACCTCGATCATGTGCTCGGCCAGCCTCATCTGCGCCTACCACTGGCTCAGCGACCTGATAGCCGGCGTAGCCGTCGGGCTGCTGGTGGCGCTGACGGTGAGCGGCCTCGACGACCGCTACCGTCTCCTCAGCGCCGCCCGGCTGCCCGACGGCTGGCTTCGCTCAGCCGTTCCAGATGATGCGAGCGAACGGTCCGCCGTGGTCTGAGTACCACCGGCCCGACGGGGTCTTGCGGGCGTCCCAGTCCCCGACAACCGTGGAGGTGATGCTCGTACGGCGGAAGTCACCGTCGCTCAGCCACAGCAGATCGATTCGCTGATTCAGCACGCTCGGGCCGTTGTCGAGCTTCTCGGCCTGGCAGCAGGTGAACCCGCTCTCGACGTTGTAGGGAAGGCGCACGTTCCAGGCATCGGTCCAGCCGCCGTTGTCGATCGTGTTGTAGGCGGTGCTGCCCGGCACGGCGTTGAAGTCGCCCACCAGGATCGTGGGCAGCGTCTCAGCCGCCAGCGTCGCCTGCAGTTCCACCGCCTGCACGTCCTGGCAGATCACGAGGCCCGTGGGCGCCGCGCACGGAGCGTTCTCCACTTCGAGATGGGTGTTGACGAACCGCACGGTCTTTCCCCGCACCGTGGCGTCGACCCCCGTGTACCCGCGGGTGAACTCGATCGGGAACCCACCGATTGCGGCGGTGAAGTTCGTGGCGTAGTTGGCCGAGCTGGCATCGCTGACCGTGGTCGTGCGAGTGCGATACAGGATCACGTCGCGGTCGACCACCTGGCCGAAGGTGGTGGCGTCGATGGGCAACGTCACGTCGGCGTTCGACACGGTGGAGGCCACCGCGTAGCTCTCCCCCTGGGCGGTGAGCGCGTCGAGAAGGACCTGTAGGTAGTCGAGCTTGAGCACGGTCTGACCGGTGCTGGTGAACACCGTGATGTCCGACACCTCCTGCAGGCCGATCAGGTCGGGGTTGAACTCGTCGATCGCCTTGGCGATCTGCACGGCCCGCTCCGGAAAGTTCGTCTCCTGCACCGTCGCCAGCACCGCCGCCGGACTCTCACCGGCCAGCAGACGGGACAGGTCGGCCCCGATGTACAGATTCTGCGACATCACCTGCATCCGCGGTGGTGATGAGAAGAACCGGGCCGTTTGTGCATCGGCCGGTGCCGCTCCCATTCCGACCATCAGCGCGAGGCCGATGGCCAACAGCAGCTTCTTCATGCATGTCCTCCTGCCCGGGCGTCCCGGGCTTGTCAGTGTCGACACATGTCGACGCTCGCCCCAGGCAGGACAACTTAGTGGTTCCGGACACCGTAAGACGACCAACCGCCCACGCAAGGTGGGTGAGGGCACGGGGCGGGTTACGGACGGTGAGTGGGTCGGTAGACCAGGGGAGCTGTGCAAAAGTTCCCGGAAGTTCACGATCCGGCGCACGCTGCTCGACACCCGGCATCCTGGCCGGTTAGATGAGTGGGCAGCGGATGGGACCCCCGGGTGCGGATCCAAAGGCCCCATCCGCTTTCACACCACGACACGTGCAGAGCACAACTGGATCAACAGCGCAGTCTGTCGACCCATCTGCGTGCGGTGGTTCGTGGCCCACTTTGACAGCCAACGGGCGCGTCTTCAACCCCCTCAAGCGGGGATCTTTGGCTTTTCCCCGCCTACTACGCTTTGACCTGGGCGTACGACCGGCGCTGGTGGAACGCCTTCCCGGCGGCGTCGACCCCCACCATCACGGGCATGACAGCTACTGCCATCGCCCAACCGGCGGTCGATGGCCACCTCTGGTCGAGGAGGTCGGCCAGGGTCGGCACGGCCAGCAGGGTCAGTGCGAACCCCAGCCCCACCACGACCGCCACCAGGAGGAAGGGGTTGGTCCGGGGATCGATCTGCCAGGCCGGGCGCTCCGGGCTGCGTGAGGCGTACACGTTGACCGCCTGGGCCAGCACCACCGTGATGAACGTGGCGCCCGACGCCGCCGCCAGCACCGGCCCGGTGGGGAAGTCCTGGCCCGGTCGCCAGCCGGCCGCAGCCATGGACACGACGAAGGCTCCCAGGCTCCACAGCGCCTCAGTCGGGCCCAACAGACCGAAGGCGTTCCACGCCACCCGACCGTTCAGGAGCCGTCCGCCGGCCGGCTCCGGCCCCAGATCGTCCGACTCGGGCGGTTCGGCCCCCAGTGCGGCGGCCGACAGCGTGTCGGTGCCGAGATCCAACGCCAGGATCTGCAGCACGCCCAGGGCCAGGGGGAACCGGCCCCCGGACAGGGCCCACACGAGGAACGGGGCCAGTTCGGCAACATTGTCGGTGAGGTGGTACGCCAGGAACTGCCGGGTGTTACGGAACGTGACCCGGCCCAGGCGGACCGCCTCCACGATCGTGGCGAACTCGTCGTCGAGGAGGACCAGATCGGCCGCTTCCCGGGCCACATCGGTGCCCGACCGCCCCATGGCGATGCCGATGTCGGCCTCCCGCAGCGCCGGCCCGTCGTTGACCCCGTCGCCCGTCATGGCCACCACGTGGCCCCGGGCCTGTAGGGCCCGGGCCACCCGCAGCTTGTCCTCCGGCGTCACCCGGGCGATCACGGCCCCGTCGCGGTCGACCATCGCCCCCAACAGCTGGTCGTCGGCCGGTAGCTCGACACCCGTCAGCAACGGCGACGACGGCAGACGGAGCCCGATCTGGTCGGCGATCGCCGCTGCCGTGGCCGGATGGTCGCCCGTGACCATCGCCACCCGGATCCCGGCCTCCCGGCACCGGGCCAGGGCGTCGGCCATGCCGGGCCGGGGTGGGTCGAGGATGCCGAGCAGTGCCATCAGATCGAGGTCCCGCTCCACCGCCTCGGCCGAGGTGTCGGCCACCGGCCCCTCGACCGCCCGGCGGGCCACGGCCAGCACCCGCAAGCCCCGGCCCGACAGCTCGTCGAGGGCTGCGGCGGCCTCCGGTGGGAGGTTCCGGCACCGGGGGAGCACGGCGTCGGGTGCTCCCTTCACCAGCACCTGGCGGGCCGTCACAACCGACATCCGCCGCCGATCCGGGTCGAAGGCGTTGCGGGCCACGTCGGGCTCGGCCGCCGTGGCCGCCTCGGCGTCGACCCCCACCCGGTGGGCCAGGGCGTCGATGGCGGCCTCCATGGGATCGCCCTGGGCCTCCCAGTCGTCCTCCCGCTCCACCGCCCGCCCTACCGAGCATCGGCGGGCGGCCACTGCAGCCGCGCCCAGCGCAGCCGCCAGCGTCTCCGGGGCGACGCCGGGGCCGGGGGCGAGCGACACCTCGGCCTCCGGGCGATACCCCAGGCCCTCGATGGCGGCCCGCCCACCCGGCAGCCACGCCTCGGCCACGTTCATCCGGTTCTGGGTGAGCGTGCCGGTCTTGTCGGTGCAGATGAAGGTGGTCGACCCCAGCGTCTCCACCGACTCGAGCCGCCGCACCAGCCCGTTGCGGTGCGCCATCCTCTGGGCCCCCACCGCCAGCGACAGCGTCACCGTGGGCAACAGCCCTTCTGGAACCAGCGCCACCGTCACCCCGATGGCGAACACGAACCCCTCGGCCAACGACGTGTGGAGGGCGAGCACCACGCCGAAGAACAGCACCCCTACCGACAGCGCCCCGACAGCCACCGTGCGGACCAGCCGATCCAGCTCCAGGGCCAGGGGCGTGCGGGGCCGGGCGATCGCACCGGTGAGGGTGGCCAGCTGGCCGAGCGTGGTGCCGGCGCCGGTGCTCTGCACCACGGCCAGCCCCTCACCCTGCACCAGGAACGTGCCTGCCTTGAGTCGGCCGCCGACCTCCACGCTCACCGGGACGCTTTCGCCGGTCAGGATCGATTCGTCGACCTGGATCCCATGGCTGGCGATGACCAGCTCATCTGCGCTCACGCGGTCGCCCCCGTTGAGCATCACCAGGTCACCGGGCACCAGCTCGGCGGCGTCGATCTCGAGGGGCACGCCGTCACGCACCACGGTGGCCCGCCGGGGCACGAGGTCACGCAGCCGGGCTGCCGCCGCCTCGGCCCGGTACTCCTGAGCGAAGGCGAACAGCCCGTTGATGACCACCACGGCGAAGATGGCGATCCCGAGCTGGGGCAGGCCGGCGACGATGGCGAGCAGGCCGGCCGCCCACAGCAGGCCAGCGAAGAAATGCACCAGCTGGCCCAGTAGGGCCCGCCACACGGGCGTGACCCGTGCGGTGGGCACCAGGTTGGGCCCGGTCTCGGCCAGGCGACGGCGGGCCTCGGCGGTGGTGAGACCGGCGGGGGCGGTTCCCCCCTGGCTGACAACCGGTGCCGGATCCATCGAAATCCAGGCTACGGCGTGCCCATCGGTCGCCTCCGGGCCTTTGGGCCTGGCCTGCAGGGCTTCCCGGGAGCGATAGTGGTGGGAGGAGCCTGGGGGCAGGAGGCGGAGATGGCGGCAGTTCGACGGTGGCGGCTGATGGCGGTGGCGGCGATGCTCGCCGCCGTGACCGTGCTCGATCTCTCGATCGTTGCGGCGCCGGCCGGCGCCGCCAGCTCGGCCCCGGTGGCGGCGGTCACGCTCAAGAAGGGGGCCACCGGGCCTGAGGTGACGGCGCTGCAGAACCAGTTGATCGGCCTGGGATACTGGCTGGGAGAGCCCGACGGGGTGTTCGACGAGGACACCCGCCACGCCGTCATCGCCTTCCAGAAGCTCGCCGGCCTGCCCCGGGACGGGGCCGTGGGCCCCGTCACCCAGGCCGCACTCGACACCGCGGCCCGGCCCACGGCCCGCACCACAGCCGGACACGTGATCGAGGTCGACCTCGCCCACCAGGTGCTGCTGATCGTCGACAACGGCACGGTCACCGAGGTGGTGGACGTATCGACCGGCCGACGGGCCGGCACCACACCCACCGGCAACTTCGCCATCGTCCGGCAGATCGACGGGCTGCGCCGGGCGCCGCTGGGCAAGTTGTACCGGCCCAAGTACTTCTACGGCGGGGTAGCCGTGCACGGCTTCACCAGCGTGCCGACCAAGCCCGCCTCGCACGGGTGCGTACGGGTCACCTACACCGCCATGGACCACCTGTGGGGCCCCGATGTGATGCCCCTCGGGACGCCCGTCGTGGTGTACTGACCCTGGACGGCCCCGTCGACCCGGCGTTCAGGCCGGACCCCGACCTGCCGAAACTCAGCCATGCGGGTGCCCCCGGTCGCCGGGTTCCTCCTCGTGCCTGGCCGCCCGGCCTGGCAACGGACGGCTCGCGTCGTCGCCGCGCTCGTGCTCGCCACCAACGTGGGCTACTGCCTCTCGGTGTTCCTCCTGCCCCGATCGGCCGACGGGTACAGCACCCTGTGGGAGGGATGGGTCTACACCACGGCATCCATCCTGCCCGCCGTGCTGGCTGCCATCCGGGCCGTCGTGGACCGGCGGGCGACAGCCGCCATCTGGCTGGTCACCGCCGGGGTGGCCCTCAACTGCGCCGGCAACTCGGTGTACACCTACTACGACCAGAACCTCGATCCGGTCCCGTTCCCGGCCTGGTCCGATGCTCCCTGGCTCGCTTCCTACGTGGCGCTGGCGGCCGGCCTCATCGTGGTGGCCCAGCGGAACACGGGCCACGAGCACCGAGCCGTCCGCCTCGACGGGCTGGTGATCGGCCTGGCGGCGGGTGCCGCCGCCGTGGCCCTGTGGTTCGACACCATCCTGGCCCAGACCGGGGGTCTGGCCTCGGTGGTCGTGGGCCTCGCCTATCCCATCTTCGACCTCGTGTTCGTGGTCGTGATCGTGGCCGGGCTCGCCCCCATCGGCTTCCGGCCCGACTGGTCGACGGGGGCCCTCATGGCCGGGGCCGCCCTGTTCGCCCTGGGCGACGTGATCTACCTGCGCCAGGTGGCGGCCGACACCTACCGACCGGCCACCGTGCTCGAGCTGACCTGGGTGGTCGGCATGGTGCTTTATGGCTTCGCCCCCTGGCTGCCCAGCCGTCGACGCCAGCGCGACGAGAACCCGGGCGACGGCGTGGCCACCGTGGTGCCGGCCGTGGCGGCCATGATGGCCCTGGCCATCGTGGCCCTCGGGGTCTCGGGCCTGGTGCCCGAGTTGGCCACCTGGCTCGCCATCACCGCCATCGCCGCCGTGCTGGTGCGGGCCCGGATCACCATCCGCGAGCTCCGGCTGGCCAACGAGGGATTCCGCCTGGCCCGGACCGACGATCTGACAGGGCTGCTCAACCGGCGGGGCTTCGGTGAGGAGGCCGACCGGCGCCTGGCGGCCGGAACCCGGCCCCCGGCCCTGCTGATGATCGACCTCAACGGGTTCAAGGAGGTCAACGACTCCCTGGGCCACGCCTCAGGCGACCATCTGCTCACCGTGGTGGCCGCCCGGCTGGCCCGGGCCCTGCCCCCCGACGCCGTGGTGGCCCGTCTCGGGGGCGACGAGTTCGGGGTGGTGTCGGCCGGTGACCGGGTGACGCTGAAGGCCACCGTGGAGGCCATCCAGGGCTGCCTGGGCCCGCCGATCCGGCTGGACAGCACCCGGGTGCGGGTCACGGCCAGCGTCGGCGTGGCCGTATCCCCCCACGACGGTGGCACGCGCGACGAGCTGATACGGGCGGCCGACGTGGCCATGTACGAGGCCAAGCGGAACCAGCTGCCGGTGGCCTGGTACTCCGCCGACCGGGATCCCCACACCCGGGATCGGCTGGTCCTCATCGACGAGCTTCGGTCGGCCATCGAGGAGCGGGCCTTCACCATGCACTTCCAGCCCTCGTTCAGCGTCCGCACCGGGGCCGTCGTGGGGATGGAGGCGCTGATCCGGTGGAACCACCCCATCCGGGGCATGGTGCCGCCCGACGAGTTCATCCCCCTGGCCGAGCGGGTGGGCCTGATCCCGGCCATCACCCGGGCCGCCCTGGAGTTGTCGGTGCAGCAGCTGGCGATCCTGCTGGCCGGCGGCCACAGCCTCGGGCTGAGCGTGAACATCTCCGCCCTCGATCTGGTGGACGACGACCTGCCGGCCTACATCGCCCAGACCCTGGCCGCTGTCGGCGTGCCTCCCGAGCGGCTGACGCTCGAGATCACCGAGACCGCCCTGTGTGGCGACCCGGCCCGGGCCGAGCACACGCTGGGCGCCCTGCGGGCCGGCGGCATGCGGATCTCGATCGACGACTTCGGCGTGGGCTACGCCTCGCTGTCGCAGCTCCTGCGCCTGCCGCTGGACGAGCTCAAGATCGACCGCAGCTTCGTGACCGCCGTGGATCGGGACCGCAAGGCCCAGGCCGTGCTCGGCGCCACCGTGGAGCTGGGCCGGACCCTGGGCCTGGAGGTGGTGGCCGAGGGCGTTGAGACCGAGGAAGAGCTGGCCGAGGTGACCCGGCGGGGGGTGGACGTGGCCCAGGGATACCTGCTCAGCCGGCCCCTACCGGGCGACGAACTGGCCCGTTTCCTTGCGTCGCGGGCCCTCGTGCCAACAAATTCCGAAACTTCTTGACGGTTTCGGGAACTTTTGCACGTCGGGCCGCGACACATAAGGCATAGCGCCAGTGACGGCGTGAAGGATCTAGCAACCAGCTAGAAGGTCCGGCGGGTCGCCTCTCGTCTAACTGCCCCAATAGGGGGCGACCCGTCGGACACTTACCCTAGACCAGAGTCAGGGTGTTGCGCCGGTCGGCGGTTAGGTGGAACTCACCACCGGAGCCCAACCGGGCCAGGGGAAACTTGCTCAGCCGGGCGTGGTTGGCGGGGGAGTGCTGCCGAAGGTGACCGACGACTGCACCGTCGGCGCAGTCGTGGACTCGCTGACCGAGACCGGCACCGTCGGGTCGGTGGCGCCGTCGTCCTTGGCTCCGTCGTACCAGAACAGGCCGGCGACGATGATGCCCATGCACACTCCGGCCACGGCGGCCAGGGCGGGCCGGGCCCAGGCGGGGGGAGCATCGTCGAGCCGGCCGCTGACGATGGCCTCGGGGGAGAAGGGACCGGTGAGGGCGTGATGCACCGCCGCGTTCCACGCCGCGATGTCCTGGTAGCGGTCGTCGGGGTTTTCGGCCATCCCGATCCGCTTCACCTCGGCCAGCGCCTGCTCGTAGCGGCTACCGGTAGCGGCCCACTCGAGCACGGCGGTGGCGCCGTAGACGTCGGCCCGAGTGTCGACCCGGGTCATCTCGCCGTGCTGCTCGGGGGCGGCGAACCCTGCCGTTCCCCCGCCCGACGTGATGCCCGATGCCGCCCGCAGATCCTTCACGTACCCCAGATCCGACAGCAGCAGGCGCTCGCCCCGGTCGAGCAGGGTGCGTCCCGACCACGGCTCGGGCCGGAGGCCGTTGTGGCGGACCAGCAGGTTGCCCGGCGTTACGTCCCGATGCACCAGGTCAGCGGCATGGATGGCCTGCAGCGAATGGGCCAGGGTGTCGCTCAGCGTCAGCAGGTCGTCTCGGGTGAGGCTCCGCCGGTTGTCCCACAGGTTGTTGACCCGGGTCTCCAGGTCGCCCCTGTCGGCCAACTCCAGCACCATGTAGGGCTGCCCCGTCTCGGTCTCGCCCAGATCGAAGATCGATGCCACCCAGTACGAGTCGACGCGGCGCAGGTGCTGGGCCTCGGAGATGAAGCGTTCCCGGGAGTCGGGCACCAGGCTGTGGTTCTCGGCCAGCACCTTGAGTGCCACCTCGGACCCCAGGCGCTCGTCGACCGCCCGGTAGACGGTGGCGAATCCGCCGGACCCGATGGGAGCGATGATCCGGTACCGGCCGAACCTCCCGGCCTGCGTTTCAACCATGCTGCGCTTCTCAACCATGCTGCTCAGCCATGCGATCCCTGGTCGAGGATAGCTGCCGCCAACATGGCTCGCCCGCGCGCCAGGCGCGACCTGACCGTGTTCAGCTCGATCCCCAGGGCCTCGGCGATCTCCTCGTACGACCGCCGCTCGACGTCCCGCAGCATCACCGTGTCCCGGTAGTGGGGCGGCAACTGCTCGATGGCGTACTGGATCGCGGTTCGTTCGGCCACGACCGAGCTGAGCCGGCGCCCGGCACCCGCCGCCGCCTCCTCGTCGGCCACGTCGAGCGGGGCTTCGGGGTTCATCTTGCGCAGGTGGCCGATGGCCACGTTGCGGGCGATGGAGTACAGCCAGGTGGTGAACCGGGACTCGCTGCGGAACTTCTGGATCGACTCGGCCACCGCGATCAGCGTGTCCTGGGTGGCTTCCTCCACCAGCTCCTCGTTGAGGATGAACCGCCGGACGGCGGCGTTGGCCAGCCGGTTGTCGTCGACCATCTGGAGGAGGGAGTCGAGGGCCTCCCGGGAACCGGCCGCCGCCTGCTGGGCGTAGGCGTCGAGCTGGTCGCCGACCTCGCTGCGCTCGTCCTCCGTGCTCACCGCGGGATCCGAATCACTTCACGTCCCTCGTCCTGTCCGAACGCAACCAGGAGTCGCAATGTAGCCATCATGTTGTCGGTCTGTCGCCCTTGGGAGACATTGTCGTCCGATTCTGGACGTGAGCTACCGTCGGGCGAATGGCCATCGACCAAGAGACCGCCGATCAGATCGTGGACACCGTGGCCCGCTGGGTCGACGCCGAGGTGGCGCCGAACGCTTCAGCGTTCGAGCTCGAGGACGCCTATCCCGACGACATGGTGGCCCAGATGGCCGAGTTCGGCCTTTTCGGGGCGACCATCCCCGAGCAGTACGGGGGTCTCGGGCTCGACGTGAGCACCTACGCCCGGATCATCGAGGAGCTCTCGCGGGGCTTCATGTCCCTGGCCGGCGTGGTCAACAGCCACCTGATCGCGGCGAACCTGATCACCCGGTTCGGAACCGAAGAGCAGCGGGTGCAGTGGCTCCCCCAGCTGGCCACGGCCGAGCGCCGGGGCTGCTTTTCACTGTCGGAACCCGACTCGGGCAGCGACGCTGCCGCTCTGCGGTGCAAGGCCCAGCGCGACGGCGACGAGTGGGTGATCAACGGCACCAAGATGTGGGTCACCAACGGCGAGCGGGCCGGCCTGGTGGCCCTGCTGGCCCGGGCCGAGGAGGGCATCACCTGCTTCATCGTCGACAAGGTGCCGGGCAAGACGTCGGGCGGCATCACCGTGAGCAAGAACATCAGGAAACTCGGCTATCGGAGCCTGGAGACGGTGGAGATGACCTACGTCGATCATCGCCTGCCGGCCGACCGGGTGCTGGGCGGCCCCGAAGGGGTGGGCAAGGGGTTCCAGTGGTGCCTCCAGGCTCTCGAGTTGGGCCGGGTCAACGTGGCCGCCCGGGGGGTGGGAGTGGCCCGGGCCGCTCTCGACGCCGCCCTCGACTACGCGGCCAAGCGGGAGACGTTCGGCAAGCCGATCGGGCAGCATCAGGGGATCCAGTTCAAGCTGGCCGAGATGGCAACGAAGGTGGAGGCCGCCCGGCTCCTCACCCGGGAGGCGGCGGCCAAGGTGGACCGGGGGGAGCGGGCCGACATGGCCGCCGGCATGGCCAAGCTCTTCGCCTCGGAGACGGCGGCCGAGGTGGCGTTGGACGCCATGCGGATCCACGGCGGTAACGGCTTCACCACCGAGTACCCGGTGGAGCGCTACTACCGGGACGCCCCGCTGATGATCATCGGCGAGGGCACGAGCGAGATCCAGAAGATGGTGATCGGCCGGGCGCTCATGCGTGGTGATCGGCCCTAGCCGATCTAGGTTGGGCCTCGTGCTGAACGTCGGAGACACCGTCGCAGACTTCGAGCTGGCCGACCAGAGCGGTCGCCGGGTCGCCCTCGGCGACATGCTGACCGCTGGCCCGCTCGTCGTCTACTTCTACATCAAGGCCAAGACGCCCGGTTGAACGCTCGAGAGTCGCCACTTCCGTGATCTGAAGGCCGAGTTCGCCGAACTCGGAGCGACGATCGTGGGGGTGAGCGCCGATCAGGTGGATCGGCAGCGCGAGTTCGACGAGGCCAACGACCTCGGGTTTCCCCTCCTGTCGGATCCCGACAAGAAGGTGGCTGCGTTGTTCGGGGTGAAGCGGCTGGGGTTCCTGCCCTCCAAGCGGGCCACGTTCGTGATCGGAGCCGACCGCACGGTCAAGGCCGTGATCACCAGCGAGACCAGCATGAACGCCCACGCCGACCAGGCCCTGGAGGCCCTCCGTTCCCTGGGCTGAGCGCCGTCAGCGGGAGGGGGCGGTGGGGGTGAACTCGGCCTGAAGGTGCTTCACGCCGTGGATGAACGACGACGAGAGCGGATGGGGCTCGCCGGTGGCCCGAATGTCGGGCAGGCGCTGGAACAGCTCCCGGAACATCACCGTGATCTCTCGGCGGGCAAGATGGGCGCCGAGGCAGAAGTGCGGCCCGGGGCCACCGAACCCGACGTGGGGGTTGGGATCTCGCCGGACGTCGAAGTCGTAAGGGCGGTCGAAGACGGCCTCGTCGCGGTTGGCCGCCAGGTAGAACATGGCCACCTTGTCGCCCGCCGCGATGGCCTGGCCGCCGAGTTCGGTGTCGGCCAGTGCCGTGCGCCGCATGTAAGTGACCGGGCTGGCCAGCCGCACGATCTCTTCCACCGCCGTCTGCGAGACCTGCTCGAAGTCGGCGGTCCATACGGCGCGTTGGTCGGGGTGGTCGGTGAGGAACTTGAGACCCCAGGCGATGGCGTTACGGGTGGTCTCGTTGCCCGCCACCACCAGCAGGATGAAGAAGCTGGCCAGGTCGGCCCCGGTGAGTCGGTCGTCCTCCAGGTCGGCGTTCATCAGCTGGCTGGTGAGGTCGGTGCCGTCGCCGCCCCGCTTCGACTCGGCCACCTCGTGCATGAGGGTGGCCAGGTCGCCGCCGGCGGTGAGGATGGCGGTGAGGATGTCGGTCTGGTCGGGCACGTACTCGGGGTCGGTGGCCCCCAGGATCACGTTGGTCCGATCGAACACGTACCGGTACTGCGACTCGGGCACGCCCATCAGCTCGCAGACGATCTTGAGGGGGAGGGCGGCGGCCACGTCGACCACGAAGTCCACCTCGCCCCGCTCGCACACCGTGTCGACGATCTCGGACGCCACGGTCTGCACGCTGTCCTCCAGACGCTTCAGCATCCGAGGGGTGAAGCCGGCCGACACGATCCGCCGCAGTCGGGCGTGGCGGGGGTCGTCCATGGCGATCATCGACGAGAAGAACTCGTTGAACTCCGGGGGCGAGTCGAGCAGGGTGATCCCGCTGGCGGAGGAGAACAGGTGGGGGTTCTTCGACACGTGGAGAATGTCGGCGTGGCGGGTGACCACCCACGCCCCCGGGCCCTGCGGTAGCGGGACCCCTTCCGGCACCTGGGCCTCGGGCAGGAACGTGACCGGGCTGTCGGCCCGGAGGCGGGCCAGGTCGGGCTCGATCTGGCTCATGGGGCGGAGCCAGAACTCGTTCAGGTTCGGGTTCGGGAGGCCGAGGTCGGTCCCGGGGATCTCGGTGGCCGTCATGCATCGACCTTACTTCATAAGGTGGGTCGGGTGCCCGGCTCCGACCGTCAGCCCAGGTCGGACCAGAACGCCTCGAGGGCGGCCGCCCCCCGGGCCGGGTCCTGCACCATCCACCAGTGGCCCACCCCGCCGAGCACTGTGACCGCCGCCCCGGCCTGTTCGGCAGTCCATCGCGCCATGGCCTCGGTGCCGACGTAGGTGTCCTCGGCGGCCACAACCACCAGCCCGGGCCGGGCCCGCAGGCCCGGGAGGAGGGGGGCGGCCTCGGCCAGGCCGGGCTGGGCTGCGTCGCGGTACAGGGCGAGGATGCAGCGGCCCATGGTGTCGTTCAACCACGGCGCCACCTCGGCCGCCATGGCCGGCGGCAGGCCCAGGCCCTCGTAGAGGGCGATACGGTCGGCCAGCGGCCCATCGACCATGGCCGCCACCGTCTCTTCGCCGACGCCAGGGGTCTGCCACAGCTGGGCCATGTCGTGCCACACGTAGTCGGGGTGGAACACGCCGGCGATGTCGGTGCACCACGAGCGGATCAGATCGGGTCGGGCGAGGGCCAGGCCCACCACATGGCCACCGCCCCAGTCGTGGCCCACCAGATCCACTGGCTGGCCGATGGCTTCCAGTTGGGAAGCCAGCCAGGCCACGTACTCGGCCCGGGTGGCACCGAAGCCCTCAGGGGTCGGCGCGCCGAAGCCGGGCGGGGAGAGGCACACCACATCGGTGCGGCCCAGGCGGGCGACCAGCGGGGCCCAGATGGCGGCGGTCTCGGGGTTGCCGTGGACGAAGGCGGCGGTCATCGGCTCAGATCCTCTCCAGCTCGGCCCCGTCGAACAGGGGCGAGATCCCCTGCGCCAGCCGGTCGGCCTCCAACTCGGCATCGGAGGGCGGATCGAGCGGGCCGGCGGCGGCGTCGAACACGGCCGGCAACAGCTGGGCGTCGCTCGTGGTGTTCAGGAACAGGCCGGGCCGGCCGAGCACGAAGCGCACCGCCCGGGCCAGGGCCTCACTGTCCGTGATCGGCTCGTACCAGGACCGCTGGCCGGGCTGGCCCCGTTCGGCCCACCGGCGCCGGGCGACCGCTTTGATGGTCTGGATGGCCACACCCCGCTCGGTGCAGGTGGCGATCAGCTCCTCGGCGTCGGCCCGATAGGCGGGTAGGGCGAGCAAGGCGTGGTTGTAGGGGAACAGGACCGAGTCGAAGGGGAACTCGGCCAGGCTCCGCAGGTGCATCCGGGGGATGCGGGTGCCGTGGCCGGTGACACCGATGAACCGGCACAACCCTTCGTCGCGGGCGGCCGCCAGCGCCTCCACCGCCCCTCCGGGGGCGAAGGCGGTGTGCCACTCGTCGTCCTCCACCAGGTTGTGGAGCTGGATCAGGTCGACCTGGGCCACCCCCATCCGTTCCAGGCTCAGCTCCAGGCTGGCCCGTGCCGCGGGGCCGGTGCGGTCACCGGTCTTGGTGGCCAGGAACACTTCGTTCCGGTGGGTGGCCAGCCACGGGGCCAGCCGCAGCTCGGAATCGCCGTAGGAGGCGGCGGTGTCGATGTGGTTGATGCCCCGGGTGGCCAGCAGCTCGAGAACGGCGGCCGCCCGCTCCGGCGACATGCGGGAGAAGGCGGCAGCGCCGAAGATCGTGCGGGTGCTCTGGTGCCCGGTTGAGCCGAAGGCTTGGACAGGGATCATGGCCGGATCGTAGCTCAGCCGCCTGTCACGGCACGTGGCGATGGGGTGCCCGGCCGATACCCTGGGTGAGAAGCCGCAGGACGAGAGTGATCAGGAGCTCGCACCATGGCCAAACAACGATCGAGCTTCGCCAAGCTCCAGCGAGACAAGGCCAAGAAGGAGCGGGCCGCCGTGAAGCGGGCCGACCGGATCGACCGCAAGACCGCCGACCCCGACGACGACGATCGTCCCATGAGCGAGCTCGTGGCATCGATGGCCGGCGACGGTGAACTGACGGCCCCTCAGCTTCTGGCTCTCATCGAGGACCTCCACAACCGTCGGGAGGCCGGCGACATCAGCCTTGAGGATTTCGAGGACGCCAAGGTCGAGCTCTTCGCCCGGCTGGACATCAACTAGGAGCAGTCGCCGTTCGGGGGTTACATGGCGGGCGACCTGAAGGTGAGTGATCGCTGGCGCCGTTGGCGTCAGCGGGTCGATCTCGACGAATACGACAGCCGCTGGGATCGGATGGCTGCCGATGGGGCTTCCGTCCACGACGAGGCCGAATTCGTGTGCCGCCTGGGCGGATCGAGGATTCTCGACGCCGGCTGCGGCACCGGCCGGGTGGCAGTCGAGCTGGCCCGACGGGGCTGCTCAGTGGTGGGCGTCGACAATGACGCCGACATGCTGGCCCGCGCCCGGGCCCGTTCCGAAGACGTCAGCTGGGTGCTGGCCGACCTGGCCACGATGGAGTTGCCGGCAGCGTTCGACCTGATCGTGATGGCGGGGGACGTGTTGCACTACGTGTGGCCGGGCTATGAGTCGATGGTGGTGTCCAACCTGGCCCGCCACCTCAAGCCGGGAGGCCACCTGGTTTCAGGGGCGTCGTTGGCCGAGCCGGTGCAGCTCACCCATTACGACAACTGGTGTCGCGCTGCCGGGCTCCAGCCGGGCGAACGCTTTGCCTCGTGGAACCGGGTGCCCTATGACCGGCCGGGTCACTACGCAGTGTCGATCCACCGTCGCCCGCCGGCCGCCACTCCGGCCGGGCGTCGACGCTGACCGGCTGCCGCGCCGGAGCGCCGCCGTCAGGCTTTCACCAGCACGGCCGGTGGTGTCTTCAGAGCATGGATGGCCCGTCGGATGCGCTTCTCGCTGACGCGGGTGGCGGTGCCCAGGCCCTGGGCGAACAGCGAGACCCGCAGCTCCTCCAGAAGCCATACCAGCTCCTCCAGCTCGGGCGAAGGACCCTTGGTCCGGGCCAGGGCGGCCACCTCGTTGTCGAGGCGGCGGCAGGTGGCGAGGGCGTCGAGGTCCCGCTGGGGGCTCTTCACCAGGGCGTCGAGCCGGCGGGATATGCCCGTCAGGTAGCGGACCACGTCGTCGACCCGATGCAGGCCGATCCCGGTCAACATGCCCGGGTAGGCCAGGCGCCCCAGATGGGCCCGCATGTCGTCCACCGGCACCTTGAACTGGGCGGTGTTCAGCCGGTCGATCTTGGCGTGGATCTCGTCGAGCACTTCGAGGATGGCGGTGATCGCACCGGCCAGGCGCTCCAGCCGCTCCGGCAGGCCCCGGCGGGCCGCCGTCACCAGGTCGTCGAACCCGGCGAGGGCCCAGGGCGGGCCGCCGTGCTCGGCGATCAGGTCGTCGAGGGCGGCCGCGATGGCGTCGTTGTACCACTCCGTGCGGGACTGGACGTGGGCGTTCACCAGGCGGAGTTTGGTGGTGTTGGAGAGCAGGGCGTCGAGGGCCCGCACCGGGGAGGGAAGCTGGAGGCGCAGGAGGCGTCGTACCCCCTCCCACATGGCGTCGGCCTGCTCGTCCTCCGAGGAGAACAGGGCGATGCCCACGGCGTCGTCCTCGTCGATGAGGGCCGGGTAGGCCTTCACCGGTCCGGCTGGGGTGGCGGTCTCCACCACCCGGGGGAGACGGCCGAAGTCCCACGTGCGCAGGCCGTGGCGGTCCCAGGCGTTGTCGGCCGAGCCGGCCAGGTCGGCGATGGCGGCCCGCATGTCGTCGGCTGCCCGGCGGCGCAGCTCAGCCAGGTCCTTGCCCTCGGCCAGCAGCTCGTAGCGGTCGTTGACCACGCGAAAGGTGGGCTGGAGGTGGGTGGGAACCCGTGACAGGTCGAAGTCGTCGGGCGACAACACCAGGCCGGCGCGCTTGCCCAGGTCGTTGGCCAGCACAGCCAGCAGGGGGCCCCGCTCGGGATCGAGGCCGGGCAGGATCGAGGCCGTGGTCTCGGCCGCCGGCACGAACCACCGGCGACGATCCTTGGGCAGGGTCCGGATCAGGGAGGTCACCAGCTCGGCCCGGAATCCGGGCACATTCCATCGGAACGGCTCCGGGTCGAGCTGGTTGAGTTGCTCCACCGGCACCAGCACGCTCACCCCGTCCAGGTGGCTCGACGGGTCGAACTCGTAGGCCAACTCCAGGTCGAGGTCGCCCTGGTGCCAGGAGTCGGGGAAATCCCGATGGTCGGCCGCCTCGGCTTCGGGGTTGAGCAGGTCGGCCAGCGCCAGGTTCAACAGGCTCGGCTGATCCTCGCGGTGTTGCTTCCACCAGCTGTCGAAGTGGCTGGCGCTGACGATATCGGGCGGGAGACGAGCGTCGTAGAAGTCGAAGATGGCCCGGTGGGCGACCAGCAGATCGCGCCGCCGGCTGCGGGCCTCCATCGCCTCCACTTCGGCGATCAGCTCGGTGTTGTGTATCAGGAACTCGTGGCGGGTGTCCCACTCGCCTTCCACCAGGGCGTGGTGGATGAACAGCTCCCGGGCCAGTGAGCGGTCGACCGTACCCAGCTGGACCCGGCGGTCGGCAGCGAGCGTGAGTCCGTGGAGCGTCACCCGCTCCTTGACCATGGGAGCCCCCCGGTCGGGGTCCCACCACGGGTCGCTGTAGGAGTAGGTGGCGATATGGGCGGCGAGGTCCTCGGCCCACGCCGGGTCGATCCCGGCCACCACCCGGGCCCACAGGCGGCTCGTCTCCACCAGTTCGGCCGCCATCACCCAGCCCGGAGGCTCGGCCGCCAACACCGAGCCGGGGGCCACCGCGAACCGGGTCTGGCGGGGCCCGAGGAACTCGGGGCGACGCCGGCCCCGGCCCCGGCCCCGGGCCTTGTCGTCGCCGTTGGCCCGGCCCGACTTGTCGTCGTCACGCTGTCTCACACCGATCTGCGACAGCAGGCCGGCCAGCACGGCCCGGTGGATGGCGTGGCGGCGGTCGGGGTCGTCGAGGCCCCGGTCCCGGCCGGGCCGGCGGCGGGTCGATCGCAAGCCCAGCTCCCGGGTCACCTGGCGGAGCTGGGTGTGGATGTCCTGCCACTCCACCAATCGGTTGTAGTTCAGGTACTCCCGGCGGCACATGCGGCGGAACTGGCCGTGCGACCGTTCCTTGCGGGCGGCGGCCACGTAGTCCCACACGTTGAGGTAGGACAGGAAGTCGGAGTGGGGATCGGCGAAGCGGCGGTGGGAGTCGTCGGCCAGGGCCTGGGCGTCGCTGGGCCGCTCCCGGGGGTCCTCCACCGAGAGGCCGGCAACGATCACCATCACGTCGTCGAGGCAGCCTTCGTGCTCGGCCTCGAGCAGCATCCGCCCGAACCGGGGATCGACCGGGAGACGGGCCAGCCTGCGACCGGTGGGCGTGAGCCAGGCCCGGGTGTAGGCCTTGTCGGGGTTGAGGGCGTCGAGCTCGGTGAGCAGCTCGATGCCGTCGCGGACGGCCCGGGCCTCGGGAGGGTCGAGGAAACCGAACCGGTCGACCCGGCCCAGGCCGAGTGAGGCCATCTGGAGGATCACCGATGCCAGATTGGTGCGCTTGATCTCGGGCTCGGTGAACGGGGGCCGGGCCTCGAACGACTCCTCGGAGTACAGCCGGACGCAGATGCCGGGGCCGAGGCGGCCGCAGCGGCCGGCCCGTTGGTTGGCCGAGGCCTGGGAGATGTCCTCGATCGGCAGCCGCTGCACCTTGGTGCGGTTGGAATAGCGGCTGATGCGGGCCGTGCCCGTGTCGATCACGGCCCGGATGCCGGGCACGGTGAGCGAGGTCTCGGCCACATTGGTGGCGATCACCACCCGGCGCTTGGCGTGGGGCTGGAACACCCGGTGCTGCTCGGCTGCCGATAGGCGGGCGTAGAGCGGGAGCACCTCGGACCCGACGAGCTTCAGCTCGGCCACTGCCTCGGCTGCATCCCGGATCTCGCGCTCGCCGGAGCAGAACACGAGGATGTCGCCCGCCTGGTCGTGCCACAGCTCCCGGACGGCAGCTTTGATGGCGTCGTTCTGGTCGAGTGCTTCGTCCCGGTCGGGGCGGTCGAGGGGCCGGTAGCGCATCTCCACCGGGTAGGTCCGGCCCGACACCTCGATGACGGGGGCGTCGCCGAAGTGGCGGGAGAACCGTTCGGTGTCGATCGTGGCCGACGTGATGATGACCTTCAGGTCGGGCCGGCGGGGAAGGAGGCCCTTCAGGTAGCCGAGGATGAAGTCGATGTTGAGGCTGCGCTCGTGGGCTTCGTCGATGATGATCGTGTCGTAACGGCGCAGGGTCCGGTCCCGGGGGATCTCGGCCAGGAGGATGCCGTCGGTCATCACCTTGACCCGGGTGGTCGGGCCCACCTGGTCGTTGAAGCGGACGGCGTAGCCCACCACGTCGCCCACCTTGGTGTCGAGCTCTTCGGCCACCCGCTCGGCGATCGTGCGGGCGGCCAGGCGGCGGGGCTGGGTGTGGCCGATGAAGGCGCCCTCCGCGCCCCGGCCGAGCTCCAGGCACAGCTTGGGGAGCTGGGTGCTCTTGCCCGAGCCGGTCTCGCCAGCGACCACCACCACCTGGTGGGCCTCGATGGCGGCGATCAGCTCGTCGTGGCGCTGGCTGATCGGCAGCTCGGGTGGATAGGCGATCGTCAGCACCTGATCCAGGCTACTTCTCTCGGCGGTCGGGGCCGGTAGCGTTTCGGCTCGTGTCTGGTGTGATCGTGGTAACAGGGGCCAGCCGGGGGATCGGGGCGGCCACTGCCGTGCTCGCCGCCCGCCGGGGGTACGACGTGTGCGTGAACTATCACCGCAGCGTGCATGCTGCGGGCGAGGTGGTGGCCGAGTGCCGCGAGGCCGGGGCCCGGGCGGTGGCGGTGGCCGGCAACGTGTCGGTGGAGGGCGACGTGATCGCCCTGTTCGAGGCGGCGACGGCGGAGCTGGGGCCGGTGACCGGCCTGGTCAACAACGCCGGGATCGTCGCCCTCCAGTCCCGGGTGGACTCGTTCCGCCGGGAGCGGCTGGAGGAGATGATGGCGGTCAACGTGATCGGGCCGTTCCTGTGCGCCCGGGAGGCGGTGAAGCGGATGTCGACGCAATACGGCGGGCTCGGCGGGGCGATCGTGAACATCAGCTCGGCCGCCGCGCTGATCGGCGGGCCGAACGAGTACGTCGACTACGCAGCGTCCAAGGGTGCGATCGACTCGATGACGATCGGGCTGGCCAAAGAGGTGGCGGCCGAGGGGATCCGGGTCAACGCTGTCCGGCCGGGCCTGATCTACACCGACATCCACGCCTCGGGCGGTGAGCCCGGCAGGGTCGACCGGCTGGTCGGCGCGGTGCCGATGGGACGGGGCGGAACGGCCGAGGAGGTGGCGCAGGCCGTCGTGTGGCTATTGGGCGAGGAGTCGAGCTACGTGACCGGCGCCTTCGTCAACGTCACCGGCGGCCGCTGAGCGCCAAGGCGGGCCTACAGCTCGTCGAGCCAGGCCGGGGCCCGGTCCAGGAGGAACTCGCTGACCTCGTGGCACCGGTCGAAGATCTCGCACAGATTCTCCCGGTGCATGAACAGATCGTCGAGCCCGAGTTCGATCTGGGCGGTGATGACGAGTGTGCGCTCAGGGGAGTCGGTGACTTCCATGGTGGAGTCGATCGCCTGCACCTTGAGCGGCAGCTCGGCCCCGCCCACGCCGGCCAGATCGGTGGCCAGCACCAGCAGGTCGGGGGCGTCTTTCAGCGGGGGTAGGGTCCAGGTGAAGCGGAGGGGGAACATGAAGCCGGGCGGGGGCTCGGCGTCTTCCGGGAGCTGGAGCATCTGGTCCTCGAAGGCCAGCAGCGTGCGCGGATCCACCTCGATCTCCAGACGGAGATCGAGCGGGCCCCCGCAGGCCTGCTCGGGGTGGAGGTCGACCTCCCAGGTCTGCGACATGGAGTAGGTCTCGACGAAGTGTCGTTCGTCGTGCACATGGAACTGGTGGTCGGCGGCGTGGTCTTTGAGATCGGCCACGAAGCCGGGGACGTCGATGATGGCCAAGTGGATTCCTCCTCCACCGATAGCCTGCCACGAACCTGTGACAATGATGCGCCCGGTGAGCGGTAGCGTGAGGTGGTGACGACGGTAGCCGAGGTCGGTCAGGCGCAGTTGGCGGCAACTGAGGGATTTTCGCTGGGGGCGGCCCCAGAACGCGGTGGGGCTGAGCGGTCGTGAAGCCACAGCAGATCCTCGAGCTGTTCATCGACTTGGTGGCCGAGGTGGCCGATGCCTTGTCGGACCTGGAGGACTGGGGCCACTCCGGCCTGCGGCCCGACCAGTACAACCACGACGTGGTAGCCGACAAGGTGCTGGTCGACGGTCTGCTGGCCGCCGGGTTCCGGGTCTTGTCGGAGGAGACCGGGCTGCTGGGGGAGGGGGACCTGATCGTGGTGGTGGACCCGGTCGACGGGTCGACCAATGCCTCGCGGGCGCTGCCGTGGTACGCCACCAGCCTGTGCGCGGTCGACGAGCACGGGCCGCTGGTGGCCGAGGTGGCCAACCTGTCCACCGGCGACCGGTTCCGGGCCATCCGGGGGATGGGCGCCGAAGCCGACACGGTGGTGCTGCAGCCGAGTGGCTGCCGGGAGCTGGGCCGCGCCCTGGTGGCGTTCTCCGGCCTGCCGCCGTCCCATGGGGGATGGGGCCAGTTCCGGGCCTATGGTGCGGCCGCGCTCGATCTGTGCGCCGTCGCCTCGGGCACCTTCGATGCCTATGTCGACGTCAACCGGGCCCACGGCGTGTGGGATTATCTGGGAGCGATGCTCATCTGCCAGGAGGCCGGCGTACCGGTGGTGGAGGCCGACGGCCGGGACCTGGTACACCTCGATCCGGCCGCCCGTCGGGGCCCGGTGGCGGCGGCCACGCCGGAGCTCCTTTCCCAGGTGCAGGCCATGATCAGCACCTGGAGCCACTCTGCGTAACGCGGTGCTCCCTGTCGCCGGTACTCAGCTTTATCTACGGAAGTCCCTCCTCGTTTGCGGCTTCGGTTGAGCCTCCACTAGGGTCGCCCCTCAACGGAATGGCTTGACCATTCCTAGGGGAGAAGCAAGTGTCATCTGACCGAAAGGTCGGGTGATGCCATCGCAGTCATGTATCCGGGGGGAGCGTGCGTAGCCATGTCTGAATTCGACGAGCCCGTCATCTATGAACACGACGAGTCCATGCCACCGATCGAGCCGGGTACGTTCGGCTTTTCGATGTCACGGCGGAGTTTCCTGTACGGGAGCGCATCGGCTGCGCTCGCCGCGTTCCTGGCTGCCTGTGGTAGCTCGAGCAACGCCACCGAGGGGCCTACCGTCACCGACGCACCCGTGACGACCGCCAACGCCATCCCGGTCGGCTCGTCGGATTCGTCGACCACGACCGCCAGTGCCACCCGCACCGAGGCCAAGACCGAGACGCTGACGATCGGCGTCTCCAGCCTGCAGGAGGCGTACGTCGATCCGAACTGGGCGGTGGGCGGGCTGATCTTCCCGCTCCAGTGGGCGATCGCCGACTTCCTGTACTTCCCCAATCAGGAGGGGAAGTTCCAACCGACCCTGGCCACCGGGTACACCCTGTCGGACGACAAGTTGACGTGGACGTTCAAGTTGCGTCCCAACGTGACCATGCACGACGGCTCGACGTTCGGAGCCAAGGATGTGAAGGCGACGATCGAGCGGATCGTCAGCGGGCCCAACGCCAACGACTACGCCCACTATGTGGCGATCAAGTCCAACGTCACCGGGGCCAACGTCATCGACGATCTCACGGTGGAAATCGTCACCAACAAGCCGATGGCAACCCTCGTTGTGGACATGCCGCCGCCCATCGCCAGCGACTACTACAACCAGGTCGGGGAGGTCGAGTTCAAGAAGAATCCGAGATCCACCGGTCCCTGGAAGTTCGTTTCGCAGGAGTTGAACGCCAACGTCAAGTACGAGCGGCACGAGGAGTTCTGGGACGCGGCGCGCAAGCCGAACTGGAAGAAGCTGGTCTACGCCATCGTCCCTGACGAGTCGGCCCGGGTGGCCGGCATCCAGACCGGCACGCTCGACATCGCCTACGGCCTGACCGGGGCCGGGGCTGAGGGGCTCACCGGCAACAACGACATCGAGCTCGTCGAGATCAAGGAGACCGGGCTCGGCTATTGCATGATGCTCGACAACGTCTTCCCTGAGGAGACGTCGCCGCTCAAGGACATCCGTGTGCGCAAGGCGCTGCTGATGGCGGTGGATCGGGAGGCGATCGCCAAGTCGCTCTACAAGGGGTACGCCACCGTGCCCCAGAGCGGTACGCCGAAGATCACCCCGGGTCACAATCCTGATACCAAGTCCCTGCCGTTCGACCCCGAGGGGGCAAAGGCTCTGCTGGCCGAGGCGGGGGCATCGGATCTGGAGGTTCAGCTCAGCTCGTACACGACGACGACTGTGCCCGACATGCCCAAGCTGGCCGAGACGATCGCGCAGTACTGGGCCCAGATCGGGGTCAAGGCCACGCTCAACAACATGGAGACGGCCACGTACCTGCCCCAATGGCGGAACAAGCAGCTGAAGGGGGCGGCGATGATCGCCGGCCCCACCTACTTCTACGTGGAGCCCACCCGCCTGTCGGTCAACTCGTTCTTCGGCAGCAAGGCCGTCTACACCACGATCGTGGGCGACACCGAGCTCGACGGGATCATCGACCAGATCATCGTCGAGACCGACTTCGACAAGCGGGCCGCGCTGGGCCGCCAGCAGGCCGACCACATCGACGAGAGCCTCTACGGCCTCCCGATGATCCTCACGTCCTCGCTGATCGCCGTGGGCCCGAACGTCGAGTCCTTCGGCTACATCACTTCGTGCCCCTACGCCGGGCCAACGTCCTGGATCCTCGCCAAGTAGCGGCGAGACCGACGATGGCCCGCTACATACTCTCCCGGTTGGCCCAGGCCATCCTCGTGCTGTTCGTGGTGGCGACCGTGGTGTTCGGCCTGAGCCGGGCGAGCGGCAATGCCGCCGACCTGTTCATCCCGCAGGATGCCACCGACGAGACCAAGGAGCTGGTCCGCCAGAACCTGGGCCTCGACAAGCCGCTCATCGCCCAGTACGGCGACTACATGGCGAACCTGGCCCAGGGCGACCTCGGCCAGTCCTTCGCCTACCGGACCGATGTTCGAGGGCTCATCCTCAAGGCGCTACCGAACACGATCCAACTGGGGGTCACCGCCTTCCTGATCGGGTCGTTCTTCGGTGTGGCGATGGGCGTGCTCTCGGCCCTGCGCCAGGGCACCTGGATCGACACCGTGGGCAAGGCGCTGGCCCTCGTGGGCCAGTCGGTGCCGCAGTTCTTCGTGGGGATCCTCCTGGTGATCGCCTTCGCCGTGAACATCCAGATCTTCCCGCCGTTCGGCAAGGGCGGGATCCAACACCTGATACTGCCGGCGGTCACGTTGGCCGCCTATCCGCTGGCGTCGCTCACCCGCCTGACCCGCAGCGCCGTGATCGAGGTCCTGCGCAAGGACCACACGCTGTTCGAGCAGGCCAAGGGTGTGTCAGCGGCGCGCCTGGTGGCGCACACGCTGCGCAACGCGTCGCTGCCGATCGTGACGCTGGCCGGGATCCAGCTCGGCGGCCTGTTCTCGGGGGCGGTGATCGTGGAGCAGATCTTCGCTTGGCCCGGGGTGGGTCAGCTCGTGCTCCAGGGCATCAACTCGCGCGACTACAACGTCGTGCAGGGCGTGGTGCTCGTCAACACCATGATCTTCGTGGTGGTGTTGTTCCTCGTCGACGTGTCGTACGGGTTGCTCGACCCCCGAGTGAGGAGGCACGGCCGTGGCGTTGCCACTGGATCATGACCACGACGTCATCGACGGGCCTGAGGCCGGTCGGGCGCCGTCACTCACGCTCATCCCTGGTCGGCGGACGAGACGGGCACGCCGCCGGATGCCCTGGTTCTCCGGCACCGTTCTCGGGTTGTTCGTATTGACGGGGATCTTCGGGCCGTTCGTGGCCCCCTACGGCCAGCAGGAGATCAACCTGGCGGAGTCGCTGCAGCCGCCGCTGCTGTGGGGCGGAACGTGGCGCCACCCGCTCGGCACCGACGACCTGGGCCGCGACATCCTGTCCCGGCTCATCTACGGCAACCGGGTGGCGATGCTCGTGTCGCTGGCGGTGGTGGTCATCGCCGGGTTCATCGGCGTCGTGATCGCCATCGTGGCCGGCTACCGGGGTGGGCGGCTCGACTCGTTCCTCATGCGCACCACCGACGCCGCGCTGGCCTTTCCCGTGCTGCTGTTCGCCATCGTGTGGGTGGCCACGTTCGGTGTCAGCACCCGCAACGTCGTGATCATCCTGGCCCTCGCCTTCTGGCCGAGCTACGCCCGGGTGTTGCGCTCGGAGGTGCTGCGGATCAAGACGATGGACTTCGTCACCATGGCCCGCACGATGGGGGCGGGCGGGCCGTGGGTGGTGTGGCGCCACGTGTTGCCCAACATCGTGCCGACCCTGCTGGTGCTGGTGAGCCTGCAGTTGGGTCTGGCGATCGTGGCCGAAGGGTCGCTGAGCTTCCTTGGTCTCGGCGTGCCAGCGCCGGCGGCGTCGTGGGGCGGGATGCTGGCTGACGGTCGCAAGCATCTGGCCGACGGCTGGTGGATGGCGGTGATGCCGGGCGTGGCCCTCAGCATCACGGTGCTGGCCACGAACCTGTTCGGCGACTGGCTACGGGTCAACAGCGACCCCACGACCAAGAGGTAGGCGGGCGCTGTGCTGGCAGTGGAGAGTCTCCAGACTGTGTACTACGGCGGCGGGCGCGGGGAGCCAGTGCCGGCGGTGCGGGGCATAGACCTGCACATCGAGGCCGGCTCGGCAACGGCGCTGGTGGGGGAGTCGGGGTGCGGCAAGTCCACGGCGGCGCTGTCGATCATGCGCCTCATCCGTCGACCCATCGGCGACGTGGTGGGCGGCTCGGTGCGCCTCGACGGCGAGGAGCTGCTGGGCCTCAGCATCGCCGGAATGCGCCAGGTGCTGTTGAACCGGATCGGCTACATCCCCCAGGACCCGACGGTGGCCCTCGACCCGCTCTACACCGTGCGGTCACAGATCGCCGAGGTGCTGCCGCCGGGGCCGGCATCGGAGCGGGACGCGGTGATGATCGAGCTGCTGGAACGGCTCGGGGTGGTGGACGCCGAGGCTCGCCTTCGTAGCTACCCCCACGAGTTCTCCGGCGGGATGCGCCAGCGGGTGGCGATTGCCATCGCTCTGGCCAAGAATCCCGAACTGCTCATCGCCGACGAGCCCACCACCGCCCTCGACGTGACCACCCAGCTGGGCATCCTCCGCCTGCTCGACGAGCTCCGGCGGGAGCGGCGTCTGGCCGTGCTGTTCGTCACCCACGATCTGGCGGTGGCCCGCCTCGTCTGCCAGGACGTGGCCGTCATGTATGCCGGGTTGGTCGTGGAGACCGGACCGATCGCCGAGGTCATGGCCCGCCCGCTCCACCCCTATACCCGGGCCCTGCTCGACGCCGACTCCGGGAACGCCGAGCCACTCAGCCGGCTCCGGGCCATTCCCGGCCAGCCGCCGGCGTTGACGGCGCTGCCATCGGGATGTCCGTTCGCGCCCCGCTGCCCGGTGGCCGAGGAGGCCTGCTCGGTGGCGATCCCGCCGGTCGAGCGGCACGGGGCGGTGCAGGTCCGCTGCATCAAGGCGGGGGCGGCGTGACCGCCGGCGAACAGCCAGGGGAGGTCGTCCTCGAGACCCGATCGGTTTCGAAGACCTACCATGCGCCCGACGGCGGTCTCGTCCGGGCGCTGGTCGACGTCGACCTGAGCGTCGTGCGGGGTCGGACGCTGGGTCTGATCGGTGAGTCCGGGAGCGGCAAGACCACCCTCACCCGGCAGTTGCTGGCCCTGGAACAGCCGACGGCCGGGAGTGTGATCTTCGAGGGGCGGCCGCTGATCGAGATGGGCGAGGAGGAGATGCGTCGGTACCGCCGGTCCGTCGCCGCCGTCTTCCAGAATCCGTACAGCTCACTCGATCCGCGTATGCGCATCTGGGACGCAGTGACCGAGCAACAGGCGATCGAGCGTTCAGCCAACAAGGCGGCACGGCGGGACCGGGCGGCTGAGCTGCTCGACCTGGTGGGGCTGGGAGCGGCGACCGTCGATCGGTATCCGCACCAGCTCTCCGGTGGGCAGCGTCAGCGGGTGGCGATCGCCCGGGCGCTGGCGCTCGACCCCGAGGTCATCGTGCTCGACGAGCCGCTGTCGGCGCTTGACGTCTCGGTGAGCGCCCAGATCGTGAACCTCCTGTTGGATCTGCAGGAGCGGCTGGGCGTCACTTACGTGTTCGTCGGCCATGACCTGCGCCTCGTCCGCCACCTCTGCCACGACGTGGCCGTGCTCTACCGGGGGCGGGTGGTGGAGCAGGGGGCGGCGTTGACGCTGCTCGACCGGCCCGGCCATCCGTACACCGATGCGCTCGTCACCGCCTCGTCGCTGACCACGCTCATAGCCACCGACGATGCCGACACCAAGGCGTTGGCGCCCGACGACGGCGTGGGTTGCCCGTACCGGACCCGTTGTCCCCGCAGCGAGACCCGCTGTGAGACGGAGGCGCCGGTGGTGACCGTGCTGGCCGACCGGGCCATCCGCTGCCACTACCCGCTCTCCGCCACCGCAGTCGCCGCCAGCGACACCGTCGAGCCGGCAGCCGCTCAGCCGTCCCACCGATCCTGACGGGTCGCCGCCGACTCTGCCCCGTCTCGATCCGCAATCGCGTGACCCGAGCGCCCGAAGGACCGGGAGTGGCCCAGGGGCGGCAATACCTGAACCGTGCCGGCGCCCGCTCGGTAGACTCAACCGTTCCGGGCGCTTAGCTCAGTTGGCTAGAGCACCTCCCTTACAAGGAGGGGGTCGGGGG
>CADEDH010000045.1:0-13136 GCA_902826025.1 uncultured Actinomycetes bacterium
GCTGCGGTGCCGGCGCCCGAACCGACCCCGGCGCCCGAACCGCCTCCGACTCCCGCCCCCACCACCCCCGCTCCCGCCCCCACGGGCTGAGCCCGGGCGAGGATCAGAGGCGAATGCCGGTGGGATCCTGGCCGGCCTGGCGCATTCCCCGGGCCACGTCCACCGGCACCAGCAGGGCGGTGCCGACCACGAAGAACACGATCAGCGACAGGATGGCCTGGCGCTGCGAGCCCAGCACCTGGTTGGCGATGCCGAACGCGGCGGGCCCCAACCACGACGTCCCTCGAGACGAGATCTCGTAGAACCCGAAGTACTCGGCCTCCCGGCCGGCCGGGATCATCTGGGCGAACAGGGAGCGGGCCAGGGCCTGGGCCCCTCCCAGCACGAGGGCCAGGAACACGCCGAGCACCCACAGCTCGGGGATCGAGTCGAGGGCGGCGAAGGCGTAGACCACCAGGGCGATCCACACCACGAGGTTCGCGATCAGGGTGCGCTTGGCCCCGGCCCGCCGGGCCACCCG
Organism: uncultured Actinomycetes bacterium; assembly: GCA_902826025.1. GTDB lineage: Bacteria > Actinomycetota > Acidimicrobiia > Acidimicrobiales > SZUA-35 > CADEDH01. The sequence continues at coordinate 521 of CADEDH010000045.1, forward strand.
GGCGAAGGCCAGAGCTCCGCCGATGCCGACGAACTGGATGAGCAGCACCACGCCCAGGAGCGTGGTGGCGCTGGCGTCGAGCTCGTCGGCGGCGAACGAGGTGGACACCGTGATCACCGTGAGGATCCCGTCGGCGAACAGCAGGTAGGCCACGAGGTAGCGGAAGGCCTCCGGCTGGTTGCGCCGCATCTCGCGCAGGGTGGCCAGCGACGAGCCGAAGCTGAAGCGCATCCAGCCCAGCCCCGCCGGCTTGGCCCGGAGGGCCGGCCGGGGCCGCAGCATCCGCCCCGGGAACAGCCAGAAGAACAGGGCGCACCACAGCCCGGTGGCGCCCAGGCACAGGCGCACGGCCAGCGCGGTGTCGCTCATGAACGAGATCAGGGCGAAGTTGGCGGCCAGCCACAGGCCTCCCCCGGCGTAGCCGTAGGCGTAGGCCTGGGAGCTGATCCGGTCTCGCTCACCCGGCGGGGCCAGCTCGGGGAGGAACGAGTTGTAGACCACCGAGGCGGCCGAGAAGGCCACGCTGGCCAGCACGAACAGAGCGCCGCCGAGCACCACGGTGGAGCCGGTTACGGCGAACAGCCCGGTGAGGAGCACGCTGCCGGTGTAGGCCAGCGTCATCATCAGCCGCTTCTTGTGGGTGGTGTGGTCGGCCACTGCCCCCAGCACCGGCAGGAAGAGCACCTGCACGATCGTCGACAACGACACGGCGAAAGGGAAGAACGAGGCGGGAGCGATCCGTAGCCCGGCCACATGTACCCCGTCGGACTTCTCGGCCAGATCCAACAGGTACGGCCCGAGCAGGGCCGTGACCACCGTGGTGTCGAACGCCGACCACGCCCAGTCGTACATCTGCCAACCGCGAATCTCGCGTGATGTTGAGATCGCGGCGGCGGTCATTTCTCTCTCGTGCGCGAGGAGGGACTTGAACCCTCACATCCTTTCGGACACAGGAACCTGAATCCTGCGCGTCTGCCAATTCCGCCACTCGCGCGAGTGGTGCGGAGGCATCGTAGCGGAGGTTTGCCCGCTCGACACCGACCTTTCGCGAACAGCGCCGGCCGTATGCGAGCGCAAGCTGGACGTTGTTCGTGGCATGCTGGTCGCCAGCTACAAGCCCCTTGGTAGAGGATGGCAGTGGTCTTACGAAGTTTCGAGGATCGCCTGGAACGACTGGTGGAGGGGATGTTCGCCCGCGCTTTCCGAAGCGGCCTGCAACCGGTGGAGATCGGTCGTCGGCTCATAAAGGAGATGGACACCAGCCGCACGATCGACGTGCGGGGCCAGGCGCTGGCCCCGAACCGCTTCGTGATCCGGGTGTCGGTCGAGGATCATGCCCGGTTCGGCCAGGTGCAGCAGTCGCTCACCAACGAGCTCACCGCCATCGTCCGGGATCACGCCAAGGCCGAGGGCCTCGGGTTCCTGGGTCGGGTCTCGGTGGAGCTCCAGGCCGACCACAACCTCAAGGTGGGGCTGTTCCGCGTCCACCCCTCGTACGACGAGCGGATCGCCGTGGCCGAGCCCACGGCCTGGCTGGAGGGGCCCGACGGCGCCCATCACCTCCTCACCGGCACGGTGTCCACCATCGGCCGGCTGTCCGACTCCGACATCGTCATCAACGATCAGAACGTTTCCCGGCGCCACGCCGAGCTCCACGCCGTTGGTGACAACTACGAGCTGATCGATCTCGGATCCACCAACGGAAGCAAGGTGAATGGCCAGAGGATCCAACGTTGCGCACTGTCCGACGGCGACCAGGTGACGTTCGGTGCGATCACCCTGCGATTCAGACGGCTCTGAGCCCATGGTGGGCCTGAACCTGGCTAGCCTGCGCACTGGTGACCGATGCCCTACTCACACTTCTCAAGTGGTGCCTGCTCGGTCTCCTCTATCTGTTCTTCTTCCGGGTGCTCCAGGCCACGTGGGCCGGATCCCGTCCGGTGGCCGCCGTCCGCCGTGTGGCGGCCGCGGTGCCCGACGCCGGAGCACCGGTCCGGGGCAGAGCGCGGCGGGGCGGCGGCGGTCGGGCAGCCAAGGGCCGTCAGGGTCCGCCGAAGCTGGTCATGGTCGAGCCCCAGGCTCTGGCCGGTCGGGAGTACGTCGTGAACGGTGAACTCACCATCGGCCGGGCCGCCAGCTGCCACGTGACGCTCGACGACACCTACATATCCCAGCTCCACGCCCGGATCTGGCTCGACGGAGACCAGGTGGCGGTGGAAGACCTGGGCTCCACGAACGGCACCTACCTCAACAACCAGCGGGTCACCACCAAGCAGTTCGCCTCCTTCGGTGACCAGCTCCGCCTCGGCGGGATCGTGATGGAGCTCCGCTGATGGAACTGCTCGGTGCCACCGTCACCCATGTGGGCAACGTGCGGGAGTCCAACCAGGACCGCGGCCACTTCGGCGGCTACGTGGCCGTGGTGGCCGACGGCATGGGCGGCCACCAGGGCGGGGAGACGGCGGCCACCATCGCCATCTCCGAGTTCGTCGGCATCACCGAGCCGGTGGGCCCCAGCGGTCTCGTCGAGCTGGTGGAAGACGCCAACCGGGCCGTGTTCGAACGGGCCGCCGACCCCGACCTGCGGGGCATGGGCACCACGCTGGTGGCCCTCACCCTCCGGCCGGCCGAGGGCAAGATCAGCGTGGTCAACGTGGGCGACAGCCGGGCCTACGTGGTTGACGGGCACTCGCTCCAGCAGCTCACCAATGACCACAGCCTGGTGGAAGACCTGGTGCGCCAGAAGCGGCTGACCCCGGAGGAAGCCGCCCACCACCCCCAGCGCAACATCCTCACCCGGGCCCTCGGCATCTCGTCGCACGTCGAGGTCGACCAGTTCCTCCGTCAGACCCGGGTGGGCGACCGGTTCCTGCTCTGCAGCGACGGGCTGTTCAACGAGGTGTCGGAGGAAGACATCCTCCGCATCCTCACCAGCTTCGTCTCGCCGCTGGAAGCGGCCCAGACGCTGGTGGCCTCGGCCCTGTCGGGCGCCGGAAGAGACAACATCACCGTGGTGGTGGTCGACGTGGTGGAAGACGGCCACGGCGGATCACTCTCGCCGGCGGCCGAGGCCGTCACCGTGCCCGCCATGCCGGCTGCACTGGTCGACACCGATCCCGCCGCCCTGAGCGGCGCCGGATTCGACAACGGCCAGGGTTCTCCCCTGCCTCCGCCGGGCGGTGCCCCCAACGGCGGCGCCCCCGCCGCCGGCCTCTACGCCGATGCCGGCCAGAGCCATCGCCCGCCCTCGCTGGCCCGCCCGGCCGGCAGTGTGCTCGAGCTCGACACCGCCACCCCGGCCCCGCCGGCGGGGGCCGTCGGGCTGGAGCACCAGCCCACGGTGGGCCTGGAGGCGGTCGGCTCCGACCCCACCCTCGTGGCCCCCACGGTGCCGGTTCCCGATGCGGCCGTGGCCACCGCCGAGATCGCCGGCGAACCCCCCGGTCCGTACACCTTCGAGCCCGATCCGCCGCAGCCCCGTCGGGGGCGGCGGGCGTTCACGCTGGTGGCTCTGGGCATCCTGCTCGGGGCGCTGGTGGCGGCGTCCTACCTCGGCGTCGGGTACTACAACCGGTCGATCTGGTTCGTGAAGCAGGTCGAGGGTGGCCAGGTGGCGATCTTCAACGGCCGCCCCGGCGGCCTGCTGTGGCTCAAGCCCGAGGCCCAACCAGCCGAGGGCGCCCCGAAGGCGGACGAGCTCATCCCCGAAGACCAGGACGAGGTGGCCAAGCAGCCCACGTTCAAGTCGGAGGCGGAGGCCAAAGCCTTCGTCGACTCCCTGACGCTGGCCGGTGAGATGGTGAAGGACCCGGCGGCGCAGCTGGGTGGGGTCGAGGCCTCGACCAGCACCGTCCCGACCGACCTCAACGCCACCACGCTGCCGGCCGGGAGCGGGGCCACCGTGCCCAGCGCGGCCGGGGCCGCCGGCGGGGCCACGCCCGCCTCCCCTGCTTCCACCCCCACGGCGGCCACGGCCGCCAACGCCGGCACGTCCTCCACCACCACCTCCTCCGGCTGAGATGGCGCCCCGGCGCCTGGAGCTCGGCCTGCTGATCCTGGGCACGCTGATCACGGCCCTGGCCTACGGCCTGCTCAACATCGACGACACGGTGAGCGCCCGGGCCGACGTGGCCGTGTTCTTCGGCGTGATCCTCCTGCTCCTGCTGGGGGCCCATCTCGTCATCCGGTTCGTGGCCCCCAACGCCGATGGCCTCCTGCTGCCCCTGGCCGCTCTGCTCAACGGGCTGGGCTACGTGGTGATCGCCCGGCTCGACCCCGACCTGGCCGGCAGTCAGGCTGCCTGGACCTTCATCGGCATCGGGGCCTTCAGTGCCGTGCTGCTCCTCCTGCCCGACCTGCGATGGCTGGCCGACTTCCGCTACACGCTGGCCCTGGTGGGGGTGGGCATGCTGTTCCTGCCCCTGATCCCGGGCCTGGGTCGCACGATCAACGGGGCCCGGATCTGGCTGCGGGCGGGGCCGTTCTCCATCCAGCCCGGTGAGTTCGCCAAGATCGTGCTGGCCGCCTTCCTGGCCGGCTTCCTGGCCGACAAGCGGGAGCTGTTGACGATCTCCAACCGTCGACTGGGGCCGATCAACCTGCCCGACTTCAAGCACTTCGGCCCGATGCTGCTGGCGCTCGGGGTGGCCCTGATGGTGATGGTGTTCCAGCGTGACCTCGGGTCGTCGCTGCTGTTCTTCACCCTGTTCCTGGTCATGATCTACGTGGCCACCGGCCGCACCGCCTACGTGGCCACGGGCCTTTTGCTGTTCTCGGCCGCCTCGTTCGTGTCGTGGCGCCTGTTCTCCCACGTCCAGCGCCGGGTCGACATCTGGCTCAATCCCTTCGCCGACCCCAAGGACAAGGGGTTCCAGATCGTCGAGGCCTGGTTCGGGTTGGCCGACGGGGGTGTCACCGGCACCGGTCTGGGCCGGGGTCTGCCGGCCAAGGTGCCCTACGCCGAGACCGACATGATCTTCGCCGCCATCGGCGAGGAGCTGGGCCTGCTGGGGGCCACGGCGGTGCTGGCGGCGTTCATGTTCCTGGTGGCCTCCGGGTTCCGGGTGGCGGCATCGGCCAAGGTGCCGTTCGAGAAGCTGCTGGCCACCGGCCTCACCTCCCTTCTCGGCTTCCAGGCGTTCATCATCATCGGTGGTGTGCTGCGGGTGCTGCCCCTCACCGGCGTCACCCTGCCGTATGTGTCCTACGGCGGGTCGTCGCTGATCTCGAACTACGTCATCCTGGCCCTGTTGGTGCGGATCTCGGACTCTTCGGCCCGCTCCGAGGCGGCGGCGGCTGCGGCCACGGCCCAACCGGTACTGGTGTGAACGGCTCCCTGCGCCACGTGATGGTGGTCCTGCTGGGCTGCTTCACCCTGCTGTTCGTGCAGCTCAACCGGGTGCAGATCCTGGAGGCGGAGTCGCTGAAGGACAACCCGGCCAACACCCGCACCGTGCAGCGGGAGTTCAACCGTCCCCGGGGAGACATCGTCACCAGCGACGGCGTGCTGGTGGCCACCTCGGTGGAGACGCCGGGCCAGCGCTTCGGCCGCCAGCGCACCTACCCCGAGGGCCCGCTGTACGCCCACACCGTGGGGTTCCTGTCGTTCAACCTGGGGGCCGAGGGGGCCGAGAAGGTGTTCAACACCGAGCTGACCGGGTCCACCGCGGCCCAGCAGCTGGCCGACTTCACCAGCCTGCTCGACCCCGACCCCGACGGCGGATCGATCACGCTCACGCTCGACGACAAGCTGCAGAAGGTGGCCCGCGACGCCCTGGGCGAGCGGCCGGGTTCGGTGGTGGCCGTCGACCCCAGCACCGGGGCCATCCGGGCTCTGTGGAGCTACCCCTCGTTCGACCCCAACCTGTTGGCCGCGAACGACGGCGGCGCCGCCAACACCGCCTACCAGGAGCTGCTGAACGCCGACGGCAACCCGCTGCGGGCCAAGGCCTTCAAGGACCGGGAGTTCCCAGGGTCCACGTTCAAGCTGATCACGGCGGCCGCCGCCCTGGAGTCGGGGGCGGCCACGCTCGAGGAGCCGGTGTTCGAAGCCACCAGCTCCTACACCCCACCGCTCACCACCAACCCCATCACGAACTTCAGCGGCGGGCCCTGCGGCGGGAACCTCACCACGATCCTGGCCCGATCCTGCAACACGCCGTTCGCCAAGCTGGCAGCCGAGACGCTGGGCCCATTGGTCATGGTCAACCAGGCCGAGGCGGCCGGATTCAACACCGACGTCCCCTTCGACCTGCCCGGCGCCGCCGTCAGCAACTACCCGACCGACTACGGCAAGCGGATCCAGTCGCCCACCCCGGAGCGCCCGGCCGGCCTCTACGAGAACACCCCCAAGCTGGCCCAGACCGCCATCGGTCAGAACGACGTGCAGGCCAGCCCGCTGATGATGGCCCTGGTGGCGGCGGGGGTGGCCAACGACGGCGTGATCCCCAAGCCCCACGTGCTGGCCGAGGTGCGCGATGCCACCGGCAAGGTGGTGCGCACGAACAAGGGCGAGGAGTGGCGCATGTCGATGCGCTCCGAAAACGCCCAGATCCTCCAGCAGGCGATGATCGAGGCGGCCGACCGGGGCGATACGGCCACGGTGGATGGTCTGCGCATCGGGGTGAAGACCGGTACCGCCCAGCTCGGCACCGACCCGCCCCGGTCCCACGCCTGGATCGTGGGGTTCGGCGGACGGTCCGACAGTGAGCCCGAACTGGTGGTGGCGGTGCTGGTGGAAGGCCAGGAGGGGTCGGTCGACCAGACAGGTGGTGCCGTGGCCGGGCCGATCGCCAAGGCGTTGTTCTCCGAGTGGTTCAACCGGGGCTAGCGGCGTGCTCACGGTGTGCGCCGTTTGGACCGGTGCAATGAGTAGGCTGACCCTGCTGTGACTGATGCCTCGACTGCGCGCCCGGTGCTCAGCGGACGCTATGAGCTTCATCGCCGGATCGCCCGCGGCGGTATGGCCGACGTCTTCTTGGCCCGTGACCAGCTGCTCGACCGGCCGGTGGCCGTCAAGGTGCTGTTCCCCCAGTACGCGGCGGAGCCCACGTTCGTGGCCCGTTTCCGCCGGGAGGCCCAGGCGGCGGCGAACCTGAACCACCCCTCGGTGGTGGCCGTCTACGACTGGGGCTCGCACGACGACACGTACTTCATCGTGATGGAGTACGTGGAGGGTCGCAGCCTGGCCGACGTGCTGGCGGCCGAGGGCCATCTGCATCCCGACCGGGCGGCCGAGATCGCCACCGACGTGGCCGCCGCCCTCGGTTTCGCCCACCGAAACGGAACCGTCCACCGCGACGTGAAGCCGGGCAACATCATGATCACCCCGGCCGGCCAGGTGAAGGTGACCGACTTCGGCATCGCCCGGGCTTTCGGCGGCGACGACGACGAGCTCACCCAGACCGGCTCGGTGATGGGCACGGCCAGCTACTTCTCCCCCGAGCAGGCCCAGGGCCGCGCCGTCGACCCCCGCTCCGACCTGTACTCACTGGGCGTGGTGCTGTTCGAGATGGTCACGGGCGAGCCGCCGTTCACCGGCTCCTCGCCGGTGTCGATCGCCTACAAGCACGTGCAGGAGCCGGCGCCCCGGGCCAGCGACCGCAACCCGTCGGTGCCCCCGGCGCTCGACGCCATCATCACCCGCCTCCTGGCCAAGAACCCCGACCACCGCTATCCCACGGCGGAAGACGTCCGGGCCGATCTGCGCCGCTTCCGGGAGGGCCACCCCCTCGTCGGTGCCGCCCCCATGCCCGGCGGCAACGGCGGAGGTGGCGGCGCCCCCACAGCCGCCTACCGGCCGCCCCTGCCGCCCGATCCGGGGGCCACCCGGGCCATGCCCCGACCGGCGGCCGACACCGGGTCCAGCCGGGCCATCATCGACACCACCCGGGCCATGCCGGCCTCGGCCGCCGTGCGCCAGCACGAGCCGGTCGAGGAGTACTACGAGCCGCCCAGCCGTACCGGGGTGTTCGTGGCCATGCTGGCCGGCCTCCTGCTGCTGCTGATCGGCCTGATCTTCCTGATCTCGCTGCGGCTGAACGGCAACAACGACGCCACCGACACCACCGAGGGTGGTGCGGTACTGAAAGACGTCCCCACGGTGCTCGGTGACGACCTCACCACGGCCACCAACAAACTGAAGCAGGAGGGCTTCGAAGTCGTCCCCAAGTACGAGCCGCAGGAGGGTGGGGACCCCAACACGGTGTTCGACCAGGACCCCGACGGCGGCACCCAGGCCCCCGAGGGCAGCACGATCACCCTGTCGGTGGTGCAGGCGGCCAGGACGGTCGAGGTGCCCGACGTGGAGGGCAGGACCCAGCAGGAGGCCGAGCAGGCACTCAGTGCCCAGGGACTGGCGTTCTCGGTCACGCGGGAGGAGAGCGACACGGTGGAGGAGGGCCTGGTGATCCGCCAGTCGATCGCCGCCGGCCAGCAGGTCAACGAGGGCGCCGAGGTGGAGATCGTGATCTCCGGCGGTGCCTCGCAGGCCGCCATCCCCGACCTCAAGAACCAGCCGCTGAACACCGCCACCAGTCAGCTCCAGGCACTCGGCTTTTCGGTGATGGTGAAACAGGAGCCCAGCGCCGACGTGCCTGCGGGCTCGGTCACCCGCACCGAGCCGCCGGCCGGCAGCCAGGTACCGAAGACCACGCCGATCACCGTCTACCAGTCGAGCGGACCGGAGGTGAAGGCCGTGCCCTCGGTGCAGAACCTCACCCAGGCGGCGGCCGAGCAGCAGCTCACCAACGCCGGCTTCCAACCGGTGGTGGAGTTCCAGGACGTCGATCCCGGGTCGGGCCTCGTCGATAAGGTGGTCGCCCAGGCGCCTCAGGCCGGCACCCAGCTACCGACGGGCAGCGAGATCATCATCACCGTGGGCAAGGCCGGGTCCACCACCTCGCAAACCACGGCGTCGACGACACCGTCAACCCCCTCCACGTCCTCCAGCTCGTCCACGTCCACGCCGGGCAACTAGCTCGGCGTCGATCAGGTCAGACGGCGACCCGGGCCAGGAAGTTGGTCAGCAGGTCGCGCCCGCCCACGGTGAGGATCGACTCGGGGTGGAACTGCACGCCCTCCACGTCGAGCTCCCGGTGGCGCAACCCCATGATCAGGCCGTTCCCCCTCGTCTCGGCCGTGATCTCCAAGCAATCGGGCAGGGTTTCGCGCTCCACGATCAGCGAGTGGTAGCGGGTGGCCTCCAGCGGTTGGGGGAGGCCGGCGAACACGCCGGAGTCGGTGTGGTCGATCACTGACGTCTTGCCGTGCATCAGCTCGGGGGCCCGGATCACCTGGCCGCCGTAGATCTGGCCGATGCATTGATGGCCCAGGCATACGCCGAGCACGGGCCGCCGGCCGGCGAAGTGGCTGATCACCTCGTTCGACACCCCGGCGTCGTCCGGGGTACCGGGCCCGGGCGACACCAGCACGGCGTCGGGCTCCACGGCGTCCAGCTCGGCCAGGGTCATGGCATCGTTGCGGACCACCACCGGATCCGCCCCCAGCTCGCCCAGGTACTGCACGAGGATGTAGACGAACGAGTCGTAGTTGTCGATCACCAGCACACGGGGGCCCTTCACGGTGATCAAACCTAGCGGGGCCCGCCCATCCCCGTACTCCGATAAGTTGGGGGAGTGGTACGCCAGGACAAGACTCGGTCCAGAGTGACGCCGAAGGGCACGCCGCCGGCGGGAACGCCGGCCGGATCAGGCCCGTCGGGGGTGAGCCGCACACCGGTGAAGGTGGGTGGGGGCCGTTTCCAGGCTGTCATCCCGATCCTGATGTTCGGCCTCATCGGCCTGGGCCTGATCGTGATCCTGGCCAACTACATCATCCAGGACCGGTTCGGGGCCCCGTCGAACTGGTACCTGCTGGGCGGGCTGGGCCTCATCCTGGCCGGCATCGTCGCCGCCACCCAGTACGAGTAGGCCCCTCACCCCAAACAGGGCAATTCACGCTATCCCCAGCTGTTGTCCACAGCTGTGGATTCCGTCACACGTCTTCCATCGCCGTCACGAGATCCATCTCGTCGGAGCAGTGGCGGGGCGGGGTGGGAATGCGGTCGTTGGCCAACGTCATGCGCAGCTCAGCCCCGCAGGTGGAGCACCGGTACTGGAGCTTCACCCGCCGCAGCTCGCCCGGTGGCGGCGGCTCGGGCAGGGGGCGGGCGAAGGCGCCGAGCACGGCCAAGCCGGTGGAGAGGATCACATAGCCCAGCACCACGGCGATCGCCGTGCGCCACAGCGACTGACCCTGGGCCAGCAGCACGGCCCCGATCACCAGCACGAAGGCCCGCATGGCCCACTTCCGGCGCTTGCGGATCACCAGGTCCCGCGAGCGGGCCTTCGACTCGACCGGCGTGTCGTCGTCGTCGATCCGGTCGGGATTGTCCGTCGTTGGCTCGAAGTCCGTCACCGGTGTCAAGCCTAGAGCGCAGGCGGGACCTGCGCTCAGCCCACGCGCTCAGCCGACCTCGAGCACCAGGGCGGTGGCCAGGCCGCCGGTGCCGCCCATGGTGAGCAGGCCCCGGCCCCCACCCCGCCGCTCCAGCTCGGCAGTGAGGGTGGCCAGCATCCGTACACCCGAGCACCCGAGGGGGTGGCCCAGCGCGATGGCCCCGCCGTTGGGGTTCACCCGCTCAGGATCGGCACCGGTGTCGGCCAGCCAGGCCAGCACGGCGGCGGCGTAGCCCTCGTGCACCTCGGCCACGGCGATGTCGGCCATGGTGAGCCCTGCTCGGGCCAGCGCCGCTGCGGTGGCGGGGGCGGGAGCGGTGTGCATCAGCACCGGATCCACCGCGGCGGTGGCGAACGACAGGAACCGGGCCCGGGCCGCCAGGCCCAGCTCGGCCGCCCGGGCTGCGGTCATGACGAGGGCGGCGGCGGCGCCATCGCTGATCTGGGCGCTGTTGCCGGCCGTGATCAGACCGTTCTCCTTGTAGGCCGGCCGCAGGGCGGCCAGGCTCTGGGCCGTGGTGGGGCGCACACCACCGTCGGACCGTACGGTGGTGCCGGTGTCGACCACCCGGTGACCCTCCCGGTCGAGCAGGCGGCCGGGCACGGCCACCGTCTCGGCCTCGAGCCGACCGGCGGCCACAGCCGCCGCCGCTCGTTCCTGGCTGGCCAGGCCGTAGGCGTCGAGCGCCTCCCGGCTGAGGCCGTAGCGCTCGGCCACCAGCTCGGCCGCGATCCCCTGGGGCTGGAGGCCGCCGGCCGCTTCGTAGCGCTCGTGGATCGACGGGGGGAAGGGCTGGCCCACGTCCCGCACGGCCACCGCCGCTCCCAGCGGCACCAGGCTCATCACCTCAACGCCGGCCGCCACCACCACGTCGGCCGCGCCGGCGATCACGCTGTGGGCGGCCACGTGGACGGCCTGCTGGCCCGATGCGCACTGGCGGTCCACGGTGGTGGCCGGCACCGAGTGGGGCCAGCCGGCGGCCAGGACGGCGTTGCGGCCGACGTCGAGCGACTGGGCCCCGACCTGGGTGACGCACCCCATCACCACGTCATCCACCAGGGTCGGATCGACCCCGGTGCGCCCGGCCAGGGCCCGCAGCACGAAGCCGGCGAGGTCGGCCGGGTGCCAGCCGGACAGCTGCCCGTTGCGGGTTCCGATCGGCGTGCGCACCACGTCCACCAGCACCGGATCGGTCGGTCCCGTGGGGGAGTGGGGCTGCCGGGTCACCTGTCACACGGTACCGGTACCCTGTGACACACAGCGGAGCGGCACCCCCCGGAGGACCGGCATGACCACCAGCGCAGAGATCGACGCCGTCATCGAGGGGCAGACCGTCCCCGTGCTCTTCCTGGCCACCGTGGCCGCCCACCCCGATCAGGTGGCCCTGCGGTGGAAGGCGGCCGACGACAGCTGGCACGAGCTCACCTACGCCGCCTACGCCGAGCAGGTGGCCCGGGCCGCCGCCGGGTTGGCCGCCCTGGGCCTGGGCCCGGGAGACCGGATGCTGCTGATGCTGCGCAACCGGCCCGAGTTCCACGTGCTCGACACGGCCGCCCTGTTCCTGGGGGCCACGCCGGTCTCGATCTACAACTCGTCGTCGCCCGACCAGATCGAGTACCTGGCCAACGACGCCGGGGTGAAGATGGCCGTGGTGGAAGACCGCGGGTTCTACCAGTCGCTGTCGAAGGTCCGTCAGGGCATTCCCAGCCTGCAGGCCGTCGGCGTGGTCGACGAGACCGCCCTCGACGGCTCGGCCGGTGTGGATGTCACCTTCGCCCAGCTCCTGGCCCACGATCCGATCGACCTGGCGGCGGCGGCCACCACGGCCCAGCCCAGCGATCTGATCACGCTGATCTACACCTCGGGCACCACCGGGCCGTCCAAGGGCGTGATGCTCGACCACCGCAACGTGTGCTGGACGATCGAGTGCCTCCGCCGGTCCATGGAGATCGACGACCTCACCGGCAAGCGGATGGTCAGCTACCTGCCGATGGCCCACATCGCCGAGCGGGTGACCAGCCATTACCAGGGCCTGGCCAACGCCATCGAGGTCACCTGCTGCCCCGACGTCACCCAGTTCGCCGCCTACGCCGGCGAGGTCCACCCCCACATCATGTTCGGGGTACCCCGGGTGTGGGAGAAGATCCACGCCGGGGTG
>CADEDH010000045.1:13236-16544 GCA_902826025.1 uncultured Actinomycetes bacterium
GGTCAAGCCGGGCTCGGTCGGCCCGGCCTGCCCCGGCATCGAGGTGCGGCTCGACGACGACGGCGAGGTGCTGTGCCGGGGCGGCAACATCTTCCGGGGCTACCTGAACCAGCCGGAGAAGACCGCCGATGTGCTCGACGCCGACGGCTGGTTCCGCTCGGGCGACATCGGTGTGCTCGACGCCGACGGCTACCTCCGCATCGTCGACCGCAAGAAGGAGCTGATCATCACGGCCGGGGGCAAGAACCTGTCACCGGCCAACCTGGAGGCGGCGCTCAAGACCATCCCGCTCGTCGGGCAGGCCTGCGCCATCGGCGACAACCGCCCGTTCGTGTCGGCCCTGGTGGTGCTCGACCCCGACGTGGCCCCCACGTGGGCCGCCCGCAACGGGATCACCTACACCACGCTGGAGGCCCTGGCCGCCGATCCGGCGGTCGTGGCCGCCATCGAGGCCGAGGTCGACCGGGTGATGGCTGAGTTCAACAACGCCGAGCGGGTGAAGAAGGTGAAGGTGCTGGGCGAGGAATGGCTGCCCGACACCGACCTGCTCACCCCCACGTCCAAGCTGAAGCGGCGGGGCGTCCACGCCCGCTACGCCGACGAGATCGAGTCTCTGTACACCTGAGGCAGTGTGGTCGACGGTAGGGTCGCTGCCCGCTCGGGCCAGGCGGTGAGCCAGTCCTCGAGCTGGGCCGGTTCCATGGGTCGCCCGAGGTGGTATCCCTGGATCAGGTCGCATCCCAGGGCGGCCAGGAGCTCCAGGTCGGCCGCTTCCTCCACCCCTTCGGCGACGGTGCGGGCCCCCAGGGCGTGGGCCAGCTCGATCACGCCCTGCACCAGCACCGCGCCCTCCTCCGAACGGCGGAGGGCATCCACGTAGCTCTTGTCGATCTTCACCATGGTGAAGGGCACGTCGCGCAGGTGGCCCAGCCCGGCGGCCCCGGTGCCGAAATCGTCGATGGCCACCCGCATGCCGGCCTGGCGGAGCTGGTCGAGCTGGTCGTGCATCCAGGTCGGGTCGTCGAGGAAGGTCGACTCGGTCAGCTCGGCCGTCACGAACCGGGGGTCGAGGCCGGAAGCGGTCACCACCCCGATCAGGCGCTCGGCCTCGCCGGTCAGCTCCAACTGGCGGGCCGACACGTTCACGCTCACGCTCAGGGACCCGGCGTCGTCGGGGCGCTGCCCGTGCCACCGGTGGACCTGGCGGCAGGCCTCGCCCATCACCCAGCGGCCGATCTCCACGATCAGGCCCGACCGCTCGGCCAGGGGAATGAAGGTGGCGGGTGAGATCGGGCCCCGCTCGGGATGGACCCAGCGCAGCAGCGCCTCCACCTCCTCCACGGCCCCGGTGCCGAGGGCCACGATGGGTTGGTACACGAGGCGGAGCTCGCCCCGCTCGGCCGCCCCCACCAGATCCGACCCCAGCTCGAAGCGCTCGGTGGCCGTCACCCGCATCACCGACTCGTAGACCCGGATGGGCTCGGCCGGGTTGCCCTTCGCCGCCCCCAGGGCCAGGGCGGCCTGGTCGAGCAGGTCGCTGGCCACGGCCCGGCGGTCGCCGGTGAGGGTCATCCCCACCGACACCCCCAGTGTCACCTGGCGTCCGCCAACGTCGAAGGGGTGCTCGAACAGGGCGGCCACCCGGCGGGCCATGGCCACCAGCCCCTTGGGGTGGTCGGCCACGGTGGCCACGCCGAACTCGTTGCCGCCGAGGCGGGCCAGCACATCGGTGGCCCGCAGGCTGGACCGCAGCCGGGCCGCCACCGATTGGAGCAGCTCGTCGCCCCGTTCGAAGCCGATCGACTCGTTGACCGAGCGGAAGTCGTTCAGGTCGAGGTGGATGACGCCCAGGTACTCCTGGCGGGACAGGGTCTGGAGCCGCTGCTGGAGCTCGAAGTGGAGGGTGGTGCGGGTGGCCAGGCCGGTGAGGGCGTCGTACAGCGACTGCTTGCGTAGCGCCCGCTCCAACTGGCGTTGCTCGGTGCGGTCGGTCCACGTCATCACCCAGGCGTCGCCGGTGGCGCGCACCGTTTCCGGCGGCACGTCGGACAGGGTGGCCTCCACCAGCCGGGTGCGTCGGGTCTGGGTGTGGACTTCCAGCTCCACCGTCTCCTGCACCATCCGTTCCTTGCGGTTGTCGAGGAACGTCTCGAGAACGGGACGGTAGGTCGGGGTGATCAGCTCGGGGAGGCGGACCCCCACCAGATCGGCCGGCTCGTGGCCCAGGTGGCCCCGCACCGACGGGGAGATCCAGTTGATCGTGAGGTCGGGCCCGAGGGCCACGAAGACATCGCGGGCGTTGGCCACCAGGGCCCGGAAGCGGGCGGCGGTGGCCTGGTCGGGGGCGCGGCGGGCTGACGTCCCGTCCGGTACGGACGATCCTCGGCCAGGCGGCGGCGCCGGAGATCCCACGCCCTCACGATCGGCTTGTCAGAGCGACTTGTGAGGTCCGTCAAAATCTGGCCGGAGACCCCACGAGCGCCGGCTCGGCTACCGGTTTTCCCAGCTCATGGGCTCGTGAGTGAGGAACCCGGCCATGGCCCGGCGGGAGTCCTCGGTGAGGCTGGTGAGGATCTGGTTGCGGTTCTCGAGGTCGATCCCGGCCTGGAGGGAGTTGGTCTCCAGGTTGGACCACATGACCTCCTTGGTCATCCACACCCCCATCGGGCTGTTGGCGGCGATCAGCTCGGCCGTCTTCATGGCCTCGTCGAGGATGGCGTCGTCGTCCACCACGCGGCTGACGAGGCCCAGCTTGTCGGCCTCGGCGGCGTCGAACACCCGGCCGGTGAGCATCAGCTCCCAGGCCCGGGAGGCGCCGATGAGGCGGGGCAGCATCCACGACACGCCGATGTCGCAGCCCGAGATGCCGAGGCGGATGAAGGCGGTGCCGAACTTGGCCGAGCGGGCGCAGATCCTCACGTCGCTGGCCAGGGCGATGGCGAACCCGCCGCCAGCGGCGGCCCCGTTGACGGCGGCGATGATCGGTTGGCGCACCGAGCGCATGTGGGGCACGAGGCGGGCGATGAACTGCTGGGTGGCCATGCCCTGCTGGGGCCGGCCCTCGTTCTCGGTGCCGGGGATGGCGCCGAAACCGGTGAGGTCGAGCCCGGCACAGAAGCCCCGGCCGGCGCCGGTGATGATGGCGACCCGGATGCTGTGGTCGGCGTGGATCGTGTCGAGGGCGCCGTGCAGCTCGTCCACCAGCTCGTAGGTGAGGGCGTTGAGCCGCTCCGGTCGATTCAGGGTGATCTGGGCGATCCCCGGCTTGGGGGTGGTGATCTCGACGCATGCCATAGGCGGGATCCTAG
>CADEDH010000045.1:16644-21245 GCA_902826025.1 uncultured Actinomycetes bacterium
TCGGCCAATGCGGTCATGGCCGTGTCGTAGTCGGGCAGGGAGTAGACCTCGCCGTCGTCGGTCACCAGGAGGAAGCGGTCGAGGCGGGCCAGGAAGGCCCGGTCGTGGCTCACCGCCACCACCGTGCCCTGGAAGCCGTCGAGGGCCCGCTCCAGCGCCTGGGAGGAGTCGATGTCGAGGTTGTCGGTTGGCTCGTCGAGCAGCAGCACGTTGTGACCCTCCAGCTCCAGGCACAGGATCTCCAGCCGGGCCTTCTCGCCGCCGGAGAGGGTGTCGAACTCCTGGCGGGCCTGGGCCGCCAGGCCGTAGCGGGCCAGGCTCTTCATGGCCCGTTCGTCGTCGCCCACCCGCTCCCGGGCCATGTCGAACACGTCGCGGCCGAGGAAGTCGGGGCGGTCGTTGATCTGGGTGAACGTCCCGACCGAGGTACGGGGGCCGAGGGTGATGGCGCCGTCGCTCGGCTGCTCCTCTCCTGACAGGGTCCGCAGCAGGTGGCTCTTGCCCGTGCCGTTGGGGCCGATCAGGCCGAGGCGCTCACCGAAGTGCACCTCGTCGTCGAAGGGGAAGAACAGGCCGTCGATGCCCACGCCATCGAGCTTGAGCACCCGGCGGGCCGAGTCGGCCCCCCGGAGGCTCACGTGGATGTGCTGGTCGGGGACCGGGGGCGGCGGCGGGCCGGCCTTCACGAAGCGCTCCCACCGGGTCTCCGCCCCGTTGGCCTTGGTGGCGTTCTTGAAGTTCTGGGCCGCCCGCTGCTTCATCACCTTCATGTGGTGGAACAGGCGGCGCTCCTCGTCGTTCCATCGCTTCAGGGCGTCGCCCAGGAGGCGCTGACGGTGCTCCCGGGCCTCGGGAAAGGAGGTGTACGAGCCGCCGTGGATCCAGCAGGTGGAGCCCTCCAGCACGATGAGCTTGGTGGCGCACCGCTCCAGCAGGATCCGGTCGTGGCTCACCATCAGGATCGTGCTGGGGCAGGCCCGGAGTTGATCCTCCAGCCAGGCCCGGGTGGGCACGTCGAGGTAGTTGTCGGGCTCGTCGAGCAGGAGCACGTCGGCCCCGGCGTTGAGCAGCACGTCGAGCACGAGCCGCTTGCGCTCCCCGCCCGACAGCTCGCCCACCAGGCGGGTCGACACGTCGTCGACCGTGCTCTTCACACTTCGCTCCACCGAGGCGGCCCACTGGGTCTCCAGCTCGTAGCCGCCGAGGTCGCCCCAGACGGTGAGGGCCTCGGCGTAGCCCATGCCGTCGTCGGTGCCTTCGGCCATGGCCCGCTCGGCCGCCACCAGGGCGAGGCCGGCGGTGCGCAGCTCGGGTCGGGCCACCTCCAGCAGCATCTCCCGCAGGGTGTCGGTGGGGCGGGCCATCCCGACGTCCTGGGTCATCGACAGCACGGTGCCGGTGACCGCGGCCTCGCCGGCGTCGGGTTGGAGGACGCCCGCCAGGACCCGCAGGATCGTGCTCTTGCCCACCCCGTTGGGCCCGATGATGGCGGCGTGATCGCCCGGCGAGACCCCGAAGCTGAGGTCGAAGAACAGCGAGTCCCTCCCCGGCGGGGCGTACTCGAGACCGGACACGACGATGCTGCTCACCCCGCCAGCATGCCCGCCCGGCTGGCCCTACGAGGCGGCCTTTGGGAGCCGGGCCCCACCGGGAACTAGGTTTGGGCTCCTGCAGCCCTGCACCTGATCTCGGGAGGAAGCCATGGCCGACGGCGACAAGGAACGCAAGACCCACGGCGGCACGCTGGCCGCCCACGCCCTCAAGGCGGCCGGGGTGGAGGTGGTGTTCACCCTGTCCGGCGGGCACGTGATGGCCATCTACGACGGCTGCCTCGATGTGGGCATCAAGGTGATCGACGTCCGCCACGAGCAGGCGGCGGTGCACGCCGCCGACGCCTGGGCCCGGCTCCACCCGGGCAAGGTGGGCGTGGCCATCGTCACCGCCGGCCCCGGCGTGACCGACGGCGTGACCGGCGTGGCCAACGCCTGGCGGGCCAACTCGCCGATCCTGGTGTTCGGTGGCCAGGGCCCGTTCAACATGCTGCGGCGGGGCTCGCTGCAGGAGATGGACCACGTGTCGATGATGCGGCCCATCACCAAGTGGGTCGACGCCTGCTACCAGACCGAGCGGATCGGCGAGTACGTGGAGGCCGGCATCCGGGCCGCCCTGTCGGGCGTGCCCGGCCCGGCGTTCCTGGAGATCCCGATCGACGTGCTGGCCGGCCGGGTCGACATGGAGAAGGTGGGCGTGCCCCGCTTCCGTGACTACCGGGTGGCCAGCGCGGCCGCTCCTGATCTGATCACCGAGGCGGTGGCCCTGCTGGCGGCGGCCGAGCGGCCCATGGTGATGGCCGGCACCTCGCTCAAGTGGTCGGAGGGCGGGCCGGCCCTCCAGCGGTTCGTGGAGGCCACCCACATCCCGTGCTTCACCAACGGCATGGGCCGGGGCCAGCTGTCGATGGACCACCCCCAGTTCTTCAACCGGAGCCGCAAGCAGTCGCTCGACGGCTCCGACCTGGTGATCCTGGCCGGCACCCCGCTCGATTTCCGCATGGGCTACGGCCGGGCCATCAAGCCCGACGCCAAGATCATCCAGCTCGATCTCGACGAGACCCTGATCGGCCAGAACCGGGCCGTCGACGTGGGCCTGGTCGGCAACCTGGGGGCCAACCTCGACGCTCTGCTCGACGCCATAGGCGAGTCGGGCAAGGTCTTCGACTTCAGCGACTGGTCGGCCACGCTGCGCACGGTGGAAGTACAGGCCGAGGAGGCGCTGGCCGGCCAGCTGCTGTCGGACGAGGTGCCCATCGATCCGCTGCGCCTGGCCAAAGAGATCGCCGACGTGATCGCCGAGGACGACACGATGATCGTGATCGGCGACGGGGGCGACATCGTGGCCCAGAGTTCCAAGGTCATCAAGGTCCCGCCCCAGGGCACCTGGATGGACCCCGGCCCCCTGGGCACGCTCGGTGTTGGCATGCCGTTCGCCCTGGCCGCCCAGCTGGCCCACCCCGACCGCCGGGTGCTGATCATCTACGGCGACGGCTCGTTCGGGCTCAACGGCTTCGAGTTCGACACCGCGGTGCGTTTCGGCCTGCCGATCGTGGGTGTGATCGGCAACGACGCGGCGTGGGGTCAGATGATCCGGCCCCAGGCCACCGTGTACGGCCAGGACCGGGTGGTGGCCACTGAGCTCAACATGACCCGCTACGACAAGGTGGTGGAGGCCCTGGGCGGCCACGGCGAGCACGTCACCACCCCCGACCAGATCGGCCCGGCCCTGCGCCGGGCCCTGGCCTCGGGCAAGCCGGCCCTGGTCAACGTGGAGATGCGACAGGACCGCGGGGCCATGAAGGGCTCCACCTACGTGTAGGCCCGGCCGGCTCACCAGCCGCGCCACTCGCGACACGGTCCGAACCGTGTCGCGAGTGGCGCGCTGAGCGCGCACATCGCGTACCCGCTTCGTTCTGTGGCGCGGAAATCGTCGGCGGCAGTGGGAGCGCTGCGCCATGCTGGGCGGGATGGAATGCCTGCCCGAGCTGGTGGAGACACCGCGGCTGACGCTGCGGCTGTGGGCCCCGAAGGACGCCCCAGCCCTGCACGCCGCCGTGGTCACCAGCGTCGAGCATCTGCGGCCGTGGATTCCCTGGATCGCCAACGAGCCGCTGACGATCGCCGACCGGGAAGCGCTGATCACCGAGTTCCGCCACGCCTGGCTCGACGGGGGCGACGCCGTCTACGGCGCCTTCGCCCGGGGCGGCGAAGACGACGGCGAGGTGGTGGGCGGCACCGGGCTCCACCGCCGCATCGGGGCCGGAGGGCTGGAGATCGGCTACTGGGTCCACGTCGACCACGTGGGGCAGGGCTACGCCACCGAGCTGGCGCTCGCCCTCACCGGTGCCGGCCTGGCCGTCCCCGGCGTCCATCGCATCGAGATCCACCACGATCAGGCCAACGTCGTCAGCGGCCGGGTGCCCAAACGGTTGGGCTACACCTTCGTTGGGGCCACCGACCGGGAGCGGGTGGCGCCGGCCGAGAGCGGCGTCACCTGGACTTGGCGTATGACGGCGGCCGATTGGGTCCGTCGGGCCGTCACCGGCCAGCGGTGACGAGCGGAGCGGATCAGGCCCGCTGGTAGCGGCCGGGTTCGACCTCGCGGGCTTCGCCCCGGGTCAGCATCCGCTGCAGGTGGAGATGGGCGGTGCGGGTCTCCACGATGGCCACGAACGGCCAGTCGACGTGGGGTCGGTAGACGAAGCGGTGCTCGGCCATCTCGTCGAGGGAGTGGGGCTCCGCCAGGTAGTCGAGCATGGCCCGGTGGCGCCGGTCGATGACCGAGTGGAAGGTGTCGATCAGGCCGAGGAAGGCCTCCCGGCCGTCGATGATGCCCCGGTGGTGGAAGGTGACGTACCACCGGGCCTCCACCTCCCGGGCCCGCTCGATGCTGGCCTCGAACTGCTCCAGGTCCGACCAGGCGTCGCCGTAGTAGGGGCCGAAGCCGGTGAGGTCGATGTCGGACAGGAAGAACACGCCGTCCATGAGGAACCCGCTGTGGCCCCGGGTGTGGCCGGGCAGGTGGAGGGCCTCCACCGTCACCCCGCC
>CADEDH010000045.1:21345-32097 GCA_902826025.1 uncultured Actinomycetes bacterium
CGTGACGACAGATCTGATCTGGTCCGAGATCCCGGTGCTGCGGCGGCCTCTCCTGCTGGTCGCCTTCGAGGGGCAGTTCGACGCGGCGAAGGCCGCCACCAACGCCCTGAGCTGGATCCGCGATCACGCCACCCAGTCGTCGGCCATCGCCGAGATCGACCCGGAGCGCTACTTCGACTTCCAGGAGGTGCGGCCGAACGTTCGGATCGCGGCCGACGGCAACCGGGTGATCGACTGGCCCAAGACCACGGTGAGCGCCGCCCGCACCGCCTCCATGCGGGATCTGGTGGTGATGACCGGCATCGAGCCCCACCTCCGCTGGCGGAGCTTCGCCGACCACGTGGTGGAGGTGGCCCGACGCAGCGGCTGCGAGATGGTGGTAACCGTCGGCGCCTTCAACGCCATGGTGCCCCACACCCGCCCGTTCGGCGTCACCGCCTCGGCCGTCCACCCTGAACTGGTGCGCCGCCTCAGCCTGTCCCGCCCCACCTACGAGGGCCCCACCGGCCTGGTCGGCGTGATCAGTGAGCGGGTGGAGCGGGCCAGCATCCCCGCCATCTCACTGCGGGTCTCGGTGCCCCACTACGTGCCCGGCCCCCCCAACCCCAAGGCCACCCGGGCTCTGCTCCGCCGGCTCCAGCAGACCACCGGTGTCACCACGTCCTACGAGGACCTCGACAAGGAGGTCAGCGAGTGGACGAACCGGGTGGACCAGGCGGTGGCGGCCGACGACGAGAGTCAGGCCTACGTGGCCCACCTGGAACGTCAGGTCGACAGCCGGGAGGAGCTGCTGCCATCGGGCGATGACCTGGCGGCCGAGCTGGAGGCCTTCCTGCGGGATCAGCGCCCCGAGGAGCCCGAGGGTGACGCTGCGGGCGGCGCCGCCGCTGGCGAGGCCGAGCCGGGCGAGGAGTCAGGCGAGGGGGCCGGCGGAGAACACTGAGCCCGCCACCTGGCGCAGCCAGTGGTCGGCCAGCACCAGCAGGGCCATGGCCTCCACGATGGGCACGGCCCGGGGCAGCACGCACGGGTCGTGACGGCCGTGGGCGGCCAGCGTGGTGGCCTGCCCCGACGTGGTCACCGTCTTCTGCTCGGTGGCGATGGTGGCGGTGGGCTTGAACGCCACCCGACACACGATGTCGGCTCCGTTGGAGATCCCGCCCTGGATCCCGCCCGAGCGGTTGGCGGTGGGCACCGGCCGCCCATCGGGCCCCGGCTCGAACGGGTCATTGTGGGCGGCGCCGGTGAGGCGGGTGCCGGCGAACCCGCTGCCCACCTCGAAGCCCTTGGCCGCCGGTAGCGACAGCATGGCCTTGGCCAGCTCGGCATCGAGCTTGTCGAACACCGGCTCGCCCAACCCGGCTGGCACGTTGCGGGCCACCATGGTCACCACCCCGCCCAGCGAGTCGCCCTGGCGGCGGGCCTCCTCGATGGCCTCGGTGATCCGGGCGGCGGCCGCCGGGTCGGGGCAGCGGGTGGGGTCGGCCTCCACCTGGGCCAATGTCACCTCGTCGGCGTCGACGTCGGCCACGATGCCGTGCACCTCGCTCACCCAGCCCAGCACCTCGATACCGGCCGCCCGGGCCAGGAGCTGGCGGGCCACGGCCCCCGCCGCCACCCGGCCGATCGTCTCCCGGGCCGAGGCCCGGCCCCCACCCCGGTGGTCCCGCACCCCGTACTTGGCGGCGTAGGTCCAGTCGGCGTGGCTGGGACGGTAGACGTCTTTCAGGTGGTCGTAGGCGCCGGGGCGCTGGTCGGCGTTCGTCACCGTCATGGCGATCGGCGTGCCGGTGGTGAGCCCCTCGTAAAGGCCCGACAGCACCTGCACCGTGTCGCTCTCGGCCCGCTGGGTCACCAGCCGGCTCTGGCCCGGTCGGCGCCGGTCGAGATCGCGCTGGATGTCGTCCACGGAGAGGGGGAGCCCGGCGGGGCAGCCGTCCACCACCGCCCCCACCGCCACCCCGTGCGACTCTCCGAAGGTGGTCAGGCGGAAGATCTGGCCGAACGAGCTGCTCACCCGGTCCAGCGTAGAGCCCACCCCACAGGTAATCTGATGGAGACATGGATGCCGTACGCGAGACCCAGCTGCCCTACGGCGTCCGGGGCGCCGCCCGCTCAGGGGCCGGTGTCGGCGGTTCCGTCCAGGCCCGCCTCCGGGTCTGGATCGACCAGGACCTGTGCACCGGCGACGGTCTGTGCACCGATCATGCCCCCAGCGTGTTCGCCCTGCTGGAAGACGGCATCGCCTACGTGGTGGAAGACGGCCAGGTGCTGCACGACCCGGGCGGCTCGGCCCAGCTGGCGGTGGTGGTCCCCTCCCAGGAGGAGAACGTGATCCACGCCGCCGCCGAATGCCCCGGTGAGTGCATCTTCATCGAGCTCGACGAGGTCCCCGCCATCGAGGGCTGAGTCTGGCGATCAGGTGCGATACCGTTTCCGGCCATGGCGCTACAGCACAAGATCCTGCTCGACGAGTCGGAGATGCCGACCCGGTGGTACAACATCATCCCCGACCTGCCCGCGCCCCCGCCGCCGCCCCTCCACCCGGGCACCCGGGAGCCGGTCGGCCCTGAGGATCTGGCGCCGCTGTTCCCGATGGCCCTCATCCTCCAGGAGGTGTCGAGCGACAGCTACATCGACATCCCCGACGAGGTGCAGGACGTCTACCGCCTGTGGCGGCCCTCACCCCTGTTCCGGGCCCACCGGCTGGAGAAGGCGCTGGGCACTCCGGCCCGCATCTACTACAAGTACGAGGGCGTGAGCCCAGCCGGGTCCCACAAGCCCAACACGGC
Source organism: uncultured Actinomycetes bacterium (assembly GCA_902826025.1). GTDB lineage: Bacteria > Actinomycetota > Acidimicrobiia > Acidimicrobiales > SZUA-35 > CADEDH01. The sequence goes on from CADEDH010000045.1 coordinate 24,138, forward strand.
CGTACCCCAGGTGTACTACAACGCCCAGGAGGGCGTACGGAAGCTCACCACCGAGACCGGGGCCGGGCAGTGGGGCACCGCCCTGGCCTTCGCCTGCTCCCTGTTCGGCCTGGAGTGTGAGATCTGGCAGGTCCGGGCGTCCTACGACCAGAAGCCGTACCGCAAGGCGCTGATCGAGACGTTCGGGGCCACCGTGCACCCCAGCCCCTCGGTGCTCACCGAGTCGGGCCGCAAGGTGCTGGCGGCCGACTCCCAGAGCCCGGGCAGCCTCGGCATCGCCATCTCCGAGGCCGTCGAGGTGGCGGCCCAGGATCCCGAGATCCGCTATGCGCTGGGCAGCGTGCTCAACCACGTGCTGTTGCACCAGACGATCATCGGTGAGGAGGCCCTCCTCCAGCTGGCCAAGGTGGGTGAGACGCCCGATCTGATCGTGGGCTGCACCGGCGGCGGCTCGAACTTCGCCGGGCTCTCGTTCCCGTTCCTGCGGGAGAAGATGGCCGGTCGGATGAACCCCATCATCCGAGCGGTGGAGCCGGCGGCCTGCCCGTCGCTCACCAAGGGCGTGTACGCCTACGACTTCGGCGACACCGCCGGGCTCACCCCGCTGATGAAGATGCACACCCTGGGCCACGACTTCATTCCCGACCCGATCCACGCCGGTGGCCTTCGCTACCACGGGATGGCGCCCCTGATCTCCCACATCTACGAGCTGGGGTTGATCGAAGCCGAGGCCATCCACCAGACCGAGTGCTTCACCGCCGGGGTGCAGTTCGCCCGCTCGGAGGGCATCGTGCCCGCCCCCGAGCCCACCCACGCCCTGGCCGCCACCGTCCGGGCGGCCCTGGAGGCCAAGGAGACCGGCGAGGAGAAGGTGATCCTCACCGCCCTGTGCGGCCACGGCCTGCTCGACATGGCCGCCTACGACCGCTACTTCTCCGGCGACATGGTCGACCACGACTACCCCCGGGACCGGGTGCAGGACGCGCTGAGCCGACTGCCCTCAGTGGATGGGTAGACTCACCTCCGGATGAAACTGCCCTTCCGCGGCCGCCCCGAGGGCGACGACGACTACGACTACGACGACGAGGACGAAGAGTTCGATCCCCCCGTCGTCGCCCCCCGTCGTACCGGGCCGATGCTGGGTGGTCTCGCGCCGCCCGAGCCGCTGGGCGGCCCCCGTCCCGACCAGGGCCAGCACCTGTTCCCCGACGCACCGCCGTCGGCCCGAACCACCCGTCTCGGCGTGCCACCCCCGGTGAATCCCCGTCGGGTCGACGCCCCGCCGCCTGCCCCCCGCTCGGAGCGCCTGACGCCGCCGCCCCCACCGGAGTGGGGCAACCCGTCGGCCCCGCCCGCGACGCCGTCGATCTTCCAGACGGTGCCCACGGCCCCCCGGCCGATGCCGGTGCCCGCCCCGGCTCCCTACACCGCTCCGGCTGCTCCTGGCTCCGACCGTCTGCTGCTCCCGAGCCGGCCGGCGCCGCAACGGCGCAGCGGGGGCGGCTCCGACTTCGGTGGCCTCCTGGACGACGAGGCCCCGCCTCCCGGCCCGAGGGAACGAGAGGAGGCCGTGACGGCGGAGGACTTCTCCCGGGAGCTGGAACGGATCCAGCGGGTGGAGTCGGGGGCCGAGCAGCGCAGCGCCTGGGCCTACCTGGGTCTACTGAGCGTCCTGTTCCTCCTGGTGGTGGGGTTCGGCTACGGCTGCAGCGGCCGGTTCACGGAGGCCGACCCGATCGCCCCGGCCGACATGCTGAGCACCGCCGAGCCGGTACGGCTGGTGGTGAAAGTGGAGGGCGACCTGGTGACGCTGGACGGCGCCCTTCCCGACCAGGCCTCGTTCGACCGCCTTCGCCAGATTGCAGCCGCCATCTACGGCGAAGGCAACGTGGTCAACAACCTCACGATCGACTCCACCACCACCCTCGACGAGGGCACCCTGCGCATGGTCGGCCAGGCGCTCCGGAACGACGAGCGTCCGAGGTCGTTCCAGGACGACGTGCTCGACGCCTTCGACCTCGACGAGCGGGGCTACGAGGTGGGCGCGGTGGAGACCGTGCTCAAGCCGGTGCAGGCCACGGTGTCGATCGACGGCGCCACCGTCAACCTGAGCGGCACCCTGCCCGACGCCGATGCGGTGTCCGCCCTCACCGCCATCGCCGGTGAAACGTGGGGCACGTCGGCCCTGAACGCCACCGGTCTCACCTCCGGCGAGTCCACCTGGGACGGTGGCCAGATCCGGCTCACCGGCACCGTCGTGTCGACCGACCCCCGGGTCGGCGCCTTCACCGCTCTGGTGGCCGAGCGGATCGGTACCAAGGTGCTGGTGGATACCGCCGGCTTGCCCCCGGGCGACGCCCCGGCCGCCATCGACACGGCGCAGACCACGATCGAGACGTTGTTGGCCTCCTCGCCGATCAAATTCGCCCCCGACTCGGCCGAGATCGACACCGCCAGCGATGCCGTGCTGGTGCAGCTGGCGGCGGCCCTGGGCCAGGTACCGAACACGGCGGTGGAGCTGGTGGGCCACACCGACGGCCAGGGCGACGAGGCCCGCAACCTCCAGCTGTCCGAAGACCGGGCCGAGGCGGTGATGCAGCGCCTGACAGACCTGGGCGTGCTGCCCACCCGGCTGACGGCCCGGGGTGAGGGCGAGTCGAACCCGCTGGGCGACAACGCCACCGAGGCGGGCCGGGCCCTCAACCGACGGATCGATTTCAACCTCCAGGGGGCGGCGCCGGCCGCCACGGCCACCACCGTCCCGGCCGCCCCCGGCAGCACGTCCACCACGGCCTGACCCCGTTCGGATCGACCGGGGCCTCCAGTCCTGCCATCATGTGTGCCGATTCCGCTTCCAGGGGGTTGGTATGAACGGTTTGGACAACGACGCGTTCAACGTGGTGATGCTGCTGTTCCGTGTGGGCATGGGCCTGACGTTCGCGCTGCACGGCTACGCCAAGATGTTCAAGGGGGGTCGGATCGCCGGCACCGGGGCCTGGTTCGACAGCATCGGGATGAAGCCCGGGAAGATGCATGCCATGATGGCGTCGATCACCGAGCAGGCCAGCGGCCTGCTGCTGGTGGTGGGCCTGTTCACCCCGTTCGCCGCCGCCGCCGTGGTGGGCGTGATGCTGGTGGCGGGCTGGGTCGTCCACCGGTCTTCGGGCTTCCTGATCACGGGCAACGGCTGGGAGTACACCTTCGTCACCGCCATGATGGCGGTGGTGATCGGGGCCCTCGGCCCGGGGGAGATCTCGCTCGACAGCGCCTTCGGCATCGCCGACGACTTCAACGGCTGGGTGGGCCTGGGCATCGCCCTGATCCTCGGCCTCGGCGGAGGCTTGGCCCAGCTGGCTCTGTTCTACCGACCCGCCCCCGCCGCCGCAGCCGCGGCCTAGGTGCCCCCCCTCGGGGGGGCGCCCCTTACATATCGAGCAAGCCGAAGGCTTCGTTGTGGTCGGTCCGGAGCTGCACTTTCTGGACCTTGCCCATGGTGTTGCGGGGTAGCTCGTCCACGAAGATGTAGGCCTTCGGCTGCTTGAACCGGGCGATGCGCTCGTTGAGGGCGTCTCGCAGGTCGATCTCGGTGAGGCCGGGATCGCTCGCCACCACGAAGGCCACCACGCCCTCCCCCAGGTCGGGATGGGGGAGGCCCACCACTGCCGTCTCGGCCACCCCGGCCACCTCGTCGAGCAGGAGCTCGACCTCCTTGGGGTAGACGTTGTAGCCACCCGAGATGATCATGTCGCTGGACCGGCCCACCAGGGTGAGGCGCCCGTCGGCCGCCATCGAGCCGATGTCGCCGGTGCGGAAGAAGCCGTCGACCGTCATCTCGGCCGCCGTCTTCTCCGGCTGCTGCCAGTAGCCGCAGAACACGTTGGGCCCCCTGACCTGCACCTTGCCCACGGCGTCGGGGGGGAGCAGGGCGTCGTCGTCGTCGACCACCCGCACCTCCACCTTGGGCAGGGCGTAGCCGACGGTGCCGGCGATCTTGGCGTCTTCGGGCGGGTTGGACGTGATGATGCCGGTCTCGGTCATCCCGTAGCGTTCGCAGATGGTGTGGCCGGTGCGCTCGGTGAACTCGTGGAACACCCCTGGGGTGAGGGGGGCCGAGCCGGAGATGAACAGCCGCACGTTGGCGCACTCGGCCGCCCCGAAGTCGGGCTCGGCCAAGAGGCGGCTGTAGAACGTGGGCACGCCCATCAGCACGGTGGCCCGGGGCAGTTGGGGCCGCAGGGTGTTCACATCGAAGCTGGGGAGGAAGATCACCTCGGAGGCGTTGAGGATTGCGCAGTGGAGGGCCACGAACAGGCCGTGCACGTGGAAGATGGGCAGGGCGTGCAGGAGCACGTCGCCCTCCCGCCACCGCCAGATCCCGTGGAGGGCGAGGGCGTTGCTGGCCAGGTTGTTGTGGGTGATCATCGCCCCCTTCGACCGGCCGGTGGTGCCCGAGGTGTAGAGCATGCAGGCCAGGTCGTCGGGGTCGCGCTTGACGATGTGGTTCCACCCCGGCACCTGGCTCGCCGCCTCGCCCAGGGTGCCGTTGCCCTTGGTGCCGAGGGTGAACGCCCGGGTGACGCCGGCGATGTCGGCCACCGGCTGGAGCTTGGCCGCCCGTCCGGGGGCGAAGACGACGGCGGCGGCTTCGGTGTCGGCCAGGAAGTAGCCGACCTCTTCCGCCGTGTAGGCCGAGTTCAGCGGCACGTAGACGAAGCCGGCCCGCAGACAGGCGAAGTAGAGCGCGACGGCGTCGGCCGACTTGTCGATCTGGACCACGATCCGATCGCCCACCTGCACGCCTTCGTCGAGGAGGACGGCGGCGATGGCGGCGCTGCGACGGTCGATGTCGGCGTAGCTGTAGCTGACCTCATCGGGGATCGTGAGGAAAGGTTCGTAGTAGGCGTCTACGAACCGTGTGGTGAAGAGCTCGAATACGTTATGGCTCACGGTGGTGGAGGGAGGGAGGGCGATGGAGTCTTCACCTTACCTCACGGGGTTCGCCGCCCCCCGCGCTCAGCCGGCGGCGCGGGTGCGGCGCAACACCGGGTCGGCCAGGGCCAGCACCCGGTCGGTCACCCGTAGCACTCGGCCCGACACTCCACCCCCGCCCGGCCCGGCATCGGTGTCGACCAGGTTGCCCATCACCTCGAGCGTGATGTTGGCGGCCAGTTGGCTGCCCACCGCCACCCGCAGGCCGGTCCGCAGGATCAGCGGATGCCCGATCAGGAACGAGAAACGCCGCCCGGTGGCGAGGAAGGCGTCGAACCGCTCGCCCACCACCCGGTCGTAGCGCTCCGGGGCGGTGGCCGGGTCGTCCACGAACAGGCGGGCGGCCAGCATGCCCGACTCCAACCCGTAGTCGATCCCCTCGCCGTTCATCGGGTTGACCAACCCGGCGGCATCGCCCACGGCCACCCACCCGGGGCCGTGGCGGCGCACGGCACTCATCGGCAGGCGCCAGGCCCGGGGTCGTTCCAGGTAGGGCCCGAGCTGCCACGGTTCGGCCACCTGGGCCCGGTACGTGTCGAGGAGGGCGTTGAGGTTGAGCTTGCGGAACCCCTTCATGGTGGACAGAGCGCCCACCCCGATGTTCACCGTCCCGTCGCCGGCGGGGAACATCCACCCGTAGCCGGGCACGGCCGTGCCCTCGGCGTCGCTCAGGCTGAGGCAGGCCTCGATGAGCCGGTCGCCGTGGCGGGGGGTCTCGGCGTAGGTGCGGATGGCCAGGCCGAACGGCTCGTCGGGATCCCGCTCCGCCCCGAGCATGCGGGCCACCTCGCCGGGGGCGCCGGTGGCCGCCACCACCAGGCCGGCCTCGATCGTGCGCTCGCCGGCCCGAACGCCGGTCACCCGGCCGGCACCGTCGATCACGGGCCGGGCCTCGGTCTCGAACTCCACTTTGGCCCCGGCCTCGGCTGCGGCGTCGATCAAGGCGGCGTCGAGGCGGCGCCGGGGCCACACCCCGCCGTAGGCCGGGAACCGGCCGCCGGGCCAGTCGAGCTCACGGGTGGTGCGACCGGCGATCATCCGCAGCCCGTCGATCCGGTGGCTGGGGGCGAGGTCGATCCCCAGGTCCAGCAGGGCCCGCACGGCGCGGGGGGTGAGGCCGTCGCCACACACCTTGTCGCGCCCGTGGGGGGCCTTCTCGAACACGGTGACGCTGGCCCCGGACCGGGCCGCCTCGATGGCGGCGGCGGCGCCCGCCGGGCCGGCCCCGATCACCACCACGTCGCAGGCATCCATCGCTATCCGACGGTAGCGGTGACCCCCTGGTCCCACACGTATCGGGTGGGCGTGCCAGGCGTCTCAGCCGGCCTCACCTCGGTGCAAGCCCAGTCACCTTGGTGCGAGCCCAGTCACCTTGGTGCAAGCCCAGTCACCTCGGTGCAAGCACGGCCTGGGTCTGGGTGGTGCGGGTGACGAGCTTGCCGTCGGGCCGGGTGATGTCGGTCTGCACCACGATCGTGGTCCGCCCCACGTGCACCGGGGTGGCCGTGATGGCCAGGTCGCCCTCGGTCACGGCCCGGAAGAAGTTCGTCTTCGACTCGATGGTGGACGTGCCGGCCCCCTCGGGGAGGTTGAACACGGCGGCCATGGCCCCCACCGAGTCGGCCATGGCCATGAGGAACCCACCGTGGAGGATGCCGTTCGACGTGCACCGCTCCGGGGCCCACGAGCACCGGGCCCGCACCCCGGCGGCGTCGCCGCCCAGGATCTCCAGGCCGAGAAGGTGGGTGAGGGGCATCTGGCTGTGGGCCATATTGGTGAGAGCCGGGTCGGCAGTGGCCGCAGAGATGGGGTCGGTCATACCCCTGATTCTGCGGCCCCCGCCGACGCTTACCAATTACCCGGGAGGTAACGGGTCAGGTCTGGTCGACCACCGTGGCTTCTCCGGCGTTGGCCTTGACCGAATCGATGCCATTCTGGGCGGCGGCCTTCGACTCGTAGGCCTCGCCAACGGCGATGATCTGGCCGTTGCCCGCCTTGAGCCGGAACCGGTACTTTCCCGCATTGTCCTGGTACAGCTCGAACTTGCCAGCCATGTGCTGTTCTCCTTCGCTCGCGGGCCGTCACCCTTGTACGGGCCCGTCGCCCGAAACGTAGTCCGAACCGGCCGCCGAAGCCGGCCATGGCCCCGGCACCAGGGGTTTGTTACCCTGGCCGGCCATGGGCGGACAATCATGGGAGAGCTGACCTACACCACACTGCGGCCCGATCTGGCCGCTCAGTGTGCCGAGTTGGAGCTGGCCGCCTTCCCCACCGCGGACCCGGCGGGGCTGCTGTCGGAGGACGACATCCGGGTCTACGCCGAGACGTTCCCCGAAGGGTTCTTCGTGGCCCTCGACGGCGACCGGGTGGTGGGCCAGGGGGCCGGGATCTTCCTCGACTTCGACTTCGACCGCCCCCAGCACACCATCGCCGAGATCACCGGGGCCCACCAGTGCGCCAACCACCGGGCCGACGGCGAGTGGTACTACGGCACCGACATGCTGGTGCACCCCGAGTACCGGCGGCGGGGTATCGGGGCCCGGCTCTACGAGTTGCGCAAAGAGGTGGTGCGCCGCCACCGCAAGCGGGGCATCATCGCCGGCGGCCACATGCCCGGCTTCATCCACCACAAGCACGAGCTCACGGCCGACGACTACATCGACCGGGTGCGCCGCGGTGAGCTGTACGACGCCACCCTCACGTTCCAGATGGGCAACGGCTTCCGCCTGGTGTGCGGGCTGGAGAACTACCTGCCCGACCCCACCACCGACGGCTGGTCCACCCTGATCGTATGGGACAACCCCGAGGTGGGTTAGGGGAACCCGCCTCGGAGCCCCGTCGTGGGGAGGGAAACCGCGACGAGGCTCCGAGGGCGATCCGTTGGCAGGCCGTCATCTGCCGTTCAGGAAAGCATGACGGCCACTCCGGCTGTCCGCATCCCCATCGAGCCGAATCGTGGAGTCGGACTGAC
>CADEDH010000045.1:32197-56200 GCA_902826025.1 uncultured Actinomycetes bacterium
TCAACTACCCGGGGGCACCTGCTGCTCCCACAGGTGGTGGAAGTGGCGCACCTTGAGCTCCTGGTAGCGGGTGAGGGTGAGCGAGCCGTCCCGGGCGGCCATGGCCTCCAGGCCCCGCTGCACCGCCGGCAGGTTCAACGTGTCCTGCTGGAACACCCGGGCCAGCACACCCAGTTCGGGCACGGCATCGACCCATTCGGCGTCGAGGCCCAGCTCCACGTAGGGGGCGGGTGGGGGCCGCTCCCCGGCGAAGTCGTCGGTGTAGATACACTCCATCAGGCACCGGTCGACGTGACGACCGACCGGCCGGAACCGGTAGTTGATCCGGTTGAACGCCCCCCAGGGATGGAAGTTGGGGAACAGGGTGTAGTAGATCGAGTCGACGATCTCGGCGTCGCAATAGGTGTCGATGTCGGGCACGGTGCGGCTCTTGCGGCGGCGGCTGCCCTCGGCGGCGAACGCCCGGGCCGTCATGCCCTCGGGCACCAGGGCCAGGGGCTCGCCATCGAGGCGGCGGTCGGTGAGCGAATCGAAGATCTGCTGCTCGGTGGGGGTCCAGGTCAGATGGGGGCTGGCCACCGCCCCGGCGCTGATGGCCCGACTGAACGGACCGAAGGCGTCGTAGCGGGTGTTGGCGTCGCCGATGCTGGCCATGATCTGGGGATGGGTGGCGATCACGTGCATCGCCTCCATGAACGCCTCCTGGGCCACCTTCCAATTCACCGGCAGCACCTTGCCCACGTGGGCCGACACGTACTTGCCACCGGGGGCCCACTTGGCGAAGTGCTCGGGCAGGGCGCCGAGGTGCTCCTCGAACGGGTGGGCGTCGGGGTCGGGGTTCACGAACACCCATCCCTCCCAGATCCCCACCTTCACCTCGGGCAGGCAGAACTTGTCCGCCTCCACGTGGGGGAAGTCCCAGCTGGTGGTGAGCTGGGCCAGGGTGCCGTCGTGGTGCCACTCCAGGCCGTGGAAGGCGCAGCGGATCACGTCGCCCACGGGGCCGGGTTCGGTGGCCAGGGCCCGGCCCCGGTGGAGGCAGGCGTTCCAGTAGGCCTTGATCCGGGTGGGCGTGACCCGCAGCACGAGGATCGACAAACCCACCACGTCGTACACGTAGGCGTCGCCCACCTCGGGAATGTGCTCCTCCCGGCACGCCATCTGCCAGCTGCGCTTCCACAGGTGCTCCACCTCGGCGTCGAACACGGCCTGCGACGTGTACCGGCTGGCCGGAATGGTGACGGGGCCGATGTCGTCGACGCCGTCGAGCCGCAACACCGGGTTCACCGGGTGGGTGTCGGCGTCGAGGATCTCGTCGTAGCTGGGGCCGCTGGAGCGGGCCGGGGCGTTACCGGTGGCGGTCATCGGGCCGGCTCAGCTCTGACTCCGGGCTCGGCCGTGAGCCACCCGCACAGGTGGGGATCAGCCCAGCGCAACTGGCCGGAGAGCCAGCGGCCCCGGCCATCGAAGCAGCCGGTGTGGCCCTGGTGGTGGACGGTGACGGTGCCGTCGGGCTCGAGCTCATAGCGAGCGCCGCTCAGCGGGTGTTCGAGACCACGCATGGCTGCATTGTCCATCGTGTGGGAGGAAAAAAGAAAGACGCCCTCCCGGTGCCAGGGCCAGCTTGCGCTGTCCACCAGCGGGTGGGAGGGCGTCTTGAGGTGGTTCGGGTATCCCCCAGCGTCGATCTCGATGGCGCTATCATCTCGTTCAACACTTGTGTTTACTGCCCGTCGGAAGAAGCCCGGCGGGCAGTTCGCGTTCAGGACCGTTCCAGTGAGTTGCATGCGAGTCAGTGGAGCCGGTTGGCTGCTCGGTGTCGGTCATCGGCTGGCGTGAGAGCCATCCGATCTAGCCCCCGCTCGTGGTGTCGACCCCGACGAGGCGGAAACATGATGCCGAGCATCCGGGAGGAAATCCCGTTCCTCACGGGCGGGAGCAACCGCTCACGCCGGGCCGTCGATCCTGCTTCCGCCGATGCTCCGGTTGCCCGGTGGACCCGCTTCCACGTTCCCTTCGATCCGGTGGAGACCGTCGCTGCCATCCGTGATGTGGTCATCATTCTCCCTGCGTTTTCCCAGGTCAAGAGCCTTTTCGCAATTCACAGGGTTGTCCGCAGGATTTCTCTGTTCTGCACAGAACCGGTGGGGAAACACACCGGTTGTCCACCTGGTTGTCCACCGATGATGCACAGGTTCTTGTTCGGGACGACCGTCCGCGTAGAGATGGCCGAACCTCGTTTGCTAGTTTGTCGGCCACGGCGAGCCCCGGGGGTGAGGGGAGGGGTCGCCGCTCGACCCAACCTAAGCCCAAGTCATCCAAAGGGGATCCATGCAGCGCATGAAGTTCGGCATCTTCCAGGCACCGTTCCACGACCACGCCACCAATCCCAACGCCAACCTCCACCGGGACCTGGAGTTGATCCGCCAGCTCGACTACCTCGGCTTCGACGAGGCGTGGGTGGGCGAGCACCATTCCTGCGGCACCGAGATCATCGGCGACCCGTTCATCTTCTGCGCCACCGCCTTCGAGCGGACCCGCAACATCAAGCTGGGCAGCGGTGTGCTGTCGGTGCCATACCACAACCCCCTGTGGACGGCCGACCGCATCGTGCAGCTCGACCACCTCAGCCGGGGCCGGTTCATGTTCGGCGCCGGGCCCGGGGCCCTGCCCACCGACGCCCACATGATCGGCATCCACCCCACCGACCAGCGCCGCATGCTGGAGGAGGGAATGGACGCCATCATGCACCTGCTGCGGTCGGAGGATCCCCTCACGATGCAGACCGACTGGTTCAACCTGCAAGACGCCAAGGTCCAGATGCCGCTCTACTCCGACGTGGAGATCGCAGTGGCGGCCATCGCCTCGCCATCGGGGCCCCGGATCGCCGGCAAGCACGGCGTGGGCCTGCTCTCCATCGGGGCCACCATGCAGATCGGGGCCGACGTGCTGGCCCTCCACTACGACGTGTGGAACGACGTGGCCGGCCAGCACGGTCACGCCGCCAGCCGCGACCAGTGGCGGCTGGTCGGCCTGATGCACATCGCCGAGACCCGGGAGCAGGCGATGCGGGACGTGGAGTACGGCATCGAGCACTGGTTCGACTACCTGCAGAAGACGGCGGCCGCCCCCCAGTTCTGCCCCGAGGGCGACACGCTCCAGGAGCGGATCGCCTGGGTGAACGAGTCGGGCGTGGGCGCCATCGGCACGGCCGAGGACTGCATCAACCAGATCGAGTCGCTGTGGAAGCAGTCGGGCGGGTTCGGCGGCTATCTCTGCATGGACCACGACTTCGCCAACCCGGCGGCCAAGTTCCGCAGCTACGAGCTGATGGCGCAGCGGGTGTTCCCCAAGTTCCAGGGCAACACCTACGCTCGCATGCTCGACGCCGTGGCCCGGGCCCAGTCGGTGCGGGCCAAGCTCAACGACGAGCAGGCCCAGGCCCTGGCGGCCTGGACCGAGAAGCACGCCGCCGAGCTGAACAAGTAGCCAGATGACCGGTCCGCCTCACGCTGGAGGCTGGTCGGCCCCCTCGGCCACCGGCTCCAGCGTGAGGCTCACCGAGTTGATGCACCACCGTTGGTCGGTGGGCACCGGGTAGCCCTCACCCTGGAACACATGCCCCAGGTGCGAGCCGCAGTTGGCACAGCGGGCCTCCACCCGGGGGTAGCCGAGCAGGCGGTCCTCCAGGAGCACCACGGCGTCGGCCTCGGTGGGGGCGTAGAACGACGGCCAGCCGCAACCCGAGTGGAACTTGGTGTCGCTGCGGAACAACTCGGCCCCGCACGCCTTGCACTTGTACACACCGATCGTCTCGGTGTCGGTGTACTCCCCGGTACCGGGGGCCTCGGTGCCGGCCTGGCGCAGCACGTGGTAGCTCAGGGGGTCGAGCTTCTGGCGCAGCTCGGATTCGTCGAGCTGCACGGGGTAGGGGGTGCCGTCGGGCTTGGTGGGCGAGATGTCTCCGCTCATCGCTCCATCGTGGCGCATCGGCGGGATGGATGCCCGACGGAGGTCGCCGCATGGTGCGTGATCGGGCCGGGACACTACCGTTGAGGACGGTACGACTGACCGTGGTACGACTCGTCTCGACAAAGGGTGCACCCCCATGAACGAAGCCTGGATCATCGACGCCTGCCGCACGCCCCGGGGCATCGGCAAGGTGGGCAAGGGCTCGCTGGCCGACATCCACCCCCAGCAGCTCGGCGCCACCGTGCTGGCCGCCATCCGCGACCGCAACGACCTCGACACCTCGGCCGTCGACGACGTGATCTTCGGCACGAGCATGCAGGTCGGCCCCCAGGGCGGCGATCTGGCCCGCATGGCCCTTCTCGACGCCGGCTACGACACCCGGGCCTCGGGCGTCACGCTCGACCGGTTCTGCGGCTCCGGCATCACCACCACCAACCTGGCGGCGGCCTCGATCATGTCGGGCATGGAAGACGTGCTGATCGCCGGGGGCTGCGAGATGATGTCGCTCCATCCCGCCCTGGGCGAGATCCAGATCCCCCTGCGGGGGGCGCTGATGGACGGCGGCAACGAGCGCCTGCGGGCCCGTCATCCCCAGACCCACCAGGGGGTGGCGGCCGATGCCATCGCCACCCTCGACGGCATCTCCCGGGAGGCGCTCGATCAGCTGGCTGTCGTGTCGCAGCAGCGGGCGGCCCGGGCCATCGGCGAGGGCCGCTTCGAGCGGAGCCTGGTGCCCGTGTACCACGCCGACGGCACGCTGGCGCTCGATCACGAGGAGTTCCCCCGGCCCAACACCACGCTCGACGGGCTGGCCAAGCTCGGGCCGTCGTTCGCCGGCATGGCCGACATCGACCTCGACGGCCAGGGCACCACGCTGCGCAAGATGGTGCTGGCCCGCTACCCCGACCTGGAGATCGAGTTCGTCCACCACGCCGGCAACAGCTCGGGCGTGGTCGACGGAGCGGCCGCCATCCTGCTGGCCAGCCCGGAGGCGGCGGCGGCCAACGGCTGGACCCCCCGGGCCCGGATCGTGTCCGCCGTCAACATGGGCGACGACCCCACGCTGATGCTCAACGCCCCGGTGCCGGCGGCCCGCAAGGCGCTCGACCGGGCCGGTCTCACCGTCGATGACATCGACCTGTGGGAGATCAACGAGGCCTTCGCCGTGGTGGCCGAGCGGTTCATCCGCCTGCTGGATCTGGACCGGGAGAAGGTGAACGTGAACGGTGGGGCCATGGCTCTGGGTCATCCCATCGCCGCCACCGGGGCGATGCTGATCGGTACCGTGCTCGACGAGCTGGAGCGCACCGGCGGCCGCTACGGCCTGGTGACCATGTGCGCCGCCGGTGGCATGGCCCCGGCCGTGATCATCGAGCGGAACTGACGGGTCCGGGGGTGTCCGACGTCTCCGGGGGATGGCCTCCGGAGGCGCCGGTTCTGCCCGCCCGGGGCCGGGCCAGGGTGTTGAGCTGGGCGATACGGCCGTAGAGCGTCACTGTGTCGCCGATCGCCAGCTCGGTGGCCTGGGGCGGGGAGCCAAGATAGGTGCCGTCGCGGCGCCGTATTCCGAGCACGGTGATGTCGTGGCGGGCCAGATCGAGGTTGGCCAGCGATCGGCCGTCGAGACCGCTGTCGCTCTCCACCCGTAGCTCGGCCACCACCCACCGGCCGCCCCGGGGCATCAGGACCGTCAGGTTCGATATCTCCAGGCTGGTGAACCGGTAGAGGAAGGCCCGGGTGGCCCGGGCGATCAGCCGGTTGGCAGCCGAGATGTGCACCGAGATCAGCAGCAGGACCGTGCCCGCCAGCAGCTCACCCGACCGGAGCAGGGTCTGCAGGGCGGGTGCGTCGCCAAAGGCCAGGATGAACGAGCCGATACCGGTGATGAAGCCGGCGTTGCCGAACGTCATCAGCCACAGCACGAGCCTCCGGCGCACCGGATGGTTGGTGATGTCCTCCGACTCGAGGGTGGTGAAGCCCACGCCCATGAGGGCGGAACGCGCCTGGAACTCGGCCGCCTGGCGGTCCATGCCGGTGACCTCGAGCACGACGCTCGCCACCCGGGCGGCGGTGAGGAAGACGGCGATGAGCACCAGGAACGAGATGAGTGCGATCACGGCAGAAGGGAGGAGGAGGTGAGGTTCGGAGTCGGGGGTCGGTTGGCCGCCGGCGGGCCGCGCCGGGATCGGCCGTGTATTTCATCGACCAAGCAGGGCGGGCCTTGACCCTTCTCTGGCTTCTCTGTCTTCTCTGTCCGGCCCCTCTGCGAACCGTGGCGCCTGGTGCTGTATTTTGCGCGGTGGCGTCACAGTTCTCGGGTTTGATGACCGTCAAGGCGCGCCAGGGCCGTCTCGGCCGCTTGTCGGCGCCGGATGGTTTCGTCGTGATGACGCCGGGCCTCGGCCAGGCGGGCCTCGGCTTCGGCCACCCGCTCGACCGCCTTGTCCTCGCTGGCCCGGGCCGCCGCCAGGCGCCGTTCTGCCAGCTCCAGATCCTTGGCCGTCGGCACCGCCTGCAGCTTTCTCGGCGCCGCTGGCCGCCGCTCGGCCCCCTTGTCGGCCGGGGCGCCAGTGGCTTCGGCCGGGGCGGCCGGTGCGGCGGTGGGTTCGACGGCAGCGCGGCGAGTACCGGGGAGACGGCGAGCGCCGGGGGTGGCGGTGGCGGGCCGGGGTGGGCGCTCAGGGCGTCGGGCCGGCAGGGCGAGCCCGGCGGCGGCCAGCAGATCGAAACCCCGGGTGGGGGTGGGTTCCTGGGCGAACGTGGCCCGCCGGAGCTGGGGATGGAGCGACTCGTCGACCGAGGCCGCCTCCAGGGCGGCATGGATCTCGCCCTGGTGTCGCTCGGCCCGGTCGGCCAGCGTGGCCACGGCCGCCCGATGGGCGGCCTGGAGGGCGGCCAGGTCCACCACCTCGCCGGCCAACAACCGATGCTGGCCCTCGGCCAAGGCGCCGGCCGCCGCCATCAGGGCTTCCCGGTCGGCGGGAGAGGCCCGCAGCACCCGGTTCAGCTCGGCGGCGATGACGGTCGGCCGGCGCAGCGCCTTCACCTCGGCGGCCAGCTCTCGCCGGCTCCCGGCCCGCAGCGCCTTCACCAGCTGGTCCCGGGCGGCCACGAAGGCATCGGCATCGAGTTCGTAGAGCCGGTCGGCGGCCGAGGCCAGATCGTCGACCTGGCTGGCGTCGATCCCACCGTCGGTCATTCTCCGACCCTACCTGCCCCGCTCACCCCAACCCCGACCCCCACCCCACCCGCCTGGCCCTTCGAGATTCTCGGTGCCCCCAGCGCCACCGGCGGTGTGCTGTGCACCGAGAACGTTGGGGCGGTGGGCGCTGGGGTGAGGACCGGGGCGGAAGCCCCTGGAGGTCAGCGGCGATGACCGGGGGTGACGGGTTCGGGGGGCTCGACGGGTTCACCGGTGACGTCGATCACGTCGTCGTAGCCGCCGCCCACCCGGGACCCGGCGGGGCCGGCACCGGGACGCCGGTCCTGGGCCCGGGGCGGGGGCCAAGAGGTGATGATGAACGGGCCGTTCAGCCGGCCGGCGCCCCACACCGGGCCGGTGGACCAGGTAGAGCCGCCGGTGGCGCCACCACCAGGTGCGCCAGTGTACGGAGGGGGGGTAGGAGGAGGACCCCAGGGGCCGCCGGCGGCGCCGGGGCCACCGAACGGTCCGAAGGGGGCGGCCACAGGGTTCCGCTCCCGGTCACGCTCCTCCCGGGCCCGGAGACCCTCGGCCTTGGCCGTCATCACCACGAACCAGCCGATCAGCATGGTCCACAGGCCCGTGCCGCCCTGGGTGAGCTCCCAGAAGCCGAAGGCCACGATGGCCCAGCCGAGCCACCGGCCGACCTTGGCCGCCGAGATGGTGGCCTCATGCCGGTCACCCCGGCGGCGCCACAGGTAGGCCTGCAGCACCCGGCCCCCGTCGAGCGGGAGGGCGGGCAGCAGGTTGAACACGGCCAGGCTGAGGTTGATCACGCCCAGCCACACCAGGGCCGCCACCACCAGGCCGGGCAGGCCCAGGGCGCTGGCCCCGATGGCCACTCCCACCGAGGCCGCTCCCACGCCGATGCTCACGGCCGGTCCGGCCAGTGCCACCCGGGCCGCCGAGCCGGGGGTGGTGGGCTCACCTTCGAGCGACGCCACGCCGCCCAGGGCGAACAGGGTGATGCCTCGCACCTTGATCCCGTCGCGGATGGCCACGATCGAGTGACCCAGCTCGTGAGCCACGATCGAGATCATGAACAACGCCGCCGTGACCAGGGCGGCAGCCACATAGGCGGCCGTGCTGTGACCGGGGGCGAACTCGGGTAACACCGAGCCACTCAACGTGACGGTGAGCAGAACGCCGATGAGGGCGATGGTCCAGTGCAGACCGACGTCTACTCCGAAGTACTGTCCAAGACGGACGGTGGGGCGCATGGAAGGTGGTGCCTTTCGCAAAGGCCGCCGGTCTCTCCCGCCACCGGCCGAAGGCCGGTGACCAGCGGCGCCGGGACTGGGTATTCCCTTGGGGAACCTGTCCGTGCTGACGACGCCGCCACATATGGGTTACTCCCCGTGGGCTATTGGTTGTCAACCAGAACAAACGCTCCAGCACCTCCTTCTCTTCCCGCCCGGGAGAAAATCAGGCCGGAATTTCCTCGGGGTCGCGCCTCCATCCGGGGCTGACCTGCGAAGGTGTAGACGATGTACCTCGCCCTCAAGGAAATGGCGCGGTCCAAGGTCCGATTCGGGCTGCTGGTCGCCGCCATCGCCCTTCTCGTCTTCCTCATCCTGTTCCAGCAGTCGCTGCAGAACGGGCTCATCACTGGCTTCATCGGTGCCATCCGCAACCAGAACTCGCCCGTGCTCGTGTATTCAGTCGATGGCCAGCGGGTGATCCAGGGCAGCGTCCTCACGCCCGACCTGGAGGCCGCCGCCCGGGGGGTCGATGGGGTGGGCGAGGTGGGCCGCATCGGCCAGGGCACGTTCACCGCCCTGCCCACCGCCGAGCGGTTGGGCGGGGCCAGCGAGACCTTCGACACCAGCGTGATCGGCTACGACCTGGGCGAAGACGGCCGGGGCCTCGGTTCCCCGACCTCCCTCAGCGCCGGCCGGTACCCGGCGGCCGACAACGAGGCGGTGGCCAGCTCGTCCGATCAGGCCAGCGGGTTCGACCTGGGCGACACGATCCGCATTCTCCCGGGCGACGAGGTGATCACGATCGTGGGCCTGGCCGACGACGCCCAGCTCAATGTCACCCCGACCCTGTTCGCTTCCTACACCACCTACGAGGCGGCCGTGGCCTCGGCCAACCCCGACGCCAGGGGCCTCCTGCCCAACGTGCTGGCCATGGCCCCGGCCGAGGGCACCACACCCGAGCAGCTCGTGGCCAACGTCAACGCCGCATCCCCCGACCTCGACGCCCTCACCCGGGCCGACGCCGAGGCCAACACCCCTGGCGTCAGCCAGGTGCGCCAGTCGTTCCAACTCATCTTCCTGCTCTACGGGCTGGTGGTGCCCTGCGTGACCGGCCTGTTCTTCCTCATCGTCACGTTCCAGAAGGCCAACACCCTCACCCTGCTGCGGGCCGTGGGTGCCCCCAGCTCCCGCCTGGTCGGCTCGCTGCTGGCCCAGGTGGCCCTGATCCTGGGGTCGGGGATCGCTCTGGGGGCCCTGCTGTACTACCCGATCAGCCAGCAGCGTCTGGGTGGCATCCAGCTCCGCTTCGAGACGTCGGCTGCCATCTTCTGGGCGGTGCTGCTGCTGGTCCTCGGTGTGGGCAGCGCCCTCCTGGCCGCCCGCCGGGTGCTGGCCATCGATCCCATCGAGGCCACGACCGGAGCGGGGGTGGGGCGATGAAGCTGGCCCTGCGGGAGATGCGTCGCCGGCCCAGCCGGTTCGTCACCGCCACGGTGATCCTCAGCCTGATCGCCGCCCTGCTGATGCTGCTGGGCGGCTTGCTCGACGGGCTCATCCGATCGTCGACGGGCGCCCTGCGGGCCCAGCAGGCCCAGGCCATCGTGTACTCGTCCACCTCGCAGGCATCGCTGGTGCGGAGCCGGGTCGATCCCGACGTCCGCCAGGCGATCGAGCAGATCGACGGGGTGACAGCGGTGGGCGGGCTGGGTTCGGCCCAGCTCGGGGCCCGGGTGCCCGGTAACGGCCCCCGTGATCTGGCCGACGTGGCCCTGTTCGGCTACGAGCTGGCGCCCGACGGCGTACCCGATCCGCCGGCCGATGGCCAGGCCTACGCCGATGAGATCCTGAAGGCCGACGGCGTGACCGAGGGGATGACGATCCAGCTCGGCCCGGCCCGCACGCCGGTGGAGATCGTCGGCTTCGTGAAGGACACCGCCTACAACGGCCAGGGCTCGCTGTGGGCCTCGGCCGCCACCTGGCGCTCCGTGCTCCTCGCCAACCGGCCCGACGCCCAGCTGGCCGACGGCGTGTTCCAGGCCCTGATCGTGCAGGGCGACGCCGACATCGCCGGCCGCATCGACGAGGCCACGGGCGGCGCCACCGAGAGCCTGACGGTCACCGAGGCCGTGAACGCCATCCCCGGGGTGAAGGAGCAGCAGAGCACGTTCAACCAGATCATCGGGGTCACGATCGTGATCGCCCTGGTGGTCATCGCCCTGTTCTTCGCCTTGTTGACGGTGGAACGGTCGGGTATGTACGGGGTTCTCAAGGCGCTGGGGGCCCGGTCCGGCACCCTGTTCGGCGGCGTGGTTGTCCAAGCCGTCGTCGTCACCGCCATCGCCTCGGTGCTGGCCGCTGCGCTCATGGTGCTGCTCGACGCGCTGATCCCGCCGGGCAGCATCCCGCTGCAGATCACGCCGGTTCGTATCGTGCTCAGCGCCGTGCTGTTGCTGGTGGCGGCGATCGCCGGCTGCCTGTTCTCCCTGCGCCGGGTCCTCCGCGTCGACCCGGCGTCGGCCATCGGAACCACAGTTTGAGGAACCACAGTTTGAGACGGAGTGATCGATGAACGCCCTCGAGCTCACGGATGTGCGCAAGGTCTACACCATGGGTGACGACTCCGAGGTGGTGGCGCTCGACCGCGCCTCGCTCACCATCGGCAGCGACGAGATCGTGGCCCTGGTGGGGCCGTCGGGGTCGGGTAAGACCACCTTGTGCTCGATCGCCGGCGGGATCCTGCGGGCCACCGAGGGCAGGGTGGTGGTGGCCGACGAGGACATTTCGGCCTACAGCGAGAAGGAGCTCACCCGGTTCCGCCAGCGGATGGTGGGCTTCGTGTTCCAGTCGGTGAACCTGGTGCCGTTCCTCACCGCCCGGGAGAACCTGCTGGTGGTGGACGAGCTGGGCCAGCGCCGGGGCAAGGCGGCCCAGCAGCGGGCCGACGAGCTGCTGGAGGAACTGGGCCTGGCCGACCGGGCCAAGAACCTGCCGTCGCAGCTCTCGGGCGGCCAGCGCCAGCGGGTGGCCATCGGGCGGGCTCTGATGAACGATCCCAAGCTGGTGCTGTTCGACGAGCCCACCTCGGCCCTCGACACCAAGCTGGGTGAGCAGGTGATGGATCTGATCCGCACCGAGATGAAGCGCCGGGGCACCGCCGCCATCGTCGTCACGCACGACGAGCGCATCCTCCACTACTGCGATCGCAGCGTCCACATCACCGATGGCGTGCTGGCGGCGTAGTTTTCACCCGTTCGGGGAACCGGCCTGACCATATGGTCACGTTCTCCTGCTCTAAGGTCCCGAGATGACTGCCATCGTGGAGATGCAGGGGCTGCGTAAGGTGTACCGGCGGCGGGGCCGGGACGACGTGGTGGCCGTGGAGGGGCTCGATCTCGACTTGGGCCGGCCCGGCACCGTGCACGGCTTCCTGGGCCCGAACGGGTCGGGGAAGACCACCACGATCCGCTGCGCGCTCGGTCTGATCCGACCGTCGGCCGGTGGGGTGCGGGTGTTCGGCGTGGATTCCCACACCCGGTTCCACGAGGTGGCCCCCCGGGTGGGGGCGATCGTGGAGAGCCCGAAGATGTTCCCCAACTTCTCGGGCCGGCGGAACCTGACCCTGCTGGCCGAGCTGGGCGGGATCGAACCTCGAGCGGTGGACCGGGCGCTGGAGACAGTGGGCCTGGCCGGGCGGGGTGAAGACAACTTCGGCACCTACTCCCTTGGCATGCGCCAGCGGCTGGCCATCGCCGGGGCCCTGCTGAAGGACCCCGACCTGCTGATTCTCGACGAGCCGGCCAACGGCCTCGACCCGGCCGGTATCGCCGAGATGCGGGTGCTGATCCGCCGTATCGCCGAGGAGGGCAAGGCGGTGGTGGTGTCGAGCCACCAGCTCACCGAGGTGGAGCAGATCTGCGACGACGTGACCATCGTCAGTAACGGGCGTTTGATACGGACCGGTTCGTTGGCCGAGATCCGCACCTTCGCCGGCCAGGATCGGGTGGTGGTCACGATCGATGACCGCGACGGCGCCATCGCCGCCCTGGCCGAGGCCGGCCTGCCCGCCCATCCCCGGCCGGCCCACGGGGAGCTCTCGGTCGACGTCGCGCCCGAGCGCTCGGCCGACGTCACCCGGGCCCTGGCCGATCGCGGCCGTTACCTGAGCGGCCTGCGGTTCGAGCAGGCCAGCCTGGAACGGGCCTTCCTCAACCTCACCGGCGGGTCACTGCCGCCTCCACCGGGTGAGGCGCTGGCGCCTCCGCCCGGCGGTGCGACGCCGCTGGCCGGCTCCGGCCCGGTGGACCTACCGGCTTCGGTCGGCGCGCCACCTCCGCCTGCGCCGACCCGGAGGGAGAGCTGACATGATCCACCTGCTGCGAGCGGAGACCCACCGTCTGTGGTCCCGACGGGTCACGCGGTACTTCCCCCTGGGCATGGCCGCCGTGTTCGTGATCGGCATCGGCATCGCCTGGGCCGTCATCGCCAACGAGGGCAGTAACGTCGACTTCGTCAACGACATGGCCGAGGGCACCGGGGCCTCCGGCATCCTCGGGCCGGTGTCGAGCGTGATCCCGGTGATGGCCTTCGTGATCGGGGCCTCCTTCATCGGGGCCGACGCCAAGACCGGGATGCTGGAGCAGATCCTCACCTGGGAGCCCCGGCGGCTGCGCCTTCTCGCCGGCCGCATCGTGATCAGCATCGTCACCGCTGCGCTGCTGGCCATGGCGCTCGCTGTCTTCTTCATCGCCCTGCTCTACGGCCTGGCCGCCATCACCGGCTCGGTGGACGGGACCACCGGAGAGCTGTGGGCCAACGTGGTGGGGGTGGTGCTCCGGACCGGGCTGGCCGCCGGCCTGTTCTGCGCCTTCGGGCTCGGCATCACGTTGCTGCTGAACAACTCGGTGGGGGCCATCGTGGGGTTCCTCATCTACTGGTTCGTGATCGAGAACGGCCTCGTCGCCGTGTTCCTGCCCCGGGTGGCGGCCTGGCTGCCGGTGACCAACGCCGCGTCGTTCGGTACCGGCGCCCCGGTTCAGCGACTGTCGGGCAGCGTCTTCAGCGAACAGGGACCCGACGTGGTCAACGACCACAACTACCTGGTGGCCGGCCTCGTGCTCCTGTTGTGGACGGCGGCCGCTGTCGCCGCCTCCGCAGCCTTCTTCCGCCGCCGGGATATCGCCTAGGGTCACCGGCCGGGCTAGCGTCGCCGCATCGGGGCCGGCCGGGGGGCGGGCCCACCATGCCAGGGGGAACCAACGATGCACGTCGGCTACACCGCCGCCTTCCAGAACCCGTTCGACGCGCTCAGCGACGCCGAGGTCTACCGCCAGGAGATGCGCCTGTGCGACCTCGCCGTTGAGCTGGGCTTCGAATCGCTGTGGACCGTCGAGCACCATTTCGACGACTACACCATGTGCCCCGACCCGGTGCAGTGGCTCAGCTACCACGCCGGCCGCCACCCCGACATCCTGCTCGGCTCGGGCGTGATCGTGCTGCCCTGGCACGACCCCCTGCGGGCGGCGGAGCAGATCGCCCTGCTCGACACGATGAGCGGCGGCCGCATGATCCTCGGCATCGGCCGAGGCCTGGCCCGCATCGAGTACGACGGCTTCCGGGTCGACATGAACACGTCCCGGGAGCGTTTCGTGGAGTACGCCCGGCTGATCCTCGACGCCCTCGACACCGGTTACATGGAGTACGACAACGAGTTCGGCACCCAGCCCCGGCGTCAGATCCGGCCCCGCCCGGCCCACCCGTTCCGGGAGCGGACGTTCGCCGCCGCCGTGTCGCCCGAGTCGATGCCGCTGATGGCTCAGCTCGGCATCGGGGTGCTGGTGATCCCCCAGAAGCCGTGGGACGCAGTGAAGGCCGACATGGCCACCTACAACCAGGTGTTCCAGGAGGTCAACGGCCGCCCGGCTCCGCCCCCGTTCAGCGGCGGCAACGTCTTTTGCGACGCCTCGGCCGACAAGGCGGAGGCCATGGCCCGGGAGTGGATCGGGGCCAACTACGGCTCGGTGCTGCGCCACTACGAGTTCGCCGAGGCCCCCCACGAGGGGGTGAAGGGCTACGAGTTCTACACCAACGTGACCCGCTACATCGGCCGTCACGGGGCCCAGGGCGCCATCGACGATTACGTGAACCTGATGCCGTGGGGCACACCCGACCAGATCCTGGCCAAGTTCGAGACCATGCGCTCGATGATCGGCTGCAACGCGGTGATGCCCGGGTTCAGCTACGGGGGGATGCCCTACGACGCGGCCGAGGGAAGCCTGCGACTGTTCGCCGAGAAGGTGCTGCCCGAGCTGAAGGGCTGGCAGGTGGAGCCCCTGGCCATCCCCGGCGCGGTGGCCGTCTGAACCTCGGGGCTCAGACGGCCTGATCGAGGGCTTCGGCCCGCTCGGCCAGATGGTCGAGCCGGGCCTGCAAGCCCGACGGGACCGGCAGCCCGGCGCCCTGGAACACGGTGGCCCACCGGTGTCCCCAGTCGTTGGCCGTGAGGGCCAGCGACAGGTTGCGGCGCCGGGTGGGTTCGTCGGGCCGACGGCACAGCTCGTCGATCATGGCCACGGCCTCGGCCGGTGCATCGGGGAGGGGTTCCACCACCGGGGTCCCGGGGTGGTTGCGTTGGAGTGACTCGCTGGGGGGCATGCCGGCCATCAACGTGCCTCCGGCAAGCCCCTCCCACAATCGCCCCGGGATCTCCCTCTGGGCCCCGATCCGCTCCGGCTGGTCGAACTTGGCGTAGTGGGTGATGGCCAGGTTCGAGCGACGGTAGAGCGAGGCCAGGTTCTGGCGGTGGGCCCGGGGCTGGTGCACCTCACCCCCGGCCACCGTGTCGTACACGTAGTACCGGTCGGCGCCGCGCGACCAGTCGAGGAGGGCCGCGTGCAGCCCGGGCAAGCGCCGGCCAATGCCCAGCACATCGACCGGGCGGGGTACATCGAGGCTGTCGGGTGCGAACCGCACCACGTCCACCGCCATGGGAAGGTAGGAGGCTGGCCGGCCGGCGACGGTGCTCAGGAGCGGAGCGGAGTCGGCCACGCCGACGTACAGGTCGTCGGCCACGCCAAAGGGCTCGAAGGCGAGGCGCCGATCATCGAAGTCACCGGGCCACACCTCGGGGAACCACACGGCCACCCGGTCGGCCCGCCGCCGGAGATGATGGAGGCGTTCCAGCAGCGGCAGGTCCCACTCGGTGACGGACACGAACACCAGGAGGTCGTAGTGGTCGGCCAGCGGTTCGTCGGTCATGACGACCCGTTGGTCGCCGGGGAGGGCCGGCATGGCCCGCCCCCGGCCGGCGGCCCGTCGGTAGCCCCGCCCGGCTATACGACGCACCCGCATCGACGGCGAGGTCGGGCTGATCCGCAGCGAGGTCAGATCGGCTCCGGAGGCGGCCGCCAGCACGTCGGCGGCCTCGCTGAAGGCCACGTAGCCGGGCATCCGGGGCAGGCCGTCGGGGCGGGAATCATGGCCCACCACCAGCACCCGGGGATCGGGATCCACGGTGATCACGAGGGCCACCGTACCGGCTGGTGCATCACCGTCGATCCACCTCCACCGCCCGTCGTTGAGATCGATACATTGCCAAAGCCCACCGAGCCCGTAGTGTTATCGGCGGTGGCCCGAGTGAGCATCCTGATGACTGTCTATAACGGGCTGCCCTATCTCCGGGCCGCGGTCGATTCCATGCTGGCCCAGACGTTCACCGATTTCGAGCTCGTGATCGTCGACGACGGCTCCACCGATGCGGGCCCGGCTTACCTGGCCTCGCTCGATGATCCCCGGGTTCGGGTGATCACCCAGCCCAACCGGGGCACTGCGGCGGCCGCCAACGCTGGCCTCGCCGCCTGCACCGGCGAGCTGGTGGCCCGCATGGACGCCGATGACGTGTCGGTGCCGGACAGGCTCCAACGCCAGGTGGAGCTGCTCGACCAGCGGCCCGAGATCGGGATGGTGGGGTCGTTCACCCGGATCCTGGGCGACGCCGGGCCCGATGCCCTGGTGGCGCTGCCCGTCGATCACAACGAGATCGTGGCCGCTCTCCGGGCCGGCCGCCACGCCCTGTCCCATCCCACCCTGATGCTCCGGACCGAGCTGTTGCAGAGCATCGGCGGCTACTGGCCGTTCGCTCTGGTGGACGACTGGGACATGATGCTGCGGATGTGCGAGATCACGACGGTCACGAACATTCCCGAGCCGCTCCTGCTGTACCGGGTGCACCGGAACTCGCTGAACGGAGCGGCGATGACCCGCATGCGGTACAGCATCGATTTCGCCCGGGCCCGGGCTGAGGCCCGCCAGGCGGGCCGGCCCGAGCCGACCGAGGAAGGCTTCGCCGCCCGGCAGGCTTCGCTCCCCCCGCACCGCCGGTTGGCCTTCCGGGCCACGGTGAGCTCGCTCACCCACTACCGCCGGGCGGTGGCGGAGCGGGCCGGCCCCGATCCGTGGCGGGCGGTACCCCACCTGCTGCTGGCCTGCGCCCTGCGTCCCGATCTCGTGGTGCGACGCCTGGCCCGTCAGTTGGCCGCCCACCGGTGACGTCGGTTCCCCCACCCCTGTCGCCCCACCCCGTGTCGGCTCAGCTGCCGGCCGAGGTGACGGTGTGCGTCGTCACCCGCAACCGGCCAGCCGGGCTGGGCCGGCTCCTGCGGGCCCTGGCCGGCATCGACCCGCCGACCGACCTGCGCTGGACGGCCACGGTGGTGGTCGACAACGATCCGGCCGGCAGCGCCGCGGCCGTGGTGGACGAGTTCAACGGCGCCACGCCCTTTCCCACGCCGATCGACTACGTGGTGGAACCGGAGCCGGGAGTGAGTCACGGCCGCAACGCCGCAGTGCGCCGGGCGGCCACGCCGTGGGTGGCGTTCATCGACGACGACATGGAGCCGTCGACGAGCTGGCTGGCCGGGCTGGCCCGGGGGGTCACGGCCCACGGGGCCGGCGCCGCCATCGGTCCCGTCCCCATCCGCTTCGAGTCGCCCCCACCCGATGGCCTGGTGGAGAGCGGGGCCCTCGATTTTCCCCAGTGGGCCGACGGCGAGCTGATCGACACGGTGCGCACCGGCAACGTGATCCTGGCCGTCGAGCGCCTGCCCGAGCCCCCGTTCGAGGTCCGGCTGGCCCGTTGCGGGGGCGAGGACCATCTGCTCGGCCGCCAGCTGCACGCCGCCGGGGTGCCCGTTGTGTACGTGGCCGACGCCGTGGCCTGGGAGTGGACGCCGGGGGAGCGTCTCTCGGCCGCTGCCCTCCGCCGGCGCCAGACGAGGATCGGCTACGCCTTCGTGATCGTGGAGCGCCTCACCCGCCGGTGGCCGACCCCGGGCCTCGGCCCGGTCGTGGTGGCCGGTCGGGCCGCCACCAGGCTGGCGGTGGGGGCCGCCTTGTCGGCGCCGGGCCTTCCCGCCGCTCGCCGGTGGCGGGGCCACCAGTTGCTGTGGTTCGGGGTGGGGGAGTTGCGGGCCCTGGCCGGGCGCCCGTTCCGCTACTACGGCAGCTGAGCATCCCGGCGAGCCGTGAACGGCCGGTCCCGGTGCCGGGCGCTGGCTAGGTTGTAGCCCTATGGAACGACTCGACGGACGGTTGGCGGTGGTGACCGGCGGCGGCACCGGCATGGGACGGGAGCTGGCCCGCCAGCTCACGGCGGCCGGGGCCAGCGTGGCCCTGTGCGACGTGTCGGCCGACAACATGGCCGAGACCCGGGCCCTGGCGGAAGCCGAGGCGGCCGGCTCCGGCTTCGCCTCCGGCCCCCGGGTCTCCACCTTCGTGGCCGACGTGGCCGACGAGGCCCAGCTGGTGGCCTTCCGGGAGCATGCGATCGCCACTCATGCCACCGATCACCTGCACCTGCTGTTCAACAACGCCGGCATCGGCGGTGGGGGCAGCTTCGTGCTCGACGACCGCAGCGACTGGGAGAAGGTGTACGGGGTGTGCTGGGGCGGGGTCTACTTCGGCTGCCGGACCTTCCTACCCCTCCTGATGGCGGCCGACGAGGGCCATGTGGTCAACACCTCCAGCGTCAACGGCTTCTGGGCCAGCCTGGGCCCGGGCACGGCCCACACCGCCTACTCGGCCGCCAAGTTCGCGGTGAAGGGGTTCACCGAGGCCCTGATCACAGACTTCCGGCTCTACGCCCCTCACCTGCGGGCCTCCGTGGTTATGCCGGGCCACATCGGCACGTCGATCGCCTTCAACTCCGGTGAGTACCTCGACCGGAACCCGAAGGAACTCACGCCGGAACAGCTCGACGAGATCCGGGAGCGGATGGCCCGCCAGGGCGTGGACCTGTCGGCAGTGGGCGACGAGGACCTGCGTACGGCCATCGTGCAGCGGGCCGAGGACTTCCGCGACGCCGCTCCCACCACGGCCGCCCAGGCGGCAACGATCATCCTCGACGGGGTGCGGGCCAACCGATGGCGGATCCTGGTGGGCGACGACGCCCAGGTACTCGACGAGCTGGTGCGCTCCGACCCCGAGGCGGCCTACGAGCCGGCGTTCATGGAACGGATCCGCTCCCGGGGCGCCTTCGGCTTCATCGGCCGCTAGCGCCCCGGGCAGGATCCCCTATCCCTCCGATGGGGGCCGCGGGTCTCGTTGCCCGCGGTCCCGTCCCTACACTCGCGAGCATGTCGCACCCCGCCACCGTCGCCTGGGATCATTACCGCGCCGTGCTGCTGGACCTCGACGGGGTGATCACCCCCACGGCCGAGATCCATGAGCAGGCGTGGTCCCGGCTGTTCGCCGCCTACCAGTTCACGTCGGCCGACTACCTGGCCTACGTCGACGGTAAGAACCGCTACGAGGGCGTGCGGTCATTCCTCGAGAGCCGGGGGGTGGATCTGCCCTACGGCGATCCGCAGGACCCGCCGGGTGATGACACGATCTGTGCTCTGGGGAACCGCAAGAACGTGGTGTTCAACGAGATCGTGGCGTCGGCCCCGGTAGCTCCCTATCCCGGCACGGTGGCCCTGCTCGATCTGCTCGACCGGCAGGGCACGCTGCAGGCCGTTGTCTCGTCGTCCCGCAACGCTCGCTCGGTGCTGGCGGCCGCCGGCATGGGCGACCGGTTCGGGGTGATCGTCGACGGGGTGGTGGCGGCGGACGAAGGCCTGGCCTCGAAACCCGCCCCCGACGGGTTCCTCCTGGCCGCTGACCGCCTGGGAGTGGCCCCGGCCGACGCCGTGGTGGTGGAGGACGCCGTGGCCGGAGTGGAGGCCGGGGTGGCCGGCCGGTTCGGGTTCGTGGTGGGGGTCGACCGGGGTGGCAACGCCGAGGCTCTGGCCCGGGCCGGCGCCCACCTCGTGGTGGCCGACCTGGACGAGACCGTTCCCGATGACGGCGCCGACGGGGCCCGGGCATGAGGCGCCACGACATCGCCGACCTCGACCGGCACCGCTTCCCGGTGGACCCGTGGCGGCTGGTGGAGACGTCGATCAACGAGCACGACCTCGGTCTCACCGAGACGCTGTTCGCCATCGGCAACGGCTATATCGGTATGCGGGGCAACCCCAGCGAAGGCCGGCTGGCCCACACCCACGGCACCTACCTCAACGGGTTCCACGAGACGTGGCCGATTCAGCACGCCGAGGGCGCCCACGCCTTCGCCAAGACGGGCCAGACGATCGTCAACGTGCCCGACGCCAAGCTGATGAAGCTCTACGTCGACGACGAGCCCCTCCTGCTGGGCGAGGCCGAGGCCGACCAGTACGAGCGGGTGCTCGACTTCCGGGCCGGGTACTCCTACCGCGACCTGGTGTGGCGCACCCCGTCGGCCAAGCGGATACGGGTGCGGTCCACCCGTATGGTGAGCCTGGTGCACCGCCACCTGGCCGTGCTCACCTTCGAGGTGGAGCTGCTCGACGCAGCGGCGCCGGTGGTGATCTCGTCGCAGCTGCTCAACCGGCAGGACGGCCAGGACGAATACCACGTGGAGGCCGCTGCGTTGGGCGAGGGTGCCGATCCCCGCCGGGCCCGCATGTTCGAGCGTCGGGTGCTGGAGCCCCGCCTGTCGTTCGCCGAGCGCACCGACGACGCCGGGGGCGAGGTGACGCTGGGCTATCGGTGCGCGTCGAGCAGGATGACCCTGGCCTGCGCCTACCAGCACGAGATCGAGGCGACGTGCCCCGTTGAGGTGGAAACCGTTGTGGAGGCCGATCTGGCCAAGACCGTGTTCACCTTCGACGCCCAGCCCAACACCCGGATCTGCATCACCAAGTACGTGACGTACCACTCGTCGCGGGGCGTGCCGGCCCAGGAGCTGGCCGACCGGTGCCACCGGACCCTGCGCCGGGCCCGGGAGACCGGGTTGGAGCGCCTACGGGATGAGCAGGTGGCCTGCCTCGACCATTTCTGGTCCACCAGCGACGTGACCATCGAGGGCGACGAGCCGACCCAGCAGGCCGTGCGGTTCAGCCTGTTCCAGCTGGCCCAGAACTCGGCCCTCACCAACGAGGTGGGGATCGCGGCCAAGGGGGTCACGGCCGGCGGGTACGACGGGCACTACTTCTGGGACACCGAGATCTACGTCCTGCCGTTCCTGGCCCTCACCGAGCCCAACGCCGCCCGCAAGCTGCTGCGGTGGCGTTGGCACATGCTGCCCATGGCCCGTCAGCGGGCGACGGAGCTGAGCCAGGTGGGGGCCCTGTACCCGTGGCGCACGATCAACGGCGAGGAGGCGTCGGCCTACTACGCCGCCGGCACCGCCCAGTACCACATCAATGCCGCCGTGGCTTACGCCATCGAGCGCTACTGGAGCGCCACCGGCGACCTCGACTTCATGGCCACCGAGGGGGCCGAGATCCTGGTGGAGACGGCCCGCCTGTGGGTCGACCTCGGGTTCTACGCCGCCAACGGGGCCGAGCGGTTCCACATCCACGGGGTGACCGGCCCCGACGAGTACACCACGGTGGTCAACGACAACCTCTACACGAACGTGATGGCCCGGTTCAACCTGCGCTTCGCCCTGCAGACGGTGCAGATGCTGGCCAAGAACCAGCCCCAGGCCCACGCGTCGCTGGTGCGGCGTACGGGCCTGGTCGACGCCGAGTTGGCGGCGTGGGACAGGGCGGCCGAGGCCATGTTCCTGCCGTTCGACACCGAGCTCGGCATCCATCCCCAGGACGCCGCTTTCCTCAGCCTGGAGCCGTGGGACTTCGAGAACACGCCGGACAGCCAGTACCCGCTGCTGTTGAACTTCCACCCGCTGGTGATCTACCGCCACCAGGTGCTCAAGCAGGCCGACGTGGTGCTGGCCATGTTCCTGCGGGGCGACCACTTCACGCTGGAGCAGAAGCGGCGCAACTTCGACTACTACGACCCGATCACCACCGGCGACTCGTCGCTGTCGGCCTGCGTGCAGTCGATCATGGCCGCCGAGGTGGGGGAGCAGGAGCTGGCCGAGGCGTACTTCAAGGAGTCGCTGTACCTCGATCTGTGCAACACCCACGGCAACACGGCCGACGGAATCCACATCGCCAACGCCGGCGGCGTGTGGGCGGCGCTGATGCACGGGTTCGCCGGGTTCCACGAGAACGAGGAGCGGGTGCGGTTCAGCCCCCGGCTGCCCGAGCGCTGGCGGAGCCTCACCGTGCGGCTGGTCCGCCACGGCTCGAGGGCGACGGTGGCCATCGACCACGACGGCTACACCGTGTCGGTGGCCAGCGGCGAGGGCCTGCCGGTGGAGACGCCCGAGGGGGTCGTGATCCTCGGCGCCGGCGAGTCGATCCGCGTGACGGCGGCCAACTAGCGCCCTGGCGGGCGCGGTGCCCGGGGGCCGATGATGGGGCGATGGAACCGGTGACGATGCATTTCCCCATCCGGCGCCGTGACGGCGTCAGCCACGACGAGGTGGTCCGGCACTGGCGGGAGGTGCACATGCCGGCGGTGGTGGCCCACATGTCGCCCCGATCTTACGCAGTGACGATCTTCGACCAGCGGGGCGGCTCCGCTCCGTACGACGGCATGGCCAGCGTGGTCTACGACGACGTGGCCGTGGCCCGGCGGGAGCAGGTGACCGACATGCCCGCCGGTGTGGCCGGCGACGGGTTCGGCCGGTTGATCCGGCGGTCGGGCCGGCTGGAGTGCACCGGGCACGTGATCGTCGACGGTCCCCGCCCGGCCGGCTGTCACAAGGTGGTGGGCCTGGTGGGCCTGGGCGAGGGGCACGCCCGGGCCGAGGGCTGGCGGTCCTGGCTCGACGAGCACGCCCCGAACGTGGCCCGGAGGTTCGAGGCCCACGGCGGCCTGCGGTACGTCGTGTCCTTGGCCGATCGCAACGAGGACGAGCCGGCGTTTCTGGGGGTGGCCGAGCTGTGGTTCGAGGATCGGGCGGCGGCCCGGTCGCACCTGGCCGGCGTCGCCCCCGATCGGTTCCTCGACCTCACCACTCCGATCCTTCTGCACGGCACCGAGATGATCGGCATCGCCTGAGCCGGGTGGTCAGCTCGTCAATAGCTTGGCGACGGCGACGAGGCCGACGACGACGATCAGGCCCCGGAGCACGTTGGGCGGCAGATGCCGGCCCACTGCGGCCCCCGCCGTTCCCCCGATGGCCGACCCGACAGCGATCAGCCCGGCCGCCTTCCAGTCGACCTGGTCGGGCGACACGATCAGGAAGACGACGGCGGCCACGGCGTTGACGATCATCACCAGCACGTTCTTCAGCCCGTTCAGCTGTTGCACCGGGTTCGCCATCAGGGCGCCGAGGAGGCCGAGCACGATGATGCCCTGGGCGGCGCCGAAATAGCCGCCGTAGACGCCGGCGGCGAGGATGCCGGCGCGGGCCAGGTTGCCCGGTCCTGTCGAGGCGTTCTCGTCCCGCGGTTTCTCCCGGACCCTTCGTTGCAGGTACGGGCCCGTGATCACCAGGACGATCCCGGCCATGACCAGCACCGGCACAACGGCCCGGAAGATGTCGGGGTCGAGGCGCAGGAGCAGCACGGCGCCGATGATCGACCCGACGACCGAGATCGGAGCGAAGTGGGCCACGAGCGAGCGGAGCTCCCGCACCTCGCGCCGGTAGCCGATGGCGCCGGCCAGGCTGCCCGGGATCAGGCCCAGGCTGTTGGAGACGTTGGCCGTCACCGGTGGCACCCCGATCAGCAACAGGGTCGGGAACGTGATCAGGGTGCCCGACCCGACGATGGCGTTCACCGCACCGGCCCCGATCCCGGCCAGTACCACCAACAGGGCGTCGGTGAGGCTCATGCCGGCCCTGTCACAGGGCTTGCTGCTCCGATGTCTCGACCTGCACGCCGACACGATACCTGGCGGCGGCTGGACGCTCGATTCCGTGCGGTTCGGGGCGCCGACCGGCGCGACGTTACGGTTTCACGAGACGGATGCAGATCGGATAGCGCCACCGTTCGTGCTGGGTCGCCTTCACGATGCCGACGATCGAGAAGATGAAGTTCGCCGCCATCAGCACGAAGAAGAGCGGGAACACGGCGAAGAAGGCCCAGGGGAAGAACTCGCCGGACTGGCGGGTGGTGTCGGACATGGTCACCACCTGGATCACCAGCGCTCCGAAGGCCAGGAACATGCAGGCGAACTGGGCGATCATGAGCGTGATCTGGAAGTTCAACGCCTCCGCAGCATGGTGCCGGGCCAGCGACTCCCGATCCTTCT
>CADEDH010000046.1:0-8689 GCA_902826025.1 uncultured Actinomycetes bacterium
CCCCCGATGGAGTGGATGACCACCAAGAAGTGCGACGGCGGCCAGGGCGCCACCAGCGACGGCACACCGACGGCGTTCAACCTCGACCCCTACTCCCCTGAATCACAGGGCGTGGTCGACCAGGCCGTCGCCCAAGTTGAGGATCTACACCGGGTGACCGCCGCAGCGTTCGAGATCGACACGACGTCGACCACCAGTGGCGACCGGTTCGTCCAGGCCGACGACAACACGAGAGCGACAACCGGTGGGGGTGGGTCGTGATCTTCACTGTGACCGTCCTGCTGATCCGGGTCGCCTGGTGGCTGCTGGTCGGCTGGCTCCGCCTGCTGGTGGCGATCAGCCGGTGCGCTGCTCATCTGTTCCGCCGGGACCGGACCCGCCGCCAGCTCCGCCACGGGCCCCCGCCGATCGTGTCGTGGGAATGGTGGCACGCCGCCGGCGGGGCCCTCGCCGCTTTGGCCCAGGTCGCCACCCCCACCGACGCCGCCCGGGCGCTACGCACGGTGAACCCGCAACCGGAGGTCGTCGTCGCCCTCCACCACCTGGCCACCGGCGAAGGGGTGTCGGTCGATCTGGCTGCCTGGTCCCTCGCTGTGGCTGATGCCCTCACCCGACCCGCCCCGGTCGACGAGGTGGCGTCATGGTGACCGGCACCGGGGCCACGGTGGAACAGGACCCGACCGGCCTGTGGTGGATCACCAGCGACGACGCCGTCATCACCGGCCCCTACCTCGACGAGGTCCAAGCCACCCGGGCCCTGCACACCGGGGGCGACACGCCGCCGACCGTCGTTGTCGTGCACACCACAACCAGCGCTGCGCCTCTGCAGTGCGCACTACAAACCACCGCCGACGATGAAACGGAGGGACGTGATGGATCCCGATGAAGCGCTCCGCCTGGCCATCGCCGGGCTCGACAGTGACGACGACTACGCCGCGGTGACCGGCCTGACCGACTACTCACTGTGGGTGTCCCACGGTGGGTTCCCCGCCAACGGCGACCTGGTCGACCAGCTCGACACCACCGCCGCCGGCTGGGCCGACCGGTGGGACTTCGCCTGGGACAACCCCGGAGCAGACCAGTGACCGGCCACCAGCCGTCGGACGGGATCGGCGTGCGATGGAACCCCGACGGCTGGGCCGAAGCCGCCGACGGCCAACCAGAGCAAGGCCGCTGGGAGTACTGGGTCGACGACGACCTGGCCCTGTGGTGGAGCGACTCCGACCGCCGTGCCTTCCACAACGAACTCGACGGGAACCAGCCATGACCGCCACCACCTGCCACCGCTCGCCGCTCGCCCACCTAATCACCGGTTTGGGCTCGAAACGAGCCGAAGAACTCCGTTCTTCGGATTGGCAGCCTCCACCACCCGCCGGGGCCGGTGGGTCAAGGGCCGAAGAGGGAGAAAGTTCGCCGGCACCCCGCCCCCGCAGAACCACCCGAAAGACAGTCACCGGGCTCGTGTGCGTGGGGAGCGAAGTTTGTCCCGTGCCCTTGACGCACCGGAACCGGTGGGACACCGACCGACCCGAACCGCCGGCGCCACGTCCCAGCCGCACGGCCTCCGCCCGTCAGCTTCACCCGGCCCTGGTCCAGGCGGCCACCGTCACCGGTCACGTTGCTGGGCTGCTGCCGACAGTCGCCGCCGTCGAGCGGCACCGCTCGGACCGAGCCACGATCACGCCCGGCGTGCCACGACCGGCCGGGCCTGCTGCTCATCACCCCATGGGCGGACGGCGCCCGGCGGGACGGAGTCCCGCCGAGGCGCCGGGCCGCCCCGTAGGCGGGTCGACGAAGTCGAACACACTCCTCTCCCCCACTCCTTCAACCACCCCGGCCGACACCGGCGGCCGGGTGGCCCCGCTTGGTAATCCGCAGGCAACGGTTGCACCGACCGACACGAAGGGGGTGAGCCGATGAGCCGGCGTCGTCTTGGTAAGTCGGGCCGGATAGCGGTCACGGATCCCGCCGGCGCAGCGCAGCGACGGGTCGAGCGTCTCGACGAGCGCCAGGCGCTGCAGACGTTGAACCGGGGCCTGTTCGGCCCGGTCAAGGACGAGGACACCGGGGTGTGGGGGCGGCCGGAGTACCGGTGTGGGTCGTGCGGGATGCGCCGGGACACCACGGTCACCTTCGCCCGTGACGCCGACGGCCGGGCCACCGTCCGGGGTCTGGAGACGTGCGGGTCACCATGGGCGTGCGGGCACTGCGCCGCCAAGATCCGGGCCGGCCGGGCGGAGGAGATCGGCACCATCCTGCGCCTCCACCTCGAAGGCGGCGGCGGTGCCGTGTTCGTCACGCTCACCAACTCCCACACCCGGGACGAGCGGGCGCTGGCGGCGTTCGACGACGGGATGACGGCCTGGCGCAAGATGGTCAAGACCCGACGATGGCGCCGGCTGATCGAACACCACGGGATCACCGGGTTCATCCGGGTCACCGAGGTGACGCACTCGTTCGCCAACGGCTGGCATCCCCACCACCACATCGCCCTCCTCCTCGACAAGCCGATCTCGTATGACGACTTCGACGGGGGCGACCTCGAGGTCCTGCGCTGCGGGGTCGGCGAGTTGTGGGCGTTCCAGGTCACCCAGTTCGGGCGGACCGTCCACCAGTACTACGGCGTCACCGCCGTCATCATTCGAGACGGGGAAGGGATCGGGAACTACGTGTCCAAGATCGAGCTGGAGCTGGCCCGCTCCGACATCAAACGAGGCCGGGAAACCTCCCGCTCGGCGTGGCAGATCGGCCTCGATGCCGTCACCAACGGCGAAGCCGCTGACTTCGCCCTGTGGCGGGAGTACGTGGCCGCTACCCACGGCCGGCGGTCGATCTCGTGCTCCCGGGGCTTGTGCCAGCGGTACGGGATCACCGAGGTCGACGACGAAACTCTGGCCGAAGAGACGACGGAGGCGGACACGGTGGTGGTGGTCGACGGTGAGGTGTTCGACCAGATCGACCGGGCCAGCGGCGTGGCTGAGCTGCGCCAGCTGATCGAGGCCGGCGCCGAGGTCTACGTCCTGGTGGCCGCCGTCGAACGACAAACCGGGCGGATGATCACCGTGGTCGACGACGACGGTCGACAACGCATGCAGTGGGCCGACCTCCGACCAGGCGAAGGCGGACGCTGGGCCGGCCCGGTGGTGAACATGAGCGTAGCCCGGGCCCTGATCAGGGACATGCAGGCCCGGCTTCGAGCTGAGCGGGGGAGGTGAGTGATGGAACGATTGACGTACAGCGTCACGGAGGTGGCGGAGCTGTTGGGGATCAGCCGGGCGAGTGCGTACACGCACGTGCGGACGGGGCTGATTCCGTCGGTGACGCTCGGGGGGCGGATCGTGGTTCCTCGTCGGGCGCTGGAGTTGATGCTCGACGTTGAGCAGAAGGCGAGCTGAGGTGGCGAAGCCGCTGCGGAAGGCGACGGGTGTTCGTGAGGTGGCGCCGGGCGTCTTCGAGTTGATCGCTCAAGCGGGCCGTGACCCGGTGACGGGCAGGTACCGGCAGGTGTTCCGCCGGTTTCGGGGGACGTTGGCGGAGGCGAAGGTCGCTCGGGCGGAGCTGGTGGCGGAGGTCAAGCGGGGTCGCCACGTCGGGGGCACAGCGACCATGGACGAGCTTTGCGAGGAGTGGTTGCGGGAGCTGGAACGCAAGGACCGGTCACCGAGGACGGTCGACGAGTACCGGCGCAGGTATCGGCATGACATTCAGCCGACGCTGGGGTCGGTGCGGGTGTCGAAGGTGACGACGAAGATGTTGACGGACCTGTATGGGGCGCATCAGCGGCGGGGGATCGCTCCGGCGTCGGTGCACAAGATCCATGCCACGGTGTCGTCGATGATGAGCCAGGCGTGCCGCTGGGGGTGGAGGACCAGCAATCCGGCGGAGTGGGCGGATCCGCCGGCGATCGTGCACGAAGTGCCGATGGTGCCGACGCCGGCCGAGGTGCTGCGCTTGATTGAGGAGGCGAAGCGGTCACGGCGGCCGGAGCATGCGGAGGTGATCTACTTTGCGGCGACCACGGGCGCTCGGCGGGGGGAGATCTGCGGGCTCCGGTTGAGCCGAGTCGACTGGGAGGCGGGCACGGTGCTGATCGATCGGGCGATCGTGAAGCAGGCTGGGCGCAAGGTGGAGCGGCCGACGAAGAACCGTAGGAGCCGCCTGGTGGCGGTCGACGAGCGGGTGCTGGCGTTCCTACGGGCTCAGCTCTCGGAGGCCGAGGAGCGGGCTGTGGTGGTCGCTACGGAGCTGGTGGGTGACCCGTACCTGCTGAGTTGCTCGGTGCGGGGCGATGAGCCGTGGGATCCGGACACGATCACGCAGTATTTCGCTCGGGTGCGTGACCGCTTGGGCCTGGGCCACATCGAGTTCAAGGGGCTCCGGCGATTCATGGACACCTACGGCCAGGAGCTGGGCTTCTCGATGGCCCAAGTGGCGATGCGGGCCGGCCACGACCCGGCGGTGGCCGGGAGGCACTACACCGGCCGTGTGTCCCAGGCCGACAGGGAGCTGGCGACGGGCTTGGCGCAGTTACTCGGGGGAGGGCGGGACAGATGACTTCTGTCTACGTCTCTTTGCGCCCCCCGTCCTTGGTCGCTGTTCGATCTTCTTGCCTCGCTCGTCGCGGAAAGTCATCATTCCTGGTCACAGCCAAGCCCGAGCCCGCTTGGTGCGCCTTGCTTATCGCCTCCGGCGCCCGAACGGAAGCTGATCCGAAATCTCGGCCGCTAGGAGGGTCCACTGGTCGTCAAGCCAGCCGACATATGCCAGGACGGCTTCGCAGGCTGTGAGGTAAGCGTCTGCGAGATACGACGCAGTGATGATGTAGTCGTCAGCGTTGGTGGTTAGCAAAGCGCGGGAGTCGGCCAGCTCAGTTCCCCCGCCCGGCACGCGCTTGACGAATCCGAAGGCGCCCCACGAGGTGGCGTGAGCGACCGCCGATGTCTTGCTATAAATCACCCGACCCAGATCGTCGTCACCGACGATGGTCTGCACTTTAGCCAACACTGTCGGTGGCCCGGGCGCCAGGAAGGCCCCGTTGGCCGTCAGTGCGTAGCCGACTGCTACAGCCTCTCGGATGCGGTCAGCGCTACTGCCGCTCGGCCTTCGGTCGAGGATCTCCTGCGGCAGCTTGAGAACTTCGCTCTCGGACAGCAGACGTTCGTTGAGTGATCGGCGGACTCGCTCCTTGAGGTCGACGCCTGGCGCCGACAGGTAGTAGGCGGCAGCGACGCTCTCAAGTGCGCAGCGAGCTACCGGAAGGTGAGCGAAGACTGGGGGGTTGTCGTCATCTGCGAGTCGATCGATGGCCCGGAAGCAGTCCTCGGCTACGTGCAACTTGATCATGGTCAGGGCGATTGCGGTTTGAAGTGGCTCGTTGTCCCAAGCACCGCGGTAGGGCCCCTCGCAGGTGAGATCAAACATGAACGCCGAGGTAGCCGACGGGGTTGTCCCGTGTCGGCGCTGCAAGTCCCCAGAGACACCCCCGTCGGCGAGCCGCCTTAGCAACCCGGTAACCGGACGGATGATGGCTCGGAACCGATCGTCAGTGACTTCCACGATGCCTATTTCAGCATGAGGTCGACAGGACGTGTGCCTGATTGATTCACGCAAGCGCCACCTCTGCCAGGAGCCGGATTCCCTTGAGCCTGGCGACGATGCGAGCCGGGCAACGACGTTGGCCGTAGCGGCGAGTCAGTCCTGCGCTGCCCAGCTCGCCGGCTACACGGCCAGGTTCTTGGGTTTCTCTTGGGTTCTTGCCCCGAGCGGTGCGGCCATTCCAAGCTACGACACCTGTTTCCCCTGGTCAGCGGCGCAAGCACCTGGAGCCCGAATGGGGGGTCGAACCCCAGACCTACGCATTACGAATGCGTCGCTCTACCAACTGAGCTATTCGGGCAACGGCCGACGATTCTAGCGGGCCCGACGCCCGGTGGGCGCCCGATTCCCGTTGCCGCAGCAGCCGCCGGGCCGACCATCAGCCGGCCTGGGCAGCCCGGGCTCCGTTGAGGGCGGTCACGGCTGCGGTCGGATCAGGCACCGTGACCGTAACCGTACGGCCGTTGCGGAGCACGAGGCGCAGCGTGGGGCCACTGCGGACGGTGCAGCACGTCCGCCTCGGCGTCCACCAGAACCCCCATGACACGAACCACCAACTCAGGTCGATCACCTCGGCGTGCACGATGTCGGCCAGCGGGTAGCTGAGGCGGGGCCAGCCCACCAGGCCCCAGCGGATGGCCACGCCATTGGGGCCGACGGTGGCCCGCACGCTGGAACCCGTGACTATCTCGAGCACGATCCCCACCGCAACCAGCAGCAATGTCAGGGCCAGCCCCGCCAGCCCCCAACCGTTCTCGTTCGACATCAGGCCCATGGGCAGGATCAGCAGCGCCAGCAGGGTTGTGAGGATGGCCATGGGCCAGTTGGTGACCCTTCCGGTGTAGATCGAGGTGGTGCCGAGGCCGGTGATCGGAAGCGAGGTCATGTCAGCTCCTTGATGATGCGGATGAGGTCGTTGGCACCGAGCCCTTGGGCCGGGGGGCTGGCCAGCAGGTTGCGTGCGGCCTCGGTGATCGAGGAGAGCTCGGGCCCGGTCGAGGCCACCCGGGCCCCGCGGCCCCGGCGGAACTCGAGCACGCCCTCGTCTCGCAGCTGCCGGTAGGCGGCCAGCACGGTGTTCCGGTCGACCGACAGGGCCTCGCCCAACTCGGCCGCCGGAGGCAGTTGCTCGCCGATCTCCAGCTCGCCCGATGCCACACCGCGACGGACGCAGCCGGCGATCTGGTCCTGGAGTCGCTCACGGCTCTGGTGGTCAATGGTCCATTGCATAGTACTAGTACTACTAGCACCATCTTGGAAACGTGACAAGGGCCGGGATGAACCGGAACAGGATCAGCCCCCTGCGGCCCCCACGACGATGGCCCTTCCGGCCGCTCCCACCCGCAGCAGAAGATCCTGCAGCATCAATGCCTCGTTGGGGTTGCGGATCAGGTTTTCGGCCGCCAGCTGAATCAGCCGCAGGGCCTCGTCGGCCCGGGGGTCGGGAGCCGCCGCCAACCGGTCGCGGTACACCCGGGACAGGGTGGCCAGGCCGAACCGGAGCTCGTCCTGGCGAAGCCGGCGTATCTCCCGCTTGTGCCGGGCGGTCAGCTCGGTCTCGCCCGAGCCCCGCTTGCCCAGCCGCTCGATCCGCTCGGCCAACTCCTCGAGCTCTCGGCGCTGACGGGCCTCCAGCGGGCCCTGGGCGCCGTCCATCCCACTCCGCAGCTCGTCGACCAGCTGCACCACCGTGCTGCCGGTGCCATCGAGCCGGTAGGGGATCTCCCGCCACAGCGCCACCCGTACGGCCAGCCCATCGTCGGTGGCCAGCAGCACGGCCCGCTCGAAATCGCCCCCAGCGGCCAAGGCCGCCACCCGGGCCCGCTCCGGCTCCACGCCCCGCGCCAGTAGGCCCGCCTCCACCAGGGGGTCGGTGAGGCGCACGAAGTCGACCGTCACGCACCGGCTGGCGATCGTCACCAGCTCGGGCGGGATCTCCTCCGCCAGCAGCACGAACACGGTGGACGGGGGCGGCTCCTCCACCACCTTGAGGAGCTTGCCGATGGCGTTCTCCTCGATGGCGTCGACCCCCCGCACCACGATCACCTTGCGGGTGGCCTCCACCGGGGAGCGCAACCCGGCCCGGATGATCTGTTCGGCCTCGTTGACCCGCAGGGTCGCCCCCTCGGGCTCCACCACGATCACGTCGGGATGGCGGGCCTCCAGCGCCAGACGCAGACGCCGCTCTGCCCCGGGGTCGCCCTCGGGCAGCTCGGCCGACAGGATGAGCCCGGCGAAACCCAGAGCGGCGGGGAACGAGCCCGACCCCAGCGAACCCAGAAAGAGGTAGGCGTGCACCGGCTGGTGGGCCGCCGCCTCCAGGATGCTCCGGGCCTGCTCCTGGCCCACCACCCCCACCCACGGATCCACCCCGGTCATCGATCGCACCCTACCGGCGGCTCAGGTCAGCCGAGGTTCGACCGCGGCCCACACAGCCGCCGCCACCGACTCGATCGAGCCGGCGGCGGGCACCGTCACCCAGCGCCGGGTCTCGGTGGCCAACTCCCGGTAAGCGGCCCAGACCCGTTGGTGGAAGGCGTCGCCCTCCTGCTCCAGGCGATCGAGCGCCCGCTCGAGCCGGCCCGAGGCGTCGGCCGGGTCGATGTCGAGGAACACCACCACGTCGGGCCAGCGACCATCCAGGGCCCAGTCGTTGACCCGCCACACGGCGTCCACGCCGAGCTGGCGACCGCCGCCCTGGTAGGCCAGCGAGGAGAACACGCTGCGGTCCGAGACCACATGGCGCCCGGCCGTCAGAGCCGGCTCCACCACCTCGTGCATGTGCTGGGCCCGGTCGGCCGCCATCAGCAAGGTCTCAGCCCGGGGCGACACCGGCGCCTCACCGGGGTCGAGCAGCAGGGCCCGCAGCTTGGCCCCCAGAGCGGTGGCGCCCGGCTCCCGGGTCAGCACTGCACCAAGGCGGTCGGCCAGCACCTGGGCCTGCGTGCTCTTGCCCGAGCCCTCGCCGCCCTCGAAGGCGATGTAGGTGGCCACCGGGGTGCTAACCGGCCGACTTCGGGGCCCGTCGGGCGCCGGTGGCCTTCTTGGCCGTCGCCTTCTTCGCCCCGGCCTTCTTGGCCGTCGCCTTCTTGGC
>CADEDH010000046.1:8789-10906 GCA_902826025.1 uncultured Actinomycetes bacterium
GCCTTCTTGGCCGTCGCCTTCTTGGCGCCGCCGGCCTTCTTCGCGCCGGCCGCCTTCTTGGCCGCCCGGGGCTTGGGCGGGTCGAGGGCCAGCTTCTCCCGGCGCTGGGCCAGCAGCTCGGAGGCCCGCATGATGTCGATCCGCTCCACCGAGTCGCCTTGCTGGAGGCTGGCGTTCACCTCGCCGTCGGTCACGTAGTCGCCGAAACGGCCGGAGCGCACCACGACCTCCCGGTCGCTGGCCGGATCGACTCCGAGCCGCTTGAGCGGGCCGGTGGCCCGCTGGCCCCGCCGGCGCTTGGGCTCGGCGAACAGGGCCATGGCCTGGCTGACGTCCATCGTCAGCAGGTCGTACTCGTTGTCGAAGCTGCGGGTGTCGTAGGCCTCGTCGCCCTTGACGCCCCGCTCGATGTAGGGGCCGTGGGGGCCGTTGCGGGCCACGATCTCCAGCCCGTTGGCGGGGTCCTCACCCACCACCCGGGGGATGCGCAGCAGCTGCACCGCCTGGTCGAGGGTGAGGGTGCGCATGTCCATGTCCTTGAACAGCGACGACGTTCGGGGCCGGATGTCGGCCTCGTCGTCGTACGCCCCCATCTGCACGTACGGCCCGTACTTGCCGTCCTTCACCACCACGGGCAGGGCGGTCTCCGGGTGCTCGCCCAGCACCACCTCGTCGGGGACCGACAGGATTTCCTCGGCCCGGGCCGGGGTCAGCTCGTCGGGCGGTATGTCGTCGGGGATCGACTTGGTGTCGTCGCCCCGCTGCAGATAGGGCCCGTACTGGCCCACGCGGGCCACGATCGGGACCCCGTTGGAGTCGGGGCCGATGGGGATCGAGTTGACGGCCCGAGCGTCGATGTCGCCCAGGCGTTCGTTCACCTTGGCTTGCAGGCCGGGGACGTCCTCGACCCCGAAGTAGAAATGGGTGAGCCAGGGCACGGCTTCTTCGGTGCCGCTGGCGATCGAGTCGAGGTCGGCCTCCATCTGGGCCGTGAAGGCGTAGTCGACCAGGTCGGGGAAGTGCTCCTCCAGGAGGGTGACCACGGCGAAGGCGAGGAAGCTCGGCACCAGAGCGGTGCCCTTGCGCCAGGCATAGCCCCGGTTCTGGATCGTGCCCATGATGGCGGCGTAGGTGGACGGGCGCCCCACCCCCAGCTCCTCCAGCCGCTTGACCAGCGACGCTTCGGTGTAGCGGGCCGGGGGTTGGGTGTCGTGCCCGGCGGCCTGGATCTCCACCAGGCGGGCCCGGTCGCCGTCGTTGAGCGTCGGCAGGCGCTGCTCGTCGGCGTCGTCGCTCTCGTCACCCTCGTCGGCGCTCTCCACGTAGACCCGCAGGAAGCCCTGGTGGGTGATCATGGTGCCGGAAGTGGAGAACAGGCCGTGGCGGCCCGAGGCGCTGTCGGCCGCCAGCCGGAGGGTCACGGTCTCGCCCGTGGCGTCGGTCATCTGGGAGGCGATCGTGCGCCGCCAGATCAGCTCGTAGACGGCCAGGTCCTGGGTCGACAGCTCGCCCGACACCTCCTCGGGGGTGCGGAACCGGTCGCCGGCAGGCCGGATGGCCTCGTGGGCCTCCTGGGCGTTCTTCACCTTGGAGGCGTAGGTGCGGGGCTGGGCCGGGCGGTACTCGGGCCCGAACCGCTCCTCGATCTGGCTGCGGGCGGCGTTGACGGCGGTCTCCGACAGCGTGGTGGAGTCGGTCCGCATGTAGGTGATGTAACCCCGCTCGTAGAGCCCCTGGGCGACCCGCATGGCCTGGGCCGACGAGAGCCGCAGCTTGCGGCTGGCCTCCTGCTGGTAGGTGGAGGTGATGAAGGGGGCGGCCGGGCGGCGGCGGTAGGGCTTGGCCTCCCGGCTGGCCACGGTGGCCGGGCGGTCGCGGAAGTCGTCGGCCAGGCCTCGGGCACCGGCCTCGTCGAGGTGGATGACCTCGTCGCGCTGCAGGGTGCCCGTTGAGCCGAAGTCCCGCCCGGTGGCGATGCGGCGGCGGTCGAGCTCGATCAGCATGGCGGTGAAGGGGCGCTGCTGGTCGGCGTTGTCGCCCGAACCGGCGCCGGTTTCACCCCGGAAGGTGGCGGTGACGTCCCAGTAGTTGGCCGAGCGGAACGCCATCCGCTCCCG
>CADEDH010000046.1:11006-55751 GCA_902826025.1 uncultured Actinomycetes bacterium
CGGGGCGACAGCACCTCGAGCAGGTGCCAGGCGATGGCCTCCCCCTCGCGATCCTCATCAGTGGCGAGCACCAGCTCGCTGGCGTCTTTCATCAGGCTCTTCAGTTTGCGGACCTGATCCCGCTTCTCGGCCGTGACCACGTAGAGGGGCTTGAAGCCGTTGTCGACGTCGATCCCCAGCCGGGCCCAGCTCTCGGACTTGTGTTCCTTCGGGACCTCGGCGGCCGTCTTGGGCAGATCACGGACGTGACCGATCGACGATTCCACGATGTAGTCGTCGCCGAGGTAGCCCCGAATGGTTCTCGCCTTGGCAGGCGACTCGACGATGACGAGCGGTTGGGCCACGTTCGGCAGGCTAGGAAGATGTAGGCCCCTTTTGCCAACATCCTCGGCAATTTGGTTCGGACAAGGAACTACTCAGCAGTAGGTCGGCCTGCTCGGGGCCCGATCTGCTACTGATGTAATTCCATCTGAACCGTGGTGCCACCGAGCCCCGAGTGGTACGACCAGGCGCTGGAG
This sequence comes from uncultured Actinomycetes bacterium, assembly GCA_902826025.1. Classification (GTDB taxonomy): domain Bacteria; phylum Actinomycetota; class Acidimicrobiia; order Acidimicrobiales; family SZUA-35; genus CADEDH01. Next base: position 11,525 of record CADEDH010000046.1, read on the forward strand.
AAGTGCTTCATGAGCGGGATCCCGAGCGACCCGGCCGACAGGGGGCGGTGGTCGGCGAAGTTGGCCACCGCGGCCACCGCCGGCATCCCCGGACCCTGATCGCTCACGGCGAGCTTCACGCAACCCTCGGCCACCTCGCAGCGAACCTGCACCCGACCGTCGTCGGCGTGCTGAAGGTTGGCCTCGATGGCGTTGGTTGTCGCTTCGGACGTGACCCAGCGGAGATCGTCGAGCCGATCGCCATGGATGGCGTCCACCGCGTTGGTGGCGGCGGCAACGATCATCCGCACCACGGCCACCATGTCGACGCGAGAAGGAATCTCGATCTCGACGAGGTTGGATTCAGCAAGGGAGAGCTCAGAATCCATTGTCACCAAATCTACACCAGTGCCCCAATGTTACGACCAGTTGACGATTCTGTGGCTGGTGGTTGCTGCTGGTCAATGGGTTGCGGATGAGGAAACTGACTCCCCCCAGTTTTGCTTACACCGATGGCATTTGCCGTTTGATGGCCAATTCCAGAGGCGAGGAGATGGCGGCCCAACCAGGGCCACGGATGGACGGCCGCCGGTGCGATCACAGCCTGGCGGCGGTGCCAACCAGGTACCGGGGTGAAGGTGACAGCCACAGCCCGATCAGCGAGGACGGCCGCCGGGGAGCCGAGCCACACCTCCACCGGGCGGCGGGTGGCGAGGTCGCTCAGGTGCTCGGCCAGGAACACCAGCCGACGAGGGGCAAGCCGGAGCGGGGCCAGCAGCGGCTCATCGAACACGAACACGGCCGGAAGGTCGGGATGGGCGGCCAGCGCCGGATCGGCGTCGCCCATCGACTCGGCAGTGAGCCACACCACCTCTGGGGCCTCGCCGTCCCGCAGCAGAGCGGCGTCGGGCCCGAGGGCATCGGCGCTGAGGGCAGGGAGCGGGCCGCCGTCGTCGATCCCGCCCTCTGAATCGCTGGCAGCCGGATCGGCCGCGGCCGGGCCTGCCACCGGCGCCAGAAGGGTGGGCAGCTCGTGATCGACGGGGCATGCGGTGACCAGATCACAACCGGCGCACAGCCCGGCGGCGTGACGCTCGACCTGCCAGCGGGACACAGGGCGTCCCGTCCGGGCGGCGGCCCACGCCAGCGGGGTGACGGCCCGGGTGCCGTCGAGCAGATGTCGGAACAGGTCGCCGTCGGAGGCGCCGTCGCACCACTGGGCCAGCCAGCGGCGAGGTAGAGCCGGGAGCCAGCCGTCGTCGGCCAGTTCGTCGAGCGCCACGTCGACGCAGGCCATCTGCCGGTCCCAGCCCACGCCGAGCCCGGCGACACCGGGCGCGGGGCCGACGGCACGGCCGGTGATGGCCGCCAACGGGGCGGCGGCGCCCGACACCGCGGCCGCCGCGTAGCGGAGCCGGGCCCGTTCCAGGCGAAGGAGCGACCGGCGGAACGCGGCCACGTCGGCCGCCGGCCCGTCCGCCACGTGGTCCCACACCCGGCCGAGATCGAGGAGGCCGTTGCGGATCCAGGGCGACAGAGCCGACCCGATGCGGTCGCGTTGGGGATAGGCGAGGTGAAGCCCCCGCTCGTAGCCCTCGACCCGGAACCGGGCCAGCGCCTCGTCGGCCGCTCGTTGGCCACCCCGGAACCGGGCGGAGGAGAGCGGCTGGTTGGCGGCGGCCCGCCGATCGACCAGGTGGGCCAGGTGGGTGGTGACAAACGCCTCGGCCGCGGCCCGGCCGGGTGGGAACACGGGAAGGAGGCGGGGCCGCTGCTCCGGAGCCGGGAAAGCCATCTCGTCCCATCGGCATGGCCCGACGGCTCGATGAGGGGGCAGGGCTGCCCAGACCCGAACTGTTGTGCGAGTGTGGCTAGTATGGCCGGGTGGACACGGCTGTCGTCGATGCGGAGACGGCCTGCGGCCCGGCCCCACCCGCCGACAGCCTGGAGCAGTCGATCGAGGCGGTGCTGGACGCGCTGGCGGCCGACGGGCGACTGGTCCATGTGGAGCGCCAGGCCGCCCGACCGGCAAGGACGGCGCCGTTGGCCCGGCCCTTCCCGGCCGCCATCGCCCACTGCGCACCGCCCGGCGGGCTGTGGAGCCACCAGGCGGCCGCCATCGACCTGGTGCGGGACGGCCACTCGGTGGTGGTGGCCACCGGCACCGCGTCGGGCAAGTCGCTGTGTTACCAGCTGCCCATCGCCGAGTCGATCGTGACGGGTCTCCGGGCCGGCACCTCGCTCCTGCTCTACCCCACCAAGGCCCTGGCTCAAGACCAGCTCCGCAGCTTCGGCCAGCTCGCCGTGCCCGGCCTGGTAGCGGTGGCCTACGACGGCGACGCCTCGCGGGAGGAACGCTCGTGGGCCCGGGCCAATGCCAACGTGGTGCTGACCAACCCCGAGATGCTCCACCACGGCATCCTGCCCACCCACGCCAAGTGGGCCACGTTCCTCAAGCGCCTGGAGTACGTGGTGGTCGACGAGCTCCACGTGCTGCGGGGCATCTTCGGCACCCATGTGGCTCATGTGCTGCGCCGGCTGCGGCGCCTGTGTCACCGCTACGGCTCGGACCCGACATTCGTGTTCTGCTCGGCCACCATCGGCCAGCCCGAGCGGCTGGCGGCCGACCTCTGCCACAAGCCGGTGGTGGCCGTCACCGACGACGGCTCGCCCTGCGGCGAGCGCAGCATCGCCATTGTGCAGCCGGCCCTGGTGGCCTCGCCCTACAGCCCTCAGGGAGACCGGGACGAGCGAGACCGGGGCACTGCCCGCCAGAGCCCGGCCACCGAGACGATCCGCACCGTGGCCGAGCTGGTGGCCCACGGACACCGGGTGATCAGCTTCTGCGCCAGCCGGGCCCTGACCGAACGGGTCGCCCTGGGGGTGGCCCGGGCCCTGCCGCCGGAACTGGCCGGCGCCGTGCGCCCCTACCGGTCGGGCTACCTGGCGGCCGAGCGACGGGAGATCGAGGGGGAGCTGGCGGCCGGGGCCCTGCGGGCGGTGGTGACCACCTCGGCCCTCGAGCTGGGCGTCGACATCAGCGGGCTCGACGCCACCGTGCTGTGCGGGTTCCCCGGCACGATCGCTTCGCTGTGGCAGCAGATCGGACGGTCGGGCCGGTCGGGGCGGCCGTCGCTGGCCGTGCTGGTGGCGGGCGACGACCAGCTCGACCAGTGGTTCGTCAATCACCCGGCCGACCTGTTCGCCCGGGCGCCGGAGCCGGTGGTGGTGAACGTGGAGAACCCGAACGTGCGGGACCCCCATCTGGGGTGCGCCGCCTACGAGGCCCCGCTCCAACCCCACGACGACCGATGGTGGCACGACCTCGACGACGGTGTGCACCGCTCGGTGCTGGCCGACGAGCTGCGGGTGCGGCCGGGCCGTCTCCGTGAGCCCCAGGCGGTGTGGAACGGCCGGGGCGTGCCGTTCAACCGGATCGGGCTGCGGTCGGCGTCCACCGGCGAGATCCGCATCCTCGACGGCGAGGACGGCCTGGTGGGCACGGTGGAAGACAGCCGGGCCGCCAGCATCGTGCACCCTGGCGCCATCTACCTGCACCGCGGCCAGCCCTGGCGGGTGACCGACCTCGATCTCACAGCCCGGGTGGCCCGGGTGCAGACCGACGACGGCTCCACCTGGACCCAGGCCCGCTCCGACATCAACATCGAGGTGCTGGAGACCGCTCGGACCAAGCTGGTGGGGGCCGCCCGCCTCCACCTGGGCCTGGTGAGGGTGACGACCACGGTGACCGGCTACCAGCGGAAGGAGGCCGTGACCCGAATGCTGCTGTCGAGCCACGACCTCGAGCTGCCGCCCCAGGAACTGGTGACCACGGCCATCTGGTACGACTGGCAGCCTGATGTGGTGATGGCGGCCGGCGTGGTGCCCCACGCCCTGCCGGGGGCCCTGCACGCCGCCGAGCACGCGGCGATCGGCATCCTGCCCCTGTTCACGATCTGCGACCGGTGGGATGTGGGCGGGGTGTCCACGGCCAGCGGCCCCGAGGGCCTCGCTACGGTGTTCATCTACGACGGGTACCCGGGAGGGGTGGGCGTGGCCGACCTGGCCTTCGCCGCCGCCGACCGTCACCTGGCGGCCACGGCCGAGGTGCTGGAGCGCTGCAGCTGCAGCTCGGGCTGCCCGTCGTGCGTGCAGTCGCCGAAGTGCGGCAACGGCAACGACCCGCTCGACCGGTGGGCGGCGCTGGCCCTGGTGCGTACGACACTGGGTGACGCCGAGCCGTTCTGAGTGCACTGCCCGATCCGCCGGCCGGCCGGTCATTCGACCCGGGTGGTGACCTCGGCCCGGAGGTGCAGATCGCCCAGGAGTGGACCCACGATCGGTACCCGGGTGGGGGCGGAGTAGCTGACGGTCACGGTGAGTCGCTCGCCCGAGCCCCTTTGCGGGCCGAGGGTCACCTGGAGACGACCCGGCTCGAGGCCCGTGGCCGAGACCGCCGCCTCCCGGGCGGCACCGATGGAGGGATCGACGGCGGCGGCCCGGGCCGCCTCCCGGGCGGCGTGGACCACCAGCACCTGATCGCGGATCACGAGGCCCACCTGCACCACCGCCAGCAGCACGGCGACAACCACCGGCAGCAGCAGGGCCAGCTCGACCGTGGCCTGGCCCCGTTGGGATGGGTGGCCCGGCTGGGATGATGATGGGCCCGACTCCAGCCGGAGGCCGGTCACCCGGCATCGTCGATGATCGACTGCATCACGGCGTCGAGCAGGCGACCGATGCCGTCGGTGGAGGCGGCCCACGCCAGGAGCAGCCCGGCGATGGCGGCCGCAGCCAGCATCACCAGCGCGTACTCGGCGGTGGCCTGTCCTCGTTCGGAGCGGCGGGCGGGGTGGGATCGAGAGGGCCGTTGGTCCTCGGTGGGCGTGGGTTCGGGGGTGGTGGCGGCCATGGCTGACTGCTCCTTCGTGCGGTTGGAGGTTGCGGATGGAGGAAGGGTCCGGGCCGGTTCAAAGCCGGATCTGACGGAAAGCGACGACGGCCAGGGGCACGACGGCGCCGACGATCACGGCTGGCAGGGAGCAGGTCACGAGCGGCACAAGCAGGGTGACGGGCAGGCGTCGGGCGCGGATCTCCCCCAGCCGGCGCCGCCCCGCCGATGCCTCGGCCGCCAGCCGAGCCAGCGTGAGGCCGACGGGGCCACCCTGCTGCTGGGCCAGGAGAAGGGCGCCGGAGAGGGGTTGGAGGGCCGGCCCGAGCTCGGCCTGAAGCCACCGGAGGGCCAGATCGAGCCCGTCACCGGCGGCGGCCCGAGCCAACGACCGGCCGGCAACGGTCCGCACCGGTTCGGGGCCGGCTGCGGCCAGGGCGGCCACCGCGTCGCCTATGGTGCCGCCAGCGCCGAGAACCACGGCGCACAGGTCGAGCGCCGCCGGAGCGGCAGCGGACAGCGCCTGGGCAGCGACCCTCCGGCGCTGCCGTCGACGGACGGGCACCACAGCCGCCGCGCTGGCGACGGCGGCCGTCAGCAACAGCAGCACCGACGGGCTCATGACGGCACCCCGAGCGAGGCGGCGACGATGCGGTGCATCCACCACCAGCCGGTGTAGGCCAGCAGGGCGGAGAGGGTCAGGCAGGTGGCGCCCAGCGGATGGAAGGCGTAGAACCGGGCCAGGTCGGCGTCGAGCAGGGCCAGCACAGCCACGAACAGGCCAGGAAGAACGGCCAGCGCCAGGGCCGAGGCGGTGGCCTGGCTGGCCTGGGCCGCCGCTTCCTGCTCAACCCAGCGGGCCGATCGCAGCGTGTCGTCGAGGCGCTCCAGGGCGGGCAGTGCCGGCCCGCCCCGTTGCACCAACACCAGCAGGGTGCGAACGAGGAGAGTCGCACCGCTTCGATCCGGGCCGACGGCGAGGGCCGGGCCCGACCCGGCCTGGCCGGTTGTCACCCGGGCCAGCGCCATCTCCAATCCGGCGCCGGCATCAGCCGCCGCCCGAATCCGGGCCAGCACCGCGTCAGGCCCGGATAGGGCCAGGCCGGGGCCGGTAGGGCCGGAGCCGGGCTGTGGACCCGGGGTGGCGGCCCGAAGTGCCTGGGACAGTGAACTGCCCGCCTTCAGGTGCTGGAGCAGGATCGCCACCAGCTCGATCGTGCGGTCGGCGGCGGCGCTGCGCCCGGCGGTGGCAGCAGCCACCCGACGCCAGTGCCAGGCACAACCCGCCACCAACGGCCCACCGACCAGCAGGGTCGGGCTACCGGCGAGGAGGCCGGCACCCGCACCGGCCAGCGCCAGCACCACCGCCGTGACCCCGGGTCGGGCCCAACCGGTGGGTGGCGCTCCGACCGGCAGCAGCCGCCCTTCCCTCATGGCCGGGCCCACACCGTCTCGATGGGGATCGGCTGGCCCGGCTCGATGGCGTCGCCATCGCCCACGCCGGTGAGGGCCGTGACCCGGCGGGAGCCGTCGGCCACCCTGGCCACGGTGACGATCAGGTCGAGCGCGTCGGCCAGTTGCGAGCGTAGGACCCCGGCCGGGAGATCGACCCCACCGAGCAGGGCCAGCGCCTCGATCCGGCGAAGGGCCCCCGATGGCCCGCTGGCATGGCAGGTGGCCAGCGAGCCCCGGTGGCCGGTGTTGAGGGCCAACACCAGATCCAGCGCCTCCGGGCCCCGCACCTCGCCGATGACGAGGCGGTCGGGCCGCATCCGTAGCGCGTTGCGGACCAACGCCCGCAGGTCGACCGCTCCCACTCCCTCACTGCTGGCCGGGCGGGCCTCCAGGCGCACGACGTGGCGGCCAGGGAAGCGCAGCTCGGCGGTGTCCTCGATCGTGATCACCCGCTCGTCGGGGTCGAGCTCGCCGGCGAGGGCGTTGAGCAGCGTGGTCTTGCCCGCCCCGGTGGCTCCCGCCACCAGGATGGTCCGCCGCTCGGCCATGGCCCGGGCGAGGAGGGCGACCACCGGCGGCGGGCCGAACGAGGCCAACGGCACCGGTTGGGAGGCGAAGCGGCGGATCGTCACCAGCGGGCCATCGACGGCCAGCGGTGGCACCACGACGTTCACCCGGGACCCGTCGGGCAGCCGGGCGTCAACCCACGGGCTGGTGCGGTCGACCCGGAGGCCGAGTGGCTCGAGGATCCGCTCGATCAACAGGCCGATGTCGTGGCGGCCGAGGCTGACGTCTACGGGCTGCGTGCGCCCGCCCCGGTCGACCCAGACCGGGCCCGGCCCGTTGACCATGACCTCGGTGACGCTGGGATCGTCGAGCAGGGGCTGGAGCGCGGCCAGCCCGTCGGTACGGGCCCGGCCCCGCACCCGGTCCACCAGGGTGTCGACGGTGACGGTGTCGAGCAGGGGGTCGGCCTGGCGCACCGCTTCCACCAGCTGGGCCCGCTTGGCGTCCGGATGGTCGATGACGACGTCCTGCAACCAGCGCTCCAGCCCGTCGATGGCGGCTGGTGCCGTCATCGACGGTTCTCCGCCGCAGGGATGATCGACCACAGCGGCTGGAGGGCCCGAGGCACCCGTTGGGCCAGGAGCCCGGCGTCGACGGCCCGGGACACGGCCGCCTCCCACGGAACGAAGGCCAGCACGGGAACGTCGAGCGCCCTGGCCACATCGGCCGGACGGAGGACCCGGCCCGGCTCGTCGACCAGCACGATGCCGTCCGGCCGGCGGCCATGGGCGGCGCGGTGGAGCGACAGGTAGCAGGGTCGGGTGACCAGCAGCGACGTGGCAGCCGGGTCATCGAGGAACGACGGCAGGGCCGAGCCGACCCAGGGCGGTGTGAGGCTTCCGGCCACCTCCCGGGTCGGCGCCGCGCCGAGGCCGAGGTCGACCACCACCGTCCTGCGCTCCCGGGCCAGGAGGCGGGCCAGGAGCGAGAGCCGGCCCGCCGGGCCCGGCCAGGAGGCCGAGCCGGACCTGTCGCCCTGGGTCTCCCGCTCGGTCCGGGCTTCACCCTCGGCCGCGCCCGGTTGGCCGAGCGGAAGGAGCGCCAGCCGGGGCGTGATCGGGCACTCGAGCCGCTTCAGGGCATCGGGTGGAGGATGGGGTGCCGACAACCAACCGGCAACACCCCACCCCAGTCCGGCCGCCCCCGGCGCCGCCGCCGCTTCGGACGCCGTGGCGCCCAGGACGAGAGCCAGATCTCCGGCGAGGTCGACGAGGAGGGTGTCGCCCTCGTCGGCCGCCAGCAGCCCGATGGTGGCGGCGGTGACCGTGCACCCTGAACCGCCCTTCACGCTCCACAGACACAGCATCGCGGCTGTCTCCCCTCACTACCGGGCGGGGCCCGGCTCCGCCGGTGGCACGGGATCGGAACCGGCCGCCGGACGCCTCGATTGTCGGGGGAAGAGGGGCCGACCATCCGCTGCCGGGAGGGCCCGGGGAGCGGGTCAGCCGATGGGTGTCACCCTAGACGTGGGTTGTGACAGCCGGAACGCGACCCCAAGCGGGCCGGAGCGTTTCACAGGCGAACCGACGACGCGATTCACCGCCTGAGGCCCGATCCGAGGGCGCGAAACCTCCGAGATCCGTCGAATTCGCGACGCAGAATCTCGAACGGGCGGGATTTCGCGACGCAGAAGAAATTGCCGGAAATGTGGTCGCCGGTCGCTGGTCTGCGGCCTCAGAGACCGGCGGCCCGGGCCAGCCGGGTGAGGGCTTCGGGGATGTCGCCCATCGGCTCGTAGGCCACCTCGGTGACGCCCATGGCGGCATAGGTTTCGAGCCAGGCCGGCACGTCGGCGGCGGGATGGGCCAGAGCTGAACGGGCCAGCATCTCGGGGCCGAGCACCTGGCGGTCGATGTCGTTGAGCTGCGACAAGTGCCCCCGGTGGACGGCCAGATGACGCAGCCCCTCGGGCTCGGCCGCCACCAGTTCGGCGAACCGTTCGCCGTTGGGCATCTGGGCGACCGACCCGTCTCGCCGCTCGTGGGCCAGGTGGTAGAGGATGGCCACGCCGGGGCCGGCCGTGGCCAGCATGCGGGGCGAGTCGATCGGCTCGCCGGGGTCGAGCACGGCTCCGCTCACCATGGCCGTCACCCCTGGGTAGCCCTCGTAGTTGGAGCCGACCGACGGGCGGCTGGTGAAGATCGACGCGCCCAGTCTCTGGGCCGCCGCCATGCCCTTGGGGCCGATCACGGCCAACCGCCACGGCACCTCGATGGGGCGGGGCGGAGCCTGCCCGGGCCAGTGGAGCATCTGTGCCGCGGCCCCGTCGACCTCGGCCACGTCGCCCGCCAGCAGGGTCTGGACGGTGCGGACATAGGCCTCGACGTCGGCCCACTTGAGGCCACGTTGCCCCATGGCGTTGCGGCCGGTGAAGCCGGCGCCCACCCCGATCTCGACTCGCCCGGGCGCCAGGTCCACCAGGTGGGCGATAGCCGAGGCCGTCACCATCGGGTGGCGGAGGCTGGGGATCAGCACCCCGGGGCCGAGCCCGATGCGGCTGGTGCGGGTGGCGGCCAGAGCCAGCGTCATCCACACGTCGAGCTGGAGGGCCGGTGTGTCGAACACCCAGGCCCGGTGGTAACCGAGCTCTTCGGCCAGCTCGATGTGGTCCGCCGTATCGGGCATCGGAGGAAAGGCGCAGGACAGGTGCATGACCGGGGATTGTGGCACGCCGGGGCTGGGGCCGCCTCCGGGCGGTGTGCCACAATCCCGCCATGGCTGATGCGAGCGCTCTGCGGGACGAGGTGAGGGCCTGGCTGGCCGACAACTGGAGCGATCAGCTCCCCCTCGGAGACTGGTGGCAGCGCCTGGCCGACGCCGGCTGGGGGTTCCCCACCTGGCCCCGCCAGTGGTTCGGCCGGGGTCTGTCGAGCGACGACGCCAAGGTGGTCCGGGCGGAGCTGCGGGCGGCCGGCGCCTACGGCCCGCCCAGCGGGGTGAGCACCTTCCTGGCCGCCCCCACCATCCTGGCCTGCGGCACGGACGACCAGAAAGCCCGCTTCATGCCGGGCATCGTGACCGGGCGGGAGGTGTGGTGCCAGCTGTTCAGCGAGCCGGGGGCGGGCTCCGACCTGGCCGGTCTGGCCACCCGGGCCGAGCGCGACGGCGACGAGTGGGTGGTGAGCGGGCAGAAGGTGTGGAACACCGGGGCCCAGTTCGCCGACTGGGCCATCCTCGTGGCCCGCACCGACCCCGACCAGCCCAAGCACAAGGGCCTCAGCTACTTCCTGATCGACATGCGCCAGCCCGGGGTGGAGGTTCGTCCTCTGAAGGAGATGAGCGGCGACGAGACGTTCAACGAGGTCTTCCTGTCCGAGGCCCGGATCCCGGTGGAGAACCTGCTGGGCAGCCTGGGCGAGGGTTGGCGGGTGACGATGACCACGCTCATGAACGAGCGCGACTCGGAGAACGCGGCCATGGGTGGCGGCGGATCGTTCGTGGGCCGGCCCCGGCTCGACGCCACGATCGCCGAGGTGGTGGCCGAGGAGAAGTCCCGAGTGGCCGACGACGGTATGGCGTTGGCCATGGGCGGCGGGGTGTTCCGTCACCTGATGGAGCAGGCCCAGACGTTCGGAGCGACGAAGGACCCCGTGCTGCGCCAGGCGCTCATGCGGGTCCACATCCTGCGGGAACTACACCGCTACAACGGGCTGCGGACCAAGGCGACGCTGGCCGCCGGCGGCCAGCCCGGCCCGGAGTCGTCCACCGGCAAGCTGATGGGCTCGGAGATTGCCCGCCAGATGCGGGACCTGGCCTGGCAGATCCAGGGTCCCTACGGGCAGCTCATGGGCGACGACGCACCACTGCGGGGTGTGATGCAGAAGTACGGCCTGTTCACGCCGTCGGCCTCGATCGCCGGCGGCACCGACGAGATCAACAAGAACATCATCGGCGAACGGGTCCTCGGCCTCCCCAAGGAACCCGACGTGTCACGCGAGCTGCCCTGGCGGGAGCTGAAAGTCGGCACCCAACGGACCTGACCCGGTGGTCGTTCCTACCCCAGAGCCGGCCGCAGCCTGGACACCGGCCGCCTGCCAGGCCCGTCATCGGCGCGCAACTGCACTCGTTCTATGATTCCGGTCGTGCTGCGGCTTGGGACGATCGTGATGGGGGCCGAGGACGTCGAGCGTGCCGTTGCGTTCTGGGTTGGAGTGCTCGGCTATGAAGCGGTGACGTTTCCAAGCTCACCTGACGGCTTCACGATCCTGGTCCCGCCGGATCGGATCGGCACCAGGGTCGCGCTGCATCGGTCCTTCGTTCAGGTACAGGAGCACCCGCGTGTCCACTTCGACCTGATTGTCGATGATGCGGCCGAGCAGGCGTCCGAGATCGCTCGAGTTGTAGGGCTGGGTGCGACGCGAGTCGCCTGGGATTATCCGAGCGATCCCGACTTTGTCGTCCTCGCTGACCCTGCAGGAAACCGATTCTGCATCGTCGACGCCAGCCACGGCTAGTCGCTCGGCCACACGTCGCCCCCACGAGTCACGTGCTCAGCGGCGCGCTCGTGGATCGCCGACGTGTCACTGTGGTGCGCATGGGGTTTCGAGAGCAGGGCATCGAACCGGCAGACGGCTTCACCGGAGACGGGTTCATCGTCCGACCACTGGTACCTTCCGATGTCGTGCTCGATCATGAGGCGGTGATGTCGAGCCGCGAGTTCCTCTACCACTGGGAGCAGGATCCCCCGTATCCGCCAGAGGACTTCTCGGTCGAGGACAACCTGGCAGATCTCGAGAAGATGGACGCCGCTCATCGCAACGGGTCCCGCTACACGTACACCGTCATGAACCACGACGAGACCCAGGTGCTCGGTTGCATCTACCTGTTGCCCAATGACGACCGCATGTACGGCACCGCTGCGGTGACGTCGTACGACGGCACCGACCTGCCGTCGATCGACGCCACGGTCTCGTTCTGGGTTCGTGTCTCGACCTGGGCGGACGGGTTCGAGCGCTCCTTGCTCTCGGCTGTGCTCCAATGGCTCCGGGATGACTGGTCGCTGGAGCGACCGGTGATCGTCACCAACGAGAAACTCGAACACCAGATCGCGACGATCGAGTCGCTCGGCCTGACCCGACGCTTCGACTACGACCGCGACAAGGACATGTACACGTCTCACGCCTACGCCTGAGGGTCAGGCGACCGTGCAGCCACCGGTGTCGCATCCCGGGCGAGGAGACCAGCGGTCCCAGGAAAGGACGGTGCGAGGATCGGGCCGGGTGACGGGGCCGAAGCGCCCCACCGGATACCCGACGGGCACCACGGCGGGGTAGGCGGTCGAGCCGGCGGCCAGGGCCGAGCCTCGCCGACCCCCCGCCAGGAAACGCAGCGAGGACCGCACACCCGTGTGACGGACGAGCTGGCGCAGCCCTGACGGCGACAGCAGCGCCCGGTCGAACGCCTTGTCGGCCAGGACGGCGACGAACACGATGGCCGGCGCCTCGGCCAGATGCTCGGCCAGGTGGTCACCGGCCAGCTCCATACGCTCCCGACGGTCGGCGTCCTCGTGGGGCCGCAACGCCGCCGCTGCGATCGTGGACCGGTAGAAGGCCCAGGCCCGCTGGTAGGGCTCAGCCACCCGCTGCTTCTGGTCGGCGTCCCGCACGACAACGAAGGCCCAATTCTGAGCGTTGCTGCCGGACGGGCCGTGCAGGGCGGCGTCGACCAGCCGGACCAGCAGTTCCTCCTCCACCGGATCGGGGCGGAGCCGACGCATGGCCCGGCATTGATACATGACGTCGAACAGCGGGTCGGTCGGGTCGGGCAGTGCCCTAGAACGTATCGACCTGAGGCCGGACCATGCTGAATCAGGCAGCCCTCACCGCCCGGCTTCGGATACCAGGCCGGGTCAGGCGCTGGCCGGATCGGCGGTGAAGGCGGGAGCGGAAGGAGGAGCGGGAACGGCGGCCGGGGGTGCGGGAGGCGCCGGCGGCCACACCGGAGGCCAGGTCTGGGCCTGGGGCACGATGATCCAGGCCGCCACGTAGGCCACGATGCCCCACCCGGCCATGAGCGTGAACACCACGAACAGAAGCCGCACCAGGGCCACGTCCATGCCGAGGTAGTGGGCGACACCGGAGGCCACACCGCCCAGGCGGGTGTTCGGATCACGAAGCAGGGGCCGGGGGCCGGCGGGGGCCGGAGCGGGGCCGGGAGTGGAGGTGACGGGGTCGGGGGTGGAGCTGGGGTTCGGGTTGGCGATGGTGTCGTTCATGTGGTCATCGTGCGCCCGCTGGCCGCAGGGCGGTATCGGGCGTCGCCCGGATCCGACCCTGAAACCCGGCTGGCAGCGTCAGGGTCGGGGGTCAGGGTCGGGGGTCAGGGTCCGGGGTCAGGGTCGGATCCCGATCGCTCAGCCCAGGTCGTCGACGGGGAAGGCGTAGCGGAACACGCCCCGGATCGAGGGTTCCCAGGCACTGAGGTCAGCACCGAGCGGCTCGCCGAGCGCGTCGGCGGGCCGCTCCCGCCGCACGATCATCGCCTGGCGCCCACGTGACGCTGGCCCACGGCCCCCCGCAGGCCCACGCACCCGACGCAGCCGATGCACCCCACGCAGTCGACGCATCCCACGCAACCGACGCAACCCCGGCAGCGGACGCAACCCAGCGTGGCCACGCACCGGACGATGCCGGCGCCGAAGAACGTGAAAGCACTACCGAGGACCCCGACACTGGCCGCCGTGGCCACGCTGCCCGCCACCACCGCACTCCCGGCGGTGGCCGCGCTCCCCGCCACCACCGCACTCCCGGCCGTCGCAGCACTGCCCGCCACCACTGCGCTGCCGGCGGTGGCGACGCTCCCCGCCACCACGGCGCTACCGGCGACGCCGGCACTGGAGACGACGCTGGCGCTGCCGGCCACGGCGGTGGACCTCGTCACCCCCGTGCTACCGGCCACGGCCGCCGAGCCATCGTCGATTCCACCTCCCACCGACCTCAGCCGGCCCCGACGTTGCGCCCGTTTCCCACTCAATGCCATGCCACCATCCTGCCCGTCCCCAGCGCCGACCACGGGGCACCCGTCGTTGGACGTCTGCCGCCCGTCGGGCGTCCCCACAGCTGCGGTTCCCCTTGGCCACGGCCCCCTCAGGCAGCCCGGGCCGTGAGCACCGGCACGCCGTCGCCCTCGAGATCGGCGAGAGCGGCGGATCGCCCGGCCAGCACCAAGAGCAGGGCGCCGGCCGATCCCCGCACCTCCGGCCCCTCGCCCGCCGACCAGTCGAGGTCGGTGGCCTCGTAACGCAGCCCCCGCACCTGCTTCTTCGAGTTGAACCCGGGCAACCCCCGGCTCAGAGCGTCCAGCGCTGCCCGGCCGGCATCGGCCGAATGCACCGGTGCCAACCCGAGCGGCCGACCCATGTCGAGGGCATGGATGACGACGTCGCTCAGCGGAGCGATCGGCCCGATCATCGGCGGCGCCTTGCGCAGGTCGGCCATCCGCCGGTACATGACCAGCAACTCCTGTGGGGCCCGCTGCCCGTAGTCGCGGGCGAAGCCGTCGACCCGGCGGTGGAAGGCGCTCATCCCCACCGTGCCCACCACGAAGCGCCACATCGGCACGTCGTACAGCGAGACGAGGTGGCCGAGCACGTCAGCCACGCTCCAGCCAGCGCACAACGACGGGGCGGCCCACTGCTCAGCCGACAGCCCCTCCAACTGGTCGCACAGCGCCCGCCGCTGCACCGCCAGCGCTGCGAACATCTCGTCCCGGGTCATGGCCGGAGCGTAGACGGCGAGCCCTGCCGGGGTCGCTCACATTCCAGTCATGACACACCATGGTCCGCCCGCTGCCGACATCGGACCAGCGTCTCGAAAGACATCGATGGCAAGAAACCAGACCTTGTCTTGAATTACGTCGAGCGCGAAGATCAGGACATGACCCCTCCACCCCGTTCTACGCCGGCCCGGCACCGGATCGTGGCCATCCTGGTCGACGGCATGAGCGCCCTGGAGCCGGCGGTGGCCTATGACTTCCTCGGCGCCGACCGGCGCTCACTCCACCCCGCCTGGTACCGGTACACCGTGTGCTCTCCCGGCGCCGAGCCGGTACGGATCGGAGGCGCCACCATGACCGTGCACAACGGGCTCGACGCCCTGCGCCGGGCCGACACCGTGCTCATCCCCGGCTGGTGCTCGATCGACCACCGCCCATCCGAAGAGCTGGTGGACGCGGTGGGCCGGGCCCACCAGCGGGGCGCCCGCCTCGTCACGTTCTGCACCGGCGCAGTGGTGGCGGCCGAAGCGGGCTTGCTCGACGGCCGCCCGGCCGCCACCCACTGGAACGCCGGTGCCGAATTCGTCCGCCGCTATCCGCTGGTCCGCATCGACCCGTGCGTGCTCTACATCGACGATGGCGATGTGCTCACCTCGGCCGGTGCCGCCGCCTCCATCGACCTGTCGCTCCACCTGATCCGGCGGGACTTCGGGGCCGACATAGCGAACACCGTGGCCCGCGACATGGTGGTGCCGCCGCATCGCGACGGCGGCCAGGCCCAGTTCGTGGCCCTGCCCCTCGACACCAGGATCACCGCCCTGGCCGACGATCCGGTGGCCGCCACCATCGAATGGGCCTCGGCCCGCCTCCACGAGGACCTACCGGTGGAGCGCCTGGCCGCCCACACCCTGCTCAGCCCCCGCCAGTTCTCCCGTCAGTTCAAGGCCCGCACCGGCACCAGCCCCCACCAGTGGCTGCTCACCCAACGCACGGCCCTGGCCCAACGCCTGTTGGAGACGACCGACGATCCTGTGGAGCTGGTGGCCCGGGGCTCCGGCTTCGCCACCGCCGCCGCCCTCCGGCTCCGTTTCCAGCAGGCACTGCGCACCTCGCCCCAGGCCTACCGCCGCACCTTCCGCCCACCCAGCGCCGCCTGATCGATCAACCGGAACCGGACAGGGGACGGGCGGCCAGAGCATGCACAGCCTCGGTGATCTCGGTCTCGCTCACCAGCACGAGGCGGGCGGCGTCGCCCAGGGGCACGAACGAGTCCTTCGACGTCACCCGGGCCATGGGCCCGGCGTAACCCCGGTCGACCAGACCGGCCAGCACCCCCTCGCTCACCCCGCCGGTGCGGCGGGTCTCGTCGACCACCAGCACACGCTTCGGGTTCGTGGCCAACACGGCGTCGATCGGCAGCGGCGCCAGCCACCGCAGATCGATCACCCGACAACGGACAGGGCCGTCGTCCGAGCCGGCGGGCGACTCGGCGGCCAGCCGGGCCGCCACCCGCAACGACATCCACAGACCGTTGCCCCAGGTCACGATCGTGACGTCGGCATCGTTGTCATCGTCGGCGCTGGCATTGGCGGCGCCCGGCGGGCCGTAGCTGCGGACCGAGCCGATCGGGGCCGCCTCGGCCGCCTCCCCCAGCGACTGGGGGCCGACGGCCTCCAGCCACGCCCCATCGCCCCCGGTGTGGAGATCGGCCGTGTGGTAGAGAGCGATCGGCTCCAGGAACACGCCGACCGTGCCGTCGACCAGGGCACTCTCGGCCAACGAGTGGAGCATGGCGGCGGCGTCGGCCGGGCGGGACGGCGAGGCGATCACGATCCCGGGGATGTCGCGCAGCACGGCAATCGAATCGTCGTTGTGGAAGTGTCCGCCGAAACCCTTCTGGTAGCCGTAGCCGGCGATCCGCACGATCATCCCGTTGCGGTACGCGCCCTGGGAGAAGAACTGGAGGCTGGCCGCCTCGCCCCGCAGTTGGTCCTCGGCGTTGTGGAGGTAGGCCAGGTACTGGATCTCGGCCACCGGCAGCAGCCCGCTCACGGCCGCCCCCAGCGCCACCCCGAGGATCGACTGCTCGTCGAGGATCGAGTCGAACACCCGGGCCGCGCCGAACCGGCCCCGCAGGCCCTTGGTCACCCCGTAGACGCCGCCCTTCACCGCCACGTCCTCGCCGAACAGCAGGGCCCCGGGCTCGGCCTCCAGCAGGTCTCCCAGGGCCGAATTGATGGCCTGGGCGAGGGTGGAGCCGCCCTCCACCTTCCCGGTGGGGAACGGCTCGGGCGGGGCCGACGCCACCGGCGGCTCGGGCCGGGGCGCCAAGGGGGCCATCACCTCCTCGGCGGTGGCCAACTCCCGACCCCGCCGGGTGTGGACGCCGGCCCGGGACGACACATAGGAACCGAGGCGGCGGTACTCGCCGATCACATCGTCGGCGGTCATGCCCCCCGCCACCAGGGCCCGGGCCGTGCCCAGCAGGGGGTCACGCTCGAACCCGGCCCGGATCTCCTCCGACGACCGGTAGCCGAGCTCCACGTCGGTGCCGGCGTGGGCCAGGAACCGAACCGTGCGCAGGTGGAGGAAGGCGGGGCGCCGGTAGCGGCGGATCCAGTCGACCAGGTCCCGGCAGACGGCGAGCAGGGCCGAGGGGTCGTCGCCGTCGGCCGCCACGTAGCGCAGGCCGGGCCGGTTGGCGTACGACGCCTCGATCCAGCCCTTGGGGGTGCGGACGCTGATACCGATGCCGTTGTCTTCGCACACCAGCAGCAGGGGCACGGGCAGTCCCTGGTAGGACAGGTGGCAGGCGGCGTTGATGGCGCCGAGGGCGGTGGAGTGGTTGGCCGAGGCGTCGCCGAAGGAGCACACCGTGATGGCGTCGGGCGGCCACCACAGGGGCTCGTTCACCTTGGCCGACCGGCCGATGGCGAAGGCCACGCCCATGGCCCGGGGGAGGTGGCTGGCGATGGTGGACGTCTGGGGGATGACGCCGGTGTCGGGGTGGCCGAAGACCTTGTGGCGGCCGCCGGCGATCGGCTCGTCGGTGAGGGCCAGCATGCCGGTGAGGATGTCGTCCACCGGGTCGGTGGCGGAGGCCGACCCCTGGGAGCGGGCGATGTAGAACGCACCCGACCGGTAGTGGAGGAGGGCCGGATCGGTGGCGCGGGTGGCCAGCGCCACCGCCGCGTTCGACTCGTGCCCGGCCGACCCGATCGTGTAGTAGCCGTGCCCCTCGGCCCGCAGGCGCCGGGCCGCCAGATCGCAGTGGCGGCTGAGACACTGGGCCTGGAACAGCGCCCGCAGGCTGGTGAGCCCCGTGGGGTCGCCACCGTCGTCGCTGGGGGCGGCGAGTGCGGCGATCCCGTCGAGAAGAGCCTGCTCCAGGGCATCGGCCGTCGTCGGATCGTTCATCGGCGTACCCTACCGGCCCCCCTCAGGCCGGCTCCAGCGCCGGCCGCGGTGGGCCCCGCTGGGTTGTGTGCCCCATGGCACCCGAACGACGGAGGATTAGTTCGCCAGGGTAACTAATGTGGGATCGTGGCCCTCGTGAGCGACATCCCCAGCCCTGAGATCGAGACTGACGCAGACGCCGATGCCAATGCCGATGTCGACCTCGAGCTGGCGGCCCGCCTCCGGGCCGCGCTGGCCCGCCTGGCCCGCCAGCTCCGCCAGCAGGCGGGGCCCCACCTGTCGCCCACGCTGCAGTCGGTGCTGGCCACCATCGCCCTCCACGGCCCCCTGCCGCTGGGCGAGCTGGCGGCCCGGGAGCAGGTGGCGCCACCCACGATCACGAAGCTGCTGGCCCGGCTCGACGAACACGGCCTCATCCAGCGCCAGCGGGGCGCCGACGACAAGAGGGTGATCCTCGTGTCGCTCACCGCCGACGGCCAGCGTCAGTTCGACGAGAGCCGCACCCGCCGCACCGCCTGGCTGGTCGACCGCCTGGCCCACCTCGACGACACCCAACAGGCCGACCTGGCCCGGGCCGTCGAGCTGCTGGAGGCGATCGCCAACCCCGACGGCGCCCCTGCCCCCGGCCCCGACGCTGCGGCCACTCCCCCGACAAGCCCCGCGCCCACCCGCTCCCCGCTCCCCCGGGCGCCCGAACCGACGAGAAGACCGGCCCCATGAACGCCGTTGCCGTATTTGCCAACCAGACCTTCCGTTCTCTCCGATCCCGCAACTTCCGGCTGTTCTTCGCCGGCCAGCTCGTCAGCCAGGCCGGCACGTGGATGCAGTCGATCGCCATCATCTGGGTCGTCTACAAGCTGACCGACGACGGCTTCTCCCTGGGTCTGGCCACCGCCGCCCAATTTCTCCCCGTGCTCGTGCTCGGGGCCTGGGGCGGCGTGGTCTCCGACCGGGTGGACCGGCACAAGCTGATGATCGTCACCCAGATCGGGTTCCTGATCGTGGCGGCCGCCTTCACCGTGCTGGCGTTCACCGACCGGCTGAACCTGCCGGTGATCTACACCCTGTCGGCCGTGTACGGCGTGATCACGGCCATGGACAACCCGGCCCGGCGGGCGCTGGTGGTGGAGATGGTGGACCAGGTCGACGTGGCCAACGCCGTGGGCCTCAACAGCGCCCTGATGACGGGCAGCCGGGTGGTGGGCCCGGCCGTGGCCGGTGTGCTGATCTCCACCGTCGGTCCCCAGTGGGCGTTCCTCACGAACACCGTCACGTTCGTGGCCATCCTGGCCGCCCTGCTGCTGATGGACCGGTCGGCCCTGCGCTCGCCCCCGGTGGTGCCTCGGAAGAAAGGGCAGCTGGTGGAGGGCCTGCGCTACACGTGGGCCAACCGGGAGCTGCGGCTCACGTTCATCCTGCTGGCCGTGATCGGCACGCTGGCCTTCGAGTACCAGGTGTCGCTGCCGCTGCTGGCCGAGCGTTCGCTCAGCGGCGGGTCGGGCACGTTCACCATGCTGTACTCGATGATGAGCGTGGGCTCGGTACTGGGTGCTCTGGTAGTGGCCCGGCGCACCGAGATCCGGGCCAAGTTCCTGGCCCAGGCGGCGATCTGGCTCTCGGTGTGCACGATGGCCCTGGCCTACGCCCCCAACACCACGCTGGCCGCCATCGCCGTGGTGCCCACCGGGTTCGCCATGGTGTTCCTGCTGTCGGGATCCAACGCCGTGATCCAGCTGCTGGCCGCCCCCCAGATGCGGGGTCGGGTGCTGTCGCTGACGGCCGTGGTGTTCCTCGGCAGCACCCCGATCGGCGGCCCTATCGTGGGCTGGATCGGCGAGCGTTTCGGGGCCCGGGCCGGCGTGGCCGTGGGTGGGGTGGCGTCGCTGTTGGTGGCGGTGTGGGTGCTGCGCCAGCTGGCCAAGCCCGAGGTCATGGCCGATACCGAAGCCGGTGACGCTGCCCGGTTCGACAACGCCGGCACCGCCCCGGCACCGACCATGGTCAACCCCGCCGCCTGATCGGGCCCCTGGCCCCGAGCGCACCGCTGCCGCCGAGGCGTGGAAACCGCGCCCCACCCGCCATCTGCGTCACGTTCTCGACGACTTCCGTAGGTCTCGCGACGCAGAACCCAGCCATGTCGCGATTTCCACCCCGCCAGCTCGCGTGCAGAGCGGGCGGCTACAGCGAGCCGACGACGTCGTAGGCGGCGTCGACCAGGCCCTGGCCCCGCTCATTGAGGAGGATGCCGGGGCCCATGCGGTTCATGGAGTAGCCGAAGGCCAGGCCGTGGTCGATATCGGCGAAGCCGATGCTGCCGCCGGCGCCCACGTGGCCGAAGGCCCGGTCGCCCAGGATCACCGAGTCGGTCTCGGCCTTGCCCCGGTTGTCCATCGTGACCATGAAGCCCAGAGCGAACCGGGTGGCGATACGGAGCACGGCGTCGTCGTTGGTGGCCACCGACACGGCCCGCATCCGATCGAGCGTGCCGGCGTCGACCAGGTCGCCGCCGCCCGCCGCCAGCGGGGTGTACAAGCCGGCCAGGCCCCGGGCGTTGGTGATGCCACCTCCCCCGCCGATCTCGGCGGCGTGGGCCTCCCGCGCGTTCATCTCCATACGGGCGATGTTGGCGATGGCCAGGCCCGGGATCGAGCTGCGGTCCTGCACCACGTCGACGGCGAAGGCCGACAGCGGCTCGCCCTTGGCCCGGACGTAGGGGATCATCGGCGCCACCCGGGCCTCCTCGCTCTCGGGCAGCCCGATCCAGAAGTCGATGCCCCGGGGCCGGCAGATCTCCTCGGCGAAGAACGTGCCCAGCGACCGGCCCGACACCCGCCGCACCAGCTCGCCCACCGTCCAGCCGAAGTTCAGCATGTGGTAGCCGTTGCGGGTGCCCGGCTCCCAGTGCGGCGCCTCGGCCTCCAGCCGGCCGATCACCCGGTCCCAGTCGTACAGCTCGCCCCGTTCCACCCGGTCCCGAAAAACGGGCACGCCCACCGAGTGGTCGAGCATCATCCGCACGGTCGCCTTGGCCTTGCCGTTGGCGGCGAACTCGGGCCAGTACTCGGCCACCGGCGCCTCGACGTCGAGCTCGCCCCGGGACGCCAGCACGTGGGCGCACAGCGCTGTCGCCCCCTTGGTGCAGGAATGGACGACCGAGATCGTGTCGGCCTCCCACGGACGGCCGGTCTCGGGGTCGGCCACCCCGCCCCAGATGTCGACCACGGTGGTGCCGTCGTGCACGATGCAACACGAGGCGCCGACTTCGTCGTGCTCGGCGAAGTTGGCGGCGAAGCGGTCGACGACGGGGCGCCACCGGGGGTCGAACGTGCCGGCGATGTCGCCCGTGGCCACGGGCTGGCGGAGCTGCTCCATCAGGCGACCGTGGCGCAGCCCGGTCGCCGCCGTCAAACTGCGGCGACCTGCGCCGGGAGGAGGCACCTCACTACCGTGCACGGCATGATCGCCTACCCCAACCGCTTCGCCGACAAGGTCATCGTGGTCACCGGCGCCGCCTCCGGTATCGGGGCCGCCACCGCTCGCCGCCTGGCGGCCGAGGGCGCCGCCCTGGTGCTGGCCGACCTCAACGCCGAAGGCCTGGCCGCCATGGCCGACGACCTGACCAGGGCCGGGGCGTCGGTCAGAACCCGCACCACCGACGTGGCGCAGGAGGACGAGGTGGCCGCCCTGATCGCCCTGGCCGTCGACGCCCACGGCCGGCTCGACGTGCTGGTGAGCAACGCCGGTATCGGCCACTACGGCTTGGCGCCCGACATCACGGCCGAGCAGTGGCATCGGGTGATGGCGGTCGACGTCGACTCGGTGTTCTTCGGGGCCAAGCACGCCATCCCCCACCTGCGGGCCACCGGCGGCAACATCGTGAACACCTGCTCGATCTCCGGCCTGTACGGCGACTACGGCCTGGTGGCGTACAACACCGCCAAGGGGGCGGTGGCCAACATGACCCGCAACCTGGCCATCGACCATGCCCCCGAGGGCGTGAGGATCAACGCCGTGTGCCCCGGCGGGGTCGACACCCCGATGCTGCGCCGGGTGCTGGACCGCTGGCCCGAGGAGTACGAACGGCTGATCCCCATGCAGCGGCCGGCCCAGCCCGACGAGATCGCCGGCGCCATCACGTTCCTGGCGTCGGCCGATGCCAGCTACATCACCGGGCACCTGCTGGTGGTCGACGGCGGCGTCACCGCCGCCACCGGCCAACCCAACTTCGACCGGATGTTCCGCTCCCGCTGAAGGTCACGCTTCGGCCTACCAGCCGCAGCATCACCCTTCGGCCTACCACCCGCAGCATCACCCTTCGGCCTACCACCCGAAGTACCCCCGCAGGTAGCAGGCTTGGCCGACGTGTTGGAGGGAGTCGTCGGCGATGCTGACGAGACGGACGCCGAGCGAGACCGGCGGGTCCCAGCGACGGTCGACGATGCGATCGAGGGCGGCATCGTCGAGCGTGCGGAGGTAGTCGACGGTGCGGGCCTGGACGGCGTCGAGATACCGGAGCAGCGAGTCCGGTCCGTCGGGCTGGACGGCGCTGACGTCGGCTGGGCGGTGGCCGTAGCCGATGTTGGCCGGGTCGGGGGTGAGGCCGAACCGCGCTGCCCAGTCACCGCGCTCCCAGATCTGAGGGCCGTCCATCAGCTCGGCCATGTGGTGGTCCTGCACCCGGGCCAGGTGCCACACCAGCCAGCCGAT
This sequence comes from uncultured Actinomycetes bacterium, assembly GCA_902826025.1. GTDB lineage: Bacteria > Actinomycetota > Acidimicrobiia > Acidimicrobiales > SZUA-35 > CADEDH01. The sequence continues at coordinate 34,254 of CADEDH010000046.1, forward strand.
GGGGTTGGTGCCGTCGGCCGGGAGCTGGGAGAGCTGGGCCGGGGTCAGGTCCTTCACCGCCCGCTCAGCCAGGGGCGGGATACGACCGTAGAGCTCGAGGTACACGCCGGAGACGTCCATACCGCCATTCCACCACGCCGGGAACGGGCTCGCTCCGGGATGGCACGAACCGCTAGAACTGTGGCGTGTTCCCGCGTCTCCGATTCCGCCAGGCCGTGCGCGGCCTCATGATCGATCCCGCCGACCGGGTCCTGCTCATCCGCCTGGAGTACCCCGACTGGACCGGCTGGGTGCTGCCCGGGGGCGGCATCGAGGCGGGCGAAGACCATGTGGCCGCCCTCCATCGGGAGCTGGCCGAGGAGACCGGAGTGCCTCAGGTGTTCATGGGCCCGCCGGTGTGGCACCGCCGGGTGGTTGCGCCCGGCATCTCGCCCGACTTCGACGGCCAGGAGGAGCTGGTGTTCCTCGTGCCCTGCCACGCCTTCGAGGTGGCACCGGGGCTGCCCCCCGACCAGCTCCTGGCCGAAGGCTACGCCGGGCACCGATGGTGGACGATGGCCGATCTGGAGTCCACCACCGAGATCATCCGTCCGGCCAACCTGGCTGAGCTGCTCACCCACATCCTGGAGCACGGGGCGCCGGCCACGCCGTTCCGGTTGGAGGAACCTCCGGGCTGAGCGCCCGAAACGCCGTCAGCCTGAAGCGGCGGGCGGGTCGAACTCGGGCGTGATCCCCGCAGCCTCCATCTGGCGGACGAGCGCCGCCAGCCGCTCCTCGGCCGCTTCAGCACGGCCTTCGGCCTCGAGAGCACGGCGTCGGACCTGGTCCAGAAGGTCTGCATCGCTCGTGCCTCGCAGCCCACCTGGGGTCTCCAGTACCAGGTCGCCCACCTCGAAGCTGAGACGGATATCGCCCAGCTCCTCCATCGGTTGACCGGCCCAGGGCTGCGGTTCACGATCACCCGGGCCGAGCCGCAGGACGGCCTGGCCGGGAGACTGGACGATCACGAGGTAGACCACCGCCCCCAGCTGGTGCAGGCGAAGCGCCTTGGTCCGGAGCGAGACATAGGTGTCGCTGGCCGACGGCACCTCCACCACCGCAAGCGGAGGTGGGCCTCCCGTCTGGTCCTGACGATAGGAGGTGGGCGACGGCTCGATCGCTCCCGCTGGCAGCACCATCAGGTCGGGGGCCACCGGACCGCCGCCGTCGGTGGGGTACCAGTTCATGTCCCGGAACACCTGGACCTGAGAGCCAAGGGTATGGGTGACAGCCAGGCCGACGAGATCGATCGCCTGGCGATGGGCGGCGCTCTCCGGCACCTTCAACGTGTCCGGGTCGAGGACCGGCTGGTCTTCGTCGAACTGCAGGGCAGGCATGGACCGAGACTAGCCGGGTGGTGTGACAGCCTGGGCGGCCCGGTGGAGTACCCACTCCAACGGACCCCGCCGGGCCCGGAACAACCAGCCGAGCACGAAGGCGCCGGTGAGGAACGCCATCAGCACCAGGGCCTGAGCAACGGGGCGGAGGCCGAACCCCACGTCCCACTTCGCCATCGGCCAGCCGGCCACGATATGGGCCGAGTAGACCGTGAGTGGGATCCGCCCGGGCCACGCCGCCTCCCGCACCACGGCCCGGCTCACCCACCGCTCCAACGCCGCCCACCCGCTGAGGGCGGCCCCGGTGACGCCCAGGATCTGCCACAGCTCGAACGTGGTACCGGTGTGGTGGCCGGCGGTGAGCAGGACCTCGGCCTCGGACGACACGGGCACACCGGTCCCGTTGTCGAACGAGGGCACGAACGCCGGATCGCCCCCGGCCGTCGACCGGGCGGCGGCATCGGCGGCCGCCTGGTCGACGAGCTCGGCCCGGACGTCGGTGGCTGCCTCGACGGCGGCCGACCCGCCGAATCCGAGGGCCAGCATCACCGCCGACGCAGCGGCGAGCCGCCCGAGCGCCCCCGGGCGGACCAGCCCGCAACGTTGCGCGCCCCAGCCGACGAGGGCCAGCGAGAGCCAGGTCGGCGCCGGGTAGGTGCCGTCGAGCAGCAGGGTCCTGGCCACGGTGGCTACCGGCCGGGGCCCGCTGAGCATGGTCCAGGTCACGTGGTAGCCGGCCTCGACGGCGGACCCGTCGAGCACCTGCGTCCGCAGCCACAGCGACACCGCCGGCCACACCACGGTGAGGACCAGCCCGATCACCACGAGGGCCCGGCCGCCGAGGCGGCGGAAAGGTAGGGCCGCCAGGAAGACGACGGCATAGACACCCAGGATCACCACCGGGCCGAAGCTGATCCGAGCCAGCGCCACCCCGAGCGCGAACAGCAGCGCCGACCGCACCAGCTGCGGTGGCCAGGCCCGCCAACCCGGCACCGACAGGCGGCGGGTCAGGCCCATCGAGACCCCGGCGAGCAGCACGAAGCCGCCGGCCGAGTAGCCGTCCACCCACCGTAGGAACGTCCACCGGTCGGCCGCCGACCCGGCCACGTGGGCCACGAACATGCCGAGGATGGCCAGAGTCCGGGCCGCGTCGATCGCGCTCAGCCGCCGCCGCTCTCGACCGCCGCCGTCCGGCTCGGTGTAGCCGGCCGTGGAGGGACCGGTAGCGGTGGCGGTGGGAGACGAGGTCATGGCCGCTCCCGTCGACGGTACCCAACGGCCCCCGACCGAACCGTCCCCGCTGCGACGCGGACCGGGGGGAGCCGGCTCTGGTTGACTGGGCTTCCATGGGGATGGACCGGGAGACGATGGAGTTGTACGAGGCGGGGGCCGAGCTGTACCGGGCCAACCGCTCCGCCGGCTACGCGGCTCGGGCCGAAGCGCTGACGGCCGCTGCCGAACCGGGAAGGGCCCGGTTCGACCTGGGCTGCGGGCCCGGCTGGTACGGGCCCTTCCTCGGCTCGCCCCTGGTGGCGCTCGACGCCGCCGACGCCATGCTCCGCCTCGTGCCGGGGCACGCCCCCGGCGCCCTGCGGGTGCGGGCCGACCTGACCGCGCTCCCGTTCCGGGCCGGGGCCGGTGGGGCGGCGTGGGCCGCCAAGTCCTATGTCCACACACCCCGCACGGCACTGCCGATGGCGCTGTGGGACCTCCACCGCACGTTGGCCGTCGGCGCCCCGATCGAGCTGATCGTGTTCGAAGGCCACGCCGACGAGCGATGGGCCGACGACGACCTGGCCGTGGTCGCCGGCGGCACGAAGCACCGTCTGTTCTCGGCCTGGACCGAGGCCGAGCTACGCGACCTGGCCCACGGCGCCGGGTTCACCGACGTGACCGTCACCCGGGACAGTCCGGCCCTGATCCTGAACGCCGTCCGGGCCCGGACTCTGGCCGACACGGTGGGCCCCGACCTCGGCCTCCTGCTGGTGGGTCTCAACCCCTCGCTCTACTCCGCCGACGCCGGGTTCGCCTTTGCCCGCCCTGGCAATCGCTTCTGGCCGGCGCTGGCCGCCGCCGGCGTCCACGACGGCCCCCGCAACCCGGCCCGGCTGGCCCAACCCGGCGGGATCGGGTTCACCGATCTGGTGAAGCGGGCCACCCGCCAGGCCGCCGAGCTGACGCCGGACGAGATGGCGGCCGGGCTGGCCCGCATCGACCGGCTGGCCGACTGGCTGCGGCCGGCCGCGGTGTGCTTCCTCGGCCTCAGCGGGTGGCGGGCCGCCGTGGACCGGCGGGCCACCGCCGGCTGGCAGGACCGCTCGATCGGCGGCCGCCCCGCCTACGTGATGCCGAACCCTTCGGGTCTCAACGCCCATGCCACCGTGGCCTCGCTGGCCGAGCACCTCCGCACGGCATGGACGACCCCGTAGGGGACACTCAGAGTTCAGGTCCCCGCAGGGGACACTCAGAGTTCCGCCGCAGGCGGAACTCTGAGCAACCCGTAGGGTTGCCGTCCCCACAGGGGACACTCAGACCAGCCGGATGTCCACCGGGACCGGCCGCTGCAGGGTGTGGCCCACCGGCGAGGTGCCCACCACAGCCTCGTGGAGGGTGGCCAGCTGCTCGGGGGTGGCGTCGGCGTCGAGATGCACGTCGACCTTGATGCCCTGGTAGCCGGCGTTGCCCTCGGGCTCCAGCCCGAGGAACGTCTTCAGGTTGAGGTCGCCGGCCAGATCGATGCTGAGACTGCGGATCTCGATCCCGGCGGCGCTGGCATTGGCGGCGTAGCCCACGGCCAGGCAGTTGCCGAGAGCGCCCAGGAGCTGCTCCACCGGGTTGGGGGCGGTGTCGGTGCCGCCCAGGCCCACCGGCTCGTCCGACTCCAGCGGGGCGAAGTCCCGCACCTGGGCCGACGAACGGAAGGCGCCGTCCCAGGTGACCGTGGCCTGCCACACCGTGTCGGCCACCTCGGGGCTCTCCTGGACCTTGCCGGCCAGGCCGGCCACCGCTTCCAGGTTGACGTCGTTGAGGTTGGTGGATGTAGACAAGGTGGACTCCAGCCGGCCTAAAAGTCGAGTAGGTAAGTCAGGAATCGTATCGGCCCCGACGCCGGGGCGCACCAGAGAGGGACCCGATGATCGAGCACGAGATCGACCTGCCGACCCGGGCTGGGGCCATGCCCACGTTCATCGCCCACCCCGAGCGGGGCGGCCCCCACCCGGCGGTGCTGTTGCTCATGGACGCCCCCGGCGTGCGCGACGAGCTGCGGGACATGGCCCGGCGGCTGGCCACCGTGGGCTACGTGGTGCTGCTGCCCAACCTCTACTACCGGGCCGGGACCGATACGTACTACGGGCCCGACGTGCTGACCCCGGGCAGCGACGACTACAAGCGCATGCGGGCCGTCCGCACCAAGATGACGATCCCCCCGGTGATGGACGACGTGGCCGACATGCTGGCCTTCATCGACGGCTTCGAGGCGGCCGCCGCCGGCCCGGTGGGGGCCCACGGGTACTGCATGAGCGGCCCCTACGCCCTGGCTGCCGCCGCCCGCTTCCCCGACCGGGTGCGGGCCGCTGCGTCGTTCTACGGCACCTGGCTCGTGTCCGACGCCGAGGAGAGCCCCCACCTCAACCTGGGAAAGATCACGGGCGAGATCTACATCAGCTGCGCCGAGCACGACGACCTGGCCCCGCCCGACATGGTGGCCGAACTGCGCCGCCTGTTCGACGCCTCGGGCGTGGCCGGCGAACTGGAGATCCAACCCGATGTCCACCACGGCTTCGCCTTCCCCGGCCGCTGGTGTTACGACCAGCCCGCCGCCGAGCGGCACTGGGAGCGCCTCATCAGCCTCTACCGCCGGGTGCTGGGCTGAACCGGCCGCCCGTCCAGTCGGTGACACACGGAGTTTCCGCGAAGCGAAACTCCAGGTCCCCGAAGGGGACACACGGAGTTTCCGCGAAGCGAAACTCCAGGTCCCCGAAGGGGACACTCAGTCGGCTACGACCTCAGGCCAGGAGTCGGGCGACGTCATGTACTCCAGCCACCGGCGGTAGAAGGCCCGCTGGGGCTCCTCGCCGATCGGCTCGGGCGACACGGTGCCGGGGTAGACCGGGTCGGGGCCGGCCAAGCCCATGCCCATCTGGTAGTTGAACAGCTGGCGCCGGGCCATCGGCCCCTGCAGCGCGGCCTGCACCGCGCTCCAGTTCTCCCCGTCGTCGGCGTCGGCCAGGCCCAGGGGCCATACGGCGTGGCACCGCACCATGGCCGCCTTCACCTCGGGCGGGGCGGCGGCGTCGACCAGGCACCAGCGCCAGAGCTCGAAGTGCTCGGGGCCCACCGGGTGGGCCACGCCGATGGTGGACGCCCCGAACACGCCGGCCAGGTAGATGAAGGTGGGGAACACCAGGCCAGCCGTGCCCGACGGCCCTTTGGCCCGTTCCGCCCCCAGCCGGTTGGTCACCTCGACGTCGGTGGCCTCGTAATAGTCGGCTACCACCGCCTGGTCCCGGGCCATCTGGCGCAGGCCGCCGGTGAGGGCCTTGTCGCTGGTGAAGAACCCGGCCACGCCATGGCCCTGGCGATGGCTGAACTGGCGCCCGGGCCGGGCCATGGCGGTGGTGAACCGCATGGCCCGACCCGTCGGCACCGGGTCGGCTGAGATCGGGTCGGTAGCCCCGGCCGGATCGGCGGTGACCGGCGCCAGAGCCGAGGCGGCCGAGGCGTGGGTGATGCCGGCGTGGTAGTTGTCGCCGGCGAACTGCTCGGCGATCAGCTTCCAGTTACCGTGCATGCGGATCTTGTGTACCCCGCCCGTCACCTCGGTGCCGCCCTCCCGCCGGTCGAGCAGGCAGTCGAGGTACCAGGCCATCTCCCCCAGGTAGTCGACCAGTGAGGGGGCGTCGGGGCTGAAGGTGGCGAACACCAGCCCCTTGTATCCCTCCACCCGGGGCACCGGGGTCAGCCCCCAGGCGCCGGTGTCGAGCTGGCCCCGGTAGCCGTTCTCCAGGTTGGGCACGTTGATCAGCCGGCCGGCCTCGTCGTAGGTCCAGCCGTGAAAGGGGCAGGTGAAGGCCCTCGAGTGGCCAGCGTCGGCCCGGCACACGGCCATCCCCCGGTGGCGGCAGGAGTTGAGCATGGCGGCGATCGAGCCGTCGCGCTGGCGGGCCACCAGCACCGGGTCGGCCCCGATGAAGGTGGTGACGAAGTCTCCCGGTTGGCGGAGCTGGCTCTCGTGGACGAGATAGTTCCAGGCCCGGGGGAACACCCGCTCGGTCTCCTGGCGGTGGATGCCGGGGTCGACGAAGATCTCGCCGCTCACCAGCCCTTCCCGCCAGCGGACCAGGTCCTCGAGCTTCGTATCGTCGGCGCCCATCCGCCTGCCTACCTCTCCCGGGGGCTGACGCCCCCGTCGGCTCAAAAGAACACGCTCAGGTTCTTGGACAGCACCACGTTCTGGTCGAGCGTGATGGCCCGGCGTGCGATCAGCCAGCCCGGCCCGTCGGTGCCGCCGTCCTCGCCGACCCGACGCAGCACGTCGTGGCGCTCGCCGGCCCACAGGTCCACCTCGTCGCGCAGCCGGTTCCGGTAACACAGGAAGTTCGAGCGCACGGCGTACTCACCGGCTGCCTCCCCGGGGGCGATCCGGATGTTCGACACCAGGTGCCGGGTGCGCGACGGCGGGTCTTCGGCCCAGTGGGTGACCACCCCCATCTGGCGCACCCGCCAGCCCAACGTCGTCTTGTCGTCGTCGAACAGGGCCACCTCACCGGGGGCCGATGCCTCCCGCCCCCGGTCGCGCCGCAGCCGGTTGGCCTGGGTGGGGGCCCAGTAGTGGATGTCGTCGGCCAGGAGGGCCAGCCAGTCGTCGTAGCGGTGGTCGTCGAGCAGCTCGGCCTCCAGGTAGAGGAACTCCTCGATCGACAGCCGCAGCGCCAGGGCGTCGAGGGTGGCGCTCATCGGAGCGACCCCCTCCCGGCTACACCGCGGCCAGCGGGGTGGGCACGCCGGTGACGCCCGGCCGGCAGCGGAAGATCGTGCCCCCCTTGGTGTCGTCATCGAGGTTGTCGGCCGTGACGATGTACATGTCGCCCATGTCGGCCCCCCCGAAGGCGACACTGGTGACTGCCTTGGCCGGCACGGCGATGGCATCGAGCTCGTCGCCCGTGGGTGACAGCTTCACCACCCGCCGGCCACCCACGTGGGCCGCCCACAGGTTGCCGTCAGCGTCGACGCACATGCCGTCGGGGATGCCCCGCTCGAAGGCGGCCCGGCCGATGTGGCGCCGGTTCGACACGTTGCCGTCGTCGTCGATGTCGTGGGCGTAGATGCCCTTCGACGTGGAGTCGACGTGGTACAGCGTGTGCCCGTCGGGGGAGAAGCCGATCCCGTTCGATACCTCGATGCCGCCGTAGAGCTCGTCGACCGAACCGTCGAGGTTGATGCGGTAGCACTGGCCGGGGATCTTCTCCGCCTTCAAATCGTCGAGCGAGGAGCGGATGGCGCCCACGTAGATCCGGCCCTGGGCATCGGTGTGGAGATCGTTGAAGGAGTTCACGCCGTCCCGCTCCAGCAGCACCCGCACCTCGCCGTCTTTCCAGTGGGCGACGTTGGGACCGGTCATCACGAACCCGCCGTCTTTGTGGAGGGCCAGGCCGCCCACCATCTTGCGCTTCTCCACCAGCGTGCTGACCGTGCCACCAGTGGTGCGCAGGTAGACGCCACCTCCCATGGCGTCGGTGAAGTAGAGGTTGCCCTCGGCGTCGGTGCGCGGGCCCTCCACCAGCTTGTAGCCCCAGGCGATCGGTTCGAGCTCCATCGGTTTCCCCCCTGTCGTTTTCAGCCCGGTACGGGCCCGTGGGAGCATCCTACGAGGGGGCGGTGACAGCGACCAGAAGGCCGACGACAGAGGTCGGCGACGACGACGACGAGGAGACCACGGTGAGCGATCGGATCGGATGGGTGGGGTTGGGCGGGATGGGTCGGCCGATGGCGGCCAACGTGGCCCGGGCCGGCTTCGACCTGACCGTGTGCGACCTGCGGCCCGAGCCGGTGGCCGAACTGGTGGGGCTGGGGGCGGCGGCCGCCCCCGACGCCGTGGCCACGGCGGCCGCCGCGGATGTGCTGCTGGTGTCGCTCCCGGGCAAGGCGGCGTCGCAGGATGTGGCGGCGGCCGTGTTCGGCGCCGGGCCCCGGCCCGCCGTCTACGTGGAGCTGAGCACGCTGGCCCCCAAGGTGATGCAGGCCATGGCGGCTCAGGCCGAAGCGGCCGGCGTGGCCTTCGTCGACGCCCCGGTGAGCGGCAACGTGCGGGCCCGCAACGAGGGCACGCTGGCCGTGATGGCCGGGGGAGACGCTGCTGCCTTCGAGCGGGCGAAGCCGGTGCTCGACACGATCGGGGCCAACGTGTTCCACCTGGGCCCGGTGGGGGCGGGCAGCGTGGCCAAGGTCTCCAACAACCTGATCGGGCTGACCAACCTGGTGACGGCGATGGAGGGTCTGCTGCTGGGGGCCCGCAACGGCCTCGAGGTGGAGCAGTTGCGGGAGGTGATCATGACGGCCAGCGGGGCCGGGCCGTCGGTGCTGGGGGTGGCCCACCAGCACCGGACCCGGCGCTACCGGGAGTCGACCACCCCCAACGCCGCCCTGCGGATCGTGGTGAAGGACCTGGAGCTGGCGGTGGAGCTGGCCCGGGAGGCTGGCCTTCCCGTTCGCTGCGCCGAGGCCGCCCTGGCCTCGTTCCAGGAGGCGGCTGCCGCCGGCCTGGGCGAAGCCGAGATGTTCGCCCTGCTCGACCACCTGGAGTCGGTCCACCTCACCTGAGGATCTGGGTACTTCTACCGGCTGGTTTGCCTCATGACGAACTCGTGACGAAACCTGGGTGCGATCCCCCAAGGGGGCCGGGTCGTACGATCCTGTTCCGGTCGGATCGGGTTCGGTACGGTGCGCGGGGGAGACGAGGACCCCGGGTCCAGTGGCAGGAGCGAGGTAGGGGACGTGATCGATCTCGGGATCGAGCACCTGTCCGAGGTCGAGCTGATCGGTCGGGGTGGGTTCAGCACCGTCTACGCCGCCACCGACACGCGCTTCGACCGCCGGGTGGCGGTCAAGCTGCTGGGCAAGCTGCACACCGAGAAGGACCGGCAGCGATTCGAGCGCGAGTGCAAGATCATGGGTCGGCTCTCGTCGCACGCCAGCGTGGTCACCGTGTACGACGCCGGTTACTCGGCCGACGGCAGCCCCTACCTCGTGATGGAGCTCGTCACCGGCGGCTCGATGGCCGACCGCCTGCAGAAGCAGGGCCCGCTCCCCTGGCGTCGGGCCGTGGAGTACATGATCCCGATCGCCGACGCCCTGGGCCACGGCCACGCCCAGGGGATCCTGCATCGCGACGTGAAGCCGGAGAACATCCTGATGGCGGGCGACCAGCCCCGCCTGACGGATTTCGGTATCGCCTCGGCCCGGGACTCCACCGGCGCCACGTCCACCAACATCACGGCCAGCTGGCTCCACACCGCCCCGGAAACCTTCGCCAACACCCGGGACGAGCGGTCCGACCTCTACTCGTTGATGTCGACGCTCCACACCCTGATCCAGGGCAACGCCCCGTTCTGGGCCCCGACCGACGAGTCGCTCAGCCCCCTCATGTACCGGCTGCTCCACCAGCCACCCCCGCCGCTGGCGACCGAGCTGGCACCGCCGGCCCTGGTCGAGTTGCTCCAGCGGGGCCTGGCCAAGGAGCCCTCCGAACGCCCCCAGAACGCCGCCGAGCTGATCCGGGAGATGCGCCGGGTGCTCGACAACCCCGGAGGGCCCACCTCCTCGGCCAACCCCACCCAGGTGGTCTCCCCGATGGGGCAACCGCCAACCGGCTCCTCCGGCACCGGCTGGCCGGCAGGCGGCACCACGGGCCACCCCGCCGGCGCCCCCGCCACTTATTCCGGCTCGTCCCCCGGCGCCCCCTACCAGGCCGTGCTCACCCCACCGGGCGGCTACACGGGCGGCCCGGCCGACCATCGGCCCCCGCCACCCCGGAACTTCAGCGGCCCTCGCCCCGACACCGGCCCCGGCGCCGATCCCCGCCCGGCCCCACCGGCCGGATTCGGAGGCCCCCGCCCCGACACCGGTCCTCGTCCCGTCCCGCCCCAGGGCTTCACCGCACCACCCGCCCCTAAGGGCTTCACCGCGCCGCAGGGGTTCGCTTCCGTTCCCCCCGGCCAGCCGGTCACCGCCGCCGGCCGCCAGGGTTTCTCCACCCCCGACGGCCGGTTCGGCACCGGCCCGGCCGGGCCCGTCCCGCCGGCCACCATCAACCAACCGGTCGGCTACAACACCTCGGCCCACTACAACACCGCCGCCGGTTACGGCCAGCCGTCCGCCAGCAGCGGTATGTCCGGTGGTCGGCTCGCCCTGATCGTGGGCCTCGGCGTGTTCCTGGTGGGCGCCGTCATCATCGCCGCCGTCATCGCCGCCAACAAGAGCGCCACCGACACCGGCGGCGGAGGTGGAGGCGGGGATGGGGGCACCCGCGGCGGAGGAACCAACCAACCCATCTCCTACACCTCGTCGGATTGGGTGCGGTCGCTGGCCGTGCTCGACGACGGCCGTCTCGCCACCACCAGCGACAACGGCGAGATCAGCGTGTGGGACCCTTCGTCCGGCTCGGGGTCGCCGGCCACCGTGTTCCGGGGCCACACCGACTGGGCCCGGGCGGTGGTGGCCCTCAGCGACGGCCGCGTCGCCTCCAGCGCCGATGACTACACCGTGCGGGTGTGGGACCCGGCCAAGCCCGACGCCGGCCCGGTGGTCTTCGCCGACATCCCCGACTGGCCCTACGCCCTGGCCCAGGTGCCCGACGGCCGCCTGGCTGTGGCCGCCGCCAATCAGGTGCTCTTCTACCACCTCGACAATCCCACCGCCCCGCCCGAGGTCTACAACAACGTGACCGACTACATCCAGGCCATGACGGTGCTGGAAGACGGCCGGCTAGCGGTGTCGGGCTACGGCGGCAAGGTGTCGATCGTCGACCCCGCCAACCTGGCGGCACTGCCGATCACGATCCAGTACGACGGCGGCGACTCCTATGCCCTGACCGTGCTGCCCGACGGGCGCCTGGCCGTGGGCAACGGCTACCTGGTCAACGTGTTCGACCCGGTGAACAGCGCCCTCACCCCGATCACGTTCTCCGGGCACACGGCGAACGTGGTGTCACTCACCGCCCTACCCGACGGGCGGGTGGCGTCGGGCGGCGAGGACGGCACGGTGCAGGTGTGGGACCCCGACACCTCGATCGCCGACCCCGTGGTCTACGAGGGTCACGAGGGCACGGTGTACGGGCTCGCCTCGTTCCCCGACGGCCGGGTGGCCTCGGGCGGCGACGACGAGACCGTGCAGATCTGGGACCCCGACAACATCTGAGCCCAGGCCTCGAGATCGGCCGGCGGCAGGGGCCGGCAGTAGACGAAGCCCTGGATGAAACGGGCGCCGAGAGCGGCCACCGCGTCGCGGCCCGCCATCGTCTCGATGCCCTCCACCACCAGACGCATCCCCAATGCCGTGGCCAGGCCCACGGCGGCCCCCACGATGGCCCGGCCCCGCTCGTCGTGCTCCAGGTCGGCGGCGAGCGTACGGTCGAGCTTGATCTCGTCGAACTGGAGCGTCCGCAGGTGAACCAGCGAGGAGAAGCCGACGCCGAAGTCGTCGAGGGATATCTGGGTACCGGCGTCACGCAACCGGCGCACGGTGCGGGCCGCCCGGATCGGATCGGCCACCAGCGAGCCCTCGGTGATCTCGAGTACGAGTTGCGACGCCAGCACGTGGTTGCGGGCCAGGAGATGGGCCACGAAATCGGGCAGTGACTCGTCGAGCAGATCGGGCGGGGCGATGTTCACCGCCACCGTCCAGTCGATGCCGTCGGCCTGCCAGTCGGCGAGCTGGCGGACGGCGCTGTTGAGCACGGTACGGGTCAGCTTCTGGAGGAGATCGGCCTGTTCCACCAACGGTAGGAAGGCATCGGGATAGAGCAGGCCCCGGGTCGGGTGGTTCCACCGGGCCAGCGCCTCGGTGCCGACCACCTGGCCGGCTACCAGGTCGATCTTGGGCTGGTAGTAGACGATGATCTCGTCCCGGGCGAAGGCGCGACGGATGTCCTGGGCCAGCTCCAGACGGTCCCGGTTGGAGGCGTCGCTGAGCTGCTCGTAGACCTGGACCCCGGAGCGGGCCTGCTTGGCCCGGTACATGGCGATGTCGGCGAAGCGCATCAGGCTGTGCGTGTCGGCCCCGTGGTCCGGGGCATTGCTCACACCGATGCTGGCCCCCACCGAGATGGCCATGCTGGCCACATCCACCGGTGCCGCCAGTGCATCGCGCAGGCTGTGGGCCCGCTGCTCGGCTTCGATCAGCTCGGTGTCGCACAGGATCACAGCGAACTCGTCGCCCCCCAACCGGGCCACGTGATCGGTGGAGCGGAGGTGGTCCTGCAGCACACCGGCCAGGGCGGCCAGGAGGCTGTCGCCGGCGTGATGCCCGAGGGTGTCGTTGACCTCCTTGAAACCGTCGAGATCGATCAGCAGCACCGAGAACGTCCGCCCGTCCCGCAACGTCTCCACCGACCGTTCCACCAACTCGAGGAAGGCCCTCCGGTTGGGGAGGCGGGTGAGCTCGTCGGTCCGCGCCTCCAGGCGGCTGAGGGTGAGCGACTTGAGCTCGGCGAAGGCGAAGCCGACCCGGAGCCCGGCCGCGCTCAACGTCAGGGCGGCCAGGGCCACGGCCACACCCAGCACGGCCTGGCGGGTGCCGATCACCAGCAGCACAACAGCGGTGGTGGCCGAGGCGGCAGGCAGCAACAGCCCGGAGCCGAGCGACAGGGCCGCCCGGGGCTGGACCTGGCGGGGGCTGAGCCAGCCTGCCAGGGCCGTGATCACGTACCCCATGATCCAGAAGTGGTTGGCCAGGCTGCCGGCGGTGTAGGTCTCGGCCGCCGACTGCAGCAGGTAGGCGACGTCGGCCACGGTGGTGACCAGCAGGCCGCCGATGAGCACGGCCAGGGCCCGGTCGGGTCGCCAACCCACCGGGGCCAGGCCCGCCAGGAGAACCGCCACCAGCAAGAGGTCGGCCAGGGGGTAGGAGATGTTGACGGCGATGGCCAGGGCGCTACCCGATGCCCCCGACAGCAGGGTGGGGAAGACGAAGGCGGCCACCACTGCCGCCACGCCCAGGCCGGCCACGGCACCGTCGAGCCACTGCCCGGCCCCCCGGGACGCGGCCCGCCGCCGGGCCAGGATGATCACGGCCACGTACATCTGGGGGTAGTAGGCCAGGAACAGCGGGTCGGCCAGGCTGAGGGCGGCGCTGTCGAACAGCTGGACCCACACGATGTTGGCCACGGCGTTTACCGACAGGGCGCTGCCCACCACCCACCAGCCGGGGCGGTCGAAGCCGGAGCGGGACGCACCGATCAGGGCCACCACCCCGGCCGCCACCCGCACCCCGTTGTGGAACCACAGGTCGAGCCACGCCACCTCGCCTCCGCCGTCGGGCCGCTGGATGGCCAACATGCAGGTCACGTAGAGAGCGGTCGCCACCACCAGGAACAACGGAGCGAGGCGGGCCAGCTCGCTCATGGGCCGGACGGCCCGGTCGACCTGGGCCGAATGGCCTTCTGCGGCCGCCGCGACCGAGCCCGCAGCGGGCGGGCGCGGCCGTCGGCGGAGGATCATGCCCTGTCTTCGGCCCGCTCGGGGGCCGGCTTGATCACCCGGAGGAGTGGCGCCGCGCCCCCGGGTCTGATGGGCTTAGGAGCGGTGGAGGCAGCCAGAGCGTCCGCCGGGTAAGGGGGACAGATCATGCACTGGACGGAACGCTACGCCGATCGGGTGCTGTCGCTGGAGGAAGCGGCCCGCCTCGTGCGCCCCGGCGACCGGGTGATGGGCGGGCTGCCCGAACCGGCCCCGTTTCTGGAGGCCCTGGCCACACGGGACGACCTGTCGGGGGTCGAGGTGTACCTGGGGGCACCCCGGGCCGGTGGGGTGGCGGTGGCCGCCAACCCCGGTGTCACCCTGTTCGCCGGGTTCCTCACCGAGGCCATGCGGGCCTCTCAGGCCCCGGCCGAGGTGCTCCCGGTGCACTTCAGCGGTTGGGCCCCGTTCATCCGTCGCTGGCAGCCCCGGGTGCGGGTTGTGTTGGTGGCCGAGCCGACCGACGACGGCATCGTCCATCCCGGGGCCACCGTGGCCAACGACGACGAACTGGTGGGTGGCACCGTCCGCCCGGCCGACTCCGTGGTGATCGGCGTGGTGGATCCCCACCAGCCCCGCCTCCGGGGCCACACGTACCCGGTGGAGGCGTTCGACGTGCTGGTGCCGCTGCCGGCCGACACCCCGCCCCCGTTCTACGACAGCCGTAAGGTGTCGCCCCACCTCGACACGTTCGTGGGCCTCATCGACGATCTGATCCCCGACGGGGCGACCCTCCAGTCGGGCGTGGGCGGGCTGCCCGAGGCGATCATGGCCCGCCTCGGCCACAAGCAGGACCTGGGCGTCCACACCGAGGTCATGGGGGCGGGGATGGTCGAGCTGCTGCAGAGCGGGGCCGTCACCGGGGCCCGCAAGACCCTGTGGCCGGGTGAGTCGGTGTACACGATCGCCATGCCCGAGGCAGTGCCGGTACTGCTGGACAACCCGACCACCACCCGGCTGCTCAGCGCGGCACTGGTGCTCGACCCCCGGGAGGTGGCCAAGAACCACCAGATGCGCTGCGTCAACGCCTCGCTCCAGGTGGACTTGTTCGGCCAGGGCAACGCCGAGATGATCGGAGGCGCCCAATACTCGGGAGTGGGGGGCCAACTCGACTTCCTCCGGGCCTGCACCTTCGCCGACGACGCCCTGTCGATCCTGGTCCTGGAGTCGACGGCGGCCAACGGCACCGTGTCTCGCATCGTGGGTCACCTCGGGCCCAATGCCACCACCGGCGGCCGCTACGAGACCCAGGTGATCATCACCGAACACGGGGTGGCCTGGCTACGGGACGCGTCGATGCGGCAGAAGGCGGAACGGCTGATCGCAGTGGCCCATCCCGACCACCGCGACCGACTCACCGCCGAAGCCAAGGCGTCGGGCCTGCTGTAGCCCGGAACCCGTCAGCTGATGGCGCAGGCGGTCGACAGCTGGCGCATCAAGCGACGCTGGGTGGGGTCCCAGGAGTCGCGACGGTGGAGGGTGCCCAGGGCGTCGAACATCACCAGATCGCCCAGCTCCCAGTCGTGGGCGTAGACCCGCTCGGGGCGGGTGGCGTGGAGGTGCAGCTCCTTGAGCAGGGCGCTGCTCTCGGGCTTGGCCATGCCCACGATCTGACGGGTGATGCCCCGCGAGACGTAGAGGATCTCGTTGCCGGTGTCGGGGTGGCGGACCACCACCGGATGCTCGGCCTCGGGGATGGGCGGCGCCTCGACGCCGGCCGCCGCGTCCCGCTCCACCTTGGCCTGGAACTGGCGGTCGGGTTCGGCCATGTAGTTGGCGATGGAGTGGGTGGCCCGCAGGCCCCGCAGCTTGTCCTGCAGCTCCGGCTCCAGCGACTCGAAGGCGGTGACCATGTCGCTGAAGTAGGTCCGCGGCGGCTCGGCCGGTAGCTCGACGGCGTTGAGGAAGCTCATCTTGGCCGGGGTGGCCACATAGGAGTAGTCGGCGTGCCACTCCAGGTCCTGGGCCCCCTCCACGCCGAGGCGCACGCCGTCGCGGCCCCGGATGTTGGTGACGGGAAGGATCTCGGGCAGGTTGCCGGCGTTGCGGAACCATTCCGAGCCCTTGATCGGGTCGCCGAAGCGCTGGACGAAGCCCACCAGTTCGTCGTCGGTGGGCTGGGGCTGCCCCCGGAAGACCAGCACCCGGTAGCGGGCCAGGGCCTCGGCGATGTGGTCGCGGGTCTCGTCGTCGAGGGGTTCTGACGGGTCCCAGCCTCGGACCATGGCCCCCAGCGGGGCGTTGTCGGGCAGCGGGGTGATGTCGAGCTCCATGACCCAAACACTACGACAGGCCCGTGTCATCCTCCCAAGGCGGGGAGCTGCTCCTCGTCCTCCACCCGGAGGCGGAGGAACCGTCCGATGAGGTCGTTCATCACCGTCGGCTGGTCGAAGTGGACCATGTGCCCGGCGTCGGGCACCTCCACGTGGGCGATGTCGGGGAACAGGGCGAGGCGGGCCGCGAACTGGTCGTCGGTGAGGCGCACCCGGTCGGCCACCGGGCCGCCGGGGCGGGCCCACCACGTATCCCAGGCCTCGGCTCCGGTGACGGCCAGGACGGGGACGGTGACATTGGCCCAGCGCTCCTCGAGCGCAGCATGGTTGACCGAGGCGATCCAGTGCCAGGTCCGCTCGTCGTGGCGCCACACCCTGCCCCCGTCGGGCCCTGGGATCGTGCCCTCCTCCGCCAGCAGCAGGGCTCGCTCGGGATCGAGGCGGGTGTGGGTGGCAGTGAGACGGGCGGCGGCGGCCGCGATGTCGGCCTGGGGCCGGTGGCGGGGGGACGCCTTGAGCACCTCGACCATGTTGCGGGCGTGGATCAGGCGGGAGGCGGGCGTGTCGCCCACGTGGACCGCCGGCGGCCCCAGCCCTTCGAGCAGCACCAGAGCCCGGGGCCGGTCGGCGTGGAGGCCGGCGTAGTTGGCCACGGTGTGCCCGCCCAGGCTGTGGCCGATCAGGATGGGGTGCTCCAGGTGGAGGGTGTCGAGCAGGGCAGCCAGATCGGCTACGAAGTGCAGGTCGGAGTAGGCGCCGGGGTGGGTCGAGCGGCCGTGGCCCCGGGCGTCGAAGGCGAGCACCCGGTAGCGGTCGGTGAGCGGGGCGGTGAGGGGCTCCAGGCTGCGGGCCACGTCGGCCATGCCGTGGAGGAACACCACGTCGCCCCGGCTGACCCCGCTGGACGGAGGCCCGTAGTCGTACACGGCGAGCCGCTCGCGGCCGAGGTCGATCATCGCGGGCGCGGGCCAGGGGGTCGGGGTGCTCACCCTGGGAGACGATACGGCCTACCCGTATCGGCCGGGAAAACGCGACATGGCACCGAACCTTGTCACCTTGTGCCGCCCTGAGCGGCACAAGGTGACCAAGTTCGACCTACAGGTACTGGCCGACGTCGATGCGGTTGCCGTCGGGGTCGGCGAACACGAAGGTGCGCATCTCGTAGTCGGCGTCACGCAGGGCGCTGACGATCGTGACGCCCTCACTCACCAGGTGCTGATAGAGGGTGGCGGCGTCATTGACCAGGAGATGGGCCACGTTCTCGTCGCGGGCCTGATGGCCGGGGTCGAGGGCCAGGTGCAGCTCGGCCTGGTCGCGCTCCACGATGGCGAAGCTGACCGGGTTTCCGTTCTCGAATACCGGAACCATGCCCAACACGTCCCGGTAGAACTCGACGGCCCGCCCGATGTCGCTCACCACCACGGTGGGGGCCAGCCGACCGAAGGCCACGGGATGGGAGGTGGCGGGATGGGGTGGGGGCGCGCTCATCCCCGCGACGGTAGCAAGCCGGGGCGGGGCCATCTTCGGCTGTGTCCGCTGTGCGCGGACAGGGGACTGGACTGCGTGTTGCCGAGTGACCGGCGTTGGTAGCGTCTCCGTTGTGAGCGCCCCGCACGAGCCGGTGCCCTTCGAGGTGTACGAGCCCGGCGTGTACCTACACGGGACGAAGGCGAACCTCGACGTGGGCGACTTGCTGGTCTCCGGCTACGAGTCGAACTTCGAACAGGGCCGGACGATGAACTACGTCTACTTCACCGCCACTCTTGACGCCGCCACGTGGGGCGCCGAACTCGCCTCCGGTGAAGGCCGGGGGCGAATCTACGTCGTCGAGCCGATGGGCGAGTTCGAAGACGACCCCAACGTGACCGACAAGAAGTTCCCTGGGAACCCGACCCGGTCGTTCCGTAGCCGCGAGGCCGTACGCGTTGCCGGTGAGCTCGTCCACTGGGTTGGCCACTCACCCGAGAAGCTGCAAGCCATGCGCGATGCCGTCCAACAGACTCTGAGATCGGGAACTGGACAGATCGAGGACTGAACCTGCGCGGCACGGAGGCCGGGGCAAGCGCTCTCGGAAGTCAACCCAGAAATCGCCCGGTGTCGGGGCTACTGGGGTGTCCAGGTGGGGGCGGATGTCTCGCCTCGCCAGTACCTGATGCGTCGCCGTGCTTCCAGGGCATGCAGGGGGCTGTTGGCGCCCCTGCCGATGAGGTTGACGGTGGCAGCCAGGAGGCGGAGCCGGGCGAGGTCGTCGGCCAGTTGATCGGTCCCGAAGCTGGTGCCGTAGCCGGCCGCGAAATCGGGATAGGCACCGGGCTCCCCGCCCCAACACTCGCTCCAGGTCAGCAGCGCGGCATGATCCCACTGCGGCGGGCCCAGGCAGATGGTGTCCCAGTCGATGACGATTGGCTGGCCTTGTCGCATGATCACGTTCTGCGGGTGGACGTCGCCGTGGCACACCACAGCGCCACCCGCCGCCCGGCACCGATCACCCCAGGAGCGCAACTCCTCCCAGCAACCTCGCAGGATCTCGATGTCTGCCACCGCAACAACCCTGGCCACTTCGGCGGCGTCCAAGCTGGCGTCCAGATCGAGCCAGCTCGCCTCGTCGCACCATGGCAACGGCAACTCATCGGCCAGCACAGCCGGATCGACGTGGTGGAGTCGGTTGATCTCTGCCCCGAGGCGCCGGAAGTCGACCGCGATGGAAGGGTCGGGTTGGACGCGCTCCCAGACGGTGAAGGGCCGATCATCCACCACACCCCAATCGACGAGTTCCGGGAGAGCAATCCCCTGAAGGGCCAGCAGGTTGGCAACCTCTGCCTGGCGTTCGACATCAGCTCCGGGCGGGGCCAGCCGGATCACGAGATCATCAACCGTGTAGACCTCATTGGCGCCACTACGAACCAGCTCGACCTCGCACAACCGTCCCAGGGTGCTGGCAATCGACGCTGCAATTCTCACAGACGAGCGACCGAGGTGCTGCTCAGCGCACCCGGCGGAGCTCGGGGCGCCAGGCGTTCCAGGCGATGGTGAGCACGATGCCGGTGACGGTCATGATCGTGATGGCCTCGGGCGGGCCGAGATGCTGGGCCAGCAGCCCGAGCACGAACATGCCGAACGGCAGAGCGCCGATCGCCATCGACACCAGCCCCATGGCCCGGCCCCGCACCCGCTCGCTCACCACGGTCATGGCGATCGAGCTCTGGGTGGAGCTGAACCCCGACGAGCACAGCGCCGCCGCCATCAGGGCCGGCAGCGCCAGGTGATAGACGGGCGCGTGGGCGAACAGGTTGAGGGTGGCCATGGCCGACAGCGTCGCCCCCAGGTACAGCAGCCCCCGCCGGGCCGGGTTCCGTTGCGCCACCGCCAGCGAGCCCACCATGGTCCCCACCCCGGCCCCGGCCGACAGCAGGGCGGCCTGGAAGGGATCGGCTCCGAGGTTCTTGGCGATCACCGGCACCAACGGGGTGTGGGAGTAGAAGAAGAAGTTCATCAGCACGGTGACACCGAGCAGCGATACCAACGGCCGCTCGGTGCGTAGCAGCCGCACTCCCTCCATGAAGTCGGCCCTCAGGGCGGCGGCCGAGACCGGCCCGGCGGCTGAACCATCGGCCCCGCTCCCGGGCTGCGTTCGATCCGGCACCACCACCCGGCGCAGCAGGACGGCTGAAATGGCGTACAGCCCGGCGATCATCAGATACGTACCCTCCGGCCCCACCCACCGCAGCAGCGCCCCGCCGGCCAGGATCCCAATGGTGGTCCCCGACGACATGGCGAAGGCCTCCATGGCCACCGCGTTGGTGGCCCGCTCCGGACCCACCAGGTCGATCACCAGGGCCCGGCGGGAGGTCATGTCGAGCACCCCGCCCACCCCCACGCACAGCATGAGGGCGTACACCATCCACGCAGTCAGGTGGCCCGACCAGCTGACGGCGGCCATCCCCACCGTGATCGGGGTGAGGGCCAGCAGTTGGCGCATCATCGTGCGCCGTCGATCGAACCGGTCCGACACGACGCCGGCCACGATCCCACCCAGGAACATGGGCAGGAAGAACATGGTGCCCACCAGCTGCACCCGCAGCGGGGAACCAGTCAGCTCGTTGACGAGGAACGCGCCGAGGAACACCGACAGCTGGCGGGTGGCCGTCCAGCACCAGCCGCTCAGCCACAGGGTCGGGTACGACGGCACCGAGAAGCAGGCGAACGCTCCCCGCCGTCGAGTGGCGGTCTCCGGTCGGGCCAGCACCATGCCGTCACCTCCCCGATCGCCGGTCCCCGCCGGCGACGCTACCACCGCCGCCCGATCGGTCCCGCATTCGATTCGCCTCCCTGGCCTCAACGGTGCCAACCAACGCTCGACACGCTTGTGGGCGGTACCGCGGTTGGTTATGCTCCACGGCAGTGCCGGCGCGCAGCGGTGGCTCAAGGGGGAAAGAGAACAGATGAGCGCTCCAGGGGGGAGGCTGCTCGTTGCCGTGTTCACGGGGCTCAGCCTCGTAGCGGCCGCGTGCGGTAGCAGCAGCGACAGCGGCTCGGGCACCGAGACGAACGACAGCGGCGGGGCCACGGCCACGACCGAGGCTGGTACCACCACGTCGGTGTCGTTGGCCATCGAGGCCGGTGAGTTCAGCGGCGCAGCCATCACCGATCCAGCCGAGCTGCCGAAGGACATGGAGGGCTGGGAGTCGCTGTGGGCGGCCCAACGCGAGGCCGTCGTCACGCGCATCAAGGACAACAAGTGGGGTGTCTCGGCCGACGGCAAGACGCTCACCGGTCCTGAAGGCTTCACCGTCGATCTGTCGCAGTGCCCGGCCGGCTGGGACCCCACCGAGGGCCTCACCGACACCGAGATCAAGATCGGCCAGACCCTGGCCCTGTCGGGCACGCTGGCGGCGGCGGCCAACTACGGCAAAGGCCAAGACGCAATCCTCCAGCACTACGGCGACAAGGGCGCCTTCAAGGACTCCACCGGCAAAACCCGCAAGGTCAACTACATCGTGAAGGACGACGGCTACGACCCGGCCAAGACCGTCCCCTACGTCGATGAGTTCCTCGACTCGGAGAAGGTGTTCGGCCAGGTGACCCTGGGTTCGCCCAACACGCTGAAGACCTACG
>CADEDH010000047.1:0-4299 GCA_902826025.1 uncultured Actinomycetes bacterium
GAACGCCGGGTACCGGGCGCACCTGCGAACTGTGGCACGGCGTGCTGGATTCTGCGCGCTGACGCCACAGTTCGGCCGCTGACTTCGCCGACTAGGAGAGCTGTGGCGCGTGGTGCTGCATTTTGCGCGCTGACGCCACAGTTCACGGCCCGGGCACACGACTCAGGCACTTCCTGCGTGCTCGCAGATAACGGTAAGGCTCGTTGCGTGGCGCTGTTCAGCACGACGTGGGCACGTTAGGTGGCGGGCACGCGTCCGCGGTGGCGCCACGCCCACGGGGAGTGCTCGATCGAGGGCCTCTCTTTCACTGTCACACCCCCCGTCTAGGCTCAGGTCGAGCGGAGCTCGACCGGCTACTTCGCTCCGGAGCCTCTCCGGAAAGCCAGGGTCCCAACCAGCAACACCCACAGGCAGCGGCCGTCCCCTACAACCCCCGAGACCCAACCCTCGCCCTCGTTGTCGGAGACCCTTCTGTGTCAACCATCATGCAACCCAACGATGCCGCCATCATCCACCGGCCCGCTGATCACCGTCCCTTGTCCCGACGGCTTCGCCGGGCGGCGTGGCTGTGGTCGCGCAGTCAGCATCAGCTCGTCACCCTGGCCGCCGAGTTCGCCGACTCCGGCGAATGGGCCCTCGACGGGTCACCCACCGCTGCCCACTGGCTGGCCGCCATCGCCGACGTCGAGACCTGCACGACGCGGGAATGGATCCGCATCGGGCGGGCCCTTCGCTCCCTACCCGCGACCGCGGACGCGTTCGCCAACCGGGAGATCTCCTACGCCAAGGTCCGGGCCCTGACCCGGCTCGCCACCCCGGCCAACGAAGCCGACCTGCTGGCCATCGCCCGCACCACCCCGGCCAACGACCTGGCCCGGGCCCTGGCCGCCTGGCTCACCCGCACCACCAACCCCGACGCCCTCGATCGCCATCACCAACACCGCCGGAGCATCACCCGCCGGGTCCAACCCGACGGCATGGTCACCTACACCTGCCACCTCCCACCCCTCCTGGCCGGGAATTTCGACGCCGCCCTCGCCACCCGGGTCATGCGCTCCAGACCCCGACCCAAAGACGGCGAACCCTGGCCCACCCTGGCCCAGCAGTACGCCGACGCCCTGGCCGACCTGCTCACCAACGGCACCGGCCCCACCGTCACCGAGGTTGTGCTCCACGTCCGGGCCGACGGCGCCACCCTCGACGACGGCACCCCCATCCCCGGCACCGTGGTCGAGCGAATCGCCCCCACCGCCTTCCTCCGCGCCCTCATCCACGACACCGAAGGAAACCCGGTCGACGCCTCACCCCGCCGCCGACACCCCACCACCCGCCAACAACGCGTCGTCCACGAACGCGACCGCCACTGCGTCGACTGCGGACGCCACGACCTCCTCCACTACGACCACCTCCTCGCCTACGAGGAAACCCACCACACCCTCACCACCGAGCTGCAACTCCGCTGCGCCCCCTGCCACCGCCGACGCCACCAACAGCAGGATCGTCAGCAGCGGGCGGGGGTGACCGGTGGAATTCAAACCTCGCCGCTGATCGATCACGCTCGGTCGTCGATCTCGGCCAAGAGCTCGCCGATCACCCGTGTAGCCTTGTGGGCGGGGAGCACGTCGCCACCTTCGGCCTCGGCCACCTCGTCGGCGACGGCCTGGACCGACGGCGCGCCACGGCAGTGGTGCTGAGCGCGGTCGAGCCTACCGTGGGCCGCTTGAACGGTGAGACATCGAAGCCCAGGGCCTCGGCTTCTTCCAGCCCCAGCCGGATCCCTATGCCGAGGCGAGCCGGCTGGCCACCGTCCTCGGGCTCGACGAGTGCGAGAGCGGCAGCGAAAGCTAGACCGAAAGTGAGCCCCGACCCGGGCCGCAATGCGTCAGACGTTGATGCCGGCCACCGGCACCGGGCTCTGGTCGGACCGGAAGATCAGCTCGCCCACGGCGTCGCCGGCCTCGAACCGGGCCACCAGCTCGTCGGGGTCGAACGGCTCGCCGATGGGGTTGGCGTCGAACGCCGGGCCTTCCATGAAGGCGTTGGCGTCGTCGGCCTCCATCAGGTCGATCTGGAACTCCATCAGGTTCCCGTCGGGGTCGGCGTAGTACATCGACAGCGTCATCCCGTGACGGATGGGGCGCACCGGCACCACGCCGTAGGTCTTCAGCCGCTTGTACAGCTCCACCAGCTCGGTCAGGTTCTGCCAGGTGTAGGCCACGTGGTTGACGCCCGGACCCCGGCCCATCTTGGGCTCCGGCGCCGGGTCGGGCATGGGGCCCAGGTTGCGGAAGGCGAAGCGGTGGTGCTCGTCGTCGTAGGTGAGGAAGGCCAGCGTGTCGTCGCGGTGGGCCACCCGGGCCTCGAACACCTTCAGGTACCAGTCGATCATCTCTTCGTAGCGGTGCGTGTTGTACACGACGTGGGCGAACTTCGACGGAACGGCCATGGCGAGATCTCCTGCAGGTCCCCGGGCTTCTCCGATCGACAGTAGGCACCGGGTGTGACAGGGTCAACGCCGGTGGCCAGGGGGAGATCCTTATCGTTGTCCCGATGCTCACCCGGGTGCTCGACCCCAGCTACGGCGCCGAGGTGCGGGCGCGCCTGGGACTGCTCACGGTGGCCCGCACCACGGCCAACGCCGTGTTCCGCTTCGCTCCGCCCTTCCTGGCCACCATCGCCGTGGGCGTCGGGGTGTCGCTGGAGCGGATCGGGGTGGCCATGGCCATCAGCGAGCTGGGTGGCCTGGCCACCCCGCTCACCGGGCTGGTGGTGGAGCGGCTCCAGCGCCGGACCGCCCTGTGGGGCGGGTTGGTGGGGCTCGCCGGTGGCGCGGTGCTGGCCGCCGCCGTACCCCACCTGGTGGTGTTCGCCCTCGCCCTGGTGGTGATCGGCCAGAGCAAAGCCATGTTCGACCTCGGCCTGTCGGCCTGGATCAGCGACCGGGTGCCCTATGAACGCCGGGGCCGGGTGATCGGCCTGACCGAGACGGCATGGGCCCTGGGCCTCCTGGTGGGGGTGACGGCGCTGGGGCTGATCACGGCCGCCGCCGGCTGGCGGGCGGCCTACGTGGCCGGTGCGGTGGGGGCGGTGGCCCTGGCCGCCGCCGTGCGTCACTCGCTCGACCCCGACCCCGACCCCGACCCCGACCCCGACGCCGACCCCCACCCCGGACGGGACTTCCACCTGGCCGGCGCCGAGACCGTGCCCGGCCCCACCCGTTCGGCCCGGGGGCTCGACCGGCGCCTGCCGATGCTGGCCGTCGGCATCTTCTGCCTGATGGCGGCGGCCCAGACCCTGTTCGTCACGTTCGGCACCTGGTTGAAGGACAGCTTCGGCCTGTCCGACACCCAGCTCAGCGCCGTGGTGTTCGGGCTCGGGTTCTGCGAGCTGGTGGCCTCGCTGGGCGCCGCCCGCTTCGCCGACCGATGGGGCAAGGAACGGGCGGCCGCCGTGGGGGCGGCGGTGATGGTGCCGGCCATGGCGGCCCTGGTCGTGGGCCACGGGGTGCTCGGCCCCGGTCTCGTGCTGCTGGTGGTGGCGATCGCCGCCTTCGAGTTCGCCATCGTCAGCGCCATCCCGATCGGCACCGAGCTGGTGGCCGGCGCCCCGGCCCAGGGCGTGGCGATCATGTTCTTCGTCGGCACCCTGGGCCGGGCCGGGGCCACCATCCCGGCGACCGGCCTCTATGAGCGGCACGGCATGGCGTGGCCGGCCGTGGTGGCCGCTGTTCTCGGATGTGGGGCGGTGGCGGTGATGGGTTGGCTGGGCCGCCCGGCCACCAATCCCCCTATCGGCTGAACTGGCGGGTATCGTCGCCCACCGCGGCGACGGAACTGAATGACAAACGTCTGGCGAGCTGAGGGAGACGTCGATGGCCAGCGTCAGTACGTACCTGAACTTCATGGGCAACTGCGAAGAGGCGTTCGCCTTCTACAAAGAGGTGTTCGGCACCGACTACGCCAGCCCCGTGATGCGCCTGGGCGACGGGCCGGCCATGCCCGGCGGCCCCGAGCTGAGCGAGGCCGACCGGAACCTGGTGATGAACGTCCAGCTGCCGATCCTGGCCGGTCACGTGATCATGGGCACCGACATGGTGGCCTCGATGGGCCACGAGCTGCGGGTGGGCAACAACACCACGATCAACCTCACGATCGACACCCGGGCCGAGACCGAACGCATCTACGGGGCCCTGTCCGGTGGCGGCACCGACTGCTCGGGGCTCCAGGACATGTTCTGGGGCTCGTACTGGGGCACCTGCCTCGACCGTTACGGCATCCGCTGGATGTTCAACTGCGGCGA
>CADEDH010000047.1:4399-7897 GCA_902826025.1 uncultured Actinomycetes bacterium
CATGTCGATCCCGGGGTAACGCAGCTCCATGTCGCCGATGGTCTGGGCGTCCCAGTAGGGGTGGCCGGGGGTCGGGATGTCGAGCAGGGCACGCTGGGCCGGGGAGCACCGGATCACCATCTCCTGCATCTCCAGCTTGTTGCCGTGGTGGCCGACGGCGTGCTTCGACACCCACGGGGTGTCACCCCGCTTGTAGTCGAGCAGCAGCATGAACCGGCTGGCGTCGGGTGCGGTGAGGGCCGTGCCCCGGTGGAACACGTCGGCCGAGTACAGCACGAGCGACCCGGCCGGCCCGCACACCCGTTGCTCGGAGTCGGCCAGCACCCCGGGGGCCAGGTAGCGGAGGCCGAGCGGGATCCGCGCCGTGTGCTCGGTCGGCACCACGGCGGTGGCCCCGTTGGTCTCGTCGACGTCGCACAGGTAGATGTAGGTGTTGAGCTGGCGGCCGAAGCCGTCGGCCCGGGGTACCACCAGCATGTGGTTGCCGTAGTCGCGGTGGAGGTTCTGGTCGTAGTCGACGTCGTCGGTGTGGTACTTGGCCCACACCTCTCCCTTGTAGAGGCGCACGTCGTCGGTGGCCAGGATGCGGCGGGCGGCGTCGGCCAGGTCGTCATGGACAGCGAGCCGGTTGAGGGCCCAGGAGGCGAACGGCAGGTTGTTGAGCCCGGCGAACGGGGTCTCGGTGAGCGCGGTGTGGGCCGACGGGTCGGCGAAGAACGTCTCGGGCCGGGGGTAGATGCGCCACAGCGCCTCCCGGGCCTGGGCCAGCTCGTCGCCGGCCAGGAAGCCGGGCACGACCGTGAACCCCTGGCGATGGAACTCCTCGATGTGGTGGTCGGGTACCCGCATGGCGATGTCTACTCCTCCGGGTTGCCGTTCACCCGAACAGGTCGGGATCAGACACCACGATCTCATCCCACAGCGTCTGGAACGACAGCCAACCGAACCCGGGGGAGCCGGTGCCCCGCTGCAGGGCGAGTGCCGCCTCGTGGGGCCAGTGCTCGGGGGTGCCGGCGGCCTCCGCCATCAGCTGCACCTGGCAGGCCCGCTCCATGACGAGGAACCACCAGGCCGCCTCATCCACCGTCTGGCCCGTGCTGAACAGGCCATGGCCGGCCTGGATGGCCACCCGGGCCCCGCCCAGGGCGGCGGCGAACTGGGCGGCGGTGGAACGATCGAGCGCCACCCGGGGCTCCCGCACGAGAGCCTGGACCCCGTAGAGGGCACAGGCGTCCTGGCTGATCGGGTCGAGGGGGCGGCCCAGGCTGGCCCACGCCTTGCCGTGCAGGCTGTGGGCGTGGCACACCGCCGTTACCTCGGGCCGGGCCTCGTGGATGGCAGCGTGCAACAGCAGGCCCACCGGGTTCACCGGCCGGCTACCGGCCAGGATCGTGCCCTCGTGATCCACTTGCACCAGGTCCGACACCTTCAGCTGGTTCCACGACAGCCCCATCGGGCTGGCCCACAGCAGCTCGGGGTGCTCGGGGTCGCGCACCGTCACGTGGCCCAGCAGGCCCTCGGAGAAGCCGGCCCGGCCGAACACCCGGCACACGCCGGCCAGGCGCTCGAGGCGGTGGCGGCGTTCGGCCTCCACGGTGTCGAACACCGGGGGCTCCCGGGTGATGAAGCTGTTCGAATCGATCGCCATGGATCGCATTGTGCCCTGGTCCGGCCCCGGCCGCGTAACGTTGGGGTACAGGAGGGCCATGGCACAGCACCACACCCGGGTCTACGACAACGGCGAGTTCGTGGCCGAGGGGTTTCCCCTGTCCGAGGTGTCGGACCGCCTGAAGGAGGCCGGCGCCATCGTGTGGGTCGACCTGGTGGAACCGAGCCGGGCCGAGCTCGACGAGTTGGCCGACGAACTCGGCCTCCACGAGCTGGCCGTCGAGGACACCGAAGGCCACCAGCGACCCAAGGTCGACTATTACGAGAGCCACCTATTCCTGGCCGTCCACGCCCTGACCGTCGACCTCGAATCGGGCGAGCTCCAGGTCGACGAGATCGACGCCTTCGTCAACCACAACTGGCTGATCACGGTGCGCCAGACCGACGCCTTCGACATGACCGAGGTGGTCCGCCGGTGGGAGCGGACCCGCCACCTGGCCGACAACGGGGTGGGATTCCTGCTCTACGGCCTGCTCGACACCGTGGTCGACGGCTACTTCGATGTGGTGGAGGCGTTCGACGACTACTACGACGAGGTGTCCGAGGGGCTGTTTGCCGACGAGCCACTCGACCCGGCCCGCCAGCGCCACTGGTTCGTCACCCGCCGCGCCCTGGTGCGGTTCCACCGCCTGGCCGTGCCCCTGAGGGAGGCGGTGAGCACCCTGATGCGGCGGGAGCACAAGGCCATCAGCCCCGAGATGTACCCGTACTTCCAGGACATCTACGACCACATCCTGCGGATCTCGGAATCGAGCGACAGCCTGCGGGACCTGGTGTCGACGATCGTGGAGACCAACCTCAGCCTGCGCGACTACCGCCAGAACCAGGTGATGAAGAAGGTGACGAGTTGGGCCGCCATCATCGCCGTGCCCACGCTGATCACCGGCTACTACGGGATGAACGTGCCCTACCCGGGGGCCGGCACCCACGCCGGCACGCTCGTGTCGGCCAGCCTCATCCTGGTGTTCTCGGGCCTGTTGTTCGCCCTGTTCCGGCAGCGAGACTGGTTGTAGCTGTGACTCCCCTGATGATGGATCTCTGAAACCTCCTACCGCCGGGTGGGTCGCCGTGTCAGAGATCCTGGGTCAGGCGGGCGATCTCGTCGGCCACGTGATCGGGGCGCTCCCAGGGAATGAGGTGACCGGCGCCGGGCAGGGCCACCAGGCGGGCGCCGGGGATGCCCTCGGCGATCCGCTCGGAGTGTCCGAACGGCACGACCAGGTCGTCGGTGCCGCACACCACCACCGTCGGCACGGTGATGGCGTCGAGCCGGTCGGCCACGCTGAAGCGGAGCAGGCCGGCGGTGGCGGCCCGGCGGGTCTCGGGCCGGCAGCGCTGAAAGCTGGCGATGGCCTGGGTGAGCATGAAGTGGCTGGGCCGGTCGCCGAAGGCCGACAGGGCGGCCACCCCCAGCACCGGCACGGCGTCGTCCAGGAGGTCGGGCACCAGCAGGGGGAGCTGGGAGCCGACCGGGATCGACAGCCGGAAGCGGAGCGAGTCGAGACTGGCCGAGGTGGACAGCAGGGCCAGGCCCGCCACCCGCTCGGCCATCAACTCGGGCCGGCCGGTGGCCAGGGCCAGTACGGTCATGCCCCCCATGGAGTGGCCGGCCAGCACGGCCCGGCGCACGTCGAGGGCATCGAGCACGGCGGCCAGGTCGTGGGAGAGGCGCAGCGGAGTGAACCGGTCGCTCCCCAGCGTGGAGCGGCCATGGCCCCGCAGATCGACCCCCACCACGTCGAGCCCCCGGGCCACCAGGCGCTCGGCCACCGGCCCCATGTCGTCGACGTTCGACGTGAGCCCGTGCACCAAAACCACCGGCCCGCTGGT
>CADEDH010000047.1:7997-48019 GCA_902826025.1 uncultured Actinomycetes bacterium
CGGCACCGTTGGTCACGCCGCGGGCGTGCACGATGCTCAGACGGGCGCCGTCGTCGGTGGTGACCGTGTGATAGTCGCCGTCGGGGAAGCGGGGGATGCGGCCGGCCAGCGGATCGGGGTTGGCCTCCCACCGGCGGCGCTGGCGGCGGCCGGCCAGGTTCAGGCCCACCGACACCGCCCCCAGACTGGCGGCCGTCGCCGCCCACAGCACCGGGTTCCTGGGTCTGCCTTCGGTCATAGTGGTCACGCCGAGACTACCGTGCATCCTCGACCTGTCGGCCGCCCGCCAGATCCCGTCCACCTGGTTCGTGCCCGGCCACACCATCGACACACCTACTGCCACGGGGCGCCGTCGTCGAAACGGGACGAGGCCGACGAGCGGGTCACCCTCACCCGGGCCGTGGACTGCATCGAGCGGATCGCCGG
Organism: uncultured Actinomycetes bacterium; assembly: GCA_902826025.1. Lineage (GTDB taxonomy): Bacteria > Actinomycetota > Acidimicrobiia > Acidimicrobiales > SZUA-35 > CADEDH01. The sequence goes on from CADEDH010000047.1 coordinate 8,424, forward strand.
GGCGCCCCCGGCCCGACCGCCCCTGGGTGGGCCGGGGTGCGACACTGGAGGAGTGATCGAACGGCGGCGTCTGGTGCTGGTAGGGGTGCTGGGGGCGACCACGGCCCTCCCCGTGCTGCTCGGCGGCACCGACCCCGTACCCGACCCCGGCCACCACGCCTATTTCCTCAACGTCAACCTGTTCCTGGCCTGGCTCCCCCTGCTGTTCGCCGTGGGGGTCCACTGGGCCCGCCGGGCCTGGGTGGCCGGCGCGTTCGGGGTGGCCTGGCTTCTGTTCCTGCCCAACGCCCCCTACCTGGTGACCGACCTCATCCACCTCAGCGGCTGGTACGGGGAGCGGTGGCGCCACGTGCTCCAGTTCGGCTTCGCCGCCTGGACCGGGGTGATTCTCGGCGTCGCCTCGCTCCGCCTGGTCCACCTCACGGTGGAGCGGCGGGCCGGCCCGGCCGCCGGGTGGGCCACGGTGGCCGCCTCCACCGCCCTGTGTGCCGTGGGGGTGGTGATCGGCCGGTTCCAGCGGTGGAACTCGTGGGATCTGATAACCCGTCCGCTCGACGTGCTGGTGGCCACCGCCGGCTGGTTGGCGTCGCCCGCCGAGGAGTTCCGAGCCACGGCGGTGGCGGTGGCCGTCGCCCTGTTCTTCGGCTTGGCCTACCTCACCGTCTGGGCCTTCGACGGCCTCCGCCCCGCCGACGACACCAGCCGAAATTAGGAGCCTCAGCTGCGCGTGGCGCGGCTCAGGCTCCTAATTTCGGGGGATGCGCACCTCAGCTGACCTGGTCGAAGCGTGTCGGGCCGACGGCGAGCTCCGCCTGGCCGCCCGGCATTGGACCGGTGGCCTCCGCTTCCACCTGGGCGACGGCACCACGGCCGCCGTGGCCTTCACCGCCGGCGAGCCCGGGCCCGCCGCCCCCGAGCCGGGCGACGGCGACCCCGGCCCCGGGTGGATCACGCTGCGGGCTGAGCCCGATCTGTGGGCCAAGCTGCTGGCCCCGGTGCCACCCCCGTTCTTCAACGACGTGGCCCCGGCCCGGGCCCGGGGGCTGAGCGTTGAGGCCGACGAACTGCTGTGGTGGCAGTACCTGCCGGCCGTGCAGCGGGCGGTCGAGCTGCTGCGCGAACCGGGCGCCGTCCCCGAGCCCGTCCACGTCGGGCCGAAGCCGGCCGGCACGTTCGACGCCCCCGTCGGCCGGTACGTCCACCTCACGCTGGCCGACGGCCACGACCACCGGGTCTACTTCGAAGAGGCTGGCCCGGCCGACGGCATCGCCATCCTGTGCCAGCACACCGCCGGCTCCCACAGCGCCCAGTGGCGCCATCTGTTCGAGGAGCCGGCCATCACCAGCCGGTTCCGCCTGATCGCCTACGACCTGCCGTTCCACGGCAAGTCTGTGCCGCCCACCGGTCGGGAGTGGTGGACCGAGCGCTACGAGCTGCAGGGTGCCTTCCTCCGTTCGGTACCGGTGAGCCTGGCCACCGCCCTCGGCCTCGACCGCCCGGTGTTCATGGGCTGCTCGGTTGGCGGGCTGCTGGCCCTCGATCTGGCCCTCCACCACCCCGACGTGTTCCGGGCCGTGATCTCCCTCGAAGGGGCGTTGCGGGTGGGCGGCGACCGGTCGGCCCTCACCGGGTTCTGGCACCCCGGGGTGAGCAACGAGAGCAAGGCCCGGATGATGGAGGGCCTCACCTGGCCCCTGTCGCCAACGCCGTACCGCAAGGAGACGAGCCAGACCTACGCCTCGGGCTGGCCTCCGGCGTTCCTCGGCGACCTTCAGTACTACGTCGACGAGTACGACCTTCGGCCCACCGCCGCCTCCATCGACACGAGCCGGGTGGGCGTCCACATCCTCAACGGCGAGTACGACTACTCCGCCACCCCCGAGCACGGCCGCACCGCGCATGAGGCCATCGCCGGCTCCACCTTCACCGCCATGGAAGGCATGGGCCACTTCCCGATGTCGGAGCACCCGGCCAAGTTCCTCACCTACCTCCTGCCCGTGCTCGACCGGATCGCCGAGGGGGCCGCCTGATGTTGAGCGGCCGGGTGATCGTGATCGGGGGCGGCATCGGCGGGCTGTCGATGGCGCTGGCCCTCCAGCGTCGGGGCATCGCCGTGTCGGTCTACGAGCGGGCCCGGGAGCTGCGCGAGATCGGGGCCGGGATCATCATGCAGCCCAATGGGCGCAAGGGCCTGGTCGACCTGGGGGTCGACGAGGCGGTGGCCGAGGTGTCGTGCGCCATGACCATGCTGCACGCCTGCCACTGGTCCACCGGCGAGGTGCTCTCGGCCGTGCCCAACACGGCGATCGCCGAGCGCTACGGGCTGCCGTCGCTGGCCGTGCACCGGGCCGACCTCCACAGCGTGCTGTTGGCCGCGGTGCGGGCCAACGACGCCAGCGCCGTCCACGCCGCCCATGAGTTCGTTGCGCTCAGCCAGGACTCCGAAGGGGTGACCGTACGGTTCGCCAACGGCGCCACCGAGCGGGGTGAGATCGTGATCGGGGCCGACGGCAACGGCTCGGCCGTCCGCTCCTTCGTGTTCCCCGGCGAGCCGGCCCGGTTCAACGGTCAGGTGGCGTTCCGGGCGGTGCTACCGATCGAGCTGGTGCCTGACATGGTGCGGGAGCGGGAGCTGGCCATGCACCGGGGCCCTCAGCGCTACCTTCTGCACTACCCGCTGCGGCGGGGGACGCTGATGAACCTGATCGGCTGCGGCACGACCGAAGACTGGGAGGCCGAGGGGTGGTCGATCCCGGCCACCAACGGGCAGTTCCTGGCCGCCTACGGCGACTTCGCCCCCCACCTGTGCGACCTGATCCGGGCCGTGCCCGACGGCGAGCTGTTCAAGTGGGGCCTGTACGACCGGGCGCCGCTGGAGCGGTGGACCCGGGGCCGGGTGGCGATGCTGGGCGACGCCGCCCACCCCATGACCCCGTTCCTGGGGCAGGGGGCGGCCATGGCGGTGGAAGACGCCGTTGTGTTGGCCCGGGCCCTGGAGCGGGCCGACACGGTGGCCGACGCCTTCGCCGCCTACGAAGCGGCCCGGGTGGAGCGGGGCAACAATGTGGCCCGGTGGTCGCTGGAGGAAGGGCGGGCCCTGCAGGACCCCACGATCCCCAACAAGGGCGCCGCCGGTTACGGCCTGCTCGACTACGACCCGGTCGCCGTCCCCCTCTGAGGTCAGGGACCCGGGGTCAGCGGAGGCCGATGGCCAGGGCCTGGCGGGTGACGGCGGCGTCGAACAGGGCGGCGTTGCCGACCACCATGTTCCGGGTCTGGCCGAACAGCTCGAAGCTGACCAGGCCGAACAGTTGGGTCCAGGCCCCGATCATGGCCACCGCCACCTCGGGCGACACCGCGTCGGCGCCGATCTGGCGGGCCAGTGCCTCAAGCTCGGCGGCCAAGGCCGCCGGTAGCGGTGGGGCTTCGGCGGGGGAGGGCGGGGCCAGCCGGCCGGCGGCGGCGGCCCGGGCCACGATGCCCACCAGCGCCCGGGAGGGCCGGGTGCCGGAGGCCACCGTGGTCTCAGGGGCGGCGTAGCCCGGTACCGGGGAGCCGTAGAGCAGGCCGTACTCGTGGGGGTGGTCGAAGGCCCAGGCCCGGATGGCGCGGGCCGTGTTCACCCAGCGGGCGAGGTCGCCGGTGTCCTCAGCCGCCGCCTCGGCTGTGCTTTCGGGCGCCTCGGCTACCGCCTCTGCGGTGGCTCCCAGGGCGTCGTAGGCGTCGACGATGAGGCGGGTGAGCAGGGCGTCCCGGCTGTCGAAGTAGCGGTACACGGCCGACGACACCATGCCCAGCTCCCGGGCCACCGACCGCAGGCTCAGCCCGGCTGCCCCCTCGGCCGCCAACTGGCGCCGGGCGGCGCCCAGGAGCTCGGTCGTGATCTGCTCCCGGGCCCTCTGCCGGGCGGTGCGGTGGACGGCGGGTACCACCGTTTCGTCGGTCGTCATACCGGCCAGTTTAGATCATCGCGACAAAAAGTGAGCACTGCTCTTGCTTTCGGTCGGGTTCGGAGTACTGTGACTGAAGAGAGCAGTGCTCTCGAATTGGTACAAAGATCACGCAGGATCGCAAGGAGACGGATCATGAACACCACCGCCCGCTACGTCGCCCCCGGCGCCATCACCCGCCGGGTTGGCAACCCGCTGGTCAAAGCGATCGTGGCCCTCGGTATCACGCCCTGGGGGGCCTCGACGCTGGAGGTCCAGGGTCGCAGCACCGGGCAGTGGCGGGCACTGCCGGTGAACGTGCTCACGGTCGATGGCCGCCGCCACCTCGTGGCCCCCCGGGGCGAGACCCAGTGGGTCCGTAACCTGCGGGCCGCCGGGGGAGCGGGCCGGATCCGGGCCGGGCGCCGCCGCACCCCGTTCCAGGCGGTGGAGATCACCGACAGCGCGACCAAGGTGCCGGTGCTGCGGGCCTACCTCGACCGGTTCGGGTGGGAGGTCGGCCGCTTCGTGGAGGGCCTCACCGCCACGTCCACCGACGCCGAGTTGCTGGCGGCTGCTCCCGGCTTCCCGGTGTTCCGGATCACCGATCACTGACCAGCGCCGGGGGGTCGGCCCCCGGAACGAGGTGTGACGCTGAGCACACTCACCCAGGGCTCTGCTAGCGTCTCGGCGTACGAGCCGAGCCAACCAGACGAAGGGGAGCCCCTCATGATCCAGACCCGCGGCGCCGTCCTGAAAGAGGGAGGGAACGGCTGGAATGTCGTCGACATCCAGTTCGAGGACCCCCGCCAGGGTGAGGTCGCCGTCAAGATGACGGCATCCGGCCTCTGCCACTCCGACGACCACGCCGTCACCGGCGACCTGCCTGTACCGATGCCGTTCATCGGCGGCCACGAAGGGGCGGGCGTGATCAGCGCCGTCGGCCCCAACACCCCGGGCTACGAGGTCGGCGATCACGTGATCATGTCGTTCCTGCCCGGTTGCGGACGTTGCCGCTGGTGCGCCTCGGGCATGCAGAACCTCTGCGACTCGGGCGCCGTGCTGCTGGCCGGCACCCGGGCCGACGGCTCCTACCGGGCCACGGTCGACGGCGTCCCCGCCGGCCAGATGTGCACCATCTCCACCTTCTGCGAAGACACGGTGGTGTCCACCGAGTCGATCGTGAAGGTCGACAAGGACGTGCCGCTCGACAAGGCCTGCCTGCTGGGCTGCGGTGTGGGCACCGGCTGGGGTTCGGCCGTGAACTCGGCCGACGTCCGCCCCGGTCAGACCGTGATCGTCATGGGCATCGGCGGCATCGGCATCAACGCCGTGCAGGGGGCGTCGCACGCCGGCGCCCTCCATGTGATCGCCGTTGACCCGGTGCAGTTCAAGCGGGAGGTGGCCGAGCAGGTGGGCGCCACCCACTCGTTCTCCAACATGGCCGACGCCACCGCCTTCGCCCAGTCGGTCACGAACGGCCAGGGGGCCGACGCCACCATCGTCACCACCGGCGTGCTGATGACCGAGCACGTGTCGGAGGCGTTCACCTCGATCCGCAAGGCGGGCACGGTGGTGGTCACCGGCATCGGCAACGCCGAGACGGCCAAGGTGGAAGTGCCGGCCTTCGAGCTCACCCTCTTCCAGAAGCGGATCCAGGGTGCCCTGTTCGGGGCGAGCAGCCCGTCCCGTGACATCCCGTGGATGGTCGACATGTACCGGGGTGGCCGGCTCAAGCTCGACGAGCTGATCACCACCACCTACACCCTCGACCAGATCAACGACGGCTACGACGACATGAAGTCGGGCAAGAACATCCGGGGCGTCATCGTCTACTGACGGCCCATTGCGCCGCCTCGGCGGCCACAGATTGAGCAGCACCGGGAGGGCCATCTAGCGTCGGGCGCTATGGCCCTCCCTCTGCGTTTCGGCATCGTCCACGATTTCCGCTGCCCGCCGGGCAGCGACGTGCCCATGCCCCGGGTCTACGCCGAGACCTTCGAACAGATCGAGCTGGCCGAGCAGCTGGGCCTCGAGCTGTGCTGGTTCACCGAGCACCACTTCATCGACGACGGCTACCTGCCCAACTTCGTGCCGGTGGCGGGGGCAGCGGCGGCCCGCACCGCGACCATGCGGTTCTCCACCGACATCTGCCTACTGCCGTTCCGTCACCCGATCCGGCTGGCCGAGGATCTGGCCATCCTCGACAACATCTCCGACGGGCGCATGGAGCTGGGGGCGGGCATGGGCTACGCAGCGCACGAGTTCGCCGGGTTCAACGTGCCCCGCAAGAACCGGGTGTCGCTCACCGAGGAGACGCTCGACATCCTGCGACTGGCCTGGACGGGGGAGCGGTTCAGCTACCACGGCAAGCGGTGGTCGTTCGACGACGTACTGGTGACGCCCCGCCCGGTGCAGGCCGGCGGGCCGCCCCTGTGGATCGCCGCCACCTCCCGTGCGGGGGCCGAGCGGGCCGCCCGCTACGGCACCAACCTGTTGCCCCAGGGTCCCAAGCCGGTGGTGCTCGACCCCTGGGCCGAGGCGGTGAGGGCGGCCGGGGGCGATCCGGCCGTGCGCCGGGTGGGCATCATCCGGGGCGTGTTCGTGACCGACGACCCGGAGCGGGAGTGGCCCCCGATCGCCGAGGCCGAGCGGTACCGGCGGCGGGTCTACGTGGGCCTGATAAAGGCCAGCGACGACCACGGACCGCGGCCCTCCGACGAACCCCGGGCCCCGATTCCGCTCAACCCACTGGAGTGGACGGTGGGGTCGGTGGACCACTGTGTGGCCGAGCTGAGTGCGTTCATGGCCGAGCACCAGGTGACCGATCTCGTGACCTGGGGTGGCCCGCCGGGGCTGCCACCGTCGGTGATGAACGCCTCGTTGGAGCGCTTCGCCACCCAGGTGGTGCCGGCACTGCGGGCCGCTCTGTCCTGAACGTGGGTCGGTAACGGCCCTCCAACGTGACAGGATGGGCGGGTGGCGCCTCCCAGTGACTTCACTCCGCCCGGCGGTGCAGGTCCGTCCGACCCCGGGCCCGACGCAACCCGGCCGGTCGACGGCCCGCCCCCTGCCGGCCCGTCGCCGTACGGTCCGCCACCCGGGGGGCCGTCGTCGCCCTACGGGACACCGCCGGCCTCGGCGCCCTACGGCTCTCCCGGTGGCCAGCCGCCGCCTCAAGACCCCTACCAGCAGCAGCCCGGCTACCAGGCCCCCAACCCGTGGCCCTACGGCGCCCCGGGGCCCGGCGGCTACCAGGCCGAGCCGCCGCCGTTCCAGCAACCTGGCTACCAGCAGCCCGGCTACCAGCAGCCGTACTACTCGGCCTACCGCCTGCCCCGGCACTCGGGGGCCACGACGGCACTGGTGCTGGGCCTGGTGGGGCTGATCGGGGCGGTCCTCTTCTGCGGCATCCCGATCCTGGCCTCGCCGTTCGCCTGGTACATCGGGGGCCAGGCGGTCAGGGAGATCGACTCCCAGCCCGGTCGGTGGGAGGGCCGGGATCAGGCCCGTGCCGGCCAGATCATGGGGATCATCGGCACCGCGCTGCTGGTCCTGGCCGTGCTGTTCTTCCTCTTCTTCATCGTGCTGCTCGGCGCCAGCAGCACCAGCTAGTTACATACCGGGTATGGACATACCGGGTAGGGTGTGGTTTCATACCCGGTATGTCCATACGGCACTCCCTGCTGGCTCTGCTCTCGACCGAGCCCATGTACGGCCAACAGCTCAAGTCGGAGTTCGAGGCCCGCACCGGCGACCTGTGGCCGCTCAACGTGGGCCAGGTCTACACCACGCTCAACCGCCTGGAGCGTGACGGCCTGGTGGAGGCCCGGCCCGAGGCCGACGTGGCCCTCCGGCCTTACACCATCACCGTCCTGGGCCAGGCCGAGCTGGCCACCTGGTTCCGGGCCGTCCCCGGCGACGAGCCACCACCCCGAGACGAGCTGGTGATGAAGGTGATGCTGGCCGCCTCGGTGGATCCCCTCGGCGCCGCCGACGTGATCCAGAGCCACCGCCGCCAGACCCTGGAGGCCATGCATCGGTTCACCCGGCTGAAGGCGCTGGAGGGGGCGACGGTGGCGACGCTGATGATGTGCGACGCCGAGCTGTTCCGCCTCGAGGCATCGGTCCGCTGGCTCGACAGCGTCGACGCCCGCCTGCGGGCCGGCGCCCGCCTCACGCCGGCCGCGCCGGCCCTACCGTCGGACCCGGCGCCCGCCGCCTCGACGGCCGCGTCGGCATCCACCCGAGGCCGCCGGCGCAGCGGGGCCCGGCGATGACCGGCCCGGTCCGCCTCGTCCTCGATCGGGTGTCGCGTTCCTTCGGGGCCGGCCCCACCACCGTGCACGCCCTGCGCGAGGTGTCGCTGGCCGTCACGGCCGGTGAGTTCGTGGCCGTGATGGGGCCATCGGGCTCGGGCAAGTCGACCATGCTCACGATCGCCGGCGGTCTCGACCGCCCCACCAGTGGGCGGGTGCTGGTGGACGGCATCGAGGTGGCCGGCCTGTCCCGCACCGAGCTGGCCGCCCTCCGGCGGGGCCGGCTGGGCTACGTCTTCCAGTCGTTCAACCTGCTCCCGGCGCTCACGGCGGCCGAGAACGTGCGGCTGCCCCTGGAGCTCGACGGGGTCCGGCGGCGGGCCGCCCACACGAGGGCCCTGGCCCAGCTGGAGGCGGTGGGGCTCGGCCACCGGGCCGACCACTTCCCCGACGACCTGTCGGGCGGGGAGCAGCAGCGGGTGGCGATCGCCCGGGCCCTGGTGGCCGAAGGGGCGCTCATCCTGGCCGACGAGCCCACCGGCGCCCTCGACTCGGTGAACGGCGAGGCCGTGATGCGCTCCCTCCGTCAGGCCTGCGACCGGGGGGCGGCGGCCGTGGTGGTCACCCACGACGCCCAGCTGGCGGCCTGGGCCGACCGGGTGGTGTTCCTGCGCGATGGGCGGGTGGTGGACCAGACCGACATCAGCCCGGTGGTGCCCGACCTTCTCACCAGCGGCCCCCGATGACGGCCACCGCCGCCCTATTGCGCTGGGTGGTGCGCCTGGCTCGCCGTGAGTGGCGCCAACACCTGCTGGTGACCACGCTGGTGGCGTTCGGCATCACCGGCGCCGTGGTGACCGTGGTCACCCTGAGCCACACGGCCGACACACCCGAGCGGTTGACGGCGGGGGCGCCGACGATGGTCGGGGGCTTCGCCAGCGACGGCGACACCGGCGACAACGGCACCGGCAGCGGAGCATTGTTGGCCCGGGTCGAGCCTGTGGTGGCCCGGTACCCCGAGGCCGAGCTCGTGCTGTTCGGCCCGGCCGGCCCCGAGGGCGTGGCCCTGATCGCCCAGGACCCGGCGAAGCCGCTGGGGCAGACCTGGCTCGATCTGGGGGCCGGTTCGTGGCCGGCCGCCGGCGAGGTGACCCTGTCCACTGCGGCGGCCGACCGCCTGGGGCGACAGGCCGGCGCCGCAGTGGTGCCGGGCGACACGGTCACCGTCGGCGGCCGGCCCCGGGTGGTGTCCGGTGTCTACGAGAACCCGACCGACCTGGAGGCGTCCACCGGCATCGTGCCCCGGGCCGAGCTGGGCCCGTGGCAGGAGGTCCGGGTGCTGCTGCCCTCGATCGGGCACCCGTTGGCGGCCGAGCTGTCGGCCATCGAGGTCGACGGCGGCGTTCTGCCCCTGTACGAGCAGCGGCCGATGGGTCCCGACCGGGGCGACGTGCTGCTGGCCTACCTGCTGACCACGGTGCTGCTGATCCAGGTGGGGGTACTGGCCTCGGCCGGGTTCACCGTGTTGGCCGAGCGCCGCAGCCGGCAGCTCGGCCTGCTGGCCGCCATCGGGGCGGCCCCGGCCCGGGTCGGATCGGTGCTGCGCCTCACCGGCTTCGTCGTCGGCGTGATCGGCGGATTGGTCGGCCTCGTGGCCGGGCTCGTGATCTCGGCCGCCCTGGCCCCCTCGCTCCAGCGGCTGAGCGGGCACCGGGTGGCGGCCACCGACGTGCCCTGGGGCTACGTCCTCCCGCTGGTGCCGCTGGCCGTGGCCACCGCCGTGGCCGGCGCCTGGTGGCCGGCCCGGCGGGTCCAGCAGATCTCGGCCCTCGACGCCATCGCCGCCCGCCGGGCCCGTTCCGGCGGTGTCGCCCGGTCCCTGGCCGCCGGGGTGGCCCTGGTGGCCGCCGGCACCGGAGCGATGATCGTGGGCGCGCCCAAGAACGACCCGCTGCTGGTCGTGGCCGGGGTGGTGGGCGTGGCCGCCGGGGGCCTCCTGCTGGCCCCCGGCGCCACCGCCCTGCTCGGCCGGGTAGGAGGATCCGGGCCGGTGCCGGTGCGGCTGGCCTGGCGGGACCTGGCCCGCAACCGGTCCCGGTCGGCATCGGCGGTGGCGGCGGCCAGCGTGGCCCTGGCCCTGCCCTTCGGGATCTCGTCGTTCGTGGCCTCGCTCGGCTCCACCTGGCAGCCGAACGTCCCGCCGCAGGTGGCCCTGCTCGCCGGCCCGACCACGAGGCAGGGCATGCCGCTGGTCGATGAGGCCGAGGCGAAGGCCTCGGAGCTGGCCGCCGCCGTGCCCGGGGCCCGGCTGGTGGCCGTGCCGCTCCCCGTGGCACGGGACTCGACCATCGCCTTCGGGCCCGAGGGCGGCTTCTACCCCTTCCAGGTCCAGACCGTGCGATCGAGCGGCCCGGGCTGGGGGTTGTCCACCGCCGTGGCCACGCCTGAGCTGCTGGCGATGATGGGGATCGATCCACCGGCCCCCGACGTCGACGTGATCGTGGCCGGCAGCCTCCGGTTGGCGCTCGCTCCGTCGGTGACGGTGCAGCGGGTGGGACCACAGCCGTCCTCGTTCCCCCAGGTCCTCCTGGTCCACGAGCTGCCGGGGATGTCGTTCGACGACGTGGTCGTGCTCGACCGCTTCCTGGTGGCCGACCATCCACTCACGGCGGAGGAGCGGGATCGGCTGGAGCTGGTCGGCGGTGGTCCGCCCGATCCGACGAAGCCGTCGTTCAACCGGTCCCGGGTGATCGTGTCCGAGTCGCCACCCCCGTTCGTGGCCATCCGTTCCTCGGCCCTGGCCATCGGAAGCATCTTCGGCCTGGCCGCCGTGGCCGTGGCGGTGGCCCTCATCCGGGTAGAGGCAGGGCCCGAGGGGGCGGTGCTCACCGCGGTGGGGGCCCGGCCCCGGACATCCCGGCTGATCGGGGCCGTCTCGGCCGCCGGCTTGGGCCTGGCCGCCGGCTGCATCGCCGTGCTCTGCACCCTGCTCCTGCTGATGGGCGTCTACCTCAACCCCGACGAGGAGTTCGACTTCGCCGTCCCGTGGGCCGAGCTGGGTGTTGTCCTCCTGCTCGTGCCGCTGGTGGCGGCCGCCGCCGGCTGGCTCCTCACCAACACCAGGACCGTGCGCCCGTTGGGTCGGTAGGGGCCGAGGGTCCATTTTCCGGCCTGACGGGGACTCACCTAGGGTGGGGTCATGCACGTTGGCTACGCATCGTTGTTCCAGAACCCCTACGACGCCCTGACCGACCGCGAGGTCTGGCAGCAGGAGCTGCGGATGGCCCTGTTGGCCGAGCCGCTCGGCTTCGACTCGGTGTGGACCGTCGAGCACCATTTCACCGACTACACGATGTCGCCCGACCCCGTGCAGTGGCTCACCTACATCGCCGGCAAGACCGAGCGGGTGAAGCTGGGCACGATGGTGATCGTGCTCCCGTGGCACGACCCGGTGCGGGTGGCCGAGCAGATCTCGGTGCTCGACCACCTGTCGGACGGGCGCATGATCCTCGGTCTCGGGCGGGGCCTGGGCCGGGTGGAGTACGACGGCTTCCGCCTCGACATGAACGAGGCCCGGGAGACGTTCGTCGAGTACGCCGAGATGGTGATCAACGGCCTGGAGAACGGCTACGTGGAGGGGGGCGCCACCCTCAACCAGCCCCGGCGTGACATCCGCCCCCGCCCGTTCAAGTCGTTCAAGGGCCGCACCTACGCGGCCGCCGTGTCGCCCGAGTCGGTCGAGATCATGGCCAACCTCGGCATCGGCATGCTGGTCATCCCCCAGAAGCCGTGGGAGGTGGTGGCCAAGGACTTCGAGCTGTACTACCAGACGTGGGACCAGGTGAACCCCGGGGTCCCCCGGCCCAAGCCCCTGTGCGGTGGCTTCTTCTTCGTCGACGAGAACGAGGACCGGGCCAAGACCCTGGGCAACCAGTACGTGCAGGCCTACTACCACACCGCCATGCGCCACTACGAGATGGCGGCCGAGCACTTCGGCAAGGCCAAGGGCTACGACTTCTACGCCAACGTGGGCAAGTTCATCGACCGCCATGGGCTCGACGGGGCGGCCGAGGCGTTCGCCAAACTCATGCCGATCGGCACACCCGACCAGGTGATGGACCAGCTCCGCTACATCCACGGCGTGATCGACAACAACGGCGTGATGGTGCAGACGTCGTACGCCGGCATGCCGTGGAAGGAAGCGGAGCGCAACCTTCGCTGCTTCGCCGAGCACTGTCTGCCCCAGCTCAAGGCGTGGGACACCGACCCGCTGGGCGAGCCGGCCGACCTCGACCTGCCCACCCTGGCCACCACCGACTGAGTGTCCCCCTGCTAGGGTCCGATCCATGGCGACTCGGCGGGGCGGCAACCGTCCGGCGCTACTGGCGGGTCTGCTGGCGGCACTGGTGGTGATCACGGGCGGCGGGGTCGGGTTGCTGGCCACCACGGGTTGGGCCGATCGGCTGCTGGAGCGCGCCGGGCTGCGGGAGCGGCCGGTGGTACGGATTCTGGGCGCCGAGAACGGCGTGGATGCGAATGCCGTCGAGGCGGCGTTGAACGCTTACGCCGAAGCCGAGGGCATCACGATCGAGTACGAGGTGTCGTTCGAGGTCCCGAACCGTCTCGACGAGCTGGTGGCCGCCGGTCGGGAGCCCGACGCCGTGCTCCTGCTCCAGCCGGGGGAGCTTGCGGGGCTGGCTGGCCAGGGCGTGCTCCTCCCCCTGCCCCAGTCCGTCAGCGGTGACATCGTGTCGGGTTGGGGCGCCGATTGGCTGAACCCGGCCGTCGTCGACGGGCGTCGGTACGCCGCCCCGGCCGGGGCCAACCTGAAGTCGTTGGTCTGGTACCAGCCGGCCCGGTTCGCCGCCCTGGGCTACGAGGTGCCGACGACCTGGGACGAGCTGGTGACCCTGTCCCGGCAGGCTGCGGCCGACGGTGTGGCGCCGTGGTGCGTGGGGTTCGAGTCCGGCCCCGATGGCGGGTGGCTGTTCACCGACTGGGTGGAGAAGCTCGTTCTGGACCGGTACGGCCCCGACGTCTACGACCAGTGGGTGGCGGGCGAGGTGCCGTTCAGCGATCCCCGGATCCTGGCGGTGCTCGACGACCTGGGGGCGCTGTGGTCGCCGCCCGGGGCGGTGGCCGGCACCCGCGCCTTCGTGGATTCGAGGTCCTGGCAGGACTTCAGCGGCCTGCTCGGTGGGGGGTGCCTGATGAGCGTCAACGCCTCGTTCGCCGTCTCGCGCCTGGCGGACGATCCGGCGTTGTTCGACGGGGCGTCCGACGCCTCATTGGCCACCTTCGCGCTCCCCGGCACCACGGCGGAGGGAGGTGCGGTGCTGGTGGGCGGCGGCTGGATCGGCGCCCTGCACGACCGGCCCGAGGTGTGGTCGGTCATCCGGCACATGACGTCGGCCGGCTACGCCGATGATCGCCAGAGGTCCTACGCCGAGCAGAGCGGCGTGCCCCAGCGGCCTTCCGGCGCGCTGTGGCCGGTGGCCGGTCAGGACCGTTCGATCCGCTCGCCGCTGGAGCAGGGGATGCTCGACGAGCTGGTCGGCGCCCCCACCGTCCGCTACGACGGGTCGGACCTCATGCCACCGGAGCAGGCCCGGGTGTTCAGGCTGGAAGGGATGCGGTTCGCCGCCGGTCAGATAGCGGCCTCTGTGTTGGCCCGCGAGGTCGACGGGGCCCGACCCGGCTGAGGGCCGGGCCCCGTCGGCGCCGCGGCTCAGGCGCCGACGAGCTTGGCCTGCTTGGCCAGATCGTCGGCCGTGGGCTCATCCACCTTGTAGAGCTTGGCTGCGTTGTCCCACAGGATGGCCCGGCGCTCCTCGTCACTGGAGTCGGCCAGGCCGGTGCTGATCCGGTCGTGCACCTCGTCGCCGTAGAGCGAGGTGGGGTGGGGGAAGTCGGTCTCGAACATGATCCGGTCGAGGCCCACCTTGTCGATCAGGCGGCGGGGGGCGATCTGCTCGAACCAGTAGCAGGCGTACACGTTGGTGGCGAAGTACTCGCTGGGGAGACGGTCGAACTCGGGGCGTTCCACCGGCACCCGATTGCCCTGGAACTGGTAGTCGAGCGCTTCGAGCACGAACGGGATCCAGCCGATGCCCGACTCCACCGACACGAACTGCAGGTCGGGGTAGCGGTTGATCACACCCGACAGGAGCAGGTCGCTCATCTGGATGGCGTTCTTCAGGAACACCTCGACCGAGCCGGCGGTGAAGGTGGCCATGTTGCCGTAGAGGGCCATCATCTCTTTGGTCATGCCCCCTTCCATGTTGCCCGAGCCGATGTGGAACGAGATCGGCAGGTCGAGCTCGACGGCCGTCTCCCACAGCGGGTTCCATGCCGGGTCGCCCAGCATCGGCTGGCCCAGCTTCTGGGGCTCGCCGGTGAACAGGATGCCCTTGTGGCCGAGGGCGGCGCAGCGGCGGATCTCGGCCACCGACGCCTCGATGTCCCAGAACGGGGTGGACGTGATGGGCAGCAGGCGGCGGGAGTCGGCCGACGCCCAGTCGGTCTGGAAATCGTTGTAGGCCTGCACGCAGGTGAGCATCAGCTCGGGGTCATTCAGCTTGAGGAACTGCTGGCTGCCGAAGCCGGCCACGTTGGGGTACAGGACCATGGCCCAGATCCCCATCTCGTCCATGTACTTCAGTCGCTCCCCGGCGTCGTAGGAGGCGGGGTGCAGGTCGGCCATGGTGGCCGGCCGGTCGAGGAAGTCGCCCACGCCGGCGGTGGCGGTGAGGCCCACCAGCGAGGTCCGCTTGCCGTCGATGATCCACACGTCGCGGCCTTTGGCGTCGCGGTCCATGTAGGGCACCCGGTCCCGCATGGAAGCGGGAACCCGGCTGGTCCAGGTGTCGGCCGGCTCGGTGATGTGCGTGTCGACGTCGATGATCGTGTAGCCGCTCATGTGATCGGGGTCCCCTTCGGTCGGGCGCTTCAGCTCACTTAGATTGTCGAACTACCAGTGTTCCATCTCCATCGCCGCCGGTCGAAAACCGGCGGCCAGGAAGGGCAGAACGTCACATTCTCGTGCACCCGGGGGGCGACCCAACCAACTCCCCCTCGCCACCGTGCCCACCACCATCCTCCCCGGGGGAGCGAGGTCGAAGGTCTGGTATCTGCTCGAGACCGGAGACTGCCTCCGCGACCTTCCTCCTTCCACCGGCATCGAGGAGCTGATCGTCGTGAGCTGCGACACGGCCCATGCCGCCCAGGTGTTCGCCGTCGACTACGTCGGGACCCTGCCCGACTTCGTGCGGCCCATCGAGAGCGGGGAGTCGACCACCACCACCCGGGCCGGGCCAGGTGGGGGCTGCTTCGACGCCTTCGAGGCGGCGGTGGGGGTGCCCGCGGAGCAGAGCCCCTACGACATCAGCTACCTGGCGGTCATCGACGAGGTGGCGACCGCGGCGCCGCAGGACCTGTTCACCAAGGACATGGTCATCTGCCTCCTCAGCCAGCCCGACGGGGCGCCGCTCACCCAGTCGGTGGTGGTCGAGTGACGGGGGCGGATCAGCGTCGGCCGACGGTGAGGGGCAGCAGGTGGCAGGCGGCGTGGTGGGCCTCGTCCACCTGAACCAGCACCGGCTCCTCGGCCGAGCAGCGGGCCTCGGCCAGGGGGCAGCGGGGATGGAAGCGGCACCCTGAGGGCGGGTTGAGGGCGCTCGGTACCTCGCCCGTCACCGGCACCGCCACCTCACGGGCGGCGTCGGCGTCGTCGGGCAGATGGGGGAGGGCCGAGGCGAACAGGGCCTGGGTGTAGGGATGACGGGGATCGGTTGACACCGTCACGCTGTCGCCCACCTCGCACAGCCGGCCCAGGTACATCACGCCCACCCGATCGGCCAGGTGCGACACCGTGGCCAGGTCGTGGCCGATATAGAGGTAGCTCACCCCGAGGTCGGCCTGGAGTTGCTCCAGCAGGGTGATGACCTGGGCCCGGATCGACACGTCGAGGGCCGACACCGCCTCGTCGAGCACCAGCATGCGGGCATCGGCGGCCAGGGCCCGGGCGATGGCGATGCGTTGGCGCTGCCCGCCCGAGAACTCGTGAGGGAAGAGGCGGGCCTGGTCGGGCCGTAGGCCCACCAGATCCAGCACCTCGCCCACCCGGGTGGCGATGGCAGCCGGCGTCATCGAGGTGTGGATCTCCAGGATCTCGCCCACGATGTCGGCCACCCGCATGCGGGGGCTGAGCGATCCGAAGGGGTCCTGGAACACCGCCTGCACGCTGCGCCGGTAGGCCAGCAGTTCCTTGCCGGTGAGGCGGGCCACGTCGCGTCCGTCGAACATGATCCGACCCGAGGTCGGGGGCTCGATCCGCAGGATCAGTTTGGCGATCGTGGTCTTGCCGCACCCCGACTCGCCCACCAGCCCGAATGTCTCGCCGGGCCCGATGGCGAAGGTGACGCCGTCAACCGCCTTCACCACGCCCTTGCTGCTGCCCATGCCCAGCAGGCCCTTGCCCGCCGGGTAGTGGCGCACCAGGTCGGTGACCTCCAGTAGCGGCTCGGCCGTCATCACGCCTCACCCCCGTCGGCGCCCGGCGCCGCAGCCCCGGCGGCGGCCAGTTCGACGGACCGGATGCAGGCGCTGGTGTGGCCCGGCCCCACCTCGAGCAGCGGGGGCACGGCCTGGGCGCATTCCGTGATGGCGTGGGGGCAGCGGGGCTCGAAGGCGCACCCCGGCGGCAGGTCGGCCAGGTTGGGGGGCTGGCCGTCGATGCGAAACAGCGGCTCCTTGGAGCCCATCTTCGGCACCGACCGCAGGAGGGCGTCGGCGTAGGGATGGCGGGCCTGGCCGAACACCTGGCGCACCGGGCCGTGCTCCACCGTGCGCCCGGCGTACATCACCATCACGTCGTCGCACATCTTGGCCACGATCCCCAGGTCGTGGGTGACGAAGATCAGGCCCACGCCGGTGTCGCGCTGAAGGCTCTTGAGCAGGTCGAGGTACTGGGCCTGGATCGTGACATCGAGGCTGGTGGTTGGCTCGTCGGCGATGATCACCTTGGGGGCGGCCGACAGGGCGATGGCCCCGGCGATCCGCTGGCGCATCCCGCCCGACATCTGATGGGGATACTCCCGCATCCGCACCTCGGGCGACGGGATCCGCACCGACCCGAGCAGGCTCAGCACCCGCTCCCGCAGGGCGCCGCCCCGCAGGCCCCGGTGATGGTAGGCCGGCTCCCGCACCTGGTCGTACAGCGTGAACAGGGGGTTGAGCGACGCCATCGGGTCCTGCAGGATCATGCCGATCTCGTTGCCCCGGACGTGCTGCATCTCCCGGTCGCTGAGCTGGGCCAGGTCCCGCCCTTCGAGCAGCACCCGGCCCCCGGTGACCCGGGCTCCGGCCGGCAGCAACCGCATGATCGACAGGCAGGTGGTGGTCTTCCCGCAACCCGATTCCCCCACCAGCCCGATCGTCTGGCCCGCTTCGAGGGTGAAGCTCACACCGTCGACCGCTTTGATCACCCGGGAGCCTCCGAACGCCCGGTATTCGGTCTCGAGATCCTGTACGTCCAGCAGGACGTCACCGGTCATGAACACCCCCTGGTGCCGTGGATTGAACGCCCACACTGCCCTGGATCACAGGCGTTGGCAAGATCCGATTGCCTCCAATTCGATCCTCATCTAGGCTTCTCGAAAGCTCATCGACGGTCATCTCTTTCCGGGATGACGATGGGCAAAAAGGGGGAGAATAGTGATGCGCACCAGGCTTTGGCGCGCTGTTGCCGCCTTCGGTCTTCTGGCCGCAGGGTGTGGTAGCGGCGACTCTTCGGCTGGTCAGGACGAGACGTCCACACCGGAATCGGTGGCCCAGGTGGTCGAGGTGACCACCACCCAGGCGGGTGCCGAACGGGCGTCGACCACGCTCGGGGAGCGGCGCGAGCCGGCGGGGAAGGTGGTCTACGGCTGGCACACGGCGCTGACACCGGCCTGGCTCGACCCGCAGGAGTCGGGCAACGTCATCACGGCCTACGGCTTCAACTACGCCATCCACGATGCGATGATCAAGCACTTCCCCGGCGACCAGTTGGCCCCCAGCCTGGCCGAATCGTACGAGATCGCCGACGATTTCATGAGCGCGTCGTTCACGATCCGGGAGGGCGCGAAGTTCCACAACGGCGAGCCGGTGACGGCCGACGACGTGGAGTTCACCTACATGAACTACCGGGGGACGCAGGCCCAGCTGTTCCACGACAGACTGGATCGGATCGAGAAGCCCGACCAGCGACATATCACCTTTCACTTCAAGGAACCGTTCCTCGATTTCCTGATCCTCTACGGCACGCCGGCCACCGGCATCGGGTGGATCGTTCCCAAGGCGTACTACGAGCAGGTGGGGCCCGACGGCTTCAAGCAGGCTCCGATCGGGGCTGGTCCGTACAAGCTGATCCGCAACACCTCGAACACCGAGCTCGAGTTGGAGGCCATGCCCGACTATTGGCGCAAGGGCCCGGCGGTGAAGACGATCATCTACAAGATCATCACCGACGACGCCACCCGCTTCGCCGCCCTCCAGGCCGGCGAGATCGACCTGATGAACGTGGTCCAGGGCCAGCTGCTCGACGCCGCCGAGAACGACGACCGGATCAACCTCACCCAGCGGTCCACCACCGCCTTCTGGCTCGAGTTCCCCGGGTGGGAGAAGCCCGACAGCCCGTTCCACGACATCCGGGTGCGCCAGGCGGTGTCGCTGGCCCTCAACCGGCGGGAGATCTCCGACGCCGAGACCGGCGGGTTCGCCAAGATCGACACCGGCAACTGGGGTGCCCCCGACCTCATCGGCGCCCTCCAGCCCGACGAGATCAAGCCCGAGTGGTACGAGTACAACCTGGAGAAGGCCAAGCAGCTGATGGCCGACGCCGGCTACCCCGACGGGTTCGAGGTGCCCCAGCTCACCCCGCTGGCCCCGTACTACGCCCTGGGGGAGCGGGTCATAACCCAGCTGGCCCAGATCGGGATCAAGACCAGCCTGAACCGGATCGAGCGGGCCGCCTTCGTGGAGGCGCTGACCAAGGGCCCCGACGCCCTGCCCGGCATCATCCTCAACATCTCGGGCCTCAACGGCGACATGGCCGCCCGGTGGCGGGCCTTCGCCACCTGCGAGGGGCCCAGCTCCCGCACCTGCATCCCCGAGCTCGACGCCAAGTTCGCCCAGTACGAGGCGTCGACCGACCCGGAGGAACGGGACGCGCTGATGGCTGAGGTCCAGACGAGCTTCAACGACCAGTACGTGTTCCCCTACGTGTACACGTTGGGCCTCACGATGGCCACCGGCCCCCGCATCGCCAACAACCCCGACGACATCTGGTTCTCGATCCCCCAGTTCCCGTATGTCTTCCCTTGGGAGGACGTGGAGTTGAATCCGTGACCGCCTTCGTCCTGCGGCGGGTGGCGGCCAGCGTGGTCACCCTCCTCCTGCTCAGCGTCACCATCTTCCTGCTGGTCCGGGCAACGGGCGATCCGGCCCGGGTCTACGCCGGGGCCGAGGCCAGCGAGGAGGAGGTGGCGGCGGTACGGGAGGACTTCGGGCTCGACCGACCCCTGCTGGCCCAGTACGCCAGCTTCGTGTCCGACACCGCCCAGGGCGACCTCGGTCACTCGATCCAGTTCCGCCAGCCGGTGTTCGAGGTCTACATGGACCGGTTGCCCCGGTCGCTCATCCTGGCCACCGTGGCCTTCGTGCTGTCGCTCCTGATCGGGCTGCCGGCCGGCGTGCTGTCGGCCGTGCGGCCCGGGCGGTGGTCGGCCGGGGTGTTCCGGGCGATCGCCCTCACCGGGGTGTCGGTGCCCAACTTCGTGATCGCCACCACGTTCATCCTGGTGTTCGCGGTGAAGCTCGGGTGGCTGCCCACGTCGGGTTCGGGCACGATCAAGCAGCTGGTGATGCCCTCGATCGCCCTCGGCTGGTACTTCGCCGCCGCCACCATGCGGCTCACCCAGTCGAGCATGCTCGAGGTGATGCGGGGCGAGTACGTGAAGCTGGCCCGGCTCAAGGGCGTGCCCGAGTGGATCGTGATCGGCAAGCACGCCCTCAAGAACGCCCTCATCCCGGTGCTCACCCTGGCCGGGGTGAACTTCGTGGTGATGGTGAACGTGGCCGTGGTGATCGAGCAGATCTTCGCCTGGCCCGGCATCGGCGACCTCGTCTACCAGGGGATCACGCTGCGCGACTTCCCGCTGGTGCAGGGGGTGGTGCTGATGGCCGGGTTCATGGTCGTGGCCGTGAACCTGATCGTCGACGTCGTCTACGCCGTGCTCGACCCCCGGATCCGCCTCGACCGCTGACCCTCCGCCTCCGCTGCGCCGCCCGAAGGAGCCGACCGCATGGCCGTCATCGCCACCAGTCCCACCACCACCGATTCAGCCCAGGAGATGGACCAGGCCGGCCGCCGGCGGCGCCCGCCGTGGGGTCGGTTCCGTCTGCTGCTGGCCGACGCCCCCACCGGCGCCATCGTGATCATCGCCGCGCTGGTGGTGGTGGCCGTGTTCGCCCCCTGGCTCGCTCCCCACGACCCGCTCCAACCGGTACCGGGGGCGTTGTCGACCACGGGGCCGGCGTGGGAGACCGGCGACTGGAACTCGGTGCTGGGCACCGACTTCCAGGGCCGTGACATCCTCAGCCGGGTGATCTACGGCACCCGGATCTCGCTCGCCGTGGGGCTGGTCGGCACGCTGGTGGCAGGCTCACTGGGGCTGGCCGTGGGGGTGGTTGCCGGCTACCTCGGCGGCCTGGTCGACCAGGTGCTGATGCGGATCGTCGACGCCTGGCTGGCCATCCCGGCCCTGATCTTCGCCGTGTTCCTGGCCATGGTGTTCGGCAACAAGCTCGGGATCTGGTCGATCGTGATCATCCTCGGC
Source organism: uncultured Actinomycetes bacterium (assembly GCA_902826025.1). GTDB lineage: Bacteria > Actinomycetota > Acidimicrobiia > Acidimicrobiales > SZUA-35 > CADEDH01. The sequence continues at coordinate 29,490 of CADEDH010000047.1, forward strand.
GCCGTGTTCTGGACCCGCTACGCCCGGGTGCTGCGGGGCGAGGTGCTGAGCCTCCGGGAGCGCGACTTCGTGCGCCTGGCCCAGGTGGCGGGGGCCAGCCGGTGGCGGATCATGCGCCGCCACATCGTCCCCAACGTGGCCAACACCTGGATGGTGCTGGCCAGCCTCACCGTGGGGGTGGTGATCATCCTGGAGGCGTCGCTGTCGTTCCTGGGGATCGGGGTGCCGCCGCCGGCGCCGGCCTGGGGCTCGATGATCGCCGAGGCCCGGATCCCGTTGATGGCCGGCAAATGGGTGCCGGTGGCGGCGCCGGCGGTGCCGATCGCCCTCACCGTGTTCGCGTTCAATCTCCTGGGCGACTGGCTACGGGTCCGCCTCGACCCCACCCAGCGAAATTTGTAAGCAGTAATCCGGGGGGCTGCCGCCCCCGGCGCTAGGCGCCGGCCGAGAACCGAGCTTCGAGGGCGTTGATCTCGGGGAGACCGATCAGGTCGGTGAACTGGTTGAACGTGGGCAACTCGGCCAGCACCTCCACCGGCGTGCCGTGACGGCGGACGCTGGCCAGCACCGCCTCCATGGCCCGGGTGGCGGCCAGCAGCAGGCCGATCGGCATGATCACCATGGCGAACCCCAGCTCCTTCAGGCGGTCCAGGGGTAGGGGAGGGGTCTTGCCCCCCTCGGCCCAGTTGAACAGCAGGGGGATCCCGGCCAGCTCACGGCGCACCAGCTCGATCTCGTCTTCCCCGGTCAGGGCTTCCACGAACAGCACATCGGCCCCGGCGGCGGCGAACCGCCGAGCCCGGTCGATGGCGTCGTCGAGCCCGTGGGGGGCCCGGGCATCGGTGCGGGCGATCAGCACCAGGTCGGGGTTGCGGCGGGCGGCCACCGCCGCCTCGATCTTGGCCACCATGTCGGCGGTGGGGATCACCTGCTTGCCCTCCATGTGACCGCACCGTTTGGGGGCCACCTGGTCCTCGATGTGCAGGCCGGCGACGCCCGCCCGCTCGTAGTCCTGCACGGTGCGGATCACGTTGATCGGGTTGCCGTAGCCGGTGTCGGCATCGGCCACCACCGGCCGGTCGGTGGCGGCCACGATCCGCCGCACGTTGTCGACCATCTCGCCCAGCCCCAGCAGGCCAACGTCAGGCCGCCCCAACAGCCCGGCCGCCGTGCCGAAGCCGGTCATGTAGACGGCGTCGAACCCGGCCTGCTCGATCAGCCTGGCCCCCAGGGCGTCGTAGCAGCCGGGCAGGAGCACCGGCCGCTCACCGGCCAGGAGGGCCCGGAGCCGCCCCGGCCCGTCGGTTGCACCGCGTAACAGATCAGCCATGGTTCCAGACGATAGGCCCGCCCCCCACCGGCCGGGGTGGCGTCACCGCCCTTCTCTTGCTCCTTCTCTTGCTCAGAGCGGATCGACCTGCTCTGCCTCCCCCAGTGGGCAATGGGGGAAACCCCGATGCCCACTGACGATATTTCTATGTAGGTTCTGGTACATGGAGGTTGGGACGGCGCCGCTGCGGGCGCCCGACGGCGCACGGGCAGGGGCCGATCGGGCCCGCCGTCCGCGTCTGTCGCGGTTCCGCTGGATCGTCGACCTCGTGCTCACCCTGGCCCTGGCCGCCGCCGCTGGCGACTTCCTGATCTGGCGCTACCACATGCTCGGCCGGGTGGGCCCGGCGGGCTGGGCGCTGTTCGGCCTGGAGGTGGTCTCGGCCCTCTGGCTGGTCTTCACCGCAGTGCTGCTCCTGGGCCGCACCAGCCCCCGTCAGGTCCCGCCCGAACCCCCCATCACCACCACGCTCGACGTATTCATCCCGGTGGCCGGCGAGCCGGTGGAGATGGTGGCCGAGACCATCGCCGCCGCCAAGGCGATCGACTGGCCGGTCAACGTCGTGGTCTGCAACGACGGCGTGGTGGCCGGCCGGAGCAACTGGCTCGACATCGAGAACCTGTGTCGCCGCGTCGGCGTGTACTGCGTCACCCGCCTCGACGGGCCCAAGGGCAAGGCGGCCAACCTCAACAGCGCGCTGGCCTGGTCCCAGGCCGACGCCGTGCTCACCATCGACGCCGACCACCAGGTGGTCCCCGATGTGGCCCAGCAGATGCTCGGCTATCTCCGCCACGAGGAGATCGCCTTCGTCACCACACCCCAGGAGTTCCGGGATGGGGGGCGCAACGCCCTCAACCCCTCGGAGCCGGTGTTCTACCGGGCCATCCAGCCCGCCCGGGATCGCCACGGCCTCGCCTTCTCCACCGGAAACGGCGTGCTCTACCGGCGGGAGGCGCTCGTCCGCATCGGCGGGTTCTCCGAGTGGAGCCTGGTGGAAGACCTCCACACGTCGATGCGCCTCCACGCCGCCGGCTGGCGGTCCGTCTACCACCCCCGGCCGGTGACCGTCGGCGTCGCTCCCACCACCGCCGCCGAGTACGCCCGGCAGCGGTACCGGTGGGCGCTCGACTCGTTGCGCATCCTGCGCCACGATCCGCCGTGGCGACGCCGAGGCCTCAGCTGGCGGGCCAAGGTCCACTACACCCACACCACCCTGTCCCATGTGCTGATGCTGCTGCAGGTCGGCTTCCTGCTGGGCCCGCCGGCCTGGATCCTGGGACGGTTGAGCCTGCTCGACGAGACCCGGTGGGAGCGGCAGCTGCTCCACAACGGACCGTGGCTGGCCATGATGCTGGTGACCCTCGTGCGGTGGGGCGGGCTGCGGGGCGCGCTGCGCACTCTGCGGTTGAGCGTGACGTTCCTGCCCGTGGTGTTCGCTGCCGCCTTGTGGCGGGTGCTACGGCCCGGCCCGCCCCAGCAGGGCTCGGTGACGGCCAAGACCAGCCAGGCCCGCCTCAACGGCATGGTGGTGGCCGGGCTGGCCTTCCCCCTGGGGCTGCTGGCCACCCTGGTGTGGGGGGTCTTCGACACCCGGGCGCAGGGATCCGACCTGGCCATGGCGTGGGCGGCGGTGCTGGCCAGCTTGTCGATCGGACCGCTCCTCCGGTTCGAGAGCCGGATCCTGCCGTTCCTGGCCCGGAGCCTGGTGGTGGTCTCGTCGGTGGCGTTGGCCGCCGGGTCGGTGGCCACCACCCGGTTGGGGTGGGAGCCTCCGGACGGGCTCTATCAGTCGTTCCGGGGTGATGCCACGGTCCGCCAGGCCGTGGTGGCCACCAACGAGCTGGGCGACTCCTACCTGGCCGGTCCCGCCGTCGACGTGTCGGCGCCCTCCGAGCCCGAGCCCGAGCCCCAGGGCGGAGCGGCGGCCGATGCCGTCGACATCACCCACCCGGTGGGGCTCGAGCCGGCGAAGGACGGGATCTACCTCGGTTACACCTCCGACGAGGTGCCCTACGACATGGGTGAGGTCGATCGGTGGGCCAGCTCCACCTCGTCGCCCCAGATCGTGCACTGGTTCCAGCAGTGGGGTTCCGGCGACAGCCGCTTCCGGGGCGACTGGATCGAGGAGGTGGCCCAGGGCGGCCGGGTGCCGATGATCTCCTGGGAGCCGTGGGCCAAGCCGAAGGGCGGCTACCGGTTGGCCGAGCAGGAGCTCGGCAAGATGCAGGAGATCGCCGACGGCCGCTTCGACGACTACATCGACAGCTGGGCCACGGCCGCCGCCGCCCACGGCCAGCCGATCCTGCTCCGCCCGTTCCACGAGATGAACGGCTTCTGGTACCCCTGGTCGGTGGGGGTCAACGGCAACACCAACGCCAGCTACATCGCCGGGTGGCGTCACGTCGTCGACCGGTTCCGGGCCGCCGGGGCCGACAACGTGAGCTTCGTCTGGTCGATCAACACGCTCGCCGCCTTCGACCAGGGCCGCGACGTGGCGTTGGCCTACCCCGGCGACGACTACGTCGACTGGGTGGCCACATCCGGCTTCAACTGGGACGACTACGCCTCGTGGGCGTCCTGGGTCAGCGCCGAGACCGTGTTCGGCGGCACCTACGAGATGCTGGCCGGCTTCGACAAGCCGATCATGTTCTCCGAGATCGGGACGGGGAAGAACGGCGGCGACGAGGCGGCATGGGTGCGCGACGCCATGGCCTGGTTCTCCACCCTCGACCAGCTCAAGGCGATCATGTGGTTCGACCGGAGCTACGACGGCACGATCGATTTCGAGCTCGGCCCGGGCCAGCGGACGGCCATCAAGGAGGCCGTGGACGAGCCGGGTAGCGCCTTCGCCCCCACCCTCGACCGGCGGGAGCACCCCCAGATCGATCCGGCCGTGGCCGATCAGCTCTCGGCCGTCACCCCGGCGCCCCCCGCCGACCGGATCGACGCCGCCGTTCGGGCCGGGGAGGATCCGGTGGTGATCGTCGGCCCGGGCACCGGTCAGAGGTCGAAGCGGTAGATCGTGCCCGAGTCGTTGCCAACGTAGAGCTGGTCGCCCACCACCACCGGGGCCGACAGCCCGAAGATCTGCTCGCCCTTGAAGCGCCACAGGACGTCGCCGTCGGACGCCGTCACCGCCACCAGCTCCTTGTCGTGGGTGCCGAAGATCACCTGGTCGCCGTAGACCACCGGGCTGCCCTTGATCTGGGTGGTGGCGTCGGCGTAGCCGGCCCGCCACGCCTCGCCCAGGCTGCGGCGGTCGACGGCGAACATCTCGCCGGCGTCGTTGCCGGCGATGATGAGACCCTCGGCAGTGAGGGCCGGGGCCGTGCCCACGCCGGCCTTGTTGGCGAACGTGTCGACCTCACTGGTGTCGGCGTCGACCCGGTTGAGGAAGCCGCGGTTCTGTCCGCTGCTGCCCACCCAGAGCTCCTGATGGCCGGGACGGGGGTTGCCGTCGGCGTCGAGCTGGTCGAGCACGAGGGGGCGGGAGAACCAGATGCCCCCGTCGAGGACCACCTTGGTGACCTCGCGCCCGGTGCTGCTGTCGAGGAAGTACAGACCGCCGTCGGTGCTGCCCACCACCACCAGCTCCCGACCGTCCCGGGTCACCGAGACCGGGGTGGAGTTGATGACCTGGGTGCCGGCCCGGGCCGACCAGACCGTGGAGCCGTCGGCCGGATCGAGGGCCCACACGCTGCCCTGCTCGGTGCCGACGATCACCAGGCCCGCAACCACCGCCGTTCCACTCGTCACCTTGGCGCTCAGCGGTTGTTTCCACCGGGGCTCGCCCGTCTCCAGATCCAGGGCGTAGACGCTGCCGTCCTGGGAGCCGATGTACGCCACACCGTCGGCGATGACGGGGCTCGAATCGATGCTGCCCTGGGTGACGTAGCTCCACTTCTCGGCGCCGCTCTCCACGTCGATCCCGTAGACGGTGTTCGTCACGTGGGCGCCGATCACCAGCACCCCGTCGGCCACCGCCGGCCGGGAGGCGAGCGAGCTCTTGGTCTCGAACGTCCAGGCCACCTGGGGCCCGCTCGGCCGGCTCGACCACCAGAGCCAGCCGCCTCCGGCGGCCGCCGCTACCAGGGCCATGGCGACCACCAGCGCCACCAGCTTCCGGCCGCGGCCCGGCGCCGGGCTGGCGATGGCTGGCCCCGGCCCGGAGATGGCTGGCCCCGGCCCGGAGATCACCGTCCGGTCGGCGACCGGCGGCGGGCCGAACCCGTCACCCGAGTCCCGGCTCCGGTCCGCCCACGGGGCGATGAGCGTCTCGTCGGTGGAGATCTGGACCGCCGGGGCCGAGACGTGAGCCGGTGGCGAGATCGGTGGCGTAGTGGGGGGCGAGGGCGGGTTGGGTGCCGGCCAGGCGGCGGCGGGTGGGCCGGTGACCGCCGGGCCCCCGCTGGCCAGCACGGCCCGCAACTCGTCCTCGAACTCCAGGGCCGACTGGGGCCGGTCGTTGGGGTCCTTGGCCAGCGCCCGCTCCAGGAACGCCCACAGCGTCGGCGGGATCACCTCCGGGGGCACCGGGGGGATGGCGTGGCCCATGATGCGGAACATGTAGGCCTGGGGCGAGTCGGTACCGTCGATGTAGTAGGGCGGCCGCCCCGTGATCAGGTTGTAGAGGGTGGACGCCATCGAGTACAGGTCGGACCGGTCGTCGCGGGTGTCGGCCCCCGAGGCGAAGGCCTCGGGCGGGCAGTGGGCCAGGGTGTAGGCCACCTGGGTGGTTGTCGACTCCCGGATGGCGGCGATACCGAAGTCGGTGAGCTTGGGCACACGCCCGGCCAGCACGACGTTGGCCGGTTTCACGTCCCGGTGGAGGATGCCCTGCTCGTGGGCGTGGCCCAGCGCGGCCGTGACCGGCACCACGAGCTCCACCGCCTCCCGCCACGGCAACCCGCCCCGGGTGTCGATCAGATCCTGCAGCGAGCCGCCGGTGACGAGCTCCATCACCAGGTAGGGGGCCCCGGTACGGGCGTAGCCGGCCCGGAACGGCATGATCACGTTGGGGTGCGACGAGAGCTGGCCCATGATGCCCCGCTCCCGGTCGAAGCGGCGACGACCCGAGTCGTCCAGGGAGTGCAGCAGCTTCACCGCCACCCGACGGTTGAAGCCACTGTCCTGGGCCGAGTAGATCGTGCTGAAGCCACCCCGGCCGATGACCTGGAAGTCGCTCAGCTCATCGATGCCGAGATCGATCTCTGCCACCATGTCCGCGCTCGCTACCTGCCCAGTGCCCTCGTTGGCGTGGCACAACCTTACCCGCGCCGCCTGGGGCGCAGGTTGCCAGTTACTCTTCGGTCCCATGACCGACCAGCTGCCTCCCGGGCCCCCGCAGGATCCGCTGGCTCTGGACTACCGGCAGGCAGGGTTCAACCGCCGCCTGGGGTTCGGGCCCAGCCCCGCCCTGCTCGTGGTCGACGTGTGCCGGGCCTACTTCGAGCCCGGGTCCCCGCTCGACATCGGCCGGCCCGAAGTGCTCGACGCCGTCCGCTCGCTGGTGGCCGGGGCCCGGGCGGCCGGCATCCCCGTGCTGTGGACCCGGGTGGAGTTCGAGCCGGGCGGGGCCGACGGTGGTGTCTTCTACCGCAAGGTGGGGGCGCTGGCCCTGTTCGACCGGGGCCAGCCCCTGGGGGGATGGGTGGGGGACCTGGCACCGGCCCCGGGCGAGGCCGTGATCGCCAAGCAGGCCGCCTCCGCCTTCTTCGGCACCGACCTGGCCCCCCGGCTCCGGGCCGCCGGGATCGACACGGTGATCGTGTGCGGCGTCTCCACCAGCGGCTGTGTGCGGGCCTCGGCCCTCGACGCCTGCCAGCACAACCTGGTGCCGATCGTGGTGGAGGAGGCCTGCGGCGACCGCGATCCCGCCGTCCACAACGCCAGCCTGTTCGACCTCGACGCCAAGTACGCCGACGTCGAGCCGCTGGCTGGCGTGCTGGCCCACCTCGCCCGACCCGCCGGGCCCCCGGCGTGATAGACAATGGGGCCCCGCCACGACCCACACCCGACCCGACACGCCCGGAGGCGACCACGATGGACCTGGGGATCTTCATCCCGATCGGCAACAACGGCTGGATGATGTCGCAGAACGCGCCGCAGTACATGCCGAGCTTCGACCTCAACCGCACGGTGGCCGAGCGGGCCGAGGCCGCCGGCTACGACTTCCTGCTGTCGATGGTGAAGCTGCGGGGCTTCGGCGGTGCCACCGAGTTCTGGGACCACAACCTCGAGTCGTTCACGTTGATGGCCGGCCTGGCTGCGGTCACGTCGAAGATCCAGCTGTTCGCCTCGGTGGCCCTGCCCACCCTGCACCCGGCCATGGTGGCCCGCATGGCGTCCACCATCGACGACATCTCCGGAGGCCGCTTCGGCATCAACATCGTGTCGGGCTGGAACCAGTCGGAGTACGCCCAGATGGGCGTGTGGCCCGGAGACTGGTACTACGAGCGCCGCTACGACTACGCCACCGAGTACGTCACGATCATGAAGGAGCTGTGGGCCGATGGCGCCAGCGACCTCAAGGGTGAGTTCTTCCAGCTCGACGACTGCCGCCTGTCGCCCCCGCCCAAGGGAGGCTCGGTGCCCCTGGTGTGCGCCGGCCAGTCGGACCGGGGCATGCAGTTCTGCGCCGAGGTGGGCGACTACCAGTTCATCATCGGCACCGGCGACCTCGACGTGGTGCGCACCGACGCCGCCCGCCTGGTGGCGGCGGCCGGCGAAACCGGGCGTGACGTGGGCGTCTACGTGCTGTTCCAGATCACGATGGGCGAGACCGACGCCGAGGCCGAGGCCCGCTGGAACCACTACCGAGACGGGGCCGACCTGGAGGCCATCGCCTTCATGACCGGCCAGGCCAGCCTGGACACGTCGGGGGCCACGGCCGAGAAGATCACCGAGATGAAGGGTGCCTTCAACCTCAACATCGGCCCCATCGTGGGCAGCCACGCCACCGTGGCGGCCAAGCTCGACGAGGTGGCGGCGATCGAGGGCATCAAGGGTGTCATGTGCGTGTTCGACGATTACCCGTCGGCTACCGCAGAGTTCGGGGCCAAGGTCATGCCCCTCATGCAGTCCCGGAAGTAGCAGGCATCAGGAAGTGAGCACCACGTGAGCGTCGTCGTCATCATCGGTAACCCGAGCCCGGGCGGGCGTACCAGCCGCACCGGGGCCGCCGTGGGCGCGGCCATCGCCGCCGCCCGGGGCGAGGGCGAGGCGGAGGTGATCGAGCTGGCCACCATCGCCGGGGGCCTGTTCGAATGGGGCAACCCGGCGGTGGCCGAGCTGACGGCCAAGGTGGCGGCGGCCGACGTGATCGTGGCCACCAGCCCCACCTTCAAGGCCACCTACTCCGGCCTGCTCAAGGCGTTCCTCGACAACTACGGCAACGACGCCCTGGCCGGCTGCAAGGCGGTGCCGGTGATGCTGGGGGCGGCCCCCCAGCACGCTCTGGCCCCCGAGGTCCACCTGCGCCCGCTGCTGGTGGAGCTGGGGGCGTCGGTGCCGAGCCGGGGTCTCTACATGCTGGAGAGCCAGGTCGACGAGCTCGACTCGGTCGTGGCCGCCTGGGCCGAGAAGGCCACCCCCCTCCTGCTGGGCTGAGGGGTCGGTCCGTGGTGTCCACTCCGATGGCCGTCGGCGGTCCGGCCCCCACCGAGCTGGCCGTGGCCGGCCCCGGCGGGCGGGCCCTCACCGCGCTGGTGCGCCGACCCGTGCCCGGCGTCGCCCCCGATCGGCGCTGTGCCGTGATCCAGATCCACGGCGGGGGTTGGGACATCGGGGCGCCGGCCATGCTGGCCCGGCGCTCGGCCGAGCTGGCCAACCACGGTTTCACCGCCGTGGCCGTGGAGTACCGCCTCACCGGCGAGGCCCCGTGGCCGGCCCAGCTCCATGACGTGAAGCGGGCCATCCGCCATGTGCGGGCCAACGCCGAGGCGCTGGGCGTCGATCCCGACCGCATCGTGCTCCAGGGCCACTCGGCCGGGGCCCACCTGGCGTTGATGGCGGCGGGCACGGCCGACGACCCGGCCTGGGACCCGCCGGCAACCGAGGCCGACCCCCACGCCGGGGTGAGCAGCGCGGTGGCGGCCGTGGTCGCCTTCTACCCGCCAACCGACCTGCGCACGAGCCCGTCGGCCGGGCGTCTGCTGGGCGAGGGGTACGATCCGGCGGTGGCCGCCGCCGCCAGCCCGATAACCCACGTCGGCTCCGGCTTCCCACCCACCCTGCTCCTGCACGGGCTCGACGACGCCATGGTGCCCCCGGCCTCGTCCCAGGCCATGCACGACGCCCTGGTCGCCGCCGGGGTGCCGGCCGAGCTGCACCTCTACGCCGGCCAGATCCACGAGTTCGACGCCGGCGCCACCCTGTGCGCCCTCGCTCAGCACGAGGCCGCCGTGTTCGTGGAGCGCCACCTGCTCGACCCCCAGCGCTTCGACGCCGAGCAGGCCGCCGACAACCCCCTCTGGCCCCGCTGACCCCGGGAGGGACGCCGCCGCCGGTGCCCCGAACTGCGCGACGAAAATCGCGCCCCGCCAGCCAACTGCGTCACCTTCTCTGCGGATTCCGTAGAGTTCGCGACGCAGTTCGTTGGGAGGGCGCGGTTCCGTCGCGCAGTTCGACGAGGCCGGGTCGGGCTCGAGGGGCTACGGGACGGTGAACGCGGCGGCGAAGGAGCGCTGGTGCTCGGCGGCCTGGGCTTCGGCCGTGGCCGCCTCGGTCTCGTGACCCTGCTCTCGCAGGGCCCGGGCCCGCTGGATCCAGTTGTGGTACGACCGCTCCCGCCGGCTCACCCGCTCGGCCGTGAGGGCGGCGGCGAGGGCCGGCCGCTGGGCCCGTAGGGCCGCCTCCACCAGCGTCCGCTGCAGCGCGTCGCGCTGGGCGTGCGACCCGCCGAACAGGTGGAGCATCGAGCGGATGGGCTGGAGTTCGGCGATCACGTCGGCGTAGCGGCCCTGGGCGAAGGCGACCACGGCGGCGCAGGCGGGCAGCCCGATCCGGGCCGTCATCAGGGCGTTGGTGCCCTGGGCCGACGGCAGCCAGGCCCGTAGCCGCTCGACTACGGCGCGGGCCTCGGCCAGGCGGTCGTCGCCCACCAGGGCCATGACGGCGTGGAGGTCGTTGAAGGCGTACCACGGATCGGCGGTGGCCAGCGGGGCCCAGGCGTCGGCCAGGGGAGCGAAGCGGCCGCCGGTGTCGGCCCCGTCGAGCAGGAGGCGCCACAGCAGCGCGCTGGCGTCGAGCATCTCGATCGGCACCCCGGCCGAGGTGGCGTGGTGGATCTCGGCGTCGTACACGGCCAGCGCCCGATCGGTGCGGCCCGCTTCCAGGGCGTAGAGGGCGAGGTGCCACCAGTTGTGGACGGTGAACAGGTTGTCGGCGCCCCAGTCGCCCTGGCGGCCGAGCAGGAACCGGGTGCCGGTGTCGACCAGGCCCTGCATCTCGTAGGTGTGGACCACGGCGTGGATGGCCCACACGTCGTCGGGGTTGGTGGCCAGGGCGGCCAGGCCCGCCTCTTCGGCCTGGCCGTAGTGGCCGGCCTCCTCCAGCCCGAAGGCCTGCATGCCCCGGACGAAGCCGGTGTGGGGATGACCGGGGTCGAGGGCAGGAAGGGTGCGACCCACCCGGTCCCGCAGGTTGGCGGCATCACCCAGGAAGAAGTCGAGCTGGTGACCGATGGCCAGGGCCAGCAGGTCGGCCGGCCACTGTTCCAGCACCGTGTCGAGCACCTCGGCGGCGGTGATCCAGTCTCCCCCCAACCACGCCTCGACGGCGGCCACATGGCCCAGCTCCCGGGGGTGGGCGGCGTGCTGGGCCAGAGCGGCGGCGGCGCTCGCCGCCCCCGGCAGGTCGGCCGGGTTCGTGCCCATCAGGTTCAGGTAGGCGACGAGGGCGTGGCCCATGGCGGTCTCGGGGTGGGCCGTGGTGAGCTCGTCGGCGGCGGTGAGCACGTCGGGATGGAAGCGGAGCATCCGGTCGAGGGCCTGGTCGAAGGCCGCCACCCCGTGGGCCGTGCCGCTGAGGGGAACGCCGTGGGCATCGGTGAGTGCTGAGGCCATCGCCCATTGTCGCTCAGGCGGTGATGTCGCGCCGGCACAACACCAACAACGCCACCGCTCCGGCCGCGGCGGCGTAGGCGGCGGCGATGACGGCGGCCCGTCCGAAGCCCAGCTCGGCGTTGCCGCCCCGGATCAGGGCCGCCAGCACCTGGCCCGGGAACCACCGGTAACCCGGCGACCACGACTCCGAGACGATGTTCTCGAACGGCCCGGCCCAGCCGAACCCGGCGGCCAGGGCCACCGGTACCGACCGGAACACCACGGCCAACAGTGTGGCGAACACAGCCCAGCCGGCCACGCCGGCCAGCACGGTGCCGGCGTCGGCGGCGGCGTCGCCCAGGCTGGCCAGGCTGATCCAGCCGGCGGTCGGCACGTCGTAGATCGGGGCCAGGACGAGGGAGGCGGCGAACGTGAGGGCCTCGGTGGCCACCACCACGCCGGCCGCCACCAGCACACGCCGGCCAGCTTGCCGGCCAGGAGTCGGGCCCGCCGGGGCTCCCGCTGGGCCAGGGTGCGGAAGGTGCCGCCCGACAGGTCGGAGGCCATGAGGGCGATCACGGTCACGAACACGAAGAAGCCGACGAACGACGCCCCCACCACGAAGGCCTCGGTGCCGCCCCCTGTGCCCGAGAGCGAGGCCACCGTGGCTCCCGAGCGGCGGCCGGCCGGCCCGGCCGGCGTGTCGCCGGCCCTGGCGTAGATGCTGAGGCCCACGACGGCGGCGAACAGGGCGGCCCCGGCCAGCAGGCCGAACCGGGAGCGGCGGTGGACGAGGCGGAGCAGTTCCGCCCGCACGACATGGGTCATCGGTGGTTTCCCTTCACGAGGTCCTGCTTCACGAGATCCTGCTTCACGAGGTCCAGGTAGCGGTCTTCCAGCGAGCGGCGGTGGGGGGCCAGTTCCACCAGCACCACACCGGCGTCGAACGCCAGCTGGTTGACCCGGGCCGCCAGATCCGCCGGTTTCGTGCCTTCGTCGGGGATCGCCACCTCGAGCTTCGTGGCGTCGGCCCCGGCCCGGGTTTGATCGAGGGCGCCCACCGCCAGCCCGTCGCCGGCGAGCACCCGGTGGAGGCAGGCCGCCTCCTCCGGTCGCCGGGTGCGCAGGGCGAGGGCGGCCCGGCCCTGGAGGCCGGAAGCCGGGCCCTGGTACAGCGAGCGGCCCCGGTCGATCAGCACCAGCCAGTCGCACACCTGCTCCAGCTCGCTCAGGTCGTGCGACGACACGAGCACGGTTCGCCCGCCGTGGCCCAACCGGGCCACGAGTGAGCGCATGTCACGCACCCCTTCGGGGTCGAGGCCGTTGGCCGGCTCGTCGAGGATCAGCAGCTCGGGATCGCCGAGGAGGGCGGCGGCGATGCCCAGACGCTGCTTCATGCCGAGGGAGTAGCTGCGGTAGCGGTCGCCGGCCCGGTCGGTGAGTCCGACCAGGTCGAGGACGGCGGGGATGGGCCCGGGGTCGATGCGGGCGATCGTGGCCAGGATGCGCAGGTTGTCGCGCCCCGAGCGGGCGGGGTAGAAGGCGGGGCTCTCGATGAGCGCGCCCACCCGGTGGAGGTAGCCGACGGGGTGGTGGAGCGGCTGGCCCAGCACCGTGCCGCGGCCGCCGGTGGGGCGGACGAGGCCGAGGAGCATGGCCATGGTCGTGGTCTTGCCCGCCCCGTTGGGGCCGACGAAGCCGGCCACCACGCCGGTCGGGAGATCGAGGCTGAGCCCGTCCACCGCCGTGCGGTTGCGGTACCGCTTGGACAGGCCCCGGACGGACAGGGCGAGGTCGCCGGGGGGAGGATCATGCTGCATGCCTCCACCGTGACCCACTGCGGCCGCCCGGTCGTCCGCCTCCGGTCGGCTCCCGATCTACGCCGACGGGCGTAGATCCCTCGGTGGCGCTGACCAGAAGTGCACCACGAACGAACTGGGTGGACCTTTGGTCGCCTGTTGACCAAAAGTCCGCCAAGTTTCGGCGAGGGCGGCGGCGGTGTCGGCTCAGGCCCGCCAGCCGGGCCGGACGAGCCCCGCCTCGTAGGCGAAGACCACGAGCTGGGCCCGGTCGCGGGCGCCGAGCTTGATCATGGCCCGGCTCACGTGGGTCTTGGCCGTGGCGGCGCTGATCACCAGACGGTCGGCGATCTCGGTGTTGCTGAGCCCGCAGCAGCTCCACCGGCTCGGTGTCCTTCACCAGGAAGCCGGTGGCCCCGGCCCGCAGGGCCTCGAACACGTACTCGTCGAGGTCGAACGTGGTGAGGATGATCACCTTCACGTCGGCCAGGCGGGGATCGGCAGCGATGCGGCGGGTGGCGGCCAACCCGTCGAGGCCGGGCATGCGGATGTCCATCAGCACCACGTGGGGCCGGTGCTCGACGGCGCGGGCCACGGCTTCGGCCCCGTCGGCCGCCTCGGCCACCACGGTGAGGTCGGGCTGGGCGTCGAGCAGGGCCCGGAACCCGGCCCGTACCAGGGCCTGGTCATCGGCGATCATCACCCGGATCAGCTCCGGCGCCGTGCTGGCGGCGGCCTCCGTCGTCATCGGCCCACCGGCAGGCGGGCTGTGACCCGGAACCCACCGGCGGGGTCGGCCCCCGCCTCCATCGTTCCGCCCACCGAGGCCGCCCGTTCTCGCATCCCGGTGATGCCCATTCCCGCCACCGGGTTGCCACCCAGGCCGTCGTCGACCACGTCGATCACGAGCTCGTCGCCGAAGCTGATGTCCACCCGAACCGAGCTGGCCCGGGCGTGGCGGGCGACGTTGGTCAGCGCCTCCTGCACGATCCGGTAGGCGGCGAGCTGCACCGGTGCGGCCGGCTCCCGCCCGTCAGGTGCCGGCTGGCGGCGGTAGCGGACTGCCAGCCCGGCGGCCTCGAGGCCCCGCACCAGGTCGTCGAGGTCGTCGATGCCGGGGGCAGGGGCGGTGGGGGCGCCGTCACCGTCTCGCAGCAGCTCCAGCGCGGCCCGCAACCCGCCTCCGGCTGCTCGTCGAGCAGGTGGAGGGCCACGCTGGCCTGCACGTTGATGAGCGAGATGGTGTGGGCCAGCGTGTCGTGCAGCTCCTGGGCCACCCGGAGGCGGACCTCGCCGGCCCGGCGTTGCCGCTCCTGCTCGGCGGCCACTGCGGTCTGGCGGAGCTCGGTCCGACGGGCCCGAACCAGCTCGGCCCCAGCAAGCAGCAGGCCGATCCAACCGGCCACGGCCAGCGGCTTCCACCACGTGAGGCGCTCGCCCGGGGCCAGGGCGTGGCCGGCGGTGACGGCGGCCAGGCCGAGCGCCGTGACCAGCCACACCCGCCGCCGGTCGACGACCTGCACGGCCGACACCAGGGCCACGCCGGCCGAGACCACCACCGGCCCGTAGGCGTAACCCCGCCCGAGGTACGCGGCCACGATGGCGAAGGCGGTGGCCAGCACCGCCAGCGGTGCCCGACGCAGGCCGAGCAGTGCGGTCGGCCCGGCCAGCACCAGAGCCACGGCGAGGGTGTCGAGCGGGCGGCGGTCGGGTTGGTTGTTGGCCGCTCCCACCGTGCCCACCACCTGGATCAGCCCGACGGCGCCGGCGGTGGCGACGATCGGGAGGCCGGGACGGACCAGGGCAGACATCTCCCCGCCAGGGTACGACGCCGCCCCACCGGCCGTCGTCACCCGGTGGCGGTACCGGCAACTACTCCTGCTGTCGTACCGCTGGCAGCGTGGACGGTAGCCTGCGGCATGAGCCGGTTGACCGAGGTGGGCGAGCGCGAGGGGTGGCGGTGCTGGCTGTGCGACCAGCCGGTGGACCCGGAGATGTCGGTCAACGATTCCCGGGGCCCCAGCGTCGACACGGTGCTGACCAAAGCCAAGGCCAAGGCCACGGGGCAGTCGCTCGAACGCCTGGCCCACCGGGGCTGTAACACCAACAAGGGGGCGACCGCCCCCGTGGTCCCGTGGCCCGACCACCTGTTCGTGATCGACCCGGCCCCCATCGTCGCCACCGTCGACCATCTCACCCGGAAGCGGGGCAAGGCCGTGATGGCCCGCTGCCTCGACCGCGCCGATGCCGATGCCGCCGCCGATTGGCTGGCCGACCGTCTCACCCGCCTTGCGCCCGATAGTCCGATGCGGGCCACCGTCGACCCTGGCGGCGGCCAGTTCCTCTTGGTGCTCCACAGCTCGTAGTCGGACCCTGGCGGGCCGTCGTCACCCGGTGGCGACCGAGGTGAGCCAATCGAGCCAGCGGTCGAGGCCGTCGCCGGTGCGGGCGCTGAGCTCAATCACGGTGGCCGTGGGGTTGACGGCGGCCAGGTTGGCCCGGAAGCCGTCGAGGTCGAAGTCGAGATGGGGGAGGAGGTCGAGCTTGTTGACCACCACCACGTCGGCGGTGCGGAACATCACCGGGTACTTGAGCGGCTTCTCCTCGCCCTCGGTGATGGCGTAGACCATGGCCCTCGTGTCCTGGCCCACGTCGAACTCGGCCGGGCACACCAGGTTGCCCACGTTCTCGATCACCAGCAGGTCGAGGTCGGCCAGCGGGAGGCGGGTGAGGCCGGAGCGCACCATCACGGCGTCGAGGTGGCACTCGCCGCCGAAGCCGTCGGCCGTGTTGACCAGCGACACGGCGGCACCCAGATCGGTGAGGGCGTCGGCGTCGATCGAAGTGGCGATGTCACCCTCCAGGATCCCCACCCGCAGCCGGCCGGCCAGGGCCGGGATCGTGCGCCGCAGCAAGCTGGTCTTGCCCGCCCCGGGCGACGACATCAGGTTCACCGTCCGCACCCCGTGGCCCGCCAGCTCGGCCCGGTTGGCCGCCGCCACCCGGTCGTTCTCGCCCAGGATGGCCTCCAGCACCTCCACCCGCTCCACGCCCGTGGCGTAGCCGCTGTGGTCGCCCACGTCCCGGTGATCGTGCGGGTGATCGTGATCGTGGCCGTCGTCGTGGTCGTGGTCGTGGTCGTGGGAATGGGAGTGGACGGTCCCGTCGGCATGGCGGTGGAAGCGACCCATCAGCTGACCTCCTCGGCCACGTCGATCGATTCGATCAGGAACTCTTCGCCGCTCACCAGATCCACCTCGCGGGACTGGCACGCCCCGCACACCAGGATCGGATGGGTCAGCCCGGTGGAGGCACCGCAGGTGCGGCACACCACCACCGCCGGCACGTGCTCCACGTCGAGGGCGCAGCCGTCGAGCGGGCCGCCCCGGGTCTGGAGGTCCCAGCAGTAGGTGAGCGTGTCGGGCACGACCTGGCGGAAGTGGCCCACCCGCAGTCGCACCCGGCGCACGGCCCGCCCGCCGGCGTGGTCCATCGCCGTCTGGGCGATGGCGCTGCAGATCGACAGCTCGTGCATCGCCCGCACCGTAACAGCGTCGTCCCCCGCCGTGAAGGGCGGGATTCACGAGCGCAACGTGTGGGAGGGGGTCTCGCCGAAGCGGGCCCGGTAGGTGGTGGCGAAGCGGCCGAAGTGGCTGAAGCCCCAGCGGGCGGCCACGTCGGTGACGGTGACCCCGCCGCCGGGGGTGGCATCGGCCAGGTCGGCCCGGGCCCGCTCCAGGCGGCGGTTGCGCACGTAGGCGGTGGGGGTGACGCCCAGGTCGTCGCGGAACTGGGCCTGGAGGCTGCGCACGCTCAACCCCGTCTCCTCGGCGATGTCGGCCACGTTGAGGGCCCGGCTCAGGTTGCGCTCGATGAACTCGCACGCCGCCCGCACCACCCGGCGCTCGGGCGACCGGGCGGCGGTGAGCATGCGCAGGTAGTTCGAGGGCTGGGTGTAGAGCAGCGAGCTCATCACGAACTCCTCCAGCTGGCCCAGCCCCACTCCCTGGTGCAGGAGCGATCCGGGGTCGAACAGCTCGGCGTGGATCATCTGCACGGCAAAGTTCCACCGGCTGGCGGCCGGGGCCGACAGGTCGAAGGCGGGAGCGAACTCGATCGGGCCCCGCTCCAGGTTGTGGCCCAGCAGCCGGCTCAGGTGGACGTCGAGCGCGGCCCGTTCGATGCGCACCACCAGGTGGGCGGCATCGGCGTCGCAGCGGAGTGTCATCGGTTCGGCCGGGGCCGGGATGGCCGCCATCACGGGCGAGGCCGCCACGGAGGCCGCCACCTCGGTGCCACCGGTTCCGCCGGTGGTGATGGTGGACGTGCCGTTGGCCGGCACGATCACGAGGTAGTTGTCGGGCAGGCGCCGTACCTCCACCGTCACGTCGGTGGCGTAGTCGAGGTAGCCGAGGGTGACGTCGCGGATCAGCACGCCGTGGAAGGTGGCGGTGAAGTTGCCGGCCGTGGCCGGGTCGACATGGACCCGGTGGGAGCCCAGGAGATCCTGGCCGTAGAGGGCGGCGTCGGCCGGGTTGGTGACAGCCCACACGCCGTGGGGTTCCAGGGCCGGCGGCAGGCCCCGGGGCTTCAGCCGGGGCCGGGGTCGGCCCTGGGTGCGGGCCGTGTTGAGCGTGTGGAGCCGGGAGAGGCGGCCGATGGCCGAGCCGACCGGCGGGCCCTCTGCCGTATTCTGGATAGGCATACGACGCTCACCGTACTGCGATTGGATAGACGCTGCGTTTTCCGGCTAGCAGAATTGCGTCGTTCGGCTTAGGGTGCCCAAGCACCGGACATCCATGACGGATGTCTCCGACAGTCTGTGGGGGGCCAGTGAGCACTGCCGACGCCCTGTCGTCAACCCGAAGCAACCCCTCGATCGATGCCGTGGTCGACCGCCTGAGCGACCCCGGTGTTGCGGCGTCGCTCGTCACCCTGCTCGACAACGCCGAGCTTCTGTCGACCCTGGTGCTCGGCCTCAGCGGGTTCATCTCCCGGGGCGAGCAGATCATCGAGGCAGTGGCCGAGGGCGTCAACGATCTCAAGGCCACCGGCGCTGCCGCCCGCCCCGCCGGGATGCCGTCACTGGCCGAGCTGGGCGCCGTGGCCGCCCAGCTCACCGCCACCGCTCCCGTGCTGGAGCACGTGCTGGCCTCGTCGATGGTGAAGGGCGAGACCATCGACGTCCTCTCCCTCCTGGGTGACGCCGCCACCGAGGGCATGGCCAAGGCCCGTACCGCCGACACCCGGATCACGGGGCTGCGGGGCGCGGTCAAGTTGTTGAAGGACCCCGAGATCCAGCGTGGCCTCGGTGTGCTGGTGGAGATCTCCCGGGCCCTCGGGCGCCGTGTCTGATCC
>CADEDH010000047.1:48119-51308 GCA_902826025.1 uncultured Actinomycetes bacterium
AAAGGAGCAAGCGAAGCGATGGCCTCCGTCCTCTGGTTGCATGGTGGCGCCTGCAGCGGCAACACCATGTCCTTCCTCAACGCCGACGAGCCCAACGTCGTCGACCTGATCGTCGACTTCGGGCTCGACATCATCTGGCACCCGTCGCTGGGCATGGAGCTGGGCGAGAACGCCCAGAAGATCTTCCGGGACTGTGCCGACGGCACGCGGGACCTCGACATCTTCGTGTTCGAAGGCACGGTGATCGAAGGCCCCAACGGCACCGGCCGCTACAACATCTTCGCTGAGCGCCCGATGAAGGAATGGGTGAGCGAGCTGGCGGCGGCGGCCAGCATCGTGGTGGCCATCGGCGACTGCGCCTGCTGGGGCGGCATCCCGGCGGCCGAGCCCAACCCCACCAGCTCCACCGGCCTCCAGTTCCACAAGCGGGCCAAGGGCGGCTTCCTCGGCCCCGACTTCGTGTCCAAGGCCGGCCTGCCCGTCATCAACATCCCCGGCTGCCCGGCCCACCCCGATTGGATCACCCAGATCCTGGTGGCCCTGGCCTCGGGCCGCACCGCCGACATCGCCCTCGACGACCTGCACCGGCCCCAGACGTTCTTCAAGACGTTCACCCAGACGGGCTGCACCCGGGTCCAGTTCTTCGAGTACAAGCAGTCGACGCTGACCTTCGGCGAGGGCACCCGCACCGGCTGCCTGTTCTACGAGTTCGGCTGCCGGGGGCCGATGACCCATTCGCCCTGCAACCGCATCCTGTGGAACCGGCAGAGCTCCAAGACCCGGGCCGGTATGCCCTGCATCGGCTGCACCGAGCCCGAGTTCCCGTTCATGGAGCTGGCCCCGGGCACGGTGTTCAAGACCCAGAAGGTCAACGGGATCATCCCCAAGGAGGTCCCGGAGGGCACCGACCACCTCACCTACATGGCCCACGCCGCGGCGGCCCGGGTGGCGGCCCCCGAATGGTCCAAAGAAGACATGTTCGTCGTATGAGTGCGCTGACGTAGGAGAGAAACGATCCCATGAGCACCATTGATCTCAACGTCAGCCCGCTGGGCCGGGTGGAGGGCGACCTCGACGTCCGGGTGACGATCGACGACGGCGTCGTCTCGTCGGCCTGGACCACGGCCGGCATGTTCCGCGGCTTCGAGATGATCCTGAAGGGCAAGGACCCCCAGGCCGGCCTGATCGTCACCCCCCGCATCTGCGGGATCTGCGGCGGGAGCCACCTCTACAAGTCGGCCTACGCGCTGGACACGGCGTGGCAGACCGAGATGCCGCCCAACGCCACCCTGATCCGCAACATCGCCCAGGCGTGCGAGACGCTGCAGTCGATCCCCCGCTACTTCTACGCCCTGTTCGCCATCGACCTGACGAACAAGAAGTACGCCCGGTCGCCGCTGTACGAGGAGGCCGTGCGCCGCTTCGCCCCCTATGTGGGCACCGCCTACCAGAAGGGCGTGGTGCTGTCGGGCAAGCCGGTCGAGGTCTACGCCATGTTCGGCGGCCAGTGGCCCCACTCCAGCTTCATGGTGCCGGGCGGCGTGATGTGCGCCCCCACCCTGGCCGAGGTCACCCGGTCGATCGCCATCCTGGAGAACTGGAAGGGCGCCTGGCTGGAAGGGGAGTGGCTGGGCTGCTCCATCGACCGCTGGCTGGAGAACAAGACCTGGGACGACGTCCTGGCCTGGGTCGACGAGAACGAGTCGCAGCACAACAGCGACTGCGGGTTCTTCATCCGCTACTGCATGGATGTGGGGCTCGACACCTACGGAGCCGGCTGCGGCAACTTCATCGCCACCGGCACCTATTTCGATCCCGATCTGTACCGGAATCCCACGATCGAGGGCCGCAACGCGGCGCTGATCAACCGGTCGGGCATCTACGCCAACGGCCAGTTCAGCGAGTTCGATCATCTGCGGGTGGCCGAGGACACGGCCCACAGCTTCTATCAGGGGGAGGGGCTGCTCCATCCGTGGGAGGGCGTGACCAACCCGATCGACCCGGCCGACGGCACCAAGCAGGGCAAGTACTCGTGGGCCAAGTCACCCCGGTACAACGTGGAGGGCCAGGGGTACATCCCGCTCGAGACCGGCCCGCTGGCCCGGCGGATGGCGGCGGCCGCCCCTGACGCCGGCCCCCACCAGGACGACGATCCTCTGTTCCTGGACATCATGAACCGGATCGGGCCGTCGGTGATGGTCCGCCAGCTGGCCCGGGTCCACGAGGGGCCCAAGTACTTCAAGTGGGTGCGCCAGTGGCTCGACGCGCTCGACCTGCGGGAGAGCTTCTACTCCAAGCCCACCGAGCACGAGTCGGGCAAGGGATTCGGGTCCACCGAGGCGGCCCGGGGTGCCCTGTCCGACTGGATCGTGCTCGACGGGGGCAAGATCGAGAACTACCAGGTGGTCACGCCCACGGCCTGGAACATCGGGCCCCGGGACGGCCAGGGCACGTTGGGTCCGATCGAGCAGGCGCTGGTGGGCTCGCCCATCAGCGACACGTCCGACCCGGTGGAGCTGGGCCACGTGGCCCGCAGCTTCGACTCCTGCCTGGTGTGCACCGTGCACGCCTACGACGGGCGGTCGGGCAAGGAGCTGTCCCGCTTCGTGATCAACGGGATGGTCTGACACGGCTCGGAGGGCTGCGGTCGCATGATCTCGGTCGATGAGGCGAGGCGCTTGGCGCTGAGCGGCGAGAACGGGGGCGCCGGGCCAGCGGCGCCCCACCTCGTCGTCATCGGCTGCGGCAGCCTGCTGCGGGGCGACGACGCCGTCGGCCCCATCCTCATCCGGCACCTGTGGGACACCGGCGCCATCCCCGACGGGGTGGTGCTGGTCGACGGGGGCACGGCCGGGATGGACGTGGCGTTCAAGATGCGGGGCGCCCGGCGGGTGATCCTGGTCGACGCCGCCACCACCGGGGCCGAGCCCGGCATCGTCTACCGGGTGCCGGGGGAGGAGTTGGAGGAGCTGCCGCCGTTGGACGGCGGACTGCACACCCACCAGTTCCGGTGGGACCACGCCCTGGCCTTCGGCCGCTGGCTGCTGGCCGACCAGTATCCGGCCGAGATCACCGTCTACCTGATCGAGATCGCCGACACCACGCCGGGGGCGGAGCTGACCCCGGCGGTGGCCGCCGCCATGCAGCTGGTGGCCGACCGCATCCGGGCCGAGTGGGCCGGCCTGTCGG
>CADEDH010000048.1:0-5327 GCA_902826025.1 uncultured Actinomycetes bacterium
ACAAGATGGAGGCCATCCTCAACTGGTACGTCGAGGAGGGCGTGATCTTCAAGGGGGGCTCGGGGGCCGGGATCAACCTGTCGAAGATCCGCTCCAGCCACGAGCTGCTGAAGGGCGGCGGCACCGCATCGGGCCCGGTCAGCTTCATGCGGGGGGCCGACGCCTCGGCCGGCACGATCAAGTCGGGCGGCAAGACCCGGCGGGCGGCCAAGATGGTCATGCTCGACATGGACCACCCCGACATCGCCGAGTTCATCTGGTGCAAGGCCACCGAGGAGCGCAAGGCTCGGGTGCTGCGCGAAGCCGGCTTCGACATGGACCTCGACGGAGCCGACAGCCACTCGATCCAGTACCAGAACGCCAACAACTCGGTCCGGGTGACCGACGAGTTCATGCAGGCCGTGCTCGACGACGGAGACTGGAACCTGGTTGCCCGCACCGACGGCCGGGTGATCGCCACGGTCAAGGCCCGGGACCTGATGCGCCAGTTCTCCCAGGCGTCGTGGGAGTGCGCCGACCCCGGCATGCAGTTCGACTCCACGATCAACCGCTGGCACACCTCACCCAATACCGGCAAGATCAACGGCTCGAACCCGTGCAGCGAATACATGCACCTCGACAACTCGGCGTGCAACCTGGCCAGCCTCAACCTGCTGAGCTTCCTCGACGAGAGCTCCACGTTCGACGTGGAGGGCTTCAAGTCGGCCGTCGAGTTGTTCTTCACCGCCCAGGAGATCCTGGTCGGCCGGGCCGACTATCCCACCGAGCGGATCGGGGAGAACTCCCTCCGGTTCCGTCAGCTGGGCCTGGGCTACGCCAACATCGGCGCCCTGCTGATGTCGTTGGGCCTCCCCTACGACTCCGACGAGGGTCGGGCCCTGGCTGCCTCCATCACCTCGCTGATGACCGGGCACGCCTACTTCACCTCGGCCCGCATCGCCGCCCGGATGGGCCCCCACGACGGCTACGCCGAGAACCGCGAGCCCATGCTGCGGGTGCTGGATCAGCACAGGGAGGCGGCGGCTGACATCGACACCAGCCACGTGCCGGCATCCCTGGCCGCCGCCAGCGACACCGCCTGGGCCTTCGCCACCGAACTGGCGGCCGAAGTGGGCGTGCGCAACGCCCAGGCCACCGTGCTCGCCCCCACCGGCACCATCGGCCTGCTGATGGACTGCGACACCACCGGTATCGAGCCTGATCTCGGGCTGTGCAAGATCAAGAAGCTGGTGGGCGGGGGCACGATGGAGATCGTGAACCAGTCGGTGCCCCGGGCGTTGGCCCGGCTGGGCTACAGCCCCCAGGCCATCGAGATCATCGTGGCCTACATCGACGAGCACAAGACGATGGTGGGCGCCCCGGGCCTCGACCCCGACCACCTCGCCGTCTTCGCCTGCTCCATGGGCGACAACCCGATCCACTACAACGGCCACGTGAAGATGATGGCCGCCGTCCAACCCTTCATCTCCGGCGCCATCTCCAAGACCGTCAACATGCCGGAGGACGTGACGGTGGAGGATGTGGAGCAGCTCCACATCGAGGCCTGGAAGCTGGGTGTGAAAGCCATCGCCATCTACCGCGACAACTGCAAGGTGGCCCAGCCCCTGTCGATGGCCAAGAAGGGCGACGGCGCCTCGGCTCCGGCCGAGCTGCCCGAGGCCCTGGCTCCGGTGGTGGAGACGAAGATCGTCTACAAGCCGATCCGGGAGCGCCTGCCCCGGGATCGCCGGTCGCGTACTTTTGAGTTCCGGGTGGCCGATTGCAAGGGCTACGTCACCATCGGCGAGTACGACGACGGTCGTCCCGGGGAGGTCTTCCTCCGGGTGTCGAAGCAGGGTTCCACCCTGGCCGGCATCATGGACGCCCTGGCCATCTCGCTCAGCCACGGCCTGCAGTACGGGGTGCCGCTGCGTACCTACGTGGATACCTACACCGGCATGCGGTTCGAGCCGGCCGGCATGACCGACGATCCCGACATCCGGATCGCCACCTCGATCATGGACTACCTGTTCCGCAAGCTGGCGGTCGTGTACCTGAGCTACGAGGAGCGGTCGAGCCTGGGGATCTTCACCACCGGCGAGCGCACCCAGCTCACCCTGCCCGGCGTCGACGAGGCAACGTCGACCATGGGCTCGGACGTGCCGGCCGATCCGCCGTCGGTCGAGTCGGCCGAGGAGCTGGCGATGGCCGAGCAGCGGGCCCGGCAGGCCATGCCGGTCAGCGATCCCCACGCTCCGATCTGCATGCAGTGCGGCATCTCGATGCAGCGGGCCGGTAGCTGCCACGCCTGCCCCGAGTGCGGCAACACCAGCGGCTGCAGCTGACCTCACCAGCGACCACGGCAAGCGGAACGCCCTCCTCAGTGGGAGGGCGTTCTGCCGTGCCGGGGCTGGTACCGTTGATCCGTCGTTTCGCACGACCCCCCGCCCGAGAGGAACCTCCGAACCATGGATGACGGAAGGATCGACGTCGTCGGCATCGGCAACGCCATCGTCGACGTGATCGCCCAGACCACCGACCGTTTCCTGGTCGACCAGGGCCTGCAGAAGGGCTCGATGGCTCTGATCGACGAACCCCGGGCCCATGAGCTGTACGACCTGATGGGTCCGGCCATCGAGGCGTCAGGTGGCTCGGCCGCCAACTCGATGGTGGGCGTGGCGTCCTTCGGTGGCACCGCGGCCTACATCGGCAAGGTCCGGGACGACACGCTGGGCCATGTGTTCGCCCACGACATGCGGGCCAGCGGCGTCTCGTTCGACGTGCCGGCCGGCCCCGAAGGCCCGGCCACCGGCCGGTCACTGATCCTCGTCACCCCCGACGCCCAGCGCACCATGAACACCTTCCTCGGCATCTCCTCCCTGCTCCAGCCGAGCGACGTCGATGCCGAGCTGGTGGAGCGGGGCGGGATCCTGTTCTGCGAGGGCTACCTCTGGGACGTCGAGTCGGCCAAGCAGTCGATCCGGCGGGCCATGGACATCGCACGGGCCGCGGGCAACCGGGTGGCCCTCACCGTGTCGGACTCGTTCTGCGTGGAGCGCCACTACGACGAGTTCGTGGCCCTGGTGTCGGGCCCGGTCGACATCCTGTTCGCCAACGAGGCCGAGCTGGCGGCCCTCTACCGGTGCGACTTCGACACCGCAGTGGAGCGGGTGCGCTCCGACGTGCACGTCGGCTGCCTGACCAGGGGAGCGGAGGGCTCGGTGCTGGTCTCGGGCGACGAGACGGCCGAGGTGAAGGCCGAGCCCGTGGTCGATGTGATCGACACCACCGGCGCCGGCGACCAGTACGCCGCCGGGACGCTGTACGGCCTGGCTCGGGGCATGAGCCTGGCCGACGCCGGCCGGCTCGGCTCTCTGGCCGCAGCCGAGGTCATCTCCCATGTGGGGCCCCGCCCCCAGCACCCCCTCAAGAACTTCTTGTAAGGGGTCGTCCCCGGGAACCCGAAGGGTTCCCGTCAGCCAGCCTCGCGGGTCTCGGGGGCGCCGAAGAGGTTGCCCTGACCCCAGTCGACCTCGAGGGTTCGCAGCACCCGGGCCTGTTCCTCGGTCTCGACCGACTCGGCCACCACCCAGGCGCCGGTGCGGTGGGCCAGATCGACCACGGCCTTGATAATGGCGACGGCCTCGCTGGAAGGCAGGGCGGCGATCAGATCTCCCGAGAGCTTGAGCACGTCGGGCTTGAAGCTGGTGGCCACCTTCAGGCTGGAGTAGCCGTCACCTACGTCGTCGATGGCCAGGCGGACCCCGGAGCCTCGGAGCTTGGTGAGTTGGGCCGCCGCCAGGTCGAGATCGACGTAGCGGTTGCGCTCGGCCGTCTCGAACACGAGCTGGTCGGGCTCGAGACCGATGTCTTCGGCGTGGCGGATCGTACGCCGGGCGGCCGACAGGTCGAACGTGCCGTCGGGGGCCATGATGTTGAGGAACAGCAGGCCGGCGCCCAGCCACGGGCCCACACCGCGGATGGCGAGCTGGCGGCCCAGCTGGTCGAGTTCGGAGAGCCAGCCGCCCTTGGTGGCCCGGGTGATGAGATCTTCGGCCCCGATGATCTCGGCCCCCAGCCGGGCCCGGAGCAGGGCCTCGAAGCCGACGATCGAGCGGTTCGAGAGTCGAACGATGGGCTGGTAGCGGATCTCGTAGTCGAGCGGCTCGCTGGCCAGCTCTTCCTGCTCCAGCCGGTCGGCCACCATGTCCAGCGTGGGGGCCATCAAGGCCTCCCGGACCAGCTCCTCGGGGGAACTGGCGGGGCCGGCGAAGGCCACCCGCACCGCCGAACGTTGGGCCGCCGGCACATCATCGAGCAGGCGGGACAGGAAGGCACGACCGTCGGCCACCTCGACCCACAGCACGTCGGAGCGCAGGTCGATGGCCTGGGCGGCGGCCCCCAGGTTGCGGACGAGCCGCTTGACCAGGTCGGTGCGCGCCGAACCCACCAGCACCAACACCGGTTCGGATCGGGGAAGGCGAAACGTCACGTCGGCCGTAGTCACCGACGTCACATTACCGTTGTTCGAGGCTGCTAGCCCCTGGTTCCCGGATGAACAGGAAGGGCCGCTCAGCTGACGGGGGTCTAGCAGTCACACGCCGGCTGGAACGCCAGGGGAAGATCACCCAGGCGGACCAGGGCCGAAGTGATCCAGCCCCCCATGGCTCCGAAGTGCTGATCGAGGGCCGAGCCGTCTTCGAGGGTCTTCTCGTCGAGCTCGTAGGAGCCGGCGTAACTGATCTCCACGGCGTGGGACACGATGCGGAGATCAGTGTCGTACACCGTCTCCACCGTGGGGCCCATGCAGGTGAGCTCCTCGTTGCCGATCAGCGGGGCGGAGTCGGGCAGGCCCTTCATCACCACCGCAGGATCGGGGGCCTCGGCCAGCCGCTGGATGCGGAACACCACCTCGATGTCGATGTGGGGGCCCTCGGTGAACTCTTCGTCGAGGTACCAGGTGCGGTAGGCGGTCTGGGACCAGGTGGGCCAGTCCAGAGTCAGATCGGCCTGCACCCGGGGTGGGGAGCCTTCGCCCGGCAACCCGTAGCTCGTCTCCCAGGTGACGTCGCCCAGGAGCACGTCTGACTGGAACCGCTCCTCGAACGCCTGGCGCTCCAACATGGCCGACTCCAGCGCGTCGCGCAGGGCGCCGATGGCGTCGGTGAAGACGTGATCGAGCATTACGGTTTCACCGTGGTGGCAGCCGGCCCGAAGGCCCAGGCCGTGGCTGCCCAGCCGACCCTAGTGCGGTTCACCCACCCCAGGGTAGGCCACCGATGGCCCCTCGCACCCGGCAGTCGTGCACGTTCGGCTATCAACCCGTCTCGGCCGGGGCCCCAACCCCT
>CADEDH010000048.1:5427-48622 GCA_902826025.1 uncultured Actinomycetes bacterium
GCGCCCCCGGGCCCCATCTCGGCCGGGGCCCCAACCCCAGCCGGCAGCTACGCTGTGTGTTGCGGGGGCTGCGCCCCCGGGCCCCATCTCGGCCGGGGCCCCAACCCCAGCCGGCAGCTACGCTGCCGGCCATGGCTGATGACCGTCCGTACAGCGTGGTCACCGTCACCCGGGAGGCCGGCGTGGTGGTGGCCGAGATCGACAACCCGCCGGTGAACCTGATCGACCGGTCGCTGTTCCGTGATCTCCGGCGCCTGGTAGACGAGGTGGGGACCGACACTGATGCCCGGGTGCTCGTGCTGCGCAGCGCCAACCCCGACTTCTTCATTGCCCACTACGACGTATCGGCCATCCTCCAGTTCCCGGTGGATGGCCCGGCTCAGAGGTCGACCACCCTCAACGGGTTCCACGCCCTGTGCGAGCAGCTGAGGACGATGCCGGTGCCGACCATCTGCGAGATCGGGGGCCGGGTAGGAGGCGGAGGCGGCGAGCTGGCGGCGTCGTGCGACATGCGATTCGGGGCACTGGGACGCACGATCCTGTGCCAGATGGAGGTCCCGCTCGGAATCCTGCCCGGGGGTACGGGCACGCAGCGGCTACCGGCTCTGGTGGGTAGGGGACGGGCCATGGAGATCGTGCTGAGCGGCGACGACATAGACGCCGAGACACTGGCCGCTTGGGGCTGGCTCAACCGGGTGCTGCCCCCCGGGCAGCTCCGGGCCCACGTGAACGCCCTGGCCGCCCGCATTGCATCGTTCCCGCCCGAAGCCGTGAGCCGGGCCAAGGCGGCGGTGCTGGCCGCCTCCCCCGACCCGACGCCGGGGCTGATCGAGGAGGCCTACCTGTTCGACGAGACGGTGCGCACCGACGCCGCCCGCCAACGGATGGAGAACTTCCTGGCCCGGGGCGGACAGACTCCGGACGGCGAAGGCCGGGTCGGCGCGCTCGGCGCCGAGCTGGGCTGAGATGGCGGCCGGGTCGCCGTCCGGGCCGCCCGCCGGGTTGCCGGCCGATGTGGCGGCGGCGGTGGCTGCCTGGTTGGCCATCGACCCCGACCCGGCCACCCGGGCCGAGTTGGAGCACTTGGCCGCCACCGACGCGGAACGGGCGGCGGCCCTGTTCGACGGGCGCGTGGCGTTCGGCACGGCCGGGCTGCGGGCGCCCATGGGCCCCGGTCCCACCCGGATGAACCGGGTGGTGGTGGCCCAGGCCACCGAAGGGGTGATGCGATGGCTGCCGGCCGGGGCCCGGGTGGTGATCGGCTTCGACGCCCGTCACAACTCGGCCGCCTTCGCCAGCGACGTGGCCGCGGTGGTGGCTGCCGCCGGCGGCACGGCCGAGCTGCTGCCCGGGCCACTGCCCACCCCGGTCCTGGCCCGGGCCGTACTCACTCGCCAGGCCGATGCCGGCGTGATGATCACGGCCAGCCACAACCCGGCCGCCGACAACGGCTACAAGCTCTACCTGGCCGACGGCATCCAGCTCGTCAGCCCGGCCGACACCGAGATCGCCGCCCTGATCGACGAGGTGGCGGCCGACTGGGCCGATCTGCTGGGCGCCGGCTCGTCGCCGCCCGGGGGCATGGCCCCCCCGGCCGGCGGCACCGGGCAGGTGACGACTCTGGGCGACGAGATGGCGGAAGACCATGTGGCCGCCGCCGGGGCCGCCTGCCTCACCACGGAGCGCCAGGTCCGGGTTTTGTACACGGCCATGCACGGGGTGGCCGGGCGGCACCTTCTGGCTGCCTTCGCCGCCGCCGGCTTCCCCACCCCCGACGTGGTGCCGGAGCAGTTCGAGCCTGATCCCGACTTCCCAACCGTCAGTTTCCCCAACCCAGAGGAGGCGGGGGCGCTGGACCTGGCCTTCAGCCGGGCCACCAGCACCGGGCCCGACGTGATCCTGGCCAACGATCCCGACGGCGACCGCCTGGCCGTGGCCGTACCCGATCGGACAGGCCGCCAGTGGGTCCGGCTGTCGGGCGACCAGGTGGGGGCACTCCTGGCCGACCACGTGATGGCCCACACGGCGGGCCCCGACCGGCTGGTGGCGTCGTCGCTCGTATCGAGCCGCCTGATCTCGGCCCTGGCCGAGGCCGAGGGCGTGGCCGACGTGCGGACCCTCACCGGGTTCAAGTGGGTGGCCCGCCCGATCGTCGAGCGGCCCGACCATCGCTACCTGCTGGGATACGAGGAGGCCCTCGGATACTGCGTGGGCGACCGAGTGCGGGACAAGGACGGGATCAGTGCCGCACTGGTCGTGGCCGAGTTGGTGGCCGAGGCCCTGGTCCGAGGCGAGACGCTATGGGACCGGCTCGACCGCTTGGCGGCCCGTCTCGGGGTGTATCTGACCGGCCCGGTGACGCTCACCTTCGCTGGCGACGACGGACTGGCTCGCCGCTCGACGGCCATGGCGGCGGCCGCCGCCGACCCGCCGTCCGATCTGGCCGGAGTGGCGGTGACCGAAGACGAGGACCTGTCGCTGGGGGTACACCTTCCGCCCACGCCAGGGGTGGTGTGGCATCTGGCCGACCGGTCCCGGGTGATCGTGCGCCCCAGCGGCACCGAACCGAAGCTCAAGGCCTACGTCGAGGTCATCGAGCCGGTGAGCGGGGGCGCGGCTGGTGTTCCTGTCGCCACGGCGGCGGCCGAGGAACGCCTGGCCCACCTCCAGGGAGCGGTCCATACCCGGTTGACCGCCTGACGTGTTCCAGGACCCCCCCGGGATGGGTCAGGGGATGTCGGTGGCGGGGCAGGTGCGGGTGGGGTCGGGGGCGACGGGGCCGGTGTGGGCGGCGTCGGAAGCGCACAGGGTGTCGACGTCGACGATGGCGAAGCCGGCGTCGAGGAGGACGGGAAGCAAGGGGTGGGGGCCGGGCACGAACAGCCGCACACCGGCTCCTGCCGGCCGCCGGCCCTGATCCTCGATCCAGGCCAACAACCCGGCGGCCACGTCGGCGGCGGAGGCACCTTGTGTCAGCACCAGCGGGGCGATGGTGACGGCGTCGGGGTCTGACAGCACGAACGGGTGGCCCCAACGGACCGCGGCCGCCGCCACCGCTTCACCGGAGCGGTTGCCGATCCGCAGCCAGGTGACGTCGAGATGGGCGGCGAGGTAGGCGACGTCCACCGGGTCGATCCGATGGCCGAGAGCACTGACGAGACGGGCGAACTGCTCGCCGTCCACCTCGGTGACGGCCACCCCGGTGCGGCCCGGCACCGGGAACCGATCGGCCGAGCGGGTGGTGAGATAGAACACGGGGCAGCGGGGCGTCATCCCGAACCGGGTGTAGAGGCTCACGGCCCGGGGATCGCCGGAGGCCAGGGTGGCCCGGGACGGGCCCGGCCGGTCGATGTCGACCAGAGACTCCAACAAGCTCCGGCCCACCCCGGTGCTCTGACCGTGGGGGTCGATGAAGAGGTCGGCCAGGAACCAGCGGTCGAGGCGGGGCAGCGAAGCCCCGAACCCGATCAGGCCGTCGGCGCCTTCGGCCACCACCAGGGTGCCGGTCTCGAGCTCGTGGGCGAAGAGGAAGTAGGGGTTGGCGGGGGCCGGCGACGAGACGCCGTCGGTGGACTGCCAGATCGCCGTGCAAGCCAGGAGATCGCTCGCCTGGCCCCGGCGGACGACAAAGGCCGGTGCCGCCATGCCCGAAGGTCGAGCGTCAGCGCCCGATGTTCGGCTTCCGCCCGTGGTTCGCCTTCTTGCGGCGGGCCCCGATCCGCTTCTTCTTCCTGCGCTTCGACATGGTCGGGAGCCTATCGGGATCCGGAGATGTTCCCCGAGACGACGAGGCCCCGCCTGCGCCGGGGCCCCCACCCCGGCGCCAGCTACGTCGTGTTGCGGGGGCTTCGCCCCCGGGCCCCATCTGCGCCGGGGCCCCCACCCCGGCGCCAGCTACGCTGGCGTGCATGGAGAAGTTCGGGTTCGTCGGCCTGCCCAACGCTGGGAAATCGTCGTTGTTCAACGCCCTCACCGGCGGCAGCGCCCTGGCCGCGCCCTACGCCTTCGCCACCACCGACCCCAACGTCGGGGTGGCCAAGGTGTTCGACCACCGGCTCGACGCCCTGGCCGAGATGAGCCACTCGAAGAACGTGGTGCACGCCAGCGTCCAGTTCAACGACATCGGCGGCCTGGTGGAAGGGGCGAGCAAAGGCGAGGGCCTGGGCAACAAGTTCCTGGGCGGCATCCGCGAGGTCGACGCCATCGTGTTCGTGCTGCGGGCCTTCGAAGACCCCGACGTCCCCGGGGTGGCCGACCCGCTCGAGCACCTGCGGATCGTGGAGCTGGAGCTCACCTACTCCGACCTGGAGACCGTCGAGAAGCAGATCGACAAGCGGCGCAAGGCGGCCAAGGGCGACAAGAGCCTGGCCGAGGAGGTGGCGGCGGCCGAGGCCGCCCTCACCCACCTGGAGGCCGGCACCCCCCTCTATCGGGCCAAGCTGAGCGAGGCCCATCGGGAGCTGCTGCGCTCCTGGTTCCTGCTCACCAACAAACCGGTGCTGGCCGTGGTGAACGTCGACGAGGAGCAGCTCACTCGGCTCGACGAGGTCATCAAGCCGGTGGAGGCCGAACTGGGCGAGTTGGCCCCGGTGTTCGGGGCCTGCATCCAGCTGGAGGCTGAGGCGGCTCAGCTCGACCCGGCCGACCGGGCCGAGATGCTGGAGGCCTACGATCTGGGCGAGGGCGCCCTACCCCGGTTCATCCACGCCGCCTACCTGGCGCTGGGCCTGCGCACGTTCTTCACGACCGGGGAGAAGGAGAGCCGGGCCTGGACGTTCCGGGTGGGCTCCACCGCCCCGGTGTGCGCCGGGCACATCCACTCCGACCTGCAGCGGGGCTTCATCCGGGCCGAGACCATCCACTGGGACGAGCTGGTGGCCATCGGCTCATGGTCCAAGGCCCGGGAACAGGGCAAGATCCGCTCCGAAGGCAAGGATTACGTGGTCGTCGACGGCGATGTGGTCGAGATCAGGTTCTCCGTGTGAGGCTGGTGATGGGGCGCAGGCTGGGCCACCCCGGAGATGCCGACCGGGACGACGTCGAGCTGGGCTGGCTGGTGCGCGACGCCGAGGTGCTGGCGTCGCTCGAGATCCCGACCACCCGCAAGGGGCGGGCCATCGGCCTCCTCGGTCGGGACAAGCTGGAAGGCGCCCTCCTGCTCCGACCGGCCCGATCGGTGCACAGCCTGGGCATGCGCTTCGACCTCGACATCGCCTTCCTCGACGCCGACAACGTGGTTATCCGCACCCTCCGCCTGCATCGCAACCGGATCACGCCACCGGTGTGGCGGGCCAGGGCCGTGCTGGAAGCGGAGGCCGGCTCGTTCGGCCGGTGGGAGCTCAAGATCGGCGACGTGGTCGAGATCCGGGCCTGACCGTGGCCGGCGCGCTGCTGGTGGTCGGCACCCCGATCGGGAACCTGGGCGACCTGAGTGTTCGGGTGGCCGACACGCTGCGCACGGTCGACGCCATCGCCTGCGAGGACACCCGCCGCACGGGCTGGCTGCTCACCAACGCCGGGCTGAAGGGGCCGGGCGGCCGGGGCCCGACCCTGCTGATAGCGAACGAGCACACCGAGGTGGCCCGCACGGCCGAGATCCTCGACCGCCTGGCGGCGGGACAGCGGGTGGCCCTGGTGAGCGACGCCGGCATGCCCGGAGTATCCGATCCGGGGCGACGCATCGTGGACGCCGTGGCCCGGGCCGGCTTCGACGTGACCGTGGTGCCGGGCCCGGCCGCCGTCACCACCGCTCTGGCCATCAGCGGGTTCGAGGCCGACCGGTTCGTGTTCGAGGGGTTCCTGCCCCGCAAGGGCCGGGCCCGGATGGAGCGGCTGGCCGGCCTGACCGGGGAGGCCCGCACCATCGTGCTCTACGAGGCCCCCCATCGGTTGCGGCGCACGCTCGGCGACCTGGTCGACGCCCTGGGCCCCGATCGGCCGGCGGTGGTGGCCCGGGAGCTGACCAAGGTCCACGAAGAAGTACTGCGGGCGACGCTGGGCGAGCTCGTGCGCCACTACGCCGATACCGAGCCCCGGGGTGAGATCGCCCTGGTGGTGGCGGGGGAGCGGCCCACGGCCGGCCCGGTCGGCGACGCCGGGGTGATGGAGGCGCTGACGGCGGCCCTGGCCGAGGGGCTGAGCCGGCGAGACGCAGTGGCCCGGGTGGCGGCCGGCACCGGCGTGGCCCGGCGCCAGGTCTACGCCCTGGCCCTGCTGATCGACGATGAGACCGACGGGACCGAGCCGGAGGCGGGTGAACGATGAGCGGGGGGCATTGCCGGTGAGCGTCAGGGTCGACAAGTGGCTGTGGTCGGTGCGGGTGTTTCCCACCCGGACGGCGGCCACCGCGGCCTGCACCGCCGGCCGGGTGGCCGTGAACGGCGACGCGGCGAAGCCGGCCACCAAGGTCGTCACCGGTGACCGCGTGAGTTCCCGCCGGGGCGACCGGACGATCGTCTACGTTGTTGTCGACCCGATCGAGCGCCGGGTTTCGGCGTCGGTGGCGGCCACCTGCTACCTCGACGAGTCGCCTCCTGCGCCCCGTCCCGAGCACGGGTTCCCCGGCCCCGACGGCGGTGCCCGGGAGCGGGGTGCTGGTCGGCCCACAAAGCGGGACCGGCGCCAGATCGACCGGCTCCAAGGGCGGGAGTAGCAGGTTCCGCATCACGCGTTTGCGAGGCGTAGACGCTTGTCGTCTCTTGGCGGCGAACAGGCATCGGTGTTGGATGAAATTCCCGTCGGGTGAATTGGGCCCGACGGAGAACGGTCTTGATCCGTTCAACCTGGCCAATGCGGGACGGCCTTGAGGGTGAGCAGGTCTGCCCGTGGTGCAGGCGGAGGGGCGCGGGTGACGATCTCCGCTGGCGTGCGGGACGTGCTGACCAGCTTGTGGTCGCGGTCTCGGCCGCGCTCCGGCTGGGATGGATGCCCCGCGGCAACTCGCAGTGGCGACTAGATAAGCTCTAGCCGCCTCGAAACACATCGACAGCGATCGTTGTGCAGTTGCGTAGGGCTGCAAGCGCCATAGGCGTGGCTGGGCTGCCCGGGATGTACTCGGGAAACGGTGAGGAAAGGTTGGCATACTATGCCGTCCATACTGGAGTCGGTAGCGGATCTGCTCGGGCGGGGCGACACCTTTGCCAAGCTCGGTTCGCTCATCGGGGGGGATGCCAAGCAAGCCGAGACCGCGGTGGAGACCGCTGGCCCCGCGCTGCTGGGTGGGCTGGCCGAGCAGGTCACGGACGACGACGGCGCGGCGGCCCTCAGCTCGCTGTTGGATGAGGCCGACACCTCGATCCTCGACGATCCCGGTGCCTGGTTCGACCGGCTGCGGGAGGCCGATGAAGGCCGGGCCGAAGAGGCGGAGGCTGATGCCGAAGGTGACGAGCCCGACGGCGCCACCGGGGAAGGCGTGGTCTCGGCTCTGTTCGGGGCTGACCGGGAGGCTCTGCTCGATGGGCTGGCGTCCCGCTCCGGCCTGGGCTCGGGTCTGTTCGCCAAGCTGTTGCCGGCTCTGGCTCCGGTGTTCCTCGGGATCCTGGCCAATCGGCGGACCGATGACGGCCTCGATGCCGACGGCCTGGCCCGTCTCGTGACCGAGGAGCGCGAGGGCCTGGAGAAGGACGGCAAGCTGGGCGACTGGTTCTCCAACCTCGCCCTCGGGGGCGGGGCCCTGGCCGCCGCCCTTGCCGCCCGGGGTCGTATCGCATCGGCCGTGAGCGATGCCGGCGACGAGATCGAAGAGGCCCTGGAGAAGGTCGGCGGCGTCCTCGGCGGCCTGAAGGATCGAATCACGGGCGACGACGACGATGACGATGACCCGGCCGATGACGGGGACGAGGACGCCGACGATGAGGACGACGACGCCGACGATGATGACGGCGATGACGCCGACGATGGCGATGACGCCGACGCCGACGCCGACGCCGACGCCGACGCCGACGACGACGACGACGATGCCGGCGGCGCGGTCAAGGCGGCTGGCGCCGGCGCCGCCCTGGCCGGGGCCGCAGCGGTAGCGGCCAAGGCCGGAGGTACCGATGCCGCCGACAAGGCGGCGGCAACGGTCGACAAGGCGGCGGCAGCGGCCGGCAAGAACGGCGACAAAGCCGGCGAGAAGGCGGCGGCTGCAGTGGCCGGCGCCGGCAAGGGTGCTGCGGTCACTACCGCCAAGGTGGTCGACACCGGCGGTGGCCGGGGCGGCTGGCTGCGCTGGCTGATCGGGGCGGCCGCCCTGATCGCCGTGCTGGCTCTGGCCCTCACCCAGTGCGGCAGTGGCGACGACGGTGCCACCACCACCGATACCGCCACCACCGGGTCGAGCGAGGCCGGCAGCGGAGGCTCCACCGCCACCACCGAGGGCGGCGGGGCTACGACCGAAGCCACCGACAAGGCGACCACCACCGCCAGCACGCAGGCGACCACGGCCAGCACGGCGGCGACGACGTCCGCCACCGAGGCCACGACCACCACGGCCGCAGCGGCCACCGACCTCGACGCCGCGGTTCAGGCCGCGCTGAAGGCGGCCGATCTCGGCACCGGGATCACGGCCTCGGTCGGCCCCGACGGCGTGGTGACCCTGGCCGGCACGGTGGAGACCGAGGAGGCCAAGGCGGCGGCCGAGAAGGCGGTGGCGGCGGTGGCCGGTGTCACCAAGGTCGTCAACAACATCACCGTCACCCCGCCCGGCGGGGGAGCGGCGGCCGGCACCGACCTGAACGACACGCTGAAGCTGGCCCCGGTCAACTTCGACTACCTGTCGGCCCGGATCACTCCCGGGGCGGCGGCGGTGCTCGATCAGGTGGTGGCCTATCTCCAGGCCAACCCGGTGAACGTCGAGGTCGAGGGACACACCGACTCCGACGGCCCGGAGGACAAGAACCAGCAGTTGAGCCAGTCCCGGGCCGACTCGGTGAAGGCGTACCTCGTGTCCAAGGGCATCGACGCCAACCGGCTGTCCACCGTCGGCTTCGGCGAGTCCAAGCCCAAGGTCGACAACGACTCGCTGGCCAACAAGGCCCTCAACCGTCGCATCGAGTTCATCGTGAAGTAGCCGCGATGAACCCCTAGGGGCGAAGAGCCAAGTTGACTGTCACAGGCCGTCTTTAAGGTCGGCGGCATGATCTACGTACTGGTTCTCGTCATCGTCGGAGCCGGCCTGGCCGGGCTCGGCATCGGTTGGCACATCACCCAGCAGGCAGCCGCCTCCACCGGATCCCGGCAACGGGCCGAGGTGGAGGCGGTGCTGTCCCAGGCCATGGAGCTGGTCCGCCGGGAGCGGGGCGAGTCGATGCAGGCGGCGCTGGACACGGTGCTGTCGGTGGCGTCGTCGAAGCTGGGCGACCAGCTGGAGGTCGGCCGGGAGACCATCACCTACGAGCGGGAAGCGATGGTGAACCAGGTCCAGTTGGTCCACCACGAGCTGGCCCGGGTCACCGGGCTGGTGACCGACCTGCAGCGGGAGCGGGCCCAGACGGCGGGCCAGCTCACCACCGGGCTGGAGCAGGCCATCCAGGTCACCAGCGCCCTGGCCGCCACCACCCGGTCGCTCCAGCAGGCGCTGGCCTCGCCCAAGGCCCGGGGCCAGTGGGGGGAGCGGATGGCCGAGGACGTGCTGCGGGCCGCCGGCTTCGTGGAGGGCATCAACTACACCCGCCAGACCCGCCTCAGCTCGGGCCGGGTGCCGGACTATACGTTCCCCCTGCCCAAGGGGCACGTGGTCCACATGGACGTGAAGTTCCCGATCGACAACTACCTGCGGTGGCTGGAGGCCACCACCGACGCCGAGCGGGCCCAGTATCTGCGCCAGTTCCAGCGTGACGTGCGCCAGCGGATCCGGGAGCTGGCGGCCCGGGAATACGTCGACGCCGAGACCACGGTCGACTACCTGCTGCTGTTCGTGCCCAATGAGAGCGTCTACGGCTTTCTCCACGAGCACGATCACGTGCTCATCGACGAGTCGATCGCCCAGAAGGTGGTGCTGTGCTCGCCCACCACGCTGTTCGCGGTGTTGGCCGTGATCCGCCAGGCGGTGGAGAACTTCCTGGTCGAGCGACGCAGCGACGAGATCCTGGGGGCGCTGGGCGGGTTGCGGGAGGAGTGGGAGCGGTGGCGGGACCCGATCGACAAGATGAGCCGGGGCCTCCAGTCGGCCCAGCGGGCCTTCGACGAGCTGTCGGGCGCCCGGTACCGCCGGTTCGGCAAGCAGCTGGAGAAGCTCGAGGCGGTACGGGACAGCCGCCGGGCCGAGCTGGAGGAGCCCGACGAGTCAGAGTGTGAACTGGCGGCCGGGCCCGACGGGCCGGTCGACCCGCCGCCGGCCCTGCGTCAGGTCATCTGAGCGGCGGGACGGCCCGCCGTGGGCCGGCTGTTATCCCCGCTGGCCGGGTGGTCGCTATCGGTAGATTGGGCCCATGGGCCGTTTCTACGTCACCACGCCGATCTATTACGTGAACGATGCACCCCACATCGGCCACGCCTACACGACGGTGACGGCCGACGCCATGGCCCGGTGGCACCGCCTCCTCGGCGACGACACCTTCTTCCTCACCGGCACCGACGAGCACGGTCTCAAGGTGCAGCGGGCGGCCGAGGCCAACGGGCGCACCCCGCTGGAGCAGGCCGATACCACCAGCCTTCGTTTCCGCGACGCCTGGGACAGCCTCGACGTGGCCTACGACCAGTTCATCCGCACCACCGAGCCCCGGCACCACCGCTCTACCCAGGAGCTGCTCAGCCGGGTGAGGGACAACGGCTACATCTACAAGGGCACCTACGCCGGCTTCTACTGCGTGGCCTGCGAGGCCTACTACAACGAAGACGACCTGCTCCCGGGCAACGCCTGCCCCATCCACGAGCGGGCGGTGGAGTGGCTGGAGGAAGACAACTACTTCTTCAAGCTCTCGGCGCTGGAGAACGAGCTGACCGACTGGATCACCTCGGGAGGGGTTTTCCCCGACGGGAAGCGCAACGAGGCCCTCGGGATCGTCAAGCAGGGCCTGGAAGACGTGTCGATCACCCGCACCTCGATCTCGTGGGGGGTGCAGGTGCCGTGGGACCCGGCCCACGTCTTCTACGTCTGGTACGACGCCCTCATCAACTACGCCACGGCCGTTGGCTTCGGCTCCGACGAGGAAAGCTTCAACCTGTGGTGGCCGTCGGTGCACCACATCATCGGCAAGGACATCCTGCGGTTCCACTGCGTCTACTGGCCGGCCATGCTGATCGCCGCCGGGCTCCAGCCCCCCAAGCAGGTGCAGGTCCACGGCTTCCTGCTGCTCGGGGGCAAGAAGCTCTCGAAGACCGGCCTCACCCAGATCGGCCCGGCCGACCTGGTGGCCGACTTCGGGGTCGACGGGTTCCGCTACCACTTCCTGCGGGACGTGTCGTTCGGGCCCGACAGCGACTTCAGCTACGAGGCCATGGTCATCCGCTACAACACCGACCTGGCCAACAACCTGGGCAACCTGCTGTCGCGGGTGGTCACGGTGGTAGACCGCAAGTGCGGGGGCATCGCCCCCCGTCCGTCGGCCGACAGCCCGCTGGCCGCCGTGGCGGCCCAGAGCTATGCCGAAGCGGCCGAGGCATGGGACCGGTTCCAGCCCTCGGTGGCCCTGGAGGCCACGTGGCGGCTGGTGCGGGAGACCAACGCCTACCTGGAGCGCAACGAGCCGTGGAAGATGGAGGCCGGCTCCCCCGAGGTGGCCACGGTGCTGGGCGACGCCCTCGAGGTGCTGCGGATCACGGCCGTCATGGCCAGCCCGGCTCTCACCCGGGCGTCGGTGTCGCTGTGGCACGCCATCGGCCTCGATGGGTCTCCGGCCGATCAGCGGTTGCCCGGGGCGGCGGTCTGGGGTGGCTACCCCGGGGGCGCCCAGCTGGAGCGGGGTCCTGCCCTGTTTCCCCGCATCGAGACGGCTGAGTAGGCGGGGAGGGCGGGCGTCACCGTGTGGTTCGACAACCATTGCCACCTCCATCACCGCCGGGTCGACGCCGACGAGGCGGCCGGCGCAGCGCGGGCCGCCGGCGTGTCCCGCATGATCACCGTGGGCTGCTCGCTCGAAGACTCCCGTCTGGCCATCGAGGTGGCCGGTCGCATGGGCGACGTCTGGGCCACGGCCGGCGTCCATCCCCACGACGCATCGGAGGGAGTGGAGGGCCTGGAAGAACTCCTGGCTCACCCCTCCGTGGTGGCGGTGGGGGAGGCCGGGCTCGACTACCACTACGACCGCTCGCCCCGGGAAACCCAACGTGAGGTGTTCCGGCGCCAGATCGAGCTGGCCAATCGACGGGGCAAGGCGCTGGTGATCCACACCCGGGAGGCGTGGGACGACACCTTCGCCCTGCTCGACGCCGAGGGCACGCCGGCCCGCACGGTGTTCCACTGTTTCACCGGCGGGCCCGACGAGCTGGGCCAGTGCCTGGCCCGGGGGGCGTCGGTGTCGTTCAGCGGCATCGTCACCTTTCCCTCAGCCCCTGAGGTGCTGGCGGCGGCCCGGCAGGTCCCGCTCGATCGGATCCTGGTGGAAACCGATTCGCCCTACCTGGCCCCGGTGCCGTTCCGGGGCAAGCCCAACCAGCCGGCCAACGTAACGGTGGTCGGTGCCTTCCTGGCCGCCGAGCGTGGGTTGCCCGATGCCGAACTGGCCCGGATCACCACCGCCAACACCCTCGCCCTCTACGGGATCGAGCCCGAGGGCGAAGCGTCCGACGGCCAAACCGGCCCGGCGTGATGGGCCGGCGTCACGGCCTGACGGCGGAGGGGGCGTGACCGAGCCCGGGATGCTCACCCGGAACCGGATCCGGGAGCTACTGGAACGCCATGAGCTGGCGCCGAGCCGGGCCCTGGGCCAGAACTTCCTGTGCGATGCCGGCATGGTGGACAAGATCGTGCGCCTGGCCGGAGTCGGCCCCGGAGACCACGTGGTGGAGATCGGGGCCGGTCTGGGTTCGCTCACCCTCGGTCTGTGCCGGGCCGGGGCCGAGGTGCTGGCCCTCGAGATCGATCGCCACCTGATCCCCCCGCTCACCGAGACGCTGGCCGCCGGCGCTCCCGGGTGCCAGGTGGCTGTGCACCAGGCCGACGCCCGCACGTTCGACTGGGCCCCCCACCTCGGCCCCCACCGCTGGAAGGTGGTCGCCAACCTGCCCTACAACATCGCCACCCCGCTGGTGCTCGACCTGTTGGTCGATCGACCCGAGCTGGGCCGCTACCTGGTGATGGTGCAGCGGGAGGTGGGGGAGCGGCTGGCTGCCGGGCCCGGCACGAAGGACTACGGCATTCCCTCGGTGCTCGTCGCCTACTGGGGCCGGGCTCGGGTGGTGGGCTCGGTTCGACCTGAGCTGTTCCACCCGCGCCCCCGGGTCGACTCGGTGCTGGTGTCGATCGAGCGGGACCCTGAGCCCACGGTGGACGTGCCCTATCCGAGGCTGGCAGCCCTGGTAAGGGCCGGTTTCGGGCAGCGGCGCAAGATGCTGCGTCGGGCGCTGGCCGGTGTGCTCAGCGAGGCCGAGATGGAGGCGGCCGGCGTGGATCCGCAGCGACGGGCAGAACAACTCGACCTTGCAGCTTGGGCTTCCCTGGCTAGGGTGTCACCGTGAATGATCCCGCCGTTACATCCATATCCACTGTCACGTCAACCGAAGCCATTGGTCTCCTGGGCGCCGAGCACGCCGGCCGGTCGCCGTCCGTGGTGCTCACCGCGCCGGCCAAGCTCACCCTGACCCTCCGGATTACGGGCCTTCTCGACCGGGGCATGCATGCCCTCGACGCCGAGATGGTCACGCTCGACTTCCACGACCGGCTCACGGTCACACCCCTGCCCCCGGGCACGCCGGCCGACAGGTCGGAGGTGCGCTTCGAAGGCACCGACGATGTGATCGACCCCGAGAACAACCTCGTGACCCAGGCCCTGGCCCTGGCCGGCCGACCGGCCCGGGTGTCGGTGACCAAGGCCATCCCGGCCGGCGCCGGGCTGGGCGGCGGCTCGGCCGATGCCGCCGCCATCCTGCGTTGGGCCGGCTACACCGATCACGCCGAAGCGGCGTTCCGGCTGGGAGCCGACGTCGCCTTCTGTCTGCGCGGGGGCCGGGCCCACGTGACCGGGTTCGGCGAGAAGCTGGAGCACCTGCCCTTCAAGGACCTGGTGGTCACCCTCGTCACCCCGCCGGTGCGCTGTGCCACTGGTGACGTCTTCAAGGCCTGGGATCGCCTCGGCGGGCCTCAGGGCCCCGGCGTCAACGATCTGGAATTGGCCGCTCTCGACGTCGCTCCTGAGTTGGTCCGCTGGCGGGACGAACTCGGTGAGAGTACGGGTCAACAGCCGCACCTCGCAGGGAGCGGCTCGACGTGGTTCGTCTACGGTGCCTTCCCCGGGCCGGGACGGGTTGTGGCCCGTACCGTGCCCGCGAGCACCTGACTCGGTCTGTTCGGTGGATGCGCCTTGCGGCGCATCCAGCTACTTTTTGTTCCTCCGCTGGACGCGCGTGCGCTTCAGGAGCTTCCGGTGCTTCTTCTTCCGCATGCGCTTGCGGCGCTTCTTGATCAGCGATCCCATGAGGGATCGAAGGCTAGCCGGCCCCCGGGCTGAATCACCACCTGGCACCGGCCGGAATCAGCTAGCGTGAGCCCGAACAACAGAGCACGGTCGGTCGCGGGTAGTTCAACTGGCAGAACACCAGACTTTGGATCTGGGGGTTGCAGGTTCGAGCCCTGCCCCGCGAACCCAACCGCTCGTGATTTGGGCCCGCCTGATTTTGGCCGCGGCGCGGCCGTGGGAGAGGCTGTGAACCAGGCGACGGGCGCGGTCTACTAAAAAGGTACCCATGAGCAAACGATCGATGTCAGGTCTGGTGGTGGCGACCAGCTCCGGGGCTCCGATGCGCTCGGCCCGCCCCAAGCCGATCCACCTCCTGTGCGGCCGGGCCATGGCCAGCTATGTGCTCGACGCACTGGCCGCCGTCGGCGTGCGCCAGGCCGTGGTCGTTACCGGGCCCGAAGGGGGGCGGATCGCCAAACGGCTGCTGGAAGATCCGCCCGAGTTCCCGGTGCGGTTCGTCGAACAGCACGTCGACCGCGGCACCGGCGACGCCGTGCTCGTTGGCCTGAGTGGCTTCGACGATTTCGACGACGACGAGGACCTCCTGGTCGTGCCGGCTGATCTGCCGCTGCTCCGGCCGGCCACCATCGAGGCCCTGCTGGACGCCCACCAGGCGGGCGACGCTGCCTGCACGGTGCTGGCCGTGGACGTGGGCGACAACCTCGGCTACGACCGCGTGATGCGGGACAAGCGGGGCCGGGTGGCCACGATCACCGCCGACCTCGAGCTCGACCTGGCCGATCTCGACGAGCCCCTACCCCGGGAGGCGGCCACCGGCGTGTACTGCATCCGGCGGGGGCTGCTGGCCCCGGCCATCCGGCGCACCACGGCCGAGAACCAGGCCGGCGAGTTCCGCCTGACCGACGTGGTGGGCGTGCTGGCCGCGTCGGGCCATGCCTGCGAGGTGGTGGTGGTCGACGAGCGGCCCGACCTCACCGCAGTGGGCAACCGCCTCCAGCTGGCCGAGGCCGAGGCCGAGCTGCGTCGGCGGACCAACCGCCACTGGCTGGCCCGGGGGGTCACCATGGTGGACCCGGAACGCACCTACATCGATGCCACGGTGCGCCTCGGCACCGACGTCACCATCTTCCCCGGCACCATGCTGCAGGGGACCACCATGATCGGCGACGGCTGCGAGCTCGGCCCCGACGTGCGGCTCGATCGCTGCCAGGTGGGCCGCAACACCCGGATCGAGAAGGCCACGGCCACGCTGGCCACCATCGGATCGGAGTGCGTGATCGGCCCGTTCGCCGTGTTGCAGCCCGGTTCCGATGTCAGCTCTGGCACTGTCACCGGGCCGTTCTATGCTGAGGGCGCCACGGCGTAGCTCGGCGGAGAGCGGAGCCGGGGCCAGCTGGCGCCACCGGTGGTTCAGCTCGTGTTCAGGTAGCACAACCGAGGGGAAGAGCAACCAATGGAAGTTGTGACCACCAAGAAGCTGCACCTGTTCGCCGGGCGCCACAACGGCACGCTGGCCGATCTGGTGGGTCAACACCTGGGAGTCCCGGTCACCGAGGCCCACGTCTCCACGTTCGCCAGCGGCGAAGACCACTGCCGCTTCTCGGAATCGGTTCGGGGCTCGGACGTGTTCATCTTCCAGAGCCACGGTGAGGCCGACGGCCGCTCGGTCAACGACGCCATCATGGAGCAGCTGATCATGGTCGATGCCGCCCGGCGGGCGTCGGCCAAGCGGATCACCGCCGTGATCCCGTTCTACGGCTACGGCCGCCAGGACCGCAAGGCCGAGGGCCGGGAGCCGATCACGGCCCGCCTGGTGGCCGATCTGTTCACCGCCGCCGGTGCCTCCCGCCTGGTCTCGATCGACCTGCACAGCGGCCAGATCCAGGGTTTCTTCAACGGCCCGGTAGACCATCTGACCGCCATGCCGGTGCTGGTGGACCACATCGCCCACCTGGGCCCCGATCTGGTGGTGGTGTCGCCCGATGCCGGCCGGGTGAAGGTGGCCGAGCGCTACGCCCAGCAGCTCCACGCCGACCTGGCCATCGTGCACAAGCGGCGGGTCAACGGGGCGAAGAACGTGGTGGAGGCGAAGGACGTGGTGGGCGA
This sequence comes from uncultured Actinomycetes bacterium, assembly GCA_902826025.1. Classification (GTDB taxonomy): domain Bacteria; phylum Actinomycetota; class Acidimicrobiia; order Acidimicrobiales; family SZUA-35; genus CADEDH01. The sequence goes on from CADEDH010000048.1 coordinate 22,092, forward strand.
GGTGTCGGGCCGCACCTGCGTGCTGATCGACGACATGATCGACACCGCCGGCACGATCTGCCAGGCGGCCGAGCTGCTGATGGAGCGGGGGGCACAGTCGGTCACGGCCGCCGCCACCCACGGGGTGTTCAGCGGCCCGGCGATCGATCGGATGAAGAACTCGGTGCTCGACAAGGTGATCGTCACCGACACCCTGCCCATGGGCCCCGACAAGCATTTCGACAAGCTGGAGATCCTCTCGGTGGCCCCCCTCATCGCCGACGCCATCCGCGCCGTGTTCGAAGACGCCTCCGTCAGCCAGATCTTCAACGGACACAACCAGAGCTAGGCGGCGGAGCCGCCTGGCGGGGTTGGGGTCCCCGACGGAGATGGGGGAGGGCGGCGGAGCCGCCCCGGCGGGGTTGGGGTCCCCGACGGAGATGGGGGAGGGCGGCGGAGCCGCCCCGGCGGGGTTGGGGTCCCCGACGGAGATGGGGGAGGGCGGCGGAGCCGCCCGACGGGGGCGCAGCCCCCGGAGCACATTGCCCCGGTGGGGATGGGCTCCAGATCCGATACCCTCGTGAGCTGGCGTTTGGCCCGCCCGGGCCAGGGTCCCGGGCTTCGGCTCCGGCCCGCCCCGGGTGGCTGAGCACGGCCGTTTGGCCAGGCCCCGATCCGCTCTCCTCGAGGACAGTCTCGCAATGGACCAGACAGTTGTCAGCGCTATCCCCACCCGCACTCTCGGCACCCGCCCGTCGCGGCGGCTGCGGAACGAAGGCAAGCTTCCCGGGGTCGTCTACGGCCTGGGTCGGGACCCGCTGCCGGTGGCGGTCGACTACGCCGAGCTGCGCGACGCCCTGAAGAGCGAGGCCGGGCTCAACGCCATCCTGTCGCTCAGCCTGGGCGACGCCAGCGAGACCGTCATCGTGCGGTCCATCCAGCGTGACCCGCTCAAGCGCACCGTCACTCACGCCGACTTCCTGCGGGTCGACCCCGAGGTGCCGATCCGGGTGAAGGTGCCGATCCGCCTGATCGGCGACGGCACCGGGGTGACCAACTTCGGCGGGATGATCGAACAGAAGCTCTTCGAGCTCGAGGTCGAGACCCTCCCCACGCAGATCCCGTCGGCCATCGACGCCGATCTCAGCATGATGACGCTCGATCGCCGGATCGGTGTGGAAGACCTGAAGCTGCCGGCTGGCGTCCGCACTGCGGTGCCGGGCGACATCTCGGTGGTCACCCCTGTCGTGTCCCGGGCGGCCAAGATGGCGGCTCGCACGGCCATGGACGCAGCGGCCGCCGTCGACGGTCCGACCGGCGGCGACGAGGGTGGGGCCGCCGGCGACGGTGGCGAGACCGCGGCGGACGCCGAGGAGTAGCACTCCGGGGTGTCGCAGTTCGCCCGCCGCCTGGGAAGGCCGGATCGCAAGGGAACCCCGGCCGACCTGCTGGTGGTGGGACTCGGCAATCCTGGTGAGCAGTTCGCCGGCACGCGGCACAACCTGGGAGCGGCAGTGGTTGAGGAGTTGGCCGAACGGGCCGGCACCCGCCTGCGCAAGACCAAGGCCCGGGCCATGGCGGCCGGGGTGCTGATGAACGACCAGCGGGTGGTGCTCGCCTTCCCCCTCACGTTCATGAACAATTCCGGTGAAGCGGTGCGGCTTCTGGTGCAGAGCTACGGCATCCAGGAGGCCCACCACATCATCGTCATCCACGACGAGCTCGACCTGGATAGCGGCCGCCTGCGGCTCAAGGCCGGCGGTGGCCTGGCCGGCCACAACGGCTTGCGGTCCATCACCAACCATCTCGGCACCACCGAATACGTGCGCCTCCGGATCGGTGTGGGCAAGCCACCGGCCTCGATCGCCGGGGCCGAGTGGGTGCTGCGCCGGCCGGGCAAGGCCGAGCAGGAGGTGCTCGACGATGCCGTGGTGCGGGCGGCGGATGCCATCGAGCAGCTCACGGCCGAGGGGATCGACCGCGCGATGGCGGCCGTCAACCGCCGCACGCCCCCAGCCTGAAACCCGGGCCGGCTGAAACCCGGGCCGGCTGAGGGCTGGCTGCCGGCGGGTAGCGTGGGAGGAGTGAGTTTTCGCTCCCTGGCCCGCCTCGTAGCTGACGACCCGGCGATCACGAGGCTGATCGGCCGGGCCTCCACCGTGTTGGCGGTGGCCGAACCGGCCCGGGCCATGGCCATCGCCGGCCTCGCCCTGGCCTCCGAACGCCGGCCGGTGCTGGTGGCTCTGCCCACGTCGGGGGAGGCGGAGCGGGTGGGGCGTGATCTGTCGCTCTACCTCGGCGCCGACGAGGTACTCACGTTCCCGGCCTGGGAGACCCTGCCCTTCGAGCGGGTCAGTCCATCGATCGAGACCATGGGCCACCGGCTGCGAACGATCTGGCACCTGCAGGATCCCGAGCGGTGCCCCAAGGTGGTGCTCGCTCCGGTGAGGGCCCTGGTCCAACGGCTCAGCCCCCATGTGGAGGACCTGGCCCCCATCGTGATCGGCGCCGGCGACCAGCTCGACCTCCAGGCCCTGGTGCGGGACCTGGTGGCAGCCGGCTACCGGCGGGAGCACCAGGTGGAGCACCGGGGCGAGCTGGCTGTGCGGGGCTCGATCCTCGATGTGTTCCCGTCCACCGCCGACGGTCCGATCCGGATCGACCTGTGGGGCGACGAGGTGGACCGGTTGTGCGAGTTCACCGTCAACGACCAGCGCTCCACGGTCGACCTGGCCGAGGTGGAGATCTTCCCCTGCCGGGAGCTGATGCCCACCGACGACGTCCGCCAGCGGGCGTCGGAGCTGTACGCATCCGAGCCCTGGGGCCGGGAGCAGTGGCAGCGGCTGGCCGACGGCGAGTTCTTCGAGGGCATGGAGTCGTGGCTGCCCTGGCTGTCGGGCGACGGCTCGGTGACCGACACCGGAGCCGACGGCAGCGGCGGCGGGCGGCTGCTGGTGGACCTGTTGGGCAGCGATGCCCTCATCGTGCTGGTCGAGCCCCGCCGCATGCGGGACCGGGCCACCGACCTGCTGGCCGAGGAGGCCGACCTGGCCGCCAGCCTGGCCCGCACCTGGGGTGTCGGCGGCGACGGCTCCGACGGCGACGGCGGCGGGCAACCGGTCTTTCCCCGGCTCCACCTCCCGTTCGACCGGCTCCTGGGCCGGACCTCGGCCCCCTCGGTCACCTTCACCGCCGTGCCGTCAGGGCCCGACGACGCCGTGCTCACAGCTTCGGGGTGGGACGCGCCGGGCGAAGCCCTGGCCGGCCGCCTGGGTCAGCTGGCCGCCGACAAGGCCACCCGCCTGGTGATCGCTGCCGGCGGGGCCGGGTCGGCCGACCGGCTGCACCGCCTGGTGGGGGAGTGGGGCCTCAGCGCCGTCAATCACGGCGACGACATCCCCGAGATCATCACCCCCGGGGCCCACGTGGTGGTCGCCCCGGTGGAGGCCGGGTTCGTCCTGCCCGACCTGGGCATCGGCATCCTGAGCGAGGCCGATCTCACCGGCCGGCGCCGGGCCCACCGGGCGGCCCGGCCCCGCAAGCGCCAGAGCGCCGGCTTCTTCGACGACCTCACCCCCGGCGACTACGTGGTCCACCACCAGCACGGCGTGGGCCGCTTCGCCGGCATGGTCAAGCGGGCCATCGGGGGCCACGAGCGCGACTATCTGCTGCTCGAGTACCGGGGCGACGACAAGCTCTACCTCCCCTCGGACCAGATCGAGTTGATCCGCCGCTACACGGGCGGTGAGGCCCCCAGCGTGCATCGTCTGGGCGGGAGCGACTTCGCCAAGGCCAAAGCCAAGGTTCGCTCGGCCGTGGCCGAGATCGCCCAAGAGCTGGTGATCCTGTACCAGAAGCGGCGGGCCACCCAGGGCGTCGCCTTCGAGCCCGATTCCCCGTGGCAGGCCGAGATGGAGGCCGCCTTCCCCTACGAGCTCACGCCCGACCAGGCCGAGACGGTGGAGGCGGTCAAGGCCGACATGGAGGCACCGGTGCCCATGGACCGCCTCGTGGTGGGCGACGTCGGCTTCGGCAAGACCGAGATCGCGGTGCGGGCCGCCTTCAAGGCGATCCAGGGAGGCAAGCAGGTGGCGGTGCTGGTGCCCACCACGCTCCTGGCCCAGCAGCACTTCCAGACCTTCAGCGACCGCTTCGCCCCTTACCCGGTGCGGGTGGAGGTGTTGAGCCGGTTCCTCACGAACCGCCAGGCCAAAGACGTGGTGGCGGCCGTGGCCTCGGGCGAGGTCGACGTGCTGATCGGCACCCACCGCCTGCTGTCGGACGACGTCACGTTCTCCCGGCTGGGCCTGTTGGTGGTGGACGAGGAGCAGCGCTTCGGCGTGGCCCACAAGGAGGCCATCAAGAAGTTCAAGGCCGACGTCGATGTGCTCACGCTCACCGCCACGCCGATCCCCCGGACGCTGGAGATGAGCCTCACGGGCATCCGCGACCTGTCCAAGCTCGACACCCCGCCGGCCGACCGCCAGCCCATCCTCACCTACGTCGGCGAGTACGACGAGCGGGCGGCGGCCGAGGCCATCCGCCGGGAGCTGTTGCGGGAAGGCCAGGTGTTCTTCGTCCACAACCGGATCCAGAGCATCGACAAGGTGGCCAACGATCTGGCCAACCTCGTGCCCGAGGCCCGTATCGCCGTGGCCCACGGCCAGATGGACGAGGGCACGCTGGAAAAGGTGGTGCTCGACTTCTGGGACGGCCAGTTCGACGTGCTGGTGTGCACCACGATCATCGAGTCGGGCATCGACATGCCCACGGTCAACACCCTGGTCGTCGACCGGGCCGAGATGCTCGGCCTGGGCCAGCTCCACCAGCTCCGGGGCCGGGTGGGGCGTTCGGGTCAGCGAGCCTACGCCTACCTGTTCACCCGGCCCGAGGCGGTGCTGTCGGAGGAGGCCTACGAGCGGCTGAAGACGATCGGGGAGGCCACCGAGCTGGGGTCGGGGTTCAAGATCGCCCTGCGGGACCTGGAGCTCCGGGGGGCCGGCAACCTGCTCGGCATCGGCCAGTCGGGCCACATCGCCGCCGTTGGCTACGACCTGTACTGCCAGCTGGTGATCGAGGCGGTGGCCGAGCTCAACGGCACGCCCATCGAGGAACCGGAGGAGATCAAGCTCGACGTCCCGGTGGCGGCCAATCTGCCCGAGACCTACGTGCAAGCCGAGTACCAGCGGCTGGAGGCATACCGCCGCCTGGCCGCGGTGCGCAGCCAGGCCGAGGTCGACGACATCCGCCAGGAATGGGAAGACCGCTACGGCCCCCTGCCCGAGCCGGCCGAGCGCCTCTTGGAGGTGGCGGCCCTGCGGGGCCACTGCGCCCGGGTGGGGGTGCGGGAGCTGGTGGTGATCAAGGGTCCCGGCTTCGGCGGCCCCGAGCTGATCGCCAAGCTGGGCCCGGTGCGGCTCAAGGCCAGCCAGGAGGTCCGCTTCGCCCGCCTGTTCCCCAAGGGGCTGTGGAAGCCCAACGAGTACGGGCCCGACGGCGGCCAGCTGCAGGTGGGGATCATGAAGCGCAACGCCCCGGCGGGCGACCTGGTCACGTTCTTCGCCACCATGTTCGAGGACGTGAACCCTTCGGGTTCCTCGGGTTCGCCTGCGGCGAACACCGCGTGACTCAGGCCTGGCCGTGGCGGCGGGCCCTGGTCACCGGGGCCAGCGCCGGGCTGGGGGCGGCCTTCACAAGGGAGCTGGCGGCGGGCGGCGTCGAGCTGGTGCTGGTGGCCCGGGACGGCGAGCGGCTGGAGGCCCTGGCCGCCGAACTGCCGGTGGCGTGCGAGGTGCTGGTGGCCGACCTGGCCGATCCCGCCGACCTGGCCCGGGTGGCCGCCCGCCTGTCGTTGGCGCATCCGGGTGAACCTTGTGAAGAAATGCCGGCAGAGGCGGCACAAGGTGGCAAAGTTCGGCAGCAGGCGCCGGTGGTGGATCTGCTCGTCAACAACGCAGGGTTCGGGGCCGTGGGGGCCTTCGTCGACCTTCCCGTCCACGGCGAGGAACGACAGGTGGCGGTCAACGTGGTGGCCGTGCAGCGCCTCACCCACGCCGCTGGGGCGGCCATGGCCGCTGTCGGCTCGGGAACGATACTCAACGTGGCCTCGGTGGCCGGGTTCCGCCCGGCGGCCCGGTCGGCCACCTACGGGGCGACCAAGGCATTCGTGGTGGGGTTCAGCCGGGCCGTGGCCACCGAGCTGGCTCCCCGGGGGGTCACCGTGACCTGCCTGTGTCCCGGCCTCACCCGCACCGAGTTCCACCGGAGGGCCGGTTACGACACGTCGGGCTACCCCCGGTGGGCCTGGCAGGAGGCGTCGGTGGTGGCCCGGGCTGGACTCCGGGGGGCGGCGGCGGGCAAGGTTACGGTCGTGCCCGGCATCCACAACCGGATGTCCGGACACCTGATGCGGCTCCTACCCGAGGCGGTGCTCCGCCGAGCGGACGAGCGGCTCAGACCCGGCGTCACCGTGGAGGAGGCGTCGGGAGCCACCGACCGGTAGACAGCTTCGGGGCGCCACCAGGCGCCAGGACGACGAGGGGAACACGAGATGACGGAGACGAGCGATCAGCCAGTGCACCTGGCCGGGGCCCCGATGGACTGGAACGGCATCGTCGACAGCCTCAACCGGCTGCTGAGACTGCGGACCACCCCGATCGGCATGAAGCTGTTCACGACCAAGGAGGAGATGGAGGCGATCCCCAAGATCCGCCGTCCCAACGCCATCCACACCACCGACCAGATCGTCGGCATGGCCTCCCGCCTGGCGTGGACGGTCGGCATCACCAAGGAGGACCTGGTGGGGGCGCAGTGCGCCGCCGTCATCGGCCTTCACCCCCGGGACGACGAGTGGCTGTCGGGGAAGCGGATGAAGGGGGTGTGGTACGAGACGATCGAAGACACCACGGCTCACCAGCACGCCATGCACACGGCGCCGTTCGGGGTCTACGAGGCCATGGCTGTGTCGCCCCTCACCACCGGCCGGCTCAACCCGCCCGACATCTGCCTCATCTACGCCACCCCGGCCCAGATGATCCTGCTGATCAACGGCCTGCAGTACTCGGGCTACAAGAACTTCGAGTGGGGGTGTGTCGGGGAATCGGCCTGCGCCGACTCATGGGGCCGGGCGCTGGCAAAGAAGGAGCCCAGCGTGTCGATCCCGTGCTTTGCCGAGCGGCGCTACGGCGGCGTGCAGGATGACGAGCTGCTGATGGCCACCCCGCCCGAGTTCCTGCCCAAGGCCATTGCCGGCCTGGAGGAGCTGGCCTCCCACGGCCTGCGCTACCCGATCCCGCCCTACGGCGTGCAGAGCGACGCCCAGGCCGGCCTCGGCCGTTCCTACAGCTGACCCTGCGCTGTTCTGGTGTCCCCGGCCGTCACCCGTGTCGGCCCTGGACACCAGAACGGGGTTGGCGTAAATAGGGGAGCCGGGGGCGCGGGGCGACCTAGCCTCGCGTGATGCGACGACCCGGCCCGGCTCGGCTGTTCCTGCTCGCCGGCCTGGCCTGGCAGGCGGCGGTGATGGCCTGGTGGCTGGCGCTGGCCGTCCGGTTGGCCATCGAGCTCGACCTGGCCCCGTTCCAGCTGCTGGCCCTGGGCGCCGCGCTCGAGGGGTCGCTGCTCGTGGCCGAGGTGCCCACCGGGGTGCTGGCCGACCGGCTGAGCCGCAAATGGTCGGTGGTCGTCGGCTTCGTGAGCGTGGGTGGAGCCCAGGTCGCATCCGGCCTGGTGAGCGGCTTCGGGGCCCTGTTGCTCACCCAGGTGCTGTGGGGTGTCGGCTACACGTTCCGCAGCGGCGCCGAGATCGCCTGGGTCACCGACGAGCTGGGCGGCCCGGAGGCGGTGGAGCCGCTCGTGCTGCGCCAGGCCCGCTGGCAACTGGTGGCGGGCGTGGTGGCCGTGGGGGCCAGCGCCCTCCTCGCCCATCTCACCTCGCTGGTCACCGCTGTGGTGGCATTCGGTCTGGTGACGGTGAGCGTGGGGGCGGGGCTGGCCCTGCTGATGACCGAACACCATCACCCCCGGCGCCTCGGCATCGGCGGTGGAGACGGGACCCATGGCGTTGGCCCGGGGGCCGGGCCGCTGGTGAAGCCGTCGTTCCGGGCGGGGGCCCGGGCCACGCTGGGCCATCCCTCGCTCCGGGTGCTGACGGCGGTGATGCTGCTCACCGGGCTGGCCAACGAGACCGTCGACCGTCTGAACATCCGCCGCCTCGACCAGCTCGGCCTCTCGGCCGGGAGCCGCGATCCGGTGGTGGTCGTAGCCGCCGTGAGCGCGGCCGACGCTCTGCTGGGAGCGCTCGTGCTGTGGTGGGCCCGCGACCGGGTCACCGGTTCCCGGGTGATGGTGGGTCTGGGAGCGATGCTGGCGGTCAGCGCCGCCGGGATCGCCGGGCTCGGGCTCGTGGCCCACCTGCCGGTGGCCGCCGCCTGCCTGGTGGCGCAGGGGGCGCTACGGTCGGCCGCTCTCCCCCTGCCCCAGACCTGGGCCAATGCCCACGCTCCGCCCCACCTGCGGGCCACCGTGCTGTCGTTCGCAGGCCAGGCCAACGCCGCCGGGGAGATCGCCGGCGGCCTGGCCCTGGGAGCGGTGGCGGCCGCCGCCTCGATCCCCGTTGCCCTCACCGGCTCGGCCATCCTCACCCTGGCCGCCGGGGCCACCTGCCTGCTCGCCCCCGGTGTTCTCCCCACCCGGCGGGGACACGGGACCCCGGAGGCGACCCGTAGGCTGGGGCCTCGTGCCTACCGCTGACCACGATGTAGCGAGCCCGATCCGGGCCGTCCTGTTCGACATGGGCGGCGTGCTGGTGGAGTTGGCCCCGCTCGACCAACTGCTCGGGGTGTCCATGCCGCCCGAGGAGTTCTGGCCCCGCTGGCTGGGAAGCCCAGCCGTGCGGGCCTACGAGCGGGGGGCGTGCGACACCGTCGCCTTCGCCCGGGATCTGGCAGCTGAGCTGAACCTGCCGCTGAGCGCGACCGAGCTGACCGAGCGGTTCCGCTGCTTTCCCCGGGGCTTGTACCCGGGGGCGGCCGAGCTGGTCCGTTCGGTGTCGGGACGGGGCCTGGCCACCGGGGTGCTGAGCAACACCAACGCCCTGCACTGGGATCACCAGACCGACGGTGAGATCCTCCGCGCCCTGTTCGATCACGAGTTCCTGTCGTACCGGATGAGCCTGGTCAAGCCCGATCGGGAGCTGTTCGAGGCGGTGGTGGCGACCCTCGGCCTGGCCCCTGCCGAGATCCTGTTCCTCGACGACAACGACCTCAACGTGGCGGGGGCCCGGGCCGCCGGCCTGGAGGCCGATCACACCCGAGGGGTGGCCGAAGCCCGCCGGGCCCTCCACCGCCGCGGCATCCTCGGGTCGTAGGGCCCGCGCCCCGACGTTCCCGAAGGGAACACCCTGATGTTTCGCCGTAGGCGAAACTCGAGGTTCCCGAAGGGAACACTCAGAGCCGGGTGACGCTCTCGAACACGAAGGTGCGCCGGCCGAGGGCGACGGTGTCGCCGGGCGACAGCAGCACCGGGGTGTTGGGGGCGATCTGGTTCCACCGCTCGAACGACACATCCCACACGAAGGTCCCGTTGGTGGACCCGAGGTCCACGATGTGGACGTCCCAGCCCACGAGGCGGATCTCGGCGTGGCGACGGGACAGGGTCTCGTTGTCGTCGTGGATGGCCAGCGGGGCCACGTTGGCCTCCCCGATCTGACCCGGCTCGCGGCCCACCACGTAGGACCGGTCGAGCCCGTAGGTGGAGCCGTTGTCGAACACGATGAACCCCAGCGTGGGCCGAGGACCCGGCACGAGGTTGTGGGTGAGGTGGACCATCGAGATCCCGCACACCATGCAGTACGAAGCGATCGGGTTGTTGAAGTGGTGCCGGGAGCACAGGATCCCCTCCACCACCACGTCGTCGGCGTTGATGGGGAGATCCGGGGTGGGGATCCGGTGGCTCGGTGCGGGATGGCCGAGCGGCCCCGATGGCGCCGCCGGCGGCTCGGCCACCGTCGGGTTCAGTGTGGGAAGGGGGGCCGCCGGGGCCGAGGGGCTGGCCGGCGCCGGCCCCAGCAGCACGGCCACGAACGGGCCGACCTCGGGCGGGGCCGGGGTGGGCACACCAGCCGGTGGCCCCAGAGGGGCCTGGATGGGGACTCCCGACGGTGGGCCCAGCGGAAGCGGTGGATTGGGCCCGCCGCCGGCCGGAGGGCCGAGCGGGGTGGGGGTGGGCGCCTCAGGGGGCGGGGTCTGGGCTGCCGGCCCGGGGGGAGGGCCCTGGGGGCCGGTCTGCACCGGACCACCGGGCGGGACCGAGCCGGTGCCGGCGGTGGACGGGTCGGCCACGATGGCCGTGCCCACGGGCGCCAGGGTGATGCCGGCGCCGGGTACCACGCCCTGGCGGAGGTCATAGGGCGACACGGCCCGGGCGGCGGCGGCCAGGTTGGCGGCCCGCACCGTGAGCTGCTCCGGGGTGCCCAGCGCCACCTCCTGGAGGGGGCTGGTGCCGTTGATCAGCACCTGGCCGTCGGCGATCACCTCGGTCACCCCGCAGGCGAAGCCGACGAGGGTGGAGGGGTCTCCGGGCTGGGCGATGTAGGCCGCGGCCCGCAGCTCACCCCGCAGGGCGGCGGCCGAGATGGCGGCCCGGGCCTCGTCGGCCGTGGCCCCGGCCCCCAGCTGGCGCAGGAGTTGCTCGGCCGCCATGTCGTGGGCCGAGTCGTTCGGTATCACCGCCACCAGGCCGGGCCAGCGGCCGACCCAGCCCAGGCCCCGGTGCAGCACCCCCGACCAGCTGTCGAGGCCGGGGGCGGCCGTGGCGGTGGAGACGCCCTCGTCGGTCATGCCGGTTCCGCCTGGGCCAGGCGCTGGGCGATGGCCCCGACGATCTGGGCGAACTCGAGGGCGGTGGCCGGCCGGGCCGCCGGGTCGACGGCCAGGGCCTGTTCGATGACCGTCCTCTCCTCGTCCCGCAGCCGGTCGTTGAGCACCGGCCGTTCACTCACCAGGTAGCGCAGCGCCTGGAGCAGGCTGCCCTGGGGGATGTCGGGATAGACCGACCGGGCGGTCAGCACCCGGTGCATGGTGGCGGCCAGGGCCCACACGTCGGTGGCCCGGGATGCCGGTTGGCCCTGGATCAGCTCGGGGGCGAGGTACTCGATCGACCCGATGTGGTCGAGGCCCGTGATCGTCTGGCCCGGATTGAGCACCTGGAGCAGCCCGATGTCGCCCAGCTTGGCCCGGTCTCCGTCGATGTAGACGTTGCCCGGTTTTATGCTGCGGTGGGCGATGCCGGCTTCGTGCAGGGCGTGGGCGGCCAGGGCGGCGTCGGTGATGGCGGCCAGCACCGACGCCCGGGTGAAGGGCCGGGCCGGCTGGGCCAGCGATCCGTCGGCGAAGTACTCGCTGGCGTAGTACAGCGTGTCGTTCTGCAGGCCCACGTCGTACAGCTGGGCCAACTGGGGCGAGCCGACGGACACGTAGCGCTGGAGTTCGGCCACCAGGCGCTGGAAGTCGCCTTCGTCGGCCCGGTGGGCGAAGGTCTTGACCGCCACGTAGGCGTCGGTCCGGCCCAGGCGGGCCGGGCAGCGGGCCAGCCAGAACGAGCCATGGCTGCCCTCGCCCAACAGGTGGACGAACTCGTAGTCGGCGATCCCGTTCACAGGATCCGACCGCCCCGGAAGCGCCACCGCAGCAGCACCATGCGCAGGGGCCCGATGGCGGTGAGCCACACGACCACCCACGTGGTCACGAAGTGGAAGAAGAACGTGATCGGGCTGGGCCCGGTGGGCACGATGGCATCGACCACCACGAAGGCCACCACCCCCTCGGGCACGGCTTCGGCCAAGGCGTAGAGGATGGGCCAGTCCTTCTCCCAGCGGTACTGCTGGATGGCGTGGTAGAGCAGCTCCCACCCCGCCCCGAACAGGGCCACCACGAACAGGGCGAGGATGGTGGCGGCGTACACGTCGCCGATGGGGGCGCCCCGCTTGGGCAGGACCGGCACCACCACGATCGTCCACGCCAGGCCCACCGTGGCCAGGAGGAACAGTCGGGTCTGGATTCGTCCGGCCAGGGTCGGGATCACGGGCGGGCTCCGGCCATCAACCCGGGATTGGCGCGTTGCGCATCCATCTGAACCACTCCTTGACCGAACGGGAGACGCCGATTCGCTCCCCGAACCCTATCGACGCCAGGTCGTCGGCGATGCGCAACGCGGCGTACTGGAGGCCGAGGAACGAGTCGACCCCGGCGTAGTAGCCGCCCAGCGTGGCCGATCCCGAGGCGTACATCCGGCCCGGGTCGTTTCGGGTCCCGGCGACCTCGAAGCTCGGCTCCATCTCCAGGCGGCCGAAGGCGCTCCGACTGGCCCCGCCGTGCGACAGGAGGTCGGCCAGGAGCCGGTGCTCGGAGATGTCGGACTCGAGGCCGGTGGCGTCGATGATGAAGTTCGCCGCCAACTGCACCGAGCGCTGTTGGGGGTCGACGATGGTGGTGGTGATCGTGCCGTTGGGCCCCGGGTCCACCGAGGCCACCTCGCCGATCCACTGCTGGTACCACCCACCCTGCCGGCCTCGCTGGAGGAGGGCCTCCCATTCCCGCCGGAACGGGGTGTTGGTGCCGCCCATCTGGCGGATCAGAGCGGCCCGGCCCGGGCCGTCGAGCCGTTCCAGGCGTTCCTTGAGCTGCCCGCCCCAGGCCGCCTTGGGGTAGTTGAACCCCTGGTAGGCGAAACCGTTGCGGCCCAGGCGGCGGAACTTGGGGTCGTCGCCCTGGGGCTTGTCGATGTAGTGGCGGAACAGGTGGAGCACGGTGGTCTGGGCCCCCTTGCGCTCCCGGTCCTCCAGCAAGCGGACCAGGATGCGGGTGGCCACGATGCCGCTGCCCCGCACCAGCACCGTGCTGGGCCGGCGCAGCAGCTCCTCGTAGACGTACTCGTGGGGTTCGTAGGCGTTGACCACCCGGTGGAAGTCGTCGTGGGCCTGGCGGTAGGCCTGCAGGTCGTCGAGGAACTTGACGCCCGGGTAGCCGACGGCGAGGTGCACGTGGCTCGACCGGAACACGATCCGCTTCGACGGCGGCTGGCCCGGCGGCGGCCGCCAGCCTCGGGGCGGGGTGAGCACGCTGAAGTAGCCGCCGCCGTGGCGGGCCCGGACCATGCGGACCACACCCTTGACCAGCATCGAGTTCCAGTTGATCCGGGCCGACTCCCGTACCACCGACTCGTAGACCTGGCCCGAGCGGGGTGTGTAGTAGTCGGCGAAGACCGGCTCCAGGAACACCTGGAGGAGGGGATCCATCTTCTCCTTGATCGACTTGGCGTTCCACGCCTCACGCAGGGCGTAGCTGGGGAACCCCCAGATGTTGTCGATGGTGGACCCGGAGTCGGATCGGATGCGCTCGTGACGGGGGATCTGGGAGGCCGAGGCCAGATACTCATAGGTCTGGTCGGGGCGGTCGAGGGTGGTGAGGACCCGGATGGCGTTGGACGGGATGCCGGCCACCCGCAGCGTGTCGACCAGGGCGAACGAGCCGAGGCCACCGCCCACCGACACCAACGGCACGTCGATCATCGGGAGGCGGGCCGCGGCGACATCCTGGTCGGTCCAGCGGCGGGCACTGATGAGATCGGCGGTCAGATCGGCGTCGGTCATGGGCGCACCTGGGGTCGGGGGGAGGGGGCCGGGTCGTACGGAACGGGCCGGCTCAGAAGTTTCGGGTCAGGACGAGGGATCTGACGATGGTGAACACGGCATCGAGATCCTTCCTGGTGGGGGCCTGGAGGATCAAGAGGGCCGACATCTTGTTTTCGCCGTCGACGAGGGCCACGTGGATCAGCGACGTCGTGCCCGTCCCGCAGTTGGCGAACACCTCGACGCGGCCGGGATAGGGCGTGACGAACCGGCCGGACTCCGGGGGATCGCACTGGCTCACCTCGGTTTCGTAGTCGGTCCGGGCTTTGTCGAGCATGGCCTTGGGCTGGCGCGCCCCGTCGAGGATCGCCACCGACACCCCGGGGCCGGTGAACGCGTCGAAGAAGGCACCCTCCAGCCGAGGGGCGACAGCCAGCGAGGGGAGGCCGTTGGTTCCCTGGTCACGCAGCGTGTCGTTCCACTCGTCGGGCACTTTGAGCCGGATCGAGTCGGTGACGTCGGCTTCCTCCCGGAAGCTCGTGTACCGCTCGCCGGGGGGCAGGGTGCCGTCGGTGCCCGGCAGCCCGGCCGAGCCGCCCGGGGCCAGCGGGGGTTCGGTGGTGGCCCCGGCCGACGACGCGGTGGCGCCGGGCTCGGTGGTGGCCGAGCCGCTGGAGATGCCAGTGGTGTCGGTGGTGTCATCGGCCCCGTGGCTGGCCCGCCAGGTGAGCAGCGCCCCCACCAGCACGAGGGCGGCCACGGCGGCCGCCGGGGCCAGCCATCGGGGCACGCCCGGCCGGGCCGGGGGCACGCCCGGGGTGCCGACTCCGGCGGTGACGGGGATGCCTCCTGAGTCTCCGGGGGCGATCGGGGCGGGTTCCGGGACGCCGGGGCCGGTGGCGGCCACGGCGGGGAAGGAGCCTCCGGTGACTGCCGACCCCGGGCCGGGCGTGCCGGTGATGGCGGGGGTGGGGGAGGTGCCGGGGACGGGGAACGGGGGATTGGTGGCGGGCCCGCCGAGCAGGCCGGCGGCCGAGGCCGCTGTCGTGTCCTCGATGGGGATCGGCGTGGGGGGTAGCCCGATCTGCTGCTGGACTTGCACCAGCACCTGGCCGAAGGCCAGAGCCGATGGGGGCCGGTGGGCTGGGTCCTTGGCCATGGCCGTCTCGATGGCCCGGAACAGGGGGCCGGGGAGGACTGTCTCGTCGACCGGCGGCACCGCCGCGGTGTGGATCCGGTTGAGGATCTGCACCATCGACTCGTCCGTCGGCTGCACGAACGGGGGTCGGCCGGTGACCAGCTCGTACAAGGTGGAGGCGAGGGAGTAGACGTCGGACCGGGCGTCGGGCCGGTGGCCGTCGACCACCTCGGGCGGGGCGTGGGCCAGGCTGGCCGTCACCGTGGAGCTCCGGGTCTCGAACGCGCCCTGGAGCCGGGCGATGCCGAAGTCGCAGAGCTTGGCGCTGCCCAGACGGGACAGCAGGATGTTGCCGGGCTTGATGTCGCGGTGGAGCACACCGGCCCGGTGGGCGGTCTCCAGGGCGCCGGTCAGCTGGACACCCACGGTGAGGGCGTCGTGCCAGGCCACGGCGCCGGTCGAGCGGAGGTGATCGGCCAGGGAGCCCCGATCGAGGTACTCCATCACGAGATAGGGCTGGCCGGCCGGGGTGTAGCCGCCCCGGTGGACGGTCACGATGTTGGGGTGGCCCGACAGGGTGCCCAGCGCCCGCCGCTCCCGGTCGAAGCGGTCGCGTCCCGCCTCGTCCAGGTTGGCGGCCAGGATCTTCACTGCCACGGTACGGCTCAGATCGGCCTCGGCCGCCCGATACACCACGCCGAAGCCGCCGACGCCGATCTCCACCGCGTCGGCCAGGCCCGGGATCGCCAGGTCCAACGGGGGGCGGACGGTTGCAGGGTCGGCGTCGCTCATTGCGGCGGCCCTCCCTCCGGATCCTCGTCGAACCAGGCATCCGCCGGGCGGCCAGGCCGGCGCGGTTGCCAGGTCCGGGCCGGCCTATGCACCGGCCGCCCGAACCCACCGGGGAGTATTGCAGGTTTCGGCCGGTGTCCGGCGCCGTCGCCCCGCCCCGCATGCCCGACCAGTGATGAGGCCTCGGCCGAAGAACCATCGAGACTGCTAGCGTCGGACGTCCCACAACGGGTGGGCGACAACGGAAGGCAGGCAGGACCATGGGCGTATTCGACTTCGTCAAGGATGCCGGAGCGAAGATCGGTATCGGGGAGAGCAAGAGCGAAGAGGAGGCCAAGGCGGCGGCCGCGGCGGCGGCCAAACAGGCCGACGTGCAGCACGCGGCCGAGGAGCAGGCAGCCAAGGTGGCGGCCCAGGTGAAGGCCCGCAAGGCCTCGGCTGAGCAGGCGGCCCGGGCCGAGAACCTGGCGGAGGCGAAGAAGTCGGCGGCGCTGGAGCAGTACGTGCTGGACCTCGGCCTCGCCGTGTCCAAGCTCGATGTCCGCTTCGACGATGGCCTGGCCACGGTCACCGGCGAGGTGTCCGACCAGGACACCCGGGAGCGGGTCATCCTGGCCATCGGCAACTCGGCCGGCGTGGAGCGGGTGAGCGAGGAGTTGACGGTGGTGGCACCGGCTGCCCCCGCCCCTGCCCCTGAGGCGGTGGCCGCCCCGCCGGCGCCGCCCGAGCCCCAGATGCACGTCGTGGTGAAGGGTGAGACCCTGTCGAAGATCGCCAAGGAGTACTACGGCGACGCCATGAAGTACCCGGTGATCTTCGAGGCCAACAAGCCGATGCTGACCGACCCCGACAAGATCTACGTCGGTCAGGTCCTGCGCATCCCGGCCCTGTAGTCGGGCCGCCGAGGTTGTCCGACGATGTAGTACTGTCTGGGCTCCGCTGGCGGGCAACCGCCAGCGGACCCCGGACCGCGCTGGTGAAATCTTCTCGATGTTCGAAGTTTTCGGCGCGGACGCTAACGTAGGTGCGTCCCGGGTTTCCACGGACGATGTAAGGGTGCGCGCCGGTTGACCACCGGTCCCGTTACCGGTCGACCCATCGACTGCGCACCTCCAGCACTGGGGCTGGGCTACGCCAAATCATGAGAGCGCTAGACGGTCCGAGACATAGGGGATCATGTGACTGATACAGCCGAACGGGTCGGGATAGAGCTCGACCACGTCGTCATTCGCTTCGCCGGCGACTCCGGCGACGGCATGCAGCTGACTGGTGATCGTTTCACCTCGGCCAGCGCCCTGGCCGGCAACGACCTGGCCACCCTGCCGGAGTTCCCGGCCGAGATCCGGGCCCCTCAGGGCACCCTGGCCGGGGTCTCCTCGTTCCAGGTCCACATCTCGGACCACACCATCCACACCCCGGGCGACGCGCCCGACGTGCTGGTGGCGATGAACCCGGCGGCACTGGCCAGCGAACTGGAGAAGCTCCGCTCCGGCGGTGTGCTCATCCTCAACGACGACGCTTTCGACGAGCGCAACCTGGAGAAGGCCGGCTACAAGACCGACCCCCGCGAAGACGGCACGCTGGCCGGCTACGTGGTGCACCGGGTGCCGATGACCAAGCTCACCCTCGATTCCATGTCGGACCTCGACGTGAAGAAGCGGGACGCCGAGCGGTCGAAGAACTTCTTCGCCCTGGGCCTCATCTCCTGGATGTACTCCCGCCCGGTCGACACCACCCTGCAGTGGATCGAGCGCCGCTTCGCCAAGACCCCGGCGGTGGTGGCGGCCAACACGGCGGCGTTCAAGGCCGGCCACGCCTTCGGCGAGACGGCCGAGATGTTCGGCAGCCCCTTCAAGGTCAAGGCCGCCCCCCAGGTGCCGGGCACCTACACCAACATCACCGGCAACATCGCCACGGCCTGGGGCATGATCGCCGCCGGCCAGCTGGCCAAGCTGCCGGTGTTCCTGGGGAGCTACCCCATCACGCCGGCCTCCGACATCCTGCACGAGCTGAGCAACCACAAGAACTTCGGGGTGCGCACGTTCCAGGCCGAAGACGAGATCGCTGGCGCCACCTCGGCCGTGGGTGCCGCCTTCGGCGGCCACCTGGCGTTCACCACCACCTCCGGCCCCGGCGTGGCCCTGAAGGGTGAGACCCTCGGCCTGGCCGTCAGCCTCGAGCTGCCGCTGGTGCTGATCGACGTGCAGCGGGGCGGTCCCTCCACCGGCCTGCCCACCAAGACCGAAGCCAGCGACCTCATGATGGCCATGTACGGGCGTCACGGCGAGGCCCCGCTGCCCATCGTGGCCGCCTCCACCCCGGCCAACTGCTTCGACATGGTGATCGAGGCCTGCCGGATCGCCCTCAAGTACCGGACCCCGGTGATCTTCCTCACCG
The DNA here is from genome assembly GCA_902826025.1 of uncultured Actinomycetes bacterium. Taxonomy (GTDB): domain Bacteria; phylum Actinomycetota; class Acidimicrobiia; order Acidimicrobiales; family SZUA-35; genus CADEDH01. Next base: position 40,025 of record CADEDH010000048.1, read on the forward strand.
ACGGCTACCTGGCCAATGGCTCCGAGCCGTGGCGCCTGCCCGACGTGGAGAGCCTGCCCGACATCAGCGTGTCGTTCACCACCGAACCCAACTTCACCGACGCCAACGGCGAGCGGGTGTTCATGCCGTACCTGCGTGACCCCGAGACCCTGGCCCGCCCCTGGGCCATCCCCGGCACTCCCGGCCTGGAGCACCGCATCGGCGGCATCGAGAAGGCCGACATCACCGGCAACATCGACTACAGCCCCGAGAACCACGGCAAGATGACCGACCTGCGGGCGGCCAAGGTGGCCGGTATCGCCAAGGACATCCCAGCGGCTGCGGTGCGGGGCGAGGGTCAGGCCGACATCCTCCTGGTCGGCTGGGGCTCCACCGAGGGCGCCATCACCTCGGCCGCCGAGGGCCTGCGGGCCGATGGTGTGGCCGTCCACACGGTGCACCTGACCCACCTCAACCCGTTCCCGGCCAACCTGGGCGACGTGTTGAAGAGCTACTCCAAGGTCTTCGTGCCCGAGATGAACAACGGCCAGCTCGTCCGCCTGCTGCGGGCCGAGTACCTGGTCGACGCCAAGGCCGTCAACAAGGTCCAGGGCACCCCGTTCACCGCTGCCGAGCTGATGCAAGCCGTCCGAGAAGGAATCTGACATGTCTAATGTGACGCTCGATCCGACCCAGCGGGGTCACTGGACGTCGGACCAGGAAGTCCGGTGGTGCCCCGGTTGCGGGGACTACGGGATCCTCGCCGCCATGCAGTTCTTCCACACCGAGCTCGACGTGAAGCGCGAGGAGACGGTGTTCATCTCGGGCATCGGCTGCGCCGCCCGGTTCCCGTACTACATGTCCACCTACGGCCTGCACGGCATCCACGGTCGGGCCCCGGCCATCGCCACCGGCCTGGCCCTGGCCCGCCCCGACCTCAACATCTGGGTGGTCGGCGGCGACGGCGACATGCTGTCGATCGGTGGCAACCACCTGATCCACGCCCTGCGCCGCAACGTCAACCTCAAGATCCTGCTGTTCAACAACCAGATCTACGGTCTGACCAAGGGCCAGTACTCGCCAACCAGCGAGGTCGGCAAGGTCACCAAGTCCACCCCCATGGGCTCGATCGACCGGCCGTTCAACCCGCTCAGCGTGGCCATCGGCTCCGGCGCCACCTTCGTGGCCCGTACCCACGACATGGACCGCAAGCACATGATCGAGGTGTTCCGCCGGGCCCATGAGCACAAGGGCGCCTCGATCGTCGAGATCTACCAGAACTGCAACGTGTTCAACGACGGGGCCTACGACCCGATCCTCAAGCGCGACAACCGCGAAGGGATGATGATCAACCTCGAGCACGGCAAGCCGATCGTGTTCGGCCCCGACGGCTCGCTGGCCGTGACCACCAAGGGCGGTTCGGCCCGGGTGGTGGAGACGGCCTCGATCCCGGCCGAGGAAATCCACGTCCACGACGAGCAGGCCGACTCGGCCGTGGCCTACGCCCTGGGGCGCCTGGCCAACGACAACCACACGCCCACCCCGTTCGGGGTGTTCCGCGACGTGGCCGTGGCCGAGTTCGCCGAGGGTGTGAACAATCAGCTCCTGGTGTCGAACGAGCGCTCAGGCCCCGGCGATCTCGGCGCCCTGCTGCGCTCTGGCGCCACATGGACGGTGGAGTAGGTGTCCCTTCGGGACCTGGAGTTTCGCTTCGCGGAAACTCTGGGTCTCCAGGCCGCTAGCCTGCTTTGGTGCGTCTTCGTCGCCTGTCATTCCTTCTTGCGCTTGTGCTGACCGCCGTCTCGTGCGGCGTCAGCCGGGACTCCGATACTGCTGCCGGGCCTGATGGCACCGGCACCGAAACCGCCGGCACCGACACCTCGGTCGCCGGCGGTGACGCGTCCACGGACTCGACGTCCACCACGGCCGAGCTGCCCCCGGCCACCACGGCCGCCGCCGACGAGGTGGCGGTGGACCTGGTGTTCGCCGACGGCTCCACCGGCCAGATCCTCCACGGGGAGCTGAACGATCTGGCGGTCCCGGTGAAGAAGAACCAGGAGTTCATCGACCTGATCTACGAAGGCACCGTCCCGACGGGCCTGGAGGCCATCCTGCTCAGCCAGGACGTCTGGTCCAAGGTGCTGGAGAACGAGATCACCCGGGCCGGCTCGTCCACCACCGAGCAGGATCGGGCTGCGGCCAAGACGCTCGTGTTCGAGCAGCTCGCCGCCCGCCTCACCGACTCCACCGATCCCACTGCTGATTCGGAGCGGCTCTACGGTGAAGTCCCCTACCTGGCATTCATCGTGGAGCTCCAGGCCCGCCAGCTGGCGCTGTCCAACGCCCTCAAGGCCAAGGCGCCCGCCACCGACCGCTTCCCCTGTGTGAGCCACATCCTGGTCGACACGCCGGAGGAGGCCAACAAGGTGGTAGCCGACCTGGCGGCGGGGGGAGACTTCGCCGCCATCGCCACGGAGCGCTCCACCGATACCGGGTCGGGAGCCGCCGGCGGTGAGCTGGGCTGCCGCGACCCGGCCAGCTACGTCGCTGAGTTCAAGACGGCGGTGGAGACCGCCACCCCGGGCCAGGTGGTGGGCCCGGTGCAGTCCGAGTTCGGCTACCACGTCCTGATCGTCACCGGGTCCGAGGCCGACGGCGACGCCCTGGCCAGCACCGCGCTGGAGGCGGGTCTCGACGCCGCCAAGGTGACCGTCGACGACCGCGTGGGTACCTGGGACGCCAGCCTGAAGCGGATCACACCCGCCGCCTCCTGAGCGGCGGTGCCGGCCCGGTGACGCTTCCCCGGATAACGGTCTGCGGGCTGGGCCCCGGCGGGGCCGGCGCGGTCACCACGGCCACGCTCGACGCCATCGCGCGGTCCACCGTCCGGTTCCTGCGCACCACCCGGCACCCCACCGCCCACCTCGTGGCGGGAGCGGCCAGCTTCGACCACCTCTACGAGGCGGCCGACTCGTTCGACCAGGTCTACGCGGCCATAGCCGACGCCCTGGTGGCGGCGGCCACCGAGGCGGCCTCGCCGGGGCCGGGAGAGGGCGCGTCGGTGCTCTACGCCGTGCCCGGTTCGCCGCTCGTGCTCGAAGACTCCGTGCGCCGACTCCGGGCCGACGGCCGGGTGGCCGTGGATCTGGTGCCGGCGTTGTCGTTCCTGGACGAGGTGTGGGCCCGCCTGGGCGTCGACCCGGTCGACGACGGTGTCCGCCTGGTCGACGGTCACCGGTTCGGTGTGCAGGCGGCGGGGGAGCGGGGCCCGCTGCTGGTGGCCCATGTTCACGCCCCGTGGGTGCTGTCGGAGATCAAGCTGGCGCTCGACGCCGGTGACGAGCAGCGGGTGGTGGTGCTCCAGGGGCTGGGCACCCCCCACGAGCGGGTGTTCGAGGTGACCTGGCCCGACCTCGACCGGGTGGTCACGCCCGACCATCTCACGTCGCTGTATCTGCCGGAGCTGGCGGCGCCGGTGGCGGCCGAGCTGGCGGCGTCGGTGGAGCTGATGGCCCGGCTCCGGCGGGACTGCCCGTGGGACCGGGCCCAGACCCACCAGTCACTGCGCCGGTACCTGCTGGAGGAGGCCTACGAGGTGCTGGAGGCCATCGACCGCCTGCCCGAGCGGCCGGGCGACGGGGGCCCGGTGGCCGACCAGTCGGCGGCCGATGAGTTGGCTGCCGACGACGGCTACGAGCTCCTGGAGGAGGAGCTGGGCGATCTGTGGTTCCAGATCCTGTTCCACTCCCAACTGGCGGCTGAGGCCGGGCGGTTCACGGTGGCTGACGTGGCCCGGACCCTGCACGACAAGCTGGTGGGCCGTCACCCCCACGTGTTCGGCGACGTGGCCGTGGCCGACGCCGGCGAGGTGGTGGCGAATTGGGAGCGGATAAAGCAGGAGGAGAAGCAGCGCAGCTCGGTCCTGGACGGCATCCCGGCCGCTCTCCCCGCCCTGTCCCTGGCCGACAAGGTGCTGCAACGGGCCGAGCGGGCCGGCTGGGCCACCGACATCGGCCCCTCGGGGCCCAGCATGGCCGGCCTGCTGCCGCCGGGGGCCCGCAGCGAGGACCTGGGGCGGGCGCTCCTGGCCCTGGTGGTCGCTGGTCGGGCCGACCACCTCGACGCCGAGGCGGCGTTGCGCTCAGCCGTGACCGCCGCCGAGCGCCGCTTCCGTCAGGCCGAGGAGTCCGGCGCCCGCTCCGACTCGTGGGTGCTGGGCTGAACCCAGCGCGTCGGGTGGCGGGCCGGGGCGGCTAGGCCCCGAGGGCCGAGACGGCGGCCGGAGCGAGGGCGGCGAGGGCGTCCAGGTCGGACCGGGAGCCCGAGACGTAGCTCAGCTGGAGTACCTGGTCGCCACTGCGGACGAGCAGGATCCGCAGGTACCAGCGTTCACCCTCGCCGACCGAGGTCAGGTCGAGTTGACGGGCCTCCTCACCCAGCCCACTGGGCGCCGGGGAGCTGGTGGCGGTGAAGGCGACGGTGCGGTTGCCGATCGTGGTCTCCCAGCGCTCGCAGCCGAGGAGCCCGTCGCTCGCCGCCAGGTAGGCCGCCGCCTGGGTGGTGGAGCGGAAGCGGGCCAGCAGCTGGCCCACCCGGCGCTGCTGCTCGGCGTCGGTGAGACGGTTGGCCCGCCAGGCCTCCAGGCCTTCCACCGCCGGTCGCTGGCCGCAGACCCCGGTCGCCCCCGGGCCCTGCTCGGCCGTGGCGTCGGTGGTGGTGCCGGCGTCGAAGCCGGTGTCGGCCAGCGTGAGCGGGAGCACCAGGTCGGGGTCGAGGGCGGCGGCTGACTGGGCTGCCGCTTCCTCGGCCAGATCGCGGGGCACGGGCTCGGAGTTGGACCCGACGGCGCGCACCAGGACCAGGCCCAGGGTCGCCAGCACAACCACCACGGCAGTGGTGGCCACCACGTAGCCGGGCCTGAGCCGGGGCGCGGTGTCGGGGGGCGGGCGTTCCCCCGGTTCCCGGGGGCGTAGCGGGGTGCGGGAGCGGAGCAGATCCACCGGCCGGCCGATCAGTAGCCGAGGTTGGTCACCGCCTGCCTGAGCAGGCGGTCGAGGTCGTCGAGGTCGGACTCCAGGAGCGAGGTGATCGACACGAGGTACACGTCGGTCGATCGGCGCACGATCGCCACCCGGCCGTACAGCGGAACGAAGCTGCTGGTCCCGTCGAAGTGGATCTCGCGGGTGTCGTCGCCGTACCGGGTGGGGGCCTGCACCACCTGGGGCCGGAGTGTCACCTCCGGACCGTCGTCGCTGGCCGGCAGCACCCACTCGGTGCAATCGACCGTGCCGGTGTAGGCCGTCATGTAGGCGCTGGCTGCGTCGGCGGTGTCGAAACGGGCGATCTGCTGGAACACCGACGGGAAGCCGAGGACATCGGATGCCGTCTCGCCCTGCCAGTCCTGGAGCCCAGCGGTTTCGGGGGTGTTGTCGCAGTATTGGATCGAGTCGGGTCCGGCGATGTCGGGCTCGGTCTCGGCCGAGGCGAGCCCGAGGTCGCCGGCGGCGAGGGGTAGGGTCAGCGGGCCGGTGAGCACCGGCGCTGTGGTCACGACCACCGTGGCGGTGGTGGTAGGCAGCGTGGTGGTGGTGCCGGCGAGCTGGCCGTTCCCGCCTTCCCCGGTGGTGTCGCCGGTGCCGATGAGCGGGTCCGGATCCTCCTCGCCGTCGGGCCCGAGGATGCGAAGGAGGGCGAACAGGAGCAGGCCGCCCAACAGGAGGGTGGCTCCGAACACGGCACCGAGCAGGCGGAGCCGGTTCATCTCGTGGTCGGGTCGGAGGCTGAGTGGGGAGAGCTGCTGGTCGGTGCGGGCGTACGGCTGGGACTGGAAGGGGGCGATCCCCACTCCACCGGTGGGATCGGGCGGGGGGCTGTAACCGGAGGGGGCGTAGGCCTGCGGGGCGGCCGCTGGCCCGGGCGGTCCGCCGTAGGCGGTGGGCGCGCCGTTGTAGCCGGGCGCACCGTTGCCGTACGTAGGGGCCGGGCCGTTGGGGCCGGGGGCGGCGCCGCCGAAGGATGTGGCGTCGTAGCTCGGAGCTGGGGTGGGAGCAGGGGTGGGGACGTAGGCCGTGGCCGCCATCCCGGCCCCCGAGACGGGGCGGGTGGCGCCATGGTCGCCGTTGAAGGCGGCGCCCGGGTGGGACGGGGCGGGTGGTGCCAGCCGGCTGGCGGCGATGGCTTCGAGCCGCCGGTGCACCTCATCGGCCGATGGCGGCCGCTTGCCCGGGTCCTTGGCCAGCAACTGCTGGATCAGGTCGTTGAGGTCGGGTGAGACACCGTGGGGGCGGAGATCGGGCGGCCGGTCGGTCAGCACCCGGTTGATGATCGGATGGATCGACTCGTCGCCGCTGGCCACGAAGGGCACGGAGCGGATGACGCCGGCCAGCAGGCAGATGCCGATGCCGTAGATGTCGCTGGCCACCGAGGCCGTGCCGCCGGAGAGGATCTCGGGCGGGGCGTAGGCCACGCTGGCGGTGATGGCGTGGGACGTGGTGTTGGCCCCGTCGTGGAGGCGGGCGATGCCGAAGTCGCCCAGCACGGCATCGCCGTTCGCCCTCATCAGGATGTTCTCAGGCTTGAGGTCACGGTGGAGCACGCCCAACGAATGGGCCACACTGAGCGCCGCCGAGAGTTGGGTGCCCGCCTTGATCAGCTCCGCCTCGGTGAGGGGTTGGGCCTGCAGGCGCTGCCACAGGGTGCCGCCGCTCACATACTCGAGCACGAGATAGGGGCGGCCGTCGGTCATGCTCCCGGCGGTGAACACGTCCACGATGTTGGGGTGGCCCGACAGGCGGCCCAGGGCGATGCATTCCCGTTCGAAGCGGAGCTGCACGGTCTTGTCGTCGATGGGGGCGTGGCCCACCTTGATGGCCACCCTGCGATCGATGTTGATCTGTCGGGCCAGCCAGACCTCTCCGAAGCCGCCGCCGCCGAGGCGATCGATCGGCTCGAACCCATCCAGCACGAACGGGACGGTGGCCACGCCAGGCTCAGTATCCGCTGCCGGGAGCGGCCCGGAACACGAGCGTCCGCGTGCCGACCCGGAGGTGGGCGCCGTTGTTGAGGGCCACCGGGGCCGAACCGAGGGGGGTGAGCGGGCCACCGGTCTGCTGCACCCAGGCGCCGACGTCGTTCACGGCCTGGACGGTCACCCGACCGCCCTCGGCCCTCACCCGAACATGCACCTGGTCGACCTCGGGACCGTCCACCCGCAGCGGGGTGGCCGCCCCGCGACCGACCTCGGCGTCGGATCCGGGGTCGGACCCGATCACGACGGTGCCGGCCACCGGGTGCTGTTCGCCGGTCCACTCGTCGACCAAGTGGCCCAGCAACGGGGTGGGGTTCGCTGGAGCGGGCCCGGGTGGGATGCCGGGAGCCCCCGCTCCGGGGCCTCCGCCCCAGGGTGGCGGAGGCGGGGGAGGGAAGCCGGGGCTGGCCATCCCCGGTGGCGGGAGAAAGCCGTCGGGGGCGGCGGTGCCGGGGGGCGGGGGTGGTGGTGCGAGGCCGCCCGGGCCGGGAGGTGGCGGGGGTGGGAACAGGTCGGTACCGGGGGGCGGGCCCATGGCACCGGGGCCGGGTGGCGGGCCGAAGTCGCCGCCGTCGGGAGGGGTCCCGAAGGCGGGGGCCGGTGGCGGCGCCAGGTCGGGGAGGCCCGGAGGGGGCCCGAAAGCGGGGGCGCCGGGCGCAGGTGGGGCCGGCGGGAGGCCGAAGTCGCCGCTGCCGGGAGGGGGCCCGAAGGCGGGTGCCGGCGGCGGTGCGAGGTCGGGGGGACCGGGCGGTGGCCCGAAGGCGGGGGCCGGTGGCGGGGCCAGGTCGGGGAGGCCCGGTGGTGGCCCGAACCCGGGCGGTGCGGGTGGTGACCCGAACCCGAGCCCGGGCGGTGCTGGTGGTGGCCCGAGGTCCGGACCGGCGGCCGTGGGGGGCGGCCCGAGATCGAACGAGGATGGTGCGGGAGGTGGTGCGGGGTCTGCTCCGGCGGCCGGGGCCGCACCGGGCGGGGGTGGGGGAATGTCCCCGTCGATCCCGAAGGGTGGCGGAGGGACCCCCGGATCGAAGCCGGTGCCGGGCGCCGGGCTGCCGGGGCCGGGTGGCAGCCCGAATCCGGGGGGAGGAGGCGCTGCGTCGCCGCGGCTGGGGAGTGGGCCGGGGATTGCACCGGGGGGTGGCGGCGGCGGGGCGAACGACGGAGTCTCGGCGTCGTTGCCAGGCGGGGAGAAGACGCTGGGTGGCTGATGCGAGAGGGGTAGCGGGGTGGCCTCCGATGGCGGCGGACCTTCGGCCGGCGCCCGATCGGGGCTGGTCGACCGGGCCCCGTACGGCGCGCCGGGCCCGCCCGGGCTCATCACGGTGACGTCGTCGTGATCGAAGGCGCTCCCGCCCTCACTCCCGGCGACGGCCGGCCCTGCCTGCTCCGACGGCGTCGGAGTGGAGAAGACGCTGGGCGGTGGGCCGGCGGCCGTGGGGCCGGCGTCACTGCCGGGCGGAGGAGCGGCCGAGAAGATGCTGGGGGGAGGACCAATCGGCCGGTCGACATCGTCACGAGGTTGGTCGTCGGGCTCGCCGGCGGCGCCGGGCGCCGGGCCCGCCGGCGCAGGCGGGGGTATGTCGGCCGGGGCCGGT
>CADEDH010000049.1 GCA_902826025.1 uncultured Actinomycetes bacterium
GCGAAATTCCTTGTCGGGTAAGTTCCGACCTGCACGAATGGCGTAACGACTTCCCTACTGTCTCAACCACAGACCCAGCGAAATTGAAGTACGAGTAAAGATGCTCGTTAGCTGCAGAAGGACGGAAAGACCCCGTGGACCTTTACTACAGTTTGATATTGGTGTTTGATTTGAATTGTGTAGGATAGGTGGGAGACTGGGAAGCCGGTGCGCCAGCATTGGTGGAGTCATTGTTGAAATACCACCCTGTTTAAATTGGATGTCTAACCCGGGTCCCTTATCGGGATCGGGAACAGTGTCAGATGGGTAGTTTGACTGGGGCGGTCGCCTCCTAAATTGTAACGGAGGCGCCCAAAGGTTCCCTCAGACTGGTCGGCCATCAGTCGTTGAGTGCAATGGCACAAGGGAGCTTGACTGCGAGACTGACAAGTCGAGCAGGTGCGAAAGCAGGGCATAGTGATCCGATGGCGCCGTATGGAAGGGCCATCGCAAACGGATAAAAGGTACCCCGGGGATAACAGGCTAATCTTCCCCAAGAGTCCATATCGACGGGAAGGTTTGGCACCTCGATGTCGGCTCATCGCATCCTGGGGCTGAAGCAGGTCCCAAGGGTTGGGCTGTTCGCCCATTAAAGCGGTACGCGAGCTGGGTTTAGAACGTCGTGAGACAGTTCGGTCCCTATCCTCTGCAGCCGAAGGAGATTTGAGGAAGTCTGTCCCTAGTACGAGAGGACCGGGATGGACGCAGCTCTCGTGTGCCAGTTGTTCCGCCAGGAGCATGGCTGGTTAGCGACCTGCGGAAGGGATAACCGCTGAAGGCATCTAAGCGGGAAACCTGTTTCAAGATTAGATCTCCCACCGGGTAACCGGGTAAGGCCCGTGATAGGTGATCACGTTGATAGGCCGGATGTGTAAGCGCTGTAAGGCGTTCAGCTGACCGGTACTAATCGGCCGAGGGCTTGTGTATGTGACTCGTGCTCGCTGTGGAATTCTCAAGGAATAAGTTCATAGATCTATGCCCTGCCCCATGTTCGGGCAAGGCGACAGATTTCGGTGGCGATTGCGGAGGGGTCACACCCGTACCCATTCCGAACACGGAAGTTAAGCCCTCCAGCGCCGATGGTACTTGGTTGGAAGCGACCTGGGAGAGTAGGACGCCGCCGGATTTCTATATGAGAGGGACCTGGTTCGCCGGGTCCCTTTCGTAGTTTTGGCCGAGGGGTGCGACAAGGTGCTCCGAGGCGGGGTCGAGGATGTTACTTCTTGACCGACGGGGGAGCGGAGGTGCCGGCGGGTGCCCGATTGGAACGGTCGACCAGGCCCGAGGTCAGCGGTGCAGTGCGCCGGACCAGCCAGAAGAAGGTGTCGGCGTAGCGTCGGGTGAGCCGGCGGGGCTCTTGCAGCATGCGGAACGCCCATTCGAGGCCGAGGCGCTGCAGCCATCGAGGGGCCCGGACGAGGCGATTGGCCAGGACCTCGAAGCTCCCGCCCACGCCGATGGCAATGTTCACGCCGAGCTGGTCCCAGTGAGCGTCGATGAACTCCTCCTGGCGGGGCGAACCCATGCCGACGAAGAGGATGGCCGCTCCGGACTTGCCTATCTCGATCGCCACGTTCTCGGCACCGTCGCCGAGAAACCCATGGTGGGATCCGGCTATGTCGAGGCCGGGGTGCCGTTGCTGGAGTTCGGCGGCCGCCGTGGCCACTGTGTCGGGCTCGGCGCCCAGCAGATAGATCGAGTGATTGTTCTGGGCCGCTTGCTCGGCCAGTCGCTCGATGAGATCGATGCCGGCCACGCGGGCCGGAAGGCGATGTCCGAACAGTGGAGAGAGCCAGACCAGTGGCTGGCCGTCGGCCACCACAAGGTCGGCTTCGGCCACGAAGCGACGGAAGAAGGGCTGCCGTTCGGCCAGCATGAGACCGGTGGTGTTCAACGTGACCACCTTGCCCCTCCGGCCCTCGGCGATCGTGTCGGCCACCCAGCTCAGCGTCTCGTCCACCGTGACCGCATCGACGTCGATGCCGTAGAGCGTCACCCGGGCGGTAGTCATGGTGTGGTTTGTGTATCGGCGCTGGTGGCGGACAACAACAGGGCGTCGACGAAGAACTTGGTCGGCCAGTTCGGGTACCCGAGCGGGGCGTAACGCCCCCATATCGGGTGGGAGCCTTTGATGGCGCCACGGATCTCGTCGGGACCGTTCAGCGATTGATGGACAGCGGTGCCCTGCAGGGTCTGCTCGGCCCATTCCCGGTAGCGGACCTCCTGATCGAGGGCGGCCAGCTTCAGCCAGATGATGGCGAACTGGGCGTTGCCGGTGAGGCACGAGCTCCGACCCACCGGTTTACCGTCGACCGAGATGCGTCCAGGTAGGAGCCCGGTGGGACGGAGGTGGCCGGCTGCGGCCTGGGCCACGGCCCGGGCCGCCTGGATGTAGCGTTCGTTGCCCAGCAGGAGCCCCGATTCGAGCAACCCGCGGCCGGCGTAGGCGGTGGTGTGGGTGAACGGCGGGGCGTCGACGGTGAACGCGCACTGGTCGAACCAGCCATTGGGGCGCTGCTGGGAGCAGGCCCAGTCGAGGTTGGCCTCCGCCACCTTCACCGCATCGGGGTCGTCGAGGAGATGACCGGCGCGGACCAGGGCCCAGGCGGTGCGGCTGTTGTAGACGTGGGGAATGCCGTTGAACGTGTTGCGGGTCCATCGGCCCTCGTCGTCGGCGATGTTCACCAGCCATGCGGCCGCCCGCCGAGCGGCGTCGACCCAGGGATCGGCCTCGGTGCCGTCGGATGTCTCGGCCAGGGACACGAGGCCATGGAGGTCCTGGCCGGTGTCGAACACCACGCCGGCGCCGGGGTCGAGACCCGGGTTGGCGAAGCCGCCGTCGGGCAGTTGCACCCGGCACAGCCAGTGTCCGGCTTGGGCGGCTCGCTCGACGAGCTCGGGCCGGCCGAGCTCGTCCCCGGCCCGGAGGAACGTGTTGATGATGTAGCCCGTGGTCTCCACGTACGAGGGCTGCCATCCGCCCCGCACCGTGTAGCCGTAGCTGAAGCCGTGGTCTGCCCCCTGGTCCTGGGCCCGGCACAGCCACTCCAGGCCGGCGTCGATCCGGGCCGGCCACGAGGCCTTGTCGGCCGGCACCGGACGGGAGGCGGGCCGCCGGGCGAGATCGGCCAGAGCCGCCCGCCCGATACGTCGAACGGCGCGGACGGAGGTGGCCGGCCCATCGCCGGCGCTGCTCGTCACGCCGCCTCGACCAGGGCGGTGAAGGGGGTGACGGGGAGGCCCTGCAGCGCGTTGGCGATCCGCTGACCGGCCTTGCCGTCGCCGTAGGGGCTGGAGCGCCAGGCCCGGGGATGGTCGAGCGCATCGAGCACGGCGCCGATGATCCCCGCCGGGTCGGTGCCTACCAGCCGGGCCATGCCGGCCTCGATCGCTTCCGGCCGTTCGGTGACCTCGCGAAGCACGAGCACCTGCTTGCCCAACGCCGGCGCCTCCTCCTGGAGCCCCCCCGAGTCGGTCAGCACCAGGGTGCACTGCTGGAGGGCCCGGGCCATGTCGAGGTAGCTGAGGGGGTCGGTGATCAGGACCGACGAGGTGTCGCCCAGCCACCGGCGCACCTCGGCCCGCACCGCCGGGTTGGGGTGGACCGGGAACAGGATCTGGAGCTCGGGACGAAGCTCGGTCAACCGGCGCACGGCCTGGAAGACGTCGGCCAGGCCGGGCCCGAAGTTCTCCCGGCGGTGGGTGGTCATCAGCAGCATGGGCCGCGACGGGTCGAGCGCTCGGAGCATGGGGTCGATGGCCACCGGCGGCAGGTGATCACAGGCCCAATGGAGGGCATCGATCACCGTGTTGCCGGTCAGCACGATCTGATCGCTGGGGACCCCTTCCCGCCGCAGGGCATCGACCGCTGTCTGGGTAGGGGCGAAGTGCAGGCTGGCGATGGCGGTGACCGCCCGACGGTTGATCTCCTCGGGGAACGGCTGGTCGAGCCGGTAGGAGCGGAGGCCGGCCTCCACGTGGGCCACCGGTATCTGGTGGTAGGCACCGGCGATGGCCGCAGCCAGCACGGTGGTGGTGTCGCCCTGCACGACCAACCAGGATGGCCGGAGCTCGCTCAACATGGGACCGAGGCGGTCGAGCACCAGAGAGGCCACCCGGGTGGGGGTCTGGGCCGCGCTCATGACCTCGAGGTCCACGTCGGCGGCTATCCCGAAGGCGTTGAACGCATCCTGGGACAGCTCGAGGTGCTGGCCGGTGTGGATGAGGCGTGTGTTCACGCCGCCGGCCCGCAATGCGTCGACGACGGGGAACATCTTGATCACCTCGGGCCGGGTGCCGACAACGCACGCGACTGTCTGTGTTATATCCGCCGTCATCGGATCGAGTTTCCCCTCAAGTGTCGAGGTCAGGTCAGGTGACAAAGCTGAAAAGGCCTACCGCCGCCGTGGAAGCCGGAGCCGGAGGACTTCTATCTCGACCCGGCAGGCGGCCCCCTTTAGCCAACGACTCGTTCAGCTTAGCTGGGAGGGGGGTGGGACGATGTTCAAGGGGTCGAGATCCTTGCAGAAAGGTGAACTGATCTGTGGGCCATTGTCGGCCATGGTTCACGGCGGCAGGGGGGAGCCCTTGGACGGCGGTAGCCTGCATGATCATGCCCGAACGCCCTCGATCTGACGAAGACGAACCAGGTCGAGCCCGCTCCGAGGCCCGTCCCCGCACCGCTTCCAGCCGGCCCGCTGGTCCCGGCCGTAGGCCGCCCGGCGGCGGTGCTGCCCGCGGCCCCCGCTCCGGCGGCCCGTCCCGTGGGGGCGGCGGTTCGACACGCTCGTCCGGCTCCGGCCGACCGTCCGGTCCCCGCAGTGACGGTGGCGGCGGTGGTGGCCGCTCCTACGGTTCGAGCCGTCCCTCGGGTCCCCGCAGTGATGGTGGCGGTGGTGGTCGCTCTTACGGTTCGAGCCGACCGTCCGGTCCCCGCAGTGACGGTGGCGGCGGTGGCCGCTCGTCCGGCTCCGGCCGACCGTCCGGTCCCCGCAGCGACGGTGGCCGCTCGTACGGTTCGGACCGTCCCTCGGGTCCCCGCAGTGACGGTGGCGGTGGCCGCTCCTACGGGTCCAGCCGTCCCCCTGGCCCCCGTGGAGGCGGTTCCGGCCGCCCGTACGGCTCTGATCGAGACGGCGGCGGCTCCGGTCGCCCCTCTGGTCCCGGTCGGACCGGTGGGTCCCGCGGCCCTGGACCAGGCAGTGACCGTGGACGCCCCAGCGGCGATGGCCCTTCGGGGTACCGCCGCTCTGCCGGGCCCGACGGCCCCGGCCGCCCCGGGCAGGGTCGATCGGGGCAGGGCCGTCCCCCCGCTGGCCCCCGCCGATCGAACGGGTTTCGTCGTTCGGGCGGGCGCCCCGATCTGAGCCAGTTCGGAACCGGCGACGCCTCGCCGGGGGCCGGCCGCCGCCCCGGCGGCCCGGCACCAGGTGGGCGCACCGACTTCGGCTCTCGTGAGGATCGGCCCGCCCCGCCCCGGCGCGAGGAAATCGTGATCGAACGGGTCTACGACGACGCGCCCGACGCCGGCCGCCGGGACGGCGGTCGCACACCGGGCCCGGGTCGCGGTTCGAGTCGCCGCGAGATCGACGTCGCCGACGTCGACTTCAGCGGTCTGCCGCCCACCACCGCCACCAAGCTCCGCCGCCGCCTGGCCGAGTCGGCTGCCGCCTTCGAGGCCGAGCGGTTCAGCGAGGCCGAGCGGTTGCTGGCATCCATCGACCGGCTGGCGCCCGGCATCGCCGAGGTCCACGAGCTCAAGGGCCTCGTCTACTACCGGTTGGGCCGATGGGCCCGGGCCATCACCGAGTTGGAGCGCTTCAGCGCCATGACGGGATCGGTGGAGCAGCACCCGGTGTGGGCCGACTGCTGCCGGGCCCTCGGGCGCTGGACCGAAGCCGAGGAGCTGTGGCAGGAACTGGGTGACACCTCCCCCTCGCCCGAGTTGGTGGAGGAGGGGCGCATCGTCCAGGCCGGCGGCCTGGCCGATCGGGGCCGCGTCAACGACGCGATCCGCCTGTTGGAGAAGGCACCCCGGCCCAATCGGGCCCCCGCCCTCCACCATCTGCGCCGGTGGTACGTGCTGGCCGACCTCTACGAGCGGTCGGGTGACGTGGCCCGGGCCCGTCGGCTCTTCACCGAGCTCCTGGCGGCCGAGCCCCGGTTCGCCGACGTGGCCGAACGTCTCGCTGCCTTGAGCTGACAGCTATCCTCGGCACAAGAGCGCTGGTCGACATCGTCCGACCGGCATCTGCTCTCGAACCGCCTGTCACCGAACCAAAGGAGCCTCCTGGTGGCCGACATCATCAGCCTGCTGGGTGCTGACGCCCAGAGCCTGCTCGAGCACAAGAGCGAAGGCATCCCCGCGTCCCAGCTGCACCTACCCGGCCCGGATTTCCTCGATCGCGTTTTCGAGCCGAGCGACCGCTCGCCCCAGGTGCTGCGCAACCTGTCGTCCCTGTTCGGCAGCGGCCGTATGGGTGGCACGGGATACGTCTCGATCCTCCCCGTCGACCAGGGCATCGAGCACACGGCCGCCGCCTCCTTCGCCCCGAATCCGATGTACTTCGATCCCGAGAACATCATCCGCCTCGCCATCGAGGGCGGCTGCAATGCCGTGGCCTCCACCTTCGGTGTGCTGGCGGCCACCGCCCGCCGGTACGCCCACCGCATCCCGTTCATCGTGAAGCTGAACCACAACCAGATGCTCACGTACCCGATCCAGTACGACCAGACCCCGTTCGGGAATGTTCAGCAGGCGTGGGACCTGGGGGCGGCCGGCGTCGGGGCCACGATCTACTTCGGGTCCGACGAGTCGATGCGTCAGCTCCAGGAGGTCAGCGAGGCCTTCGCCGAGGCCCATCAGCTCGGCATGTTCACGGTGCTGTGGTGCTACACCCGCAACTCGGCCTTCACCGTCGACGGCGTCGACTACAACGTGGCGGCCGACCTCACCGGTCAGGCCAACCACCTCGGCGTCACCATCGAGGCCGACATCATCAAGCAGAAGCTGCCGGAGAACAACGGCGCCTTCAACGCCATCAAGGTGGGCAAGGGTCACGCCCGGATGTACGGCGAGTTGATCACCGACCACCCGATCGACCTCTGCCGCTGGCAGGTGGCGAACTGCTACATGGGCCGGGCCGGCCTCATCAACTCCGGCGGCGCCAGCTCCGGTGAATCCGACATGGCCGAGGCCGTCCGTACCGCCGTCATCAACAAGCGGGCCGGCGGCACCGGCTTGATCTCGGGCCGCAAGGCGTTCCAGCGGCCGATGAACGAGGGCGTCGCCCTCCTCAACGCCATCCAGGACGTCTACCTCGACGAGTCGATCACGATTGCCTGAGAGCCCCTCGGGGGTCCTGCCCTACGAAGGCGTGAAGGGCACCGTCGCCGACCTGTTCCAGGTCCGCACGGTGCCCTTCGCCTTCCACGGCGCCCGACTCCGTTTCGACTTGGCGGCCACCGTGTTCGCCAGCGCCGGCATCGACCCCGGCTCGGCCCTCCTGCTGCGCCATCTCCAGACGGTGCTCAAGGAGCTGGCCGCCGACGCCGGCACCCCCCACGGGGCCGGGATCCATCGGGTGCTCGACCTGGGCTGCGGGCACGGCGTCCTGGGGCTCACCCTGCTGGCCCTGGGCCCGGAACGCCACGTCACCCTGGTCGACCGTGACGCTCTGGCTCTGGCCTACACCGCTCGGAACCTGACCCTCAACGGCCTGCCGGCCGCTCAGGCCACCATCGCCGCCTCGCTCGGCTACGACGACATCGACCGTTCGGAGCCTTTCGATCTCGTCGTGTCGAACATCCCGGGCAAGGCCGGAGAGGCGGCCATCGCCGAGCTGGCGTCCGCCCCCGAACCCTGGGGTCGCCAGGGGACGCTGGTGGCGGTGGTCGTCGTCGCCCCCCTGGCCGACCAGGTCCGCCGCGTGCTGGGTCCCGACCACTTCGAGATCCTGCTCGACACGGGCACCAAGGCCCACCAGGTGCTTGTCGCCCGCCGCCGAGGAGAAGGGGCCGCTGCGGCCGCCGGAGCGGTGGCCCACGGTTTCGCCGCCGGGCGGTACGACCGGGAGCGCTCGCGGTTCCAGACGGCCGATCTGGCCTGGGAGGCCGACACTGTGACGGGGATCGAGGAGTTCGACAGCCTGTCGCACGCCACACGTCTTCTTCGTCCGGCCCTGCGGGGACTGCGGGCCGGGCCATGCACCGTGGTCAACCCGGGCCAGGGGCACCGGGCCCTCATCGCCGCCCGGTCGGGCCAGCGCCTCACCGCCGTGGTGTCCCGCGACCTGCTGGCGCTACGGGCCACCGCCCGCCTGTTGGCGGCCAACGGCGTGCCCCCTTCCGATCTGGTGTCCCCATCCGTCTCCGGCGATGGCGCGAGACACCAGATCCCGGCGACCGACTACCTTCACGGGCTGAGCGCGCCGCCCCCCGGACGGTTCGCCACCGTGATCGTCCATGCCGACGACAAGGTCCACACGCCCTGGCTCGCTCATGAGCTGCGGGAGCTGATCGCGGCCGGTGCCGGCCTCCAACTCGTTCTCACCGGCCGGGCCTCGTTGCTCGGCCGGCTGGAGGCCGACCTGCTCAGCCGCCATGGCGGCCGCCTGTTCTACAAGCAGGGCCGAGACGGCTACCGGGTGGTTCGGTATCAGTACCGGCCGGCGGCCTGACCCTCCGCCGAGGGTCAAGCAGCCATCGGCTGGTCAGACGCTACGGCCGAGGAAGGCAGCGAGTTGATCGGCCGGGCAGGCGCCCTCGGGGGCGGTGGCCTCGGGGCCGAAGGGGGCCTTGCCATCGGGGCCCCGGAAGCCGTCAGAGATCGACTGGCGGGACTGGGCCAGGATGCCGGCGGCCAGTTGAGGGGCCAGGTCGGTGCTCTGTCCGGTGGCCTTGGCCAGGTCCCAGGCGTGCTGGAAGGTGTCAGTCACGGCGAGGCCCATCCAGGCCGGTACCGGCATGGTGCCGAACGGAACGGTGACCGTCCGGCCCATGGCGCCTTCGGCCTGGAACGACGCCACGCACCGGGCGCTGGCTTCGTCGAAGGCGGCCAGGTAATCGCCGGCGGCGAAGTCGGGTGCCTCGCCCTCGGGCTGGCCGCCTTCCATGAAGGTGGCGAAGTAGTGCTGGGCCCCCACCATGTGGTTGACGAGGCTCGACACGTCCCATGAGGCGCAGGGGGTAGAGGCGTGGAGCTGATCGCTCGACACGGCGGCCAGGGCCCCCCGGCTGATGGCGACGGCATGTTCGAGTGGCTGTGTGGTCATCCGGACGAACCTACCGGCGGGTGCCGGCCCTCACCCCTGCTCGCGATAGCTAGCGATCGGGATGCACGGTATGCTTTCGTCATGGACAACAAGCAAGCCAAGGCGGCCGCTGAGGCCCGCGAAATCCTGAACCGCAGCGCTGAGGTGCTCGAAGCCGAATGGCAGCGGCTGATGCGGGCCTTCGAGAGCTCCGAGATGGTGCCGGCGCCGGTGAAGCAGCAGCTCACGCAGGCAGTCAACCGGCTCAACGCCATCGTGGAATCGACCACGCCCCCGTCGGGACGGGACGTGGCCCGCGAGCTGGTGGAAGCGGCGGGCGAGGTCCGGTCGTTCGTGACCAGCCTGGGCGGGGCCATGATCCGGGCTGCGGCCGAGGCCGGCTTCCCTGTTCCCGGCGGGGCGACGGCCCCCGGCGCCACCGCCCCTTCTCCTCCGCCGCCTCCGGCTGCGTCCGAGCCGGTTGTGAGCGACCCGGCACCAGCTCCCGAGCCCGCCGCTCCGGCGGCGGTGAAGAAGGCGGCGGTCAAGAAGGCCGTGGTCAAGAAGCAGGCGGCGGTGAAGAAGGCCGCCACCAAGGCCGCCGCCACGAAGAAGGCGGCGGTCAAGAAGGCCGCCACGAAAGCCAGCGTCACCACCAAGGCCGCGGCCAAGAAGGCTGCCCCCGCCAAGAAAGGCGCCCCAGTCAAGAAGGCTGCGACCAAGAAGGCTGCCCCCGGCAGCTGACCCTGCGGACACCTAGAATTTCCACCATGGGTACCTATGTGGTGATGGTGATGAGCAATCCGGTCGAGGGCCGTGAGGCCGAATTCAACGACTGGTACGAGAACACCCACCTCGATGAGGTTCTGGCCACCACAGGCTTCACAGCGGCCCAGCGGTTCGTGCTGAAGGCGGAGGCCGGCCCACCCTCGGCTCACCGGTACCTCGCCCTCTACGAGACCGAGGGCGACAGCGCCGATGAGGTCATCGCCCGCCTGAACGCTCGTCGGGCCGAGCGCCAGCAGAGCGACACCATCGACCGGCGGGATGCCGCCCTCTGGGTGTTCAGCCCTACCGGTGAGCGCCACGTCGTCGCCTGAGGCAGCCGGCTCTCGGCTCGACGCCGAGCTGGTCCGGCGGGGCCTGGCGCCCAGCCGTGAAGCGGCCCGCCGGGCGGTGGAAGCCGGCCTGGTCACGGTGGACAGCCAACCGGCCCGCAAGGCGGCTCGCACCGTCCGCCCCCACCAGCATCTGGCCCTGGCCGACCTGGCGGAACGCGAGCCGGGTGGCGTAGCTAGGGCCGCCTACCTCGTGGGCTACGTGAGCCGGGCCGGAGGCAAACTGGCCTCGGCCCTCGACGCTTTCGGGCTCAGCCCCGCCGGCCTGCGCTGCCTCGATGCCGGCGCTTCCACCGGCGGCTTCACCGACTGTCTGCTGCAGCGGGGGGCGGCGGCGGTGGTGGCGGTGGATGTCGGCACCGACCAGCTCCACGCCCGCCTGCGGGGCGATCGCCGGGTCGACAGCCGGGAACGGACCGACATCCGCGCGCTCGACCCGGGCGCCATCGGCGGCCCGGCCGGGTTCACCGTGGCCGATCTGTCGTTCATCTCCCTCCGTCTCGTTCTGCCCGCCCTGGCCCGCCTCACCGTCCCCGGCGCCCCCGTGCTGGCCCTGGTGAAACCCCAGTTCGAGGTGGGGCGGGCCGAGGCGGCCCGCCGCCAGGGCGTCATCCGCGATCCTGCAACCTGGCGCCTCGTGTTGGACGAGGTGGTCGCTTCGGCCGATGATCTGGAGATGAGGCTGCGAGACGCTACGGTCGCGGGTGTACCCGGGGCTGGAGGCAACGTGGAGTTCGTCGTGTGGTTGTGCCGGGCGGGCACGAACGATGACACAGCCGCTCCCGACCCGGGGATGACGCTCGACCGGGTTGTGGCCCAGGCCGCCGAGCGGGCCGGGATGGCATCGTGAGCCGTCTCGGCATCGTCCTGCACCACCAGCGGCCCGAGGTGTTGGAGCTGGCCAAACGGGCGCTGCACTGGTGCGGCTCGGAGGTGTCGGCCGTCCTGCCGTCGCCCGACGCCGAGCTGGTGGGCCGACCCGACCTGTCCATCGGCGAAGACTCGTTCGGGCCCGGCCTCGACGCCTGCCTCAGCTTGGGCGGCGACGGCACCGTCCTGCGGTCCACGGCCCTGGTGGCCAGCCACGAGGTGCCGATCCTGGGGGTGAACGCCGGCCACCTGGGCTACCTCACCGCCTTCGACCCGGCCCAGATGGAAGAGGCGCTGGGGGCCTGGCTGGCCGGTGAGCTCCGCATCGAGCGCCGCATGATGCTCGACGTCTACACCGCGGCCCCGGGCGGGGCCGGATCGGCCGCCGCCGGCTCCACCTTCGTGGGTCGGGCCCTCAACGAGGCCGTGATCGACCGGTGCGAGAGCGGTCGCACGGTGGAGCTGTCGGTCTCCATTGGCGGCCAGCCCTTCCTCACCTACCTGGCCGACGGCCTCATCGTCGCCACCCCCACCGGCTCCACCGCCTACGCGCTCTCCGCCGGGGGCCCGATCGTGGAGCCCGACTTCCGCACCCTGCTGCTCACGCCGGTGGCGGCCCACAACCTGTTCAACCGCACGATGGTGCTCGCCCCCAACACCGTGGTGCAGGTGACGGTGGCCGGTCACCGGCCGGCCGTGGTGTCGCTCGACGGCCGCCAGAGCCTCGAGCTGGCACCGGGAGAGTCGGTGGTGTGCCGGGCCTCGGCCACCGAGGTCGGATTCCTCGTCCCCGGCAACCGGGATTTCCACCTGGTCCTGAAGGACAAGTTCGGGGTGGTCGACCGGTAGCGGGCGGCGGCCGGCGATACTTCCTCCATGCTGCTGGAGCTGGCCGTCGCCGACCTGGGCGTGATCGACCGTCTCACACTGCCCATCCCCACCGGGATGATCGCCCTGACGGGGGAGACTGGGGCGGGCAAGACGCTGCTGGTCGACGCCATCAACCTCCTGATGGGGGGCCGGGCCGATCCCGGGCTGGTTCGCCCTGGAGCGGCCGAGGCGGTGGTCGACGGGCGCTTCGAGCTCGACGGTGAGGAGTACGTGCTGTCACGGGTGGTACCGGCCGAGGGGCGCAGTCGGGCCTACCTGAACGGCCGGCCCACCACCGCCTCGGTCTTGGCCGAGCTGGGGTCCCGCCTGGTCGACCTACACGGTCAGCACTCCCACCAGTCGCTGCTGGGCATGGAGGCCCAGCGCCTGGCCCTCGACACCTACGGCCGGGTCGACCTGGGCCCGCTGCGCCAGGCTCGGGCCGCCCTGGCCGAGATCGACGAGAGTCTGGCCGCCATGGGCGGCGACGAACGGGCCCGGGCCCGGGAGCTCGACCTCGTCCGCTACCAGGTTCACGAGCTCGACGGGGCCGAGCTGTCCGATCCCGACGAAGACGAGGCCCTGGCCGGGGCCGAGGGGTTGCTGGCCAACGCCGTGGCCCACCAGGAGACGGCGGCCCTCGTGCTCGACCGGCTGATGGGCGACGACGGGGCCCGGGACCAACTGGCCGCCGCCCTGGCCGCCCTCGACCCCCGGGGTCCGTTCGCCGAGTGCGCCGAGCGGCTGGGGGCGGTGGTGGCCGAGCTCGACGACCTGACCGCCACCATCCGGGATCTGGCCGAGGGCATCGAGCCCGACCCTGAGCAGCTGGCCGCCGTCCAGGTCCGCCGCCGGCTCCTGCACGACCTGTGCCGCAAGTACGGCGATGACATCGCCGCCGTGATCGCCGAGCGCGACGCCCTGCGGATGCGGCTCAAGGAGCTGGAGGGGCACGACGCTCTGGCCGCCGAACTCGATGCCCGCCGGGCCCGGGCCCGGGCCCAACTGGAGGAGATCCAGGGCGAGGTCCGCCAGGCCCGGCTGGCCGCCGCCCCGGCCCTGGCCGCCGCCATCGAGGCCCGGCTGCCCGAGCTGGCCATGCCCAAGGCCCGGGTAGGCATCGATGTCGACGGCCCCGACGGGGGCGAGGTGTCGTTCCAGCTGTCGGCCAACCCCGGCTCCCCCCTCCAGTCGCTGGCCAAGGTGGCCTCAGGTGGGGAGCTGGCCCGAGCCATGCTGGCCCTCCGGTCGGTGCTGTCGGAGGCGCCGCCGGTGCTGGTGTTCGACGAGGTCGACGCCGGGATCGGGGGCCAAGCCGGTTTCGCCGTGGGCCAGGCCCTCAGTCATCTGGGCGACCGCCATCAGGTACTGGTCGTCACCCACCTGCCCCAGGTTGCGGCGTTCGCCGACGCCCACCTGGCGGTGGTCAAGCGCCAGGGCGACGACGAGACGGTGTCGGAGGTCCGCCTCCTCAGCGCCGAGGAGCAGCAGGTGGAGCTGGCCCGGATGCTGTCGGGACAACCCGACTCGCCCACCGCCCGCCAGCACGCCCGGGAGCTGATCGAGGAGGCGGCCCGACTCAAGCGGGCCTGACGACCGACAACCAGTCAACCCACCACCTACCCCGAACTCTGACACCCGGGGCGCGCATCCGGGACCTGGTGTCAGAGATCCGGGACTGGGCCTGCTTACCGCAGCCGCGTCGCCAGCTCGGCCACCAGGCTGTGGGCCCCGTCGGCTACCGCCGGCAGGCGGCGGGCCAGCACGTCGACCAGGCGGGGGACCTGGCACGGGGAGAAGGCCAGCCGGGGCCGGCGGGTCAGGATGCGCTGCAGGCGGTGGGCCACCTCCACCGGGTCGTCGAGGCCGTGAACGGCGGTCCCGCCGGTGAACCGGGTCAGGTGGGTCTGCCAGTCGGCCTCGCTCGCCGGCTCGACCAGCGCCCCCAACGGGTCCCGCAGGTCGTCGATGGCGGCGAACGCGCCGTGGACCACCCCCGAGGTCGGGCTGTCGGCCAGCAGCACCCCGTCGAGCAGCAGCTCCACCCCGACGTGGGCGCAGGCCAGCGCCGGCCCCCGGCCGAAGCCGGCTGCGGTCAGGTCGTCGTGCACCTCGGCCTGACGGGCCACGAACCAGCGGTGGCCATGGAACAGGTCGTCGGTGCGGTAATGGAGTCGGATGCCGGCGTCGAGGGCGTCGTTCCCCGCCTCCCGGGGGCCGCGCTCGTGGCGGTTGAGGCGGAACCGGCCCATGCCGGCCACGTCGGGCAGGGCCGACCCGAGCCGTTCGGCCCGGTCGTCCCGGCCGGCGGCCGCCGCCACCGCGATGTGGGCCCCGAGGTTCACTCGGTGAGGGCGCTGTAGATCAGGGGACGCAGCTCCTGGCGGATCGGGTAGGCCGACGACGGCATGAGCTGGGTGAGCCCGATCACGGCCAGCTCCTCGGCCGGGTCGATCCAGAACAGGGTGGACGCCGCGCCGCCCCAGCCGTACTCGCCCTGGGAGCACACGATCTGGGCCGCCGCCGGGTCGACCACCACCGAGAATCCGAGGCCGAAGCCGATCCCGTCGTAGTTGGTCTCGCTGAACACCGGCTGGCCCATGGCGGCCAGATCCCGCCCGCCGGGCAGGTGGTTCGAGGTGGCGTACTCCACCGTCTTGCGGCCGAGGATCCGGGCCCCGCCCAGCTCGCCCCCGTTGAGCAGCATCTGGGTGAACCGGTGATAGTCGCCCAGGGTGGAGGTGAGGCCGCCGCCGCCCGATAGGAACGTGGGGTTGCGCCGGAACTGGGTGCCCTTGCTGCCGTCGTCGAGCTCCACCGCCTCGTCGCCGCTGGCCCCGGGGGGCACGCCGAAGGGCGACAGCGACGGCACAACGTAGTTGGCGGCGAACCGCTCAGCTCGCTCGTCGGCCACCTGGAACGCGGTGTCGGTCATGCCCAGCGGCTCGAAGATCCGGTTGGCCAGGAACACATCGAACGACTGGCCCGAGATGATCTCCACCAGCCGGCCGATCACGTCGGTGGCCACGCTGTAGGACCACTGGGTGCCGGGGGAGAACACGAGGGGGATCCCGGCCAGGATCTCCACCCATTCCTCCAGCTTGTGGGCCTGGTCGACCCCCCGCTCGCGGTAGATGGCATCCACCGGGTGCCGCTGCATCCAGCCGTACGTGAGACCCGAGGTGTGGGTGAGCAGATCGCGTACCGTCATCTCCCGCTCGGGATAGGTGGTGGACCACGAGGCCGGGGTGCCGTCGCGCCAGACCCGCAGGTCGGCCCACGACGGGATGAAGCTCGACACCGGGGTGTCGAGGCGGAACAGGCCCTCCTCGTACAGGCTCAGCAGGGCCACCGACGTGATCGGCTTGCTCATCGAGTAGATGCGCACGATCGTGTCGGGGGTCATGGGCGCCCCGGTGCCCAGGTTGCGGCTGCCCTGGGTGGACAGGTGGGCCACCTTGCCCCGCCGGCTCACCAGCAGGGAGAACCCCGGGTAGCGGCCGGTGTCGAGGTAGCGGGTCTTGATGAACTCGTCCACCCGCTGGAGGCGGGCCGGGTCCATGCCCACCTCGGTGGGGTCGACCATGTCGAATCCGTCGGCGGCGGCCGACTTGGCCTTCCCCGCCGACTTGCCCTTGCCTGCCTTGGTCTCCGAGGCCTTGCCGCTGTTCGCCATCCCCCCAGTCTCTCAGGTGTTGGCCGCAGGCCAACCCCCGTTCCCCTCAGGTGTTGGCCGCAGGCCAACCCAAGGAACCCGAAGGGTTCCCCCTCAGGTGGCGCAGTTGACGACGACCCGCCCCTTCACCTGGCCGGCCATGATCTGCGGGGCCAGGGCCGCCAGCTCGGCCAGCGGTACCTCGGTGATGAGCGAATCGAGCTTGGCCCCGCCGCCGGCAGCCACCAGATCGCCGATCCGGCCCCAGACCACGGACCGATGGTCGGCGGGACACATGACGGAGTCGATACCGAGCAGGCTCACGCCTCGGAGCAGGAACGGCACCACGGTGGTGGCCAGGCCGTTGCCGCCGGCCAGGCCGCAGGCGGCCACCACCCCGCCGTAGCGGATCTCGGTGAGCACGTGGGCCAGGGTGTCGCCCCCCACGGCGTCGATGCACGAGCCCCACCGCTCGCTCAGCAGCGGCCGGCTCGGGTTCTCAGCCAGTTCGGCCCGGTCGATGACCTCGGCCGCCCCCAGGGCGGTGAGCTCGTCGGCGTTCTCCAGCCGGCCGGTGGAGGCCACAACGTGGTGGCCGGCGGCCGAGGCCCACAGCACGGCCGAGGACCCGACGCCACCGGAGGCGCCGGTGGCCAGCAGGGGGCTGTCGGGCCCGGTGTCGATCCCGTGGTGCTCCAGGGCCACCAGGGCCTGCATGGCGGTGAAACCGGCGGTTCCCACGGCCATGGCCTGGCGGGTGGTGAGGGCGGCCGGCACCGGCACCAGCCAGTCGGCCTTCACCCGGGCCCGGGAGGCGTAGCCGCCCCAGTGGGTCTCGCCCACCCGCCAGCCGGTGAGGGCAACCTTGTCGCCCGGGGAGTAGCGGGGGTCGTCGGACGCCTCCACCGTGCCGGCCAGGTCGATCCCGCCAACGTGGGGATAGTCCCGCACCAGGCGGCCGAGGCCCTGGAGGACCATGCCGTCCTTGTAGTTCAGCGACGACCACTCGACCGCCACGGTCACCTCGCCGGCCGGTAGGCGGCTGTCGTCGAGCTCGGCCATGGCGGCCGAGACCTTGCCGTCGTTCTCTTCCAGGAGCAGGGCGTGGAACGTCATGGGCCCGAACGGTATTCGCCCAGGGGGGCGTGCGCCATCTCACGCCCGGGCGGCGCTAGGTTGGATGGAGCCAGCTGACAGGAGCGTAATGGCAAAGCACATCTTCGTCACCGGGGGCGTGGTGAGCTCCCTGGGCAAGGGATTGACGGCATCATCGCTCGGGCGACTGTTGAAGGCCAGAGGGCTACGGGTGACGATGCAGAAGCTCGACCCGTACATCAACGTCGATCCGGGCACGATGAACCCGTTCGAACACGGGGAGGTGTACGTCACCGACGACGGCGGCGAGACCGATCTCGATCTCGGCCACTACGAGCGGTTCATCGACGAGAGCCTGTCCCGGGCGTCCAACGCCACCACCGGTTCGATCTACTCGGCTGTGATCGCAGCCGAACGCCGGGGTGTCTACCTGGGCCAGACCGTCCAGGTGATCCCCCACATCACCGATGAGATCAAGCGTCGGATCTCGGCCCTGGCCACCGACGACGTCGACGTGGTGATCACCGAGGTGGGGGGCACGGTGGGCGACATCGAGATCCTGCCGTTCCTGGAAGCCATCCGCCAGTACCGGCTCGACGTCGGCCGCCAGAACGTGTGTTTCGTCCACGTCACCCTGGTCCCCTTCATCGGCCCCGCTGCGGAGCTGAAGACCAAGCCCACGCAGCACTCGGTCACCGAGCTGCGCAGCCGGGGTGTCCAGCCCGACGTGATCGTGTGCCGGTCGGACCGGCCGATCTCCGACGGCCTGCGGGAGAAGATCTCCAACCTGTGCGACGTCCCGGTGGACGGGGTGATCAACGCCCCCGACGCCGACAGCCTGTACGCCATCCCCATCACCATGCACGAGGCCGGGCTCGACTCCTACGTGTGCGACGTGCTGGGCCTGCGGCCGGTCGAGCCCGACCTGGACAAGTGGCGGGCTCTGGTGGAGCGCACGGAGCGGGCCTGGAAGCCGCTGCGCATCGGGATCGTGGGCAAGTACGTGCGTCTGCCCGACGCCTACCTGTCGGTGGCCGAGTCGCTCCGCCACGCCGCCATCGCCAACGAGGTGGCGCTCGAGATCGAGTGGATCGCCTCGGAGGATGTCCAGGGTCTCATGGTGGAGGAGAAGCTCGGCCGCCTCGATGGGATCGTGTTGCCCGGCGGGTTCGGCCCCCGGGGCATCGAGGGCAAGATCGAGGCCGCCTCCTACGCCCGGGAGCACCTCGTGCCCTGCCTCGGGCTGTGCCTGGGCATGCAGGTGATGACGATCGAATTCGCCCGCAACGTGCTCCACATGTCGGGGGCCAACTCGAGTGAGTTCAACACGGCCGACGCCACCACCCCGTGGCCCGTGATCGACCTGATGGAGTCGCAGCACCAGGTCACCGAGAAGGGGGGCACGATGCGGCTCGGGGCCTACGTGGCCGTGCTCGACGAGACGTCACAGGTGGCCAAGATCTACGGCGAGACCGTGGTCACCGAGCGGCACCGGCACCGCTACGAGTTCAACCCCGCCTACCGCACCCGTTTCGAAGACGCCGGGTTCCGGTGTTCAGGCACCTCGCCCGACGGCCTCCTGGTCGAGTTCGTCGAGCTGCCCGACCATCCCTACTGGGTCGGAACCCAGGCCCATCCCGAGCTGAAGAGCCGCCCCGACCGGCCGGCCCCCTTGTTCCGGGCCTTCGTGGAAGCGGCGCTGGAACGGGCCCAGACCCTCGACCCGGCTCGGTTCGACCGGGCGGCAGCGGCCAGTCGGTCATCGGCACGGGCCCGATGACGCGGGTCGGCGCATGAGCCAGAGCCCGTTCCGTCCCGTCGGCGAGGAACTGATCTACGAGGGCTACGTCATCCGAGTCCTCAGCGGCGAGTTCGAGGGGCCCGATGGCCACCGGTTCAGGCGCGACATCGTTCGCCACCCGGGGGCGGTGGCCGTGGTGCCGGTGGAGGACGGCCCCGCCGGCGACCATGTGTTCCTCGTCCGCCAGTACCGGGCCACGATCGACGCCGATCTGTGGGAGATCCCGGCAGGCAAGCGCGACGTGGCCGACGAGCCCCCCGAGGTGACAGCCCACCGCGAGCTGGCCGAAGAGGTGGGGCGCCAGGCCGGGGCCATGGAGCTGCTGATCAACGTGTACCACTCGCCCGGGTTCTGCGACGAGTACGGCTGGATCTACCTCGCCACCGACCTCACCGAGGTGCCGCAGGCCCTCGACGGCGAGGAGGAGCAGTACATGGAGGTGGCCCGGGTGCCGGCGGCCGAGGCCGTGGACATGGCCCTCGACGGTCGGATCACCGACGCCAAGTCGATAGCGGGGATTCTGGCCGCCGCCCGCAAGCGGGGCTGGTGACAGCGGACCCGTTTGCGGGTGGGCTGCATCTGGCCCGCCGGTTCTTCGGTTCGTTGTCGCCGGCGGCCCCCCCGGCGAGCGATGACTCGTGGGCTCTGGGACACCTGGGCCCGGGTGAGGCCGAGCTGTGGCGGCGGATGTCGAACCCCGATCGCCGCCACGCCGTGGCCGTTGCCCGGGCCGTCGTGGCCGATCTCGGACCCGCCACTGGCCGGGAAGTGGTGGCTGCCGCCCTTCTCCACGACGTGGGCAAGGTCGTCTCCGGGCTCGGCACGTTCCGCCGGGTCGGGGCCACGCTGGTGTGGGAGGGCCTGGAACGGGCCCGGCCCGACCGCCAGCGGGCGGCCCGGTGGTCGGCGGCCGATCGGGCCGGGCTGCGGCGCCTGGGCCAGTACCGCCGCCATCCCGAGCTGGGCGCCGAGCTGCTGGCCGCGGCCGCCGCCCATGAGCTGACCGTGGCCTGGGCCCGCGAGCACCACCGACAGCCCGACCGCTGGACCGTTCCGCCCGAGGTCGGCGCCGTCCTCAAAGCCTGCGACGACGACTAGCAGCGGCGGGCGGCGGCGATACCTCCGGGCGAGGACTCAGGGCCGACCGGTGATCAGGTCATCGAGGATCTGCCGCACTTCGGGGGACACCCCGCTCGGAGCGGCCGCTGGGGCCGCCGCCCGGGAGGCGCCGGACGGGGCGGCGACGATGTCGAACGGGTTGAACTCGGCCGGGCAGGTGAAGCCGTCGACGCTAGGGGCGATCGACGGATCGACCAGGTAGCTGCCCGTGATCGAGCCGGCACAGCCGCTCAACCCGAGCGAGGTGTGGCCCGAGACGTCGACGGTTAGCAGGCTGGACGAGCGCAGCAGCCGGCGAACGGTCTGGGCTCCCTCGTAGCGGGTGGCCGGGTCGTACAGGTTGCCGATGACCAGCACCGGGTTCGACGTGGTGGCGGTGAACGGGCCGGTGTAACGGTCGCGGTCCTCGAAGGGCCATACGGCGCAGGCGCTGCTCTGCCAGGTCCAGAGCCGGCCGAAGTAGCCGAACTCCCTGTCGGCGGCGATGCCGGCGCTCGTCCAGGCGCTGTGCCGGCGGGGGTTGTTGGAGTCGGTGCAGCCGACGGCCGGGAACCCCTCCACGATGTTCTGGTACGGCTCCTGGGGCGGCCGGTGGCGGCCGAACGACACCTCGATGGTCGGCGGGGCGGCCGGGCGGGCCGCCGGTTGGATCGCCCCCTCCAGATCAGCGACCACGGCGGCCACGTCGGCGTAGGCGAAGGGGTTGTACAGGCCGCCCAGCACGAAGTTGATGAACAGGGCGTAGGTCACCTCGAACGTCTCACCGGTGGTGGGGTCGGCCACGGTGACCGGTGCGGTCCGCAGGGCCTCGGCCACGGCGGCGAACCGCTCCCGCGGGTTGGGGGCCAGGGCGCAGTTGCCAGGGGCGGCCGCTTCGCACGCCCGGAATAGCGACTCGAGGGTCTCCTGGGCCCCCTCGTCGGATCGGATGGCTGTCGAGAACGGGATGCGTCCCGGCTTGTTCACGTAGGCCACCGGGTCGAGCACCCCGTCGATCACCATGGCCCGGACCCGGTTCGGGAACAGGTTGGCGTAGGTGGCGCCGAGGAAGGTGCCGTAGGAGAGGCCGAGATAGGAGAGCTTGTCGTCGCCGACGGCCTGACGGATCCGGTCCATGTCCCGGGCCACGTTGGCCGTCGACATGTGATCGGCGATGTCCCCGCCCCGGCGTTTGCAGTTGTCGGCCAGGTTGCGGTCGGTGGCGATGACCGACGTGACCTCGGACAAGCTCATCGGGAACGGGACCGGTGGCAGGCCGGCCAGAGAGTCGTCGAAGGTCGGGTAGCACAGCAGCGGCGAGCTGCGGGCGATGCCGCGGGGATCGAAGCCGACCAGGTCGAACCGATCGGCCACCTCGTCGCCGAACGCCAACCGGGCGAACGGCCCGAACCCCAGCGCCATGTCGATCCCCGAGGCGCCGGGGCCGCCCGGGTTGAGCAGGATCGAGCCGATCCGGCGGGCCGGGTCGGCCGCCGGAACCCGGACCATCTCGACCGCTATCGATCGGCCCTGGGGCCGGTCGTAGTCGAGCGGAACCGTGACCTGGCCGCACTCGTAGCTCGCCCCTGTCTCGGCCGTGACCTCCGGGTAGCACGGGGTCCAGGTGACCGTCGCCGGAGGTGAGGTGGGTGCCGCCTCAGCCGACGTGGACACCCCCGCCACCAGCGCCGCCAGCACGGCCAGCAGAGAGATCACCTTGCGCATCCGCCCCATGCGTTCTTCTTTCTTGTCGTTTCAACCGCCAAGCGGAAACGTAGCCGACACAACGATTCGTTGGTGGGGCGGGGCATGAGTGATCTGACCTGGCTGCTCCCCGGAGCGGCCGGTCCAGGCGCTGTATGGTGTCGTCGGAAAACTGACGTCAGCCAGAAGTCGAGGCGATGAGCGATGAGCATTCTCGGGAACAAGGTCGTCCGCCGTGAAGATCCGCGGTTTCTCACCGGTGGAGGTACCTATGTCGAGAACCTCAAGCTCGACCGCCCGGCGTACCTCGTCTACGTCCGCTCGATCCTGGCCCACGCCCGCATCACCGGCGTCGACACCGAGGAGGCCAAGGCGGCCCCCGGTGTGCTCGGGGTGTTCACCGGGGCCGAGGTGACCGAGGCCCTGGGCCTCGCGCCCAACGTGTTCCCCATGTTCCCGGCCGAGATGCGCCGCCCCTACGTGGCCGCCGACGTGGCGCGCTATGTGGGCCAGCCCCTGGTGGCGGTGTTGGCCGAGAGTCGGGCGGCGGCGGTCGACGCCGCCGAGCTGGTGCTGGTCGACTACGAGGAGCTGCCGGTGGTGATCGACCTGGAAGCGTCGGCCACCGATGAGGTCGTCCTGTTCCCCGACCACGGCACCAACGTGCTCAACCGTATGAGCTCCGAGCACCAGGCCGACTTCAGCGGTGCCGAGGTGGTGGTGGCGGAGCGCATCGTCAATCAGCGCCTCACCGGCGCCCCCATCGAGCCCCGGGCCGGGGCCGCCTGGTGGACCGACGACGGCCGCCTGATCCACTGGTCGGCCTGCCAGGGCGCCCATCCCACCCGCGACCTGTTGGCCACGGTCTACGGCCTGGAGCCGGCTCAGGTGCAGGTGGTGGTGCCCGACGTGGGAGGTGGGTTCGGGGCCAAGAGTCGCACGTACCCCGAGGAGCTGGCGCTGGCCTGGTACGCCCGCCAGTTGGGCCGGCCCGTGAAGTGGACCGAGACCCGGTCCGAGAACGTGGCCGCCATGCCCCAGGGTCGGGGCCAGATCCAGTACGCGAGGCTCGGCGGCACCCGCGACGGGAAGATCACGGCCTACCAGCTCGACGTGTTCCAGGACGCGGGGGCCTACCCCATCATCGGGGCCATCCTGGCCGGTATGACCCAGCGGATGCTCACCGGGGTCTACGAGATCGCCAACTGCGGCTTCAACGGCACGGCGGTGGTGACCAACAAGGTGTCGACCACGGCCTACCGGGGGGCAGGGCGGCCCGAGGCCACCGTGGCCATCGAGCGAATGATCGATCGCTACGCCGCCGAGATCGGCATGGACCCGGCCGAGGTCCGCCGTATCAACCTCGTGCCCCGCTTCACCCAGCCCTACACCACCGGTATCGGCACCCAGTACGACTCGGGCGACTACCCGGCGGCGCTGGAGATGGTGCTGGACAAGGCGGGCTACGCCGAGCTGCGGGCCGAGCAGGCCCGGCGCCGGGCCGACGGGTCCACCGAGCTCCTGGGCATCGGCCTCGGGGTGTACGTCGAGATCACGGCCGGTGGCCCCGGCGGCGAGTTCGGCTCGATCGAGCTGCTCCCCGGGGGCCGGATGCGGGTGACCAGCGGCGCCACCCCGGCGGGCCAGGGCCACGACACCACCTGGGCCATGCTCGTGTCGGAGTACACGGGCGTGGCCATGGACGACATCGAGGTGATCCACGGCGACACCGATGCCGTGGACCGGGGCGGGCTCACCGTCGGCTCCCGTTCGGTCCAGCTGGCCGGGTCGGCCCTGGTCGACGCAGCCGGGATCCTCATCGAGAAGGCCCGCAACCGGGCCGCCGACCAGCTTGAAGCGGCCCTGGGCGACGTCGTGTTCGACGTTGAAGCCGGCCGGTTCCACGTGGTCGGCAGCCCGGTGCCGGCCCTGGGCTGGGCCGACCTGGCCGCCGACGCCCCCGAGCCGCTGATCGCCGGTACCGACTTCTCCGCTCCGATGCCCACGTTTCCCAGCGGGGCCCACCTGGCGGTGGTGTTGGTCGACACCGAGACCGGGCGGGTGCGGCTCGACCGGATGGTGGCGGTGGACGACGCCGGCACGATCATCAATCCGCTGCTGGCCGAGGGCCAGGTCCACGGTGGCCTGGCCCAGGGGGTGGCCCAGGCCCTGTACGAGCAGATCGTGTACGACGAGTCGGGCAACCTGCTGACCTCGAACTTCATGGACTACATGATCGTGTCGGCCACGGAGATGCCGAGCTACGAGGTGCACCACATCGAGACGCCCACCTGGGTGAACCCGCTGGGGGCCAAGGGGGTGGGGGAGTCGGGCACGATCGGATCGATCCCCGCCGTCTACAACGCCGTGATCGACGCCGTCAGCCACCTCGGCGTGCGCCACCTGGAAACCCCGCTCAGCCCCGAGCGGGTGTGGGCCGCTCTCCAGCCGATGGAGTAGCGTCGGGAGCGGAGAGAAGTTCGTGCCGAGGGGGAACCGCATGCACGGATCGACTGAAGCGGCGGCGGTCGACGTCGGGTCATTGGTGTTGTGCCCCGAGGTCGACCCCGCCACCCCGCACCGGGTCCATCGCCGCCTCTACACCGACCCGGCGGTGTTCGCGGCCGAGATGGACGCCATCTTCGGCCGGACCTGGGTCTACGTAGGCCATGAGAGCGAGATCCCGGAGCCGGGGGCGTTCACCTCGACCCTGATCGGCCGTACGCCGGTGATCCTCACCCGCACCGACGCCGGCGAGATCGCGGTGCTGCTCAACCGGTGCACTCACCGGGCGGCCACGGTCTGCCAGGAACGGCGGGGGCAGAACCGGTTCTTCCGCTGCCCGTATCACGGCTGGTCGTTCCGGCCCGACGGCACCCTGGTGGGGTTCACCTACGCCGACGGCTACGACGACCCGGACGTGTCGGCCGACGACTTCACCCTCGGGCGCCCGCCCCGGGTGGCCAGCTACCGGGGGTTCGTGTTCGCCTCGCTGGCCGCCGACGGGCCCAGCCTGACGGAGCACCTGGGTAACGCGGCGGCCTACATCGACCTGCTGGTGGACCTGAGCCCCAGCGGGCGCCTGGTGGTGGGGGCGCCGGGAGAGAGCCGGTACAGCTATCCCGGGAACTGGAAGATCCAGAGCGAGAACGGGGTCGACGGCTATCACGCCAACTTCGTGCACCTCGCCTTCCTGGAGGGGGCGGCGCCCGACAACAAGGCGCTGCGGATGTTCGCCGGCACTTCGCCGTGCCGTTCGGTCGATCTCGGCCACGGCCACGCCCTGCTCGACCAGCGGCCGGTGATGGCCGATCCGTTCGAGCGGCGGGCGGCGGCCACACCGCAGGGCCGGGCCCACCGGGCGGCGTTGGAGGAGCGCCTGGGCGCCGAGCGGGCACGGGAGGTGATCCGCACCTCGGGCGGGCTCGGCTTCAATCTGCTGGTGTACCCGAACCTGCTGTTCATCCAGTACCACGTCAGGGTGGTCCAGCCGGTCGCGGTCGACCGGACGGAGGTGGTGCTGTTCCCGATCCTGTTCGAGGGCGACGGCACGTTGGAGAGCGACGAGCTGGCCCTGGGCCTCAACGCCGAACGGCTGCGGGGCCACGAGGGGTTCTACGGGCCGGCCGGGGGCGGGGTGCCGGGAGATCTGGAGATGTTCCGCCGGGTCCAGGAGGGGCTGGCGGTGGAGCAGGTGGAGTGGCTCAGCTTCGAGCGGGGCCGCACCCGGGAGTCCCGCGAGCCCGACGGGAGCCGGGTGGGTCACATGACCGACGAGGGGCCCCAGCGCAGCTTCTACCGTCGGTGGCTGGCCGAGATGGCGGGGTGACGATGAGCCGTTCGCTCCTCGATCCGACGGTGGTCGATCTCGTGCAGCACGAGGCGGCTCTGCTCGACGAGCGCCGGCTGGAGGACTGGCTGGCCCTGTTCGCCTCCGACGGCCTGCTGTGGGTGCCGGGCCGGGCCGGCGAGGTCGACCCGGGGTGCCACGTCTCGATCATCTACGACCACCTGCCCCAGCTCCGGGCCCGGGTCACCCGGCTCCTGTCGGGCAAGGAGACCGCTCAGGACCCGCCGTCGCGCACTATGCGGGCCATCACCAATCTCCGCCTGGTGAGCGAGCCCGACCCGGGGGGAGAGGTGACGGTGGAGTCGGTCCAGGTGTTGTACGAGACCCGGGGGGTTGGCGCTCCGCTGCTCGTGCTGCCGGCCCGGGTCACCCACCGTCTGCGGCCGGCCGCCGACGGACCGCGGCCGGAGTGGGCCATCGTGTCCAAGCGCATCGACCTCCTCGAGGTCGAGCGCCATTTCGACAACCTGGCCTTCCTACTCTGACACCCGGATGTTTCGCCGCAGGCGAAACTCCAGGTCGCCGCAGGCGACACCTAGGCCACCAGGTCGACGGCGGTTCGGACCCGCTCCATCACCGTGGCCGCGATGGCGCGAGCCTTGGTGGAGCCGATGTGGAGCAGCTCGGCGGTGGAGGCTGGGTCGAGCTGGGCCCGCCGTTCCTGGATGGGCCGCAGCATCTCGATGAGGGCCGCCGCCGCGTCGGCCTTGAGCGGGCCGTACTGGCTGTAGTTCTCGGCCACCTTGTCGGGGTCGGTGTCGGTGCACACGGCCAGCACGGTGAGCAAGTTCGACACGCCGGGCTTGTTGATCGGGTCGTAGCGGACCTCGGCGTCGTTGTCGGTCACGGCCCGCTTGAACTTCCGCTCGATGTCGGCTGGGGCATCGGTGAGCAGCACGGTGCCCATCGGGGAGTCGGCGGACTTCGACATCTTGTTCTCGGGGTGCTGGAGGTCCATGATCCGGGCCCCGGCCTCCGGGATCCGGTGCTCCGGCACCTTCAGCACCGGGCCGTAGCGGCTGTTGAACCGGACGGTGACGTCCCGGGTGAACTCCAGGTGCTGGCGCTGGTCGTCGCCCACCGGCACCACGTCGGTGTCGTAGAGCACGATGTCGGCGGCCTGGAGGGCGGGGTAGGTGAACAGCCCGGCCGACACGAACTCGGCCTGCTCCCGCTTGTCCTTGAACTGGGTCATGCGCTGCAGCTCGCCGTAGGCGGCCGTGCACTGGAGCAGCCAGGCCAGCTCCGAGTGCTCCCGCACCTGGGACTGGACGAACAGGATGGAGCGCTCGGGGTCGATGCCGATGGCCAGGAGATCGGCCGCCATCTCCAGCGTGGCCTGGCGGATCTCCCCGGGGGCTCGGGGCACGGTGAGGGCATGAAGGTCCACGACGCAGTAGATGCCGTCGGTTGTTTCCTGCATCTTCACCCAGTTTCGGATGGCGCCCAGATAGTTGCCCAGATGGAGGGCTCCTGTCGGTTGGATCCCGGAGAAAGCCCGGGGGCGCGTCTGGGTGGTCATGGATGCGTAGACTAGAGGTCGGAAGCGGTCAGCGGCATCGAGATTCCTCCTGGATTCGAGACGTCGTCGTGTCTGTGCGGGACGGAGCCCTTCGAGAGAGGGCTAGAATCACAACGATGTCATTTCAAGTTCAGGTCGAAGCGTTCGAAGGTCCCTTCGATCTGCTGCTCCATCTGATCCTCAAGGAGGACGTGGATCTCTACGAGATCCGCCTGTCCGAGATCGTGGACGCCTATCTGGCCGAGCTGTCGAACCGCAAGGAGTGCGACCTCGAGGTCGCCACCGAATTTCTCCTGATCGCGGCCACCCTGATCGAGCTGAAGTGCCGCCGGCTGCTCCCCCACGACGACTCGATCGACCTCGACGAGGAGCTCGGCCTGTGGGAGGAGCGCGACCTGCTGCTGGCCCGGCTGCTCGAGTGCAAGACGTTCAAGGACGCGGCCCAGGTACTGGAGGCGATGATCGAGACGGCGGGCCTTTCGGTGCCCCGACGGTCCGGTCTGGAGGACCAGTTCCTCGATCTGAGCCCCGATCCGTTGGCCGGCGTGACGGGAGACAAGCTGCGGTCGGCCTTCCTGCGGGCGGTCACGGCCAAGCCCAAGCCGGAGCTGTCGCTGGCCCACGTCACGCCGGTGAAGGCCAACGTGGGCGATGCCATAGCCGAGTTCCTGGAGCTCCTGCCCACGTCGGGGCCCCGCTCGTTCCGCAGTCTCACCCAGGGGCTGACCGAGCGGGTGGAGGTGGTCGTACGCTTCCTGGCCGTGCTGGAGCTGTTCAAACAGGGCCTGGTGGAGCTGGAGCAGGTGAGG
Organism: uncultured Actinomycetes bacterium; assembly: GCA_902826025.1. GTDB lineage: Bacteria > Actinomycetota > Acidimicrobiia > Acidimicrobiales > SZUA-35 > CADEDH01. Next base: position 27,683 of record CADEDH010000049.1, read on the forward strand.
AGCTTCGGCGAGCTGACGGTCACCTGGATCGGCTCGGCCGACTCCCGGGAGATGGCGCTGGCCGGCGCCGACGACTACGAGGGCTGAAAGGCTCCCCATGGAAGACGAACAGGCGGAGGGCTCCGAGAGCCCCATCGAGCCCGAGTTGCTGGCCACGTTCACCGAGATCGGGATCGTGGAGACCCGCCGGGCCATCGAGGCCATCCTGCTGGTGGCCACCGACCCCACACCGGCGTCGCTGCTGGCCCAGCTGATCGAGGTGCCGGTGGAGCATGTGGAGCTGCTGTGCCACGCCCTGGCCGACAGCTACGAAGAGGCCAACCACGGGTTCCAGCTGGTGAAGGTGGCCGGCGGCTGGCGGTTCCAGACCCATCCCGACATGGCGCCGTACGTGGAGCGCTTCGCCATGGACGGCCAGAGCACCAAGCTGTCCAACGCCGCGCTGGAGACGCTGGCCATCGTGGCCTACAAGCAGCCGATCTCCCGGGCCCAGGTGAGTGCCATCCGGGGCGTGAACGTCGACGCCGTGCTGCGCACGCTGGTGCAGCGGGGCTACGTCGACGAGGTAGGGCGCGACACCGGGGCCGGTCAGGCCGTGCTGTTCGGCACCACGTCGATGTTCCTGGAGCGCCTCGGCATCAACACGGTGTCCGACCTGCCCGCCCTGGGCGATTTCGTACCCTCGGCCGAGGTGGTGGAGGCCCTGGAGCAGACGCTCAAGGTCAACCTCGACCCCGATCTTACGATCACCGACCTCGACCGTGACGACGGCCCCGCCCGCCCTCCGGCCCCGGCCCCGGCCGATGCCGGCAGTGATGCTGACGACGGTGGCGCCCCGGACGGCGGCGCTGAGGGGATGTCATCGGCCGACGACACCGAGCCGCAGGCCGGGGAGGCTGAGCCCGCTGAGCCCGCTGAGGCGGCCGACCCCGAGGCCGTGGAGCCGGCCGATGAGGCTGAGCCCGAGCCCGAGCCCGAGTCGGAGCCGGAGCCGGAGCCGGAGCCTGGGGTGGGCGAGGGGCAGGGCGAGCCGTCGGGCGGCGCCCGGGAAGCCGAGCCGCCGGAGTCGATGGCGGAGCGAGCGGTCGAGACGGTGGCCGCTGACGCCGAAGCGGTGGTGTCGGAGGCCGGGGACGCTGAACCGGTGGTGGTCGCCGACGAGGACGAGGACAAGGACCAGGACGAGGCGGCGCCGCCGGCAGCGCAGCCGGGGAATGAGCGAGTGGCGGAGCAGACGGGGAAGCCGACCACGGCCGTCCCCGATCCCGTCGTCGCGCCGGAGGGGGTGGTGGTGGACGCAGAGGCGTCGCCGAAAAGCGGTGCCTACCATCGCCCCGTCCCGCTGGGCCCGGGCGGCCAACCGTCGGGACAAGCTGGTGGCGGCCAGCCCGGAATGGCTGGCCCGGCGCCTGCCCCGGTGGCTGACACCAGAGCCGGAGACGATCGCGGTGATGGCGACCCCCTCTCCCGAGCCGCCGGTGACCTCGCCCCGGGCTCCGACCACGACCACGACCACGACTTCGCCCCGGGCCGCCACGCCGACCTCGGCCCCCGTCCCGGACCGGACCGCCCCGGCGCCGGGCCCGGAGCGCCGGCTCCGGCCGCCGGACGTCCCGACCACCCGATCCCGGCCGGTCACCCGTCCGAGCTCGACCCGGCCGTCAAGCCCGACCCGGCGGTCGGCCCCGGTGCCCCGCCCCCGACGGCCGGCGGTCAGGCGGCCTACGTCGCCCGTGACGCCGCCCCCGGCGGCGGACAGCCCCACCCCCAACCGGGGGGCCCGGGCCTGGCTGGACCGGTTGATACGCCCGTTCCGGCGGCTCCGGGACCAGGATCGGACCTGACGACGGAGCCCGTCGTCGACCTTCGTCGTCCTATCGACCTCACCGATCCGGCGGCGTCTCCCAGCGGTGAATTGGCGCCTGATGCCGACCGGGCCTGAGCGATCGGGCAGGCTCGTACCGTGAGCGAGCAGGCGGAGGTCGATCTCGGGGCGGACCCGGCAGATGAGGGCGAACGGCTCCAGAAGGTGCTGGCCCGGGTGGGCCTCGGCTCCCGCCGGGTGTGTGAGTTGCTCATCGACGAGGGCCGGGTCACGGTCAACGACCGTGTGGTCGTGCTCGGCGCGCGAGTCAAACCCGACGACGAGATCGCGGTCGATGGGGCCATCATCTCCACCGCCGTCGACACCGTCACCTACCTGTTGAACAAGCCGGCCGGCGTGGTCACCACGGCCCAGGACACCCACGACCGCCCGGTCGTGGTCGATCTCGTGCCGGCCGAGCCCCGGGTGTTCCCGGTGGGCCGCCTCGACCTCGACACCGAAGGTCTGCTCCTGCTCACGAACGACGGCGACCTGGCCTACCGCCTCACCCATCCGTCGTTCGGGGTCGACAAGGAGTACCTGGTCCACGTGCGGGGCCGACCGGGAGCCGGCGTGATCCGGACGCTGCGCCAAGGGGTGGAACTCGACGACGGCATGACGGCGCCGGCCAAGGCCGCCGTGGTGGCCCCGGGCCTGATCCGTATCACGATCCATGAGGGCCGTAACCGCCAGGTCCGGCGCATGTGCGAGGCTGTTGGCCACCCGGTGCTGCGCCTCGTCCGCACCCGGATCGGAACCCTCACCGATTCCCGCCTGGCCCCCGGCGCCTGGCGCCCCCTGAGCAGGGCCGAGTTGCTCGACCTCCAGCGGGCGGTCACCCGGGTGGAGTAGCCCGTTGGCTGGCGGCGAACCCCGGGGCCCTGCCGCTGGTCACAGCGCGGCCGATACGATTTCGCGCCATGGCCGTACGCGGGTTACGAGGAGCGATCACCGTCGATGCCGACGACCCGGCCGAGATCCTGCACCGCACCACCCAGCTGCTCACCGTCCTGTTCGAACGCAACGGGCTAAGCCGTGACACGGTGATCAGCATCTTCTTCACCGCCACCAAAGACCTGCGCACGATCGCTCCGGCGGCTGCCGCCCGGGCCATGGGGCTCACGGAGGTGCCCCTCATGTGCGGCCAGGAGATGGACGTGGAGGGGTCGCTGGAGCGCTGCGTGCGTCTGCTGGCCCACATCGAGACCGAGCGGCCCCGCAGCGAACTGCGCCATGCCTTCCTCCGAGGGGCCACCCGCCTCCGGCCGGAGCTGGCCGAGCCGGGCGACGAGGCGCTCTGATGAGCCGCCGGGCCACGGTGATCGGGGCCGGCCTGATCGGCGGATCGGTGGGTATCGCCCTGCGCAAGCAGGGGTGGACCGTCTCGATGGTCGACCGGGACGCCGAGGTCGCCACCCAGGCCATCCGGGTGGGTGCTGCCGACGAGGTCGGCCTCGACCCCGCCAGCGAGCTGGTGGTCATCGCCACCCCGGTGGGTGCGATCCCGGAGTTGGCGCTCGACGCCCTGGAGCGGTGCCCCCAAGCCGCCGTCACCGACGTTGGCTCCACCAAGGCCGACATCTGCGAGGCCGTGCCCGACACGCGCTTCGTCGGGGGCCATCCGATGGCGGGCTCGGAGCAGGACGGCCTGGCCGGCGCCCGGGAAGACATGTTCGCCGGAGCCATGTGGGTGCTCACCCCCACCGAGACCACGGACGAAGACGCCTTCGCCACCGTGCGGGCCATGGTCCGCAGCATCGGGGCCGAGACGATCGCCCTGCCGCCCGACGTCCACGACGAGCTGGTGGCCCAGGTCAGCCATGTGCCCCACCTCACGGCGGCGTCGCTTATGAACCTGGCCGACGCCTCCTCGGTAGAGCACCGGTCCCTGCTTCGGCTGGCCGCCGGCGGTTTCCGGGACATGACCCGGATCTCGGCCGGGCGGCCGTCGATCTGGCCCGACATCTGCCTGGCCAACTCCCGGGCCATCGTGGACGGCCTCGATCGGCTGATCGAGGCGCTGGGCGAAGTGCGGGGACTGGTGGCGAACCGAGACCGGGACGGCATCCTGGCCCTGCTGACCCGGGCCCGGGCGGCCCGGATCAACCTGCCGGTTGGTTTCGGCCCGTCCGACAACCTGGTGGAGCTGGCCGTCGCCATACCGGACCGGCCAGGCGAGATCGCCGCCATCACCACGCTGGCGTCCGAGCTCGATGTCAATATCTTCGATCTGGAGTTGAGTCACTCCGGGGAGGGTCGTCAGGGCGTGATGATCATGGTGGTCGACGAATCCCGCTCCGAGCGGTTCACGGGAGGCCTGATGGCCCGGGGTTACCGGCCGACGGTGCGGTCCCTTGGCTGAGCAGCGCAGAGAATCGACGGGGCCGGAAGTGGGCACTGTGTTCGGCGGTTCACCCGATCACGAGGAGGTGCGCTTGTCGGCATCCGACTCCGAGCTGACGGTGATCGCCATCGACGGCCCGGCCGGCTCGGGCAAGTCGACGGTGGCCCGTCGTCTGGCCCAGGCCCTGGATCTCGAGTACCTCGACACCGGCGCCATGTACCGGTCGGTCACCCACGCCGCCCTGTCCCGCCACCTCGACCCGGCCGATCACGACGCCATGGCCCGCCTGGCCCGGGAAGTGTCGATCGAGATCGAGGCCGACGGCACGGTGGTGGTCGACGGGATCGACGCCACGAACGCCATCCGGGGCTCCGAAGTGTCACAGGCGGTGTCCGTGGTGGCCGCCAACCCCGACGTCCGGGCCGAGCTGGTGGCCCGTCAGCGGGAATGGACCCGCAAGCGCGGCGGTGGCGTGCTCGAGGGGCGCGACATCGGCACCGTGGTCTTCCCCCACGCCAACCTGAAGGTCTACCTCACCGCCTCCACCGAGGCCCGGGCCGCCCGCCGGGCACGTGACGAGAACACCGCCGACGAGTCGAAGGTGGCCGACGCCCTCACCCGGCGCGACCAGCTCGACTCCCAGCGCCGGGCCGACCCCCTGCGCCAGGCCGACGACGCCGTGCTGCTCGATACCACCGACCTCTCGATCGACGAGGTGGTGGCCGCGCTTCTCGGGGCACTTCGTGCCTGAACGGGCCGGCGGGGGGAACGGGGTCAGCGACGGCGACGAGCCCGACGGGCCGGTACGGCCGGCTATGCACCTGGTTCCCCCGCTGGCGGCCAGCGACGGGTCCGAGGCGGCCCTGGCCCTGGAAGGGGCGGCGCGGGTCACGTACCGGGTGCTGCGGTTCCTCCTCCGCCTGCTGATGCGAGGTGCGTTCCGCATCGAGGTGCTGGGGCGGGAGAACCTCCCGGTCACCGGTGGGTATGTGCTGGCCCCCGGCGGCCACCGCTCGATCCTCGACACCCCGGCGGTGTCGCTGGCCGGGCCCCGGGTGCTGCGGTACATGGGGGCCGAGAACTACTTCAAGGTGCCGGGGCTGGGCTGGTTCCTGCGGGCCATGGGCGGGTTCCCGGTGGAGCGCTCGGCCACGGACCGCCAGGCCCTTCGGCTGGCCGAGTGGGTGCTGAACAACGGCGAGCCCCTGGCCGTGTTCCCTGAGGGCACCCGTCAGCAGGGCCCGCTGATCCAGCCGTTGAAGGAGGGTGCCGCCTTCCTGGCCTGCCGCACCGGTGTGCCGATCGTGCCCGTGGGGGTGGGGGGCACGGAGCGGGCCATGCCCAAGGGAGCCAAGTTCATCCGGCCCCGCAAGGTCACGATGGTGATCGGGGCTCCGATCCGGCCCGTGGTCCGGGCCGAGGGTGAGCGGGTGAAGCGGTCCGAGATCCGCCGAGTCACCCAGGAGCTGCACGACTCCCTCCAGGCCCTGTTCGACGAAGCCCAGATCCGCGCCGGCGCGTAGCTGGTGGAGGCGGGCGCCAGCCCGCCAATTTACAGCTCCGACAGCACGTCGGAGGCGTCGATCTGGCGGTCGTTGAGGGCGGGGCCGGCGGTCACGGGGCCACCGACGGCGAGCGTGGCCACCACGTCGAGCGAGGTCAGCAGCTCCCGCAGGTTGCGGGGCGGGGGGAAGTACTCGTCCTCGTTGGTGATCGACACCTCCTCCACCCCGTTTACCGGTTGGAGGAAGTCGATCACGGCCTGCACCACGTCCTCGGGGGCCGAGGCGCCAGCAGTTACCCCCACCGTGCCCTCCAGATCGTCGGGCAGCTCACCGGGCCCGTTGACCCGGAACACCCGGGCGCAGCCGGCTTCAGTGGCCAGCTTGGCCAGTGCTTTGGTGTTGGAGGAGTTGGCCGAGCCGATCACCACGAAGGCGTCGCACCGGTCGGCTACGGCCACGAGGGCCGACTGGCGGTTCGTGGTGGCGAAGCACAGGTCGCTGCGGCCGGGGGTGAACAGGTCGGGGAAGCGGGCCTTGGCTGCGTCGGCCACGTCGGCCCAGTCCCGGTGGCTGAGTGTGGTCTGGGCCAGCAACGCCGTGGGTTGGGTGAACGGCGGGAGGGCTTCCACCTCGGCCACGGTCTCCACCCGGTGGATGGCCTCGGGGGCGACGGCCATCGTGCCCACCGCCTCCTCGTGGCCCTCGTGGCCGATGTACACGATCTGGTAGCCCTTGCCCGCCCGGACCTTGACCTCGTGGTGCACCTTGGTGACGAGGGGGCACACGGCATCGACCACATAGCTGCCCCGCTCCCGGGCGGCGGCCACGACGGCCGGGGCCGACCCGTGGGCCGACAGCATGATCGGCCGGTTCGGTGGCACATCGGCGATGTCGTCGACGAAGACCACGCCCCGTTCCACGAAGCGGTCGACCACCAGCTTGTTGTGGACGATCTCGTGGTAGCAGTAGACCGGGGGCTCGAAGGCCCGCACCATCCACGACAGCGCCTTGATCGCCATCTCCACCCCGGCACAGAATCCCCGGGGGGCGCAGAGCAGCACCTTGTCTACGGTCGAGCCGGGGCTGGCTGAGCTGCTCACCCGTTCAGGCTACCCAGGTGCGGGAACGGCGCACTCAGTGGGGCCGGAGGCTGAGACCCTCAGGGCGCCACCGGGGGCCGGCCAGGATGATCTGGTTGACCGTGCAGTGGCGTTCCCGGAACCCCGCCTCGCAGTAGGCGAGGTAGAAGCGCCACAGGCGGCAGAACCGCTCGTCGAGGCCGAGGGCCCGCACCTCGTCGATCTTGGCGTCGAACTCGGTGCGCCACCGGGCCAGCGTCTCGGCGTAGTGGGCCGAGAAGTCCTCCACGTCGAGGATCTGGAGGCGGGTGGCAGTGGCCACCGACCGGCTGATCGATCCGATCGAGGGGAGGTTGCCACCGGGGAACACGAACCGGCGAATGAAGTCCTCGGTCTTCTTGGTCCGGTCGTAGCGGCGGTCGGGTACGCAAATGGCCTGGAGGCCGACGAGACCGTCGGGCTCGACCAGACGGTCGAGGGTGGCGAAGAACCGGTCGTAGTGGCGCCAGTCGACCGCTTCGATCATCTCGATCGACACGAGCCGGTCGAAGCGGCCCTCGAGGTCGCGCCAATCCTTGTCGAGCACGGCGATCCGGTCGGTGAGGCCGGCGGCCTCCACCCGGCGCCGGGCCTCGGCGCCTTGTTCGGCCGAGATCGTGGTGGTGGTGACGGAACATCCCAGGCTCTCGGCCGCCCGTAGGGCGAGGCCGCCCCAACCGGTGCCGACCTCCAGGAGGCTGGTGCCGGCGTGTACCCCGAGCTTGGTCAGCAGCCGGTCGTACTTGGCCCGGCTGGCGGTGGCCATGTCGGAGCCGGGGTGGGCGAACACCCCGGCGGAGTAGGTCATGGTCTCGTCGAGGAACAGGGCGAAGAAGTCGTTGCCCAGGTCGTAATGGGAGGCGATGTCTTCCCGGTTGGCGTGACGCCCGGGGCGGGGCAGCACCCGGCGAACCCGGTCGGTGACGCCACCGGTGGCGTGTTGCCAGCGGTTGCGGAGCTCGTCGAGACCCCGGAGGTTACGGGTCAGCAGCTGGAGGAGCCCGACGGGGTCGGGGGTGGTCCACCAGCCTTCGATGTAGCCCCGACCGAGGCCGATCGAGCCCTCGGAGGCCACCGCCGTCCAAGCCCGGTCGTCGAGGACGTGGACCTCGGCCTCGTCGCCCGCGGCGCGGCCCCGGTGCACCCGGCGGGTCCCGTCGGGGGTGACGATCGTGAGCTGCCCGGTCTCGAGCCGGTTCAGCAGAGCGGTGATGGCGGCCCGGGCGGCCCGGGCCGGCAGGGCGGAGCGGGGCACGGCGGCTCCGGTGCGGGCCAGGAGGCGCTCCGGGCGCACCTGGGCCGCAGCGGCGGTGAGAGGATGGGCCGGCCACGTCACCTGGCTGGTCGGGGTGGCGTCGCCGGGCTCGTTACTGCGGGTCGGGGCGGAGGAGGGAGCGGCGGGGGTCATGACGGGGCGCCGGCTCGGCGGCGGGGGTGGGGCACGAAGGGGACACCCCTGCGCCACAGGCTCCAGGCCTGGCGGTGGATGCCGAGGCTGACTCGGTGGGTCGGCAGGGGATTATAACGCAACGCCTGAGTGAGCAAGCTCCGCTCCACGGGGTATTGGTCGACCACGAGCCGGGTGGCGAGAACCACCTGGCCCGGGGGGGAGGTACCGAGTGTTTCGACGCCACCGCCGTCCTGGATGCGGTGCGTTCCGGGAAGTGCTCGATCACCGGCCAGCACGTCGAGGGTCAACGTGACCCGCCGCTCGCCCGCCGCTGCGCCCGGTCGGGCCCGGCCCGGGGCCGAGGCGACCGTGAGGTGGTAGCGGTGGTCCTCACCGAGAAAGGGCGAGACGTGGAGGGACTTGTCGAACGTGGCCTCGTAGCGACCGCCGTCACCACTCGGTCGGAGAGCGACCGGGTAGAGCTGGCGCTCCTTCCACGGGGTGTTGGTCACCTCGAGCAGGGCCGCCACCGGCCCGCTGCGCTCGCCCCCGGGGGCGTCCGGCCGCTCGTCCCCCGGGGGGTCCCAGACCAGGTAGGCCGTGATGGGGTTGAACAGCCAACCCCAGGTGCGGGGCTGGGTCAGCATCCGCAACGGCCCGGCCGGCCGGTAGCCGAGGGCGGGAGTCAGCGCGTGGCGGACGGCGTCACCCAGTGGGGCGTCGCTGCCGTCGAGGTAGTCGCGGCGGCGGAAGCGGACGGGCGCTGGTCGGCGGCTCGACCACAGCGGGTGGGCGCCGAACAGGGCGTCCGGGTGGTCGGGGTCGATCCAGACGTGGGTGACGGGGTAGGTGAAACGGTGGTCGGCGGCTACCAGCCGGTGGTGCATGACGGTCCCCGGGCAGACGGCCGGTGGGCCCGGTCTCACCACTGCACCCCGAGCTGGCGACAGACGGCCACGGCCGAGGCCATGCCGTCCTCATGGAAGCCGTAGCCCAGCCAGGCCCCGGCGAACCAGGTGTTCCGGCTCCCGTTGGCCGCTGCGATCCGGGGCTGGGCCGCCACCGCCGGCCCGTCGAACACCGGGTGGGCGTAGTCGAAGCTGGCCAGCACCGTGTCGGGCTGGATCCGGTGGTCGGAGTTCAGGCTCACCAGGTACCGGCGGGCGCCGGGGAGGCGCTGGAGGTTGGTGAGGTCATAGGTCAGGGTGGCCAGGTGCTGGTCGCCAGGTTCACGGTTGTAGTTCCAGGCGGCCCACGCCTTGGGCCGGGGCGGCAGCAGCGAGATGTCGGTGTGCAGGGTGGCCCGGTTCGACTGGTAGCGGACTGCGCCCAGCAGTTCCTTCTCCTCCGGGTTGGCGTCGGCCAGCAGGTCGAGCGCCTGGTCGGAGTGGGTGGCCAGGATCACATGGTCGAACGGCTCGGGCTCGGGGTGGGTGCGGCTGCGGACCGTTACCCCGTTGCCGGCGCCGTCGGAGGGGCGAGCCACCTCAGTGACGGGGGAGGCGAGGCGGATCTCGCCCCGGAACCGGCGGGCGAGGGCGTCGACGTAGGCCCGGGATCCGCCGACGATCGTCTTCCACTGGGGTCGGTCGCCGATCGACAGCAGGCCGTGGTTGTGGAGGAAGTGGAGGAGGGCGGCGGCGGGGAACCGGCTGAACGCGGCCGGGTCGGCCGACCATACGGCGGCCCCCATAGGCACGAGGTGGAGGTCGATGAAGGCGTCCGAGTAGCGGCCCCGGGCCAGGAAGTCGGCCAGGGAGATCGTGGGGTCGGGGTCGGAGGCGAGGAATCGGCGGCCGGCCCGCTGGAAGCGGATGATGTCGGCCACCATGCGCCACAGGCGGGGGTCGAGGGCGTTGGCCCGGCTGGCCAGGAGGGTGTCGAGGTTCGTGGCCCGGTAGCAGAACCCGCTGGCCCGGTCGGTGACGGCGAAGCTCATCTCGCTGTCGATGGCCGATACCCCGAGCTCGGCCAACAGACGTTGGAGATGGGGGTAGTTGCGGTCGTTGTGAACGATGAAGCCGGTGTCGATGGCGAGGGGGCCGGCCGTGGGGTCGTCGACATCGACGGTGTTGGCGTGGCCGCCGAGGCGGCGATCGGCCTCGAACAGCACCACGTCGTGGTGGGGGCCGAGCAGGTGGGCGCAGGCCAGGCCGGCCACCCCGGATCCGACGACGGCTAGTCGCATGGCGGCGATCCTGTCGGTCCGGCGGCCCCGTTCATGGCCCGCCACGTTGACAGCCGCCGCCGCCCAGCGCCCAATCGGGCCCTCAAACCGGTCCTGCGCCCTAGCCTGGTAAGGATGGCGTTACCGCAGGTGGTCGCAGTCGGGGCCGGGACACCGGCCGACCGGGCTGGCGCGCACGTTGGCGACACGATCGTGTCGATCAACGGCGAGGTGCCGCGCGACGTCATCCGCTACCAGCTCCTGGTCGACGGGCCGGAGGTGACGCTGGAGGTGGACCGGGGCGGTCTGGCCCGCACGTTGGAGGTGGTCAAGGCCGACGGCGAACCGCTCGGGATCGAAGTGCAGGCGGCCCTGTTCGACCAGGTCCGCACGTGTGACAACCACTGCTCGTTCTGTTTCATCTATCAGCTTCCTCCCGGGCTGCGGCGCAGCCTGTACCTCAAGGACGACGACTACCGGCTCTCGTTCCTCTACGGGAACTTCACCACCCTTACACGGTTCACCGAGTCTGATCTGGAACGGGTGGTCACCGAACGCCTTTCCCCGCTGTACGTGAGCATCCACGCCACTGATCCCGAGGTGCGGAGCGAATTGCTTCGCAACCGACGGGGGGCGATGAGCCTACGCTGGTTGCGGGCCCTGCTCGACCACGGGATCGAGGTCCACGGGCAGGTCGTGGTGTGCCCCGGGATCAACGACGGCGACGTGCTCGACGACACGCTGGCCGGGGTGCTCGACGAGTATCCGGAGCTGGCGTCGCTGGCCGTGGTCCCCCTGGGCGTGAGCGCCCATTCGAACGAGCCCGGCATGCGGCCCCACACCCGGGCCGAGGCGTCGGCGGTGGTTGATCTGGTGGCGAGCTGGCAGGCGTCCTTCCTGCGGTTGCTGGGGCGGCGGCTGGTGTTCGCCGCCGACGAGTACTACCTGCTGGCCGGCATGGAATTCCCGGACGCCGAGACATACGAGGGTTTCGCCATGCACGAGGACGGGATCGGCATGGCCCGTACGTTCGAGGCCGAGTTCGACGGTCGCAGCGACTCCGAGGTGCTGCCCAAGAGCGGCTTCTTCGCATGGGTGGACGGGGCACCGGCCGAGGGGTACCGGGCCCCGCGCCTGGCCGGCGACGGCATCGACGAGGGGCACGGCGGCGGATCGGCCGGGGCTCAGCCGGTGGAGCTGTCGCCCCGCCCCCGGCGCGGCGGAGGGAACGGCGACGGGCCCGATCAGCGTCCGGTGGGTGTGGTGACGAGTGAGTACGGAGCCCGCGTCCTGGGCCCGCTTCTGGATCGGCACCCGGCACACGACCGCATCCGGCTGGTCACGATCGACAACCGGTTCTTCGGGGGCAACATCGCCGTCACCGGGCTCCTGGTGGGGGCCGATATCGCCCGGGTGCTGGCCGATGAGCCGGCGGGCCACCGCTATCTGGTGCCCGACGTGTGCCTGTCGGGCGGCCTGTTCCTCGACGGGACCCGGCCCGAGGATCTGCCCCGACCAGTGGAGATCGTGGCGACGAGCGGGGCGGCGCTTCGGGCCGCCCTCGACGGTGCCCGCCCCCGGAGGGCGGCAACAGCAGAGGTACGAGTGGAGATGGCCCGATGAAACCCGCCAGCCAGGCCGGGGCGGTGGTGCCGAGCACCCTGCCCACGGTCGTGATCGTGGGCCGGCCCAATGTGGGCAAGTCGACGCTGTTCAACCGGATCATCGGCCGCCGGGAAGCGATCGTGGAAGAGAAACCCGGCGTCACCCGGGACCGCAAGGGAGCAGCGGCCGAGTGGCTGGGTCGGCCGTTCGAGCTGGTCGACACCGGCGGGTGGCTGGCCAAGGGGACCGAGCTCGACGGCAAGGTGTCACGCCAGGCCGAGGCGGCGGTCGCCGCTGCCGACGCCGTGCTGTTCGTGGTGGACGTGACGGTGGGTATCACCGACCAGGACGAACAATTCGCCCGGCGGTTGCGGGGAATCGGGCGGCCCCTGTTCCTCGTGGCCAACAAGGTCGACGACGACCGGCACCAGCCCGGGATCTGGGATCTCGTGCGTCTGGGGCTGGGCGAGCCGCTGCCGGTCAGCTCGATCCACGGACGCGGGGTGGCCGATCTGCTCGACCACTTGGTGGCCGTGCTGCCCGAAGCTGCGCCGCAACCCGACGCCGCCGCCGATCCCGCCGGAGTCGAGGGCTCGGCGGCCAATGGCCTCGGCGGGGAGGGCGACGACGGCGACGAGGACGAGACGGCCTCCGGTCGAGTGGGCGTGGCCCGGGGGATGGCGGCAGCCGACGAGCGGGTGTTCAGCATCGCCCTGGTGGGGCGGCCCAACGTCGGAAAGTCGACGCTGTTCAACCGCCTGATCGGGGAGGAGCGCTCGGTGGTCCACGACATGCCGGGCACGACGCGTGACACGGTCGACACCGTGGTGGAGACCGTTCGGGGGCCGATCCGGTTCCTCGACACGGCCGGGATGCGACGGCGGAGCCGGATCGACGAGGACACCGAGTACTACTCGGTGGTGCGGGCCCTGAAGGCGGTCGACTCGGCCGACGTGGCCCTGCTGGTGATCGACGCCACCGAGGGCGTGACGGCCCAGGACCAGCGCCTGGCCGAACGAGTGGACGCCGCCGGCTGCCCGATCGTGATCGTGCTGAACAAGATGGAGCTGCTGAGCACGGACGACAAGGAAAACATCAGCAACCAGTTGGCCCGCAAGCTCAGCTTCCTTCCCGGCGTGCCGGTGCACCGTATCTCGGCCCTGTCGGGCAAGGGGGTGCACAAGCTGCTGCCGTCGATGAGCACCGCGCTCGACGCCTACCAGCAGCGGACACCCACCCGGCAGGTCAACGACGTGATCCGGCTGGCCCAGCAGTCGCAGCCGGCACCGGGTGGGGCGCGGGTGCTCTACGCCACGCAGGCCGCGGTGGATCCGCCCACCTTCACCCTGTTCGCCAACCGGGCATTGCCCGACTCCTACCTGCGCTACCTGGAGCGAAAGCTGCGGGACGGACTGAAGATCGGGCCGACGCCGATCAAGCTGCGGGTCCGGGCCCGGTCGGACTGAGGGAGCCCTCCGGGCTCTTGGGGAGCCCGGGGCGCCCGGGTCAGAGCCGGTCGGCTGCGGCGATGGCGATGTCCGGATCGAGGCGGCCGGCGATGGCAGCATCGATCAGACCGTTCAGCTGAGCCGTCTGCAGCGGGTCGTACCCGGTGAGATGGGACAGGCGTTCGGCCACCGCCGTCAGGAGTTCGCTTCTGCGTGCCCCGGGGCCCCGGTCGACCTGCACCATCTGCCAGCGTGCAGGGTGATCGAGGGCATAGCGAAGCCAGTCTGACGGCTGGGCGATCGCGACCGTGGCCTCGTCGAGTTCGGTGAGCGCCCGATTGAAGGCACTGTCGAGGAGGTTGTCCATCGAGCCGAAGTAGGTGTAGATAGCCTGGCTCGTGGTGCGGCTGGCGGCGGTGAGCCGACGAACCGACAGGGCGAGATCGCCCTGGGCATGCCAGATGTCCTCGACGGAATCCATGAGCGCTTCAGCTGGGCTCCCCTTGACGGGGCCGGGGTACGAGCGCGGGATCGGCCCGGAGGGCGCGGATGAAGGCGCTGAAGAGGGTGTCACTACTGCTCCTGGGTGCGGTGGGTGCAGGTGACCGAGATGGGCGAAAGCTCGGCCAAAGCGGCGGCTGATCGAACAAGGGGTCCCTTCCTCAGTACCCCTTCGTGAGCAATTCTATGTATTGAATACGACAGTACTCCATTATTGCTGCCGTGGGTTGCCGCGGGGACAAGCTTAGAGATAATGCTGTCAAGTGGACAATGGTCGTAGTACCCATCACCTGGAGTAGTGGTCCACCGCGATGAGTAGCCGACGGCGGGAGGTCACCAACTGTGGACGCCGTCGGCGGCGAGTAGTCTGACCTACGATGGAACGGCTCATCCCTGCTGTCGCGGCCCTGGTCTGCGCTGCCTCTGCGGTGGAGTGGGCACGGATCGCGCTCCTGCGGCGCCAGGTGATGCGTCGTCTCGACCGGGAGAGCGTGCCCCGGGACCTGTGGCGCCTGGCCAACAACGACTACCGGCGTGACTACCAGGCCGGCGTGTTCACCGCCATCGCCGCCCTGGCGCTGGTGGTGGTCACCGTGGCCGGTATCGGCGTGTGGCCGGCGGTGGCGGTATCGCTGCTGGCCGTGCCGGCGGCTCTGGCCCTCGGCGATCGCAAGGTGCAGGTTGAACTGGCCCGGATCTCGGCCGACCGGGCCGACGTGGAGCAGAAAGCGCGGGAAGTGCTGAGTCAGGAAGAACTGGCGCCCCTGCAGTGGGCGGCCCGGCTGGCACCACCCACCCTGCCCGATCTGCCCGGCTTCGAGATCGGATCGGCCTACCAGCCCGGCAGTGGGGCGATGGCCGGCGATTTCTACGACGTGTTCCGAGTGGACGAGCACCGGGTGGCGGCCGTGATCGGCGATGTCACGGGGCACGGCATCGAGCCGTCGATCACCGCCCTGCAGGCCAAGTACCTGCTGCGGGCGTTTCTGCTGCAGTTCCGTGATCCGGGGCAGGCGCTTGAGGAGTTGAACGCCCAGCTGTCGGTGCTGGAGCGGGGCGAGGAGTTCATCTCGTTGTGCGTGCTGGTGTTCGACACCGACGCCGAGACCCTGCGCTACGCATCGGCCGGCCATCCGGCGGCGTTCGTGTGGCACAGCCGGGAGGTGCGTCCGTTGGGGGCGACCGGGCCGCTGCTGATGCTGTCGGAGCGGGCCAAGTACCACTCCCGTGAGCTGGCTTGGGAGTTGGACGACGTGGCGGTGCTGTACACAGACGGGCTGGCCGAGGCTCGGCGGGGAGAGGCGATGTTCGGGGAAGACGGCGTCGCTACCATGATCCGCCGTGACCCGACTGCGGCGCCCGACGTCATGACCAAGGTGCTGGTGGAAGCGGCGCGGGACTTCTCCGGGGGGCCGGCGACCGACGACCTGGCCGTGCTCGTACTCCGCCGACGGGCGTAGCGGGGGAGCGGGGTCGGCTGATGCCCTGGTGCGATACGTGCGACGCCTACCAGGCACCCAACGCCTTGAAGGACGACGGGACCTGCGTCACGTGCGGGAACGAGGTCGACAAAGCCGACATGAACGGCGGCAAGTCGCCCGCCCGGGCCCCGTGGCATTTCTGGCTGATGATCGCCGTGCTCGTGCTGTACCTCGGCTACCGCTTGGTCCAGGGTCTCGTGTGGGTCGCCGGCCACGTGTGAGTATCCGCCGGTTGCTGCTCGCTGCGCCGCCGGGAACTCCGACCACCCACCAGTCTGCGCCGCGGATCTCGCGCCTCTCCGTCCTTCTGCGTCACGTCTTCCACGGATTTCGTCGAGGACGTGACGCAGTTCGCCTGCGTGCAACGGTTTCCGTGACGCAGTTCTGATACCCCGACGGGCAGCCGCATCTTTTCCCGCTGGCCGGCGGGGAAAGCGGTGCGGCGACGCCGGGTCCCCGGTAGCATCGTGGGGCCACGGGCTGTGGCGCAGTTTGGCTAGCGCGCTTGACTGGGGGTCAAGAGGCCGGGAGTTCAAATCTCCCCAGCCCGACAAGAAACCGCAGGTCAGAAGCCTACGAGACCCGGGCGTCTAGCCCGGGTCTCGTCGCGTGTATGCAAAGCGTATGTACTACGCTGGGCACGTGCGGGGAGTAGCCGCGGCGGAAGTCACCGTCCAGAAGCAGCGAGGCAAGTGGACCGTCCGGCAAGCCGGCTACGATCCTGGATCGGGACGTCGCCGCGTTCGCCAGCTCGGAACCTTCGCCACCAAGAAGGCCGCACAGGAGTTCAGCCGGTCGCTGGCCGAGGGGCGAATCGGGTCCTCGCGTGAGACAGTCGGAGACTACGTCCGCGAGGTCTGGCTGCGCTCAGTCGAGGGCCGAGTCGCCGACAACACCTTCGAGCAGTATCGATGGGCCGTCGACAGTCACATCGTTCCCCTGCTCGGTTCGGTACGACTCATGGACCTCACACCCGAAATTGTCGACGATTGGATAACCGACCTCAGCGTTGCTCCCCAGGGCGAGCGCCCTCGTCTCGGTGCAACGTCGACGAGGCTGGTGCGCAAGATCCTCTCGATGGCACTTGAGCACGCTGTCCAGCGCGGCCCTCTGAAGCGGAACCCGGTTGTCTTGACGCGGCCGCCCCGGGCGCGGCGAACGTCAGGGAAACAGCAAGGTTGGACCCTGGCCGAAGCACGGTCGTTTCTCGAAGCGACCAGAGGCCACAGGCTCTACCCAGCGTTCCATCTCGGTCTCGTCACCGGCCTTCGACGGGGCGAGCTACTGGGTCTTGACTGGCATGACGTTGATCCCGAAGGCGGCATCGTCGAGGTGCACAGGCAATACGTGGTGGTTCGAGGTCGGCCCGAGCTGCGGGAGCTCTTGAAGACCGACACCAGTGATCGTCTCGTGACCATCGGTTCCGCCACCGCCGCGATGCTCAGGGCATACCGCGAACGTCAAGCGGCCGAGCTCAACCTGCTGGGTGTCGCCGGGCAGCAAGTAGCGCTGTTCACCACCGAGGAGGGCGACAGGGTCAACCCCAACACGTTTGCACGGGCAATGAAACGCCTCTGCGACGAAGTCGGAGTTGCGCCCCTCACGCCCAAGGGCCTGCGCCATACCGCACAGTCTGTCGGTCGCGTCGCCGTCGGCGATGACAAGGTAATGCAGGAGCGCCTCGGACATGCCGACATCGGCGTCACGCTCAACACCTACACGCACACGGTCACCCAACAACATCGTCAAGCCGGCGAGCGCATCGACGAGGTGTTCCACGGCAAGTCGTAGCTTCCGTGAACCATCCACGTAGTTCAGTCTTGGATCCGCCTGATCGCCACCGCCTAGGGGCCGGCCGGCCCGACTGATCCAGCCAGAGCCTCGTCGGGGGGCCGGCCGGCCGCAGGTGGCGTTGAGAAGCTGGTTGCCGCGGCTTGGTCAGGAGGGGTCCGCCGGCTGTGGCGTGCGGCCGGCCATCACGTCGCTGGCGGGCCGGAGCCGTCAGGGCGGGTCGAGGGATGGCCTGCTCGGCCGTGGACACAGGTCGAGGCCGCTGGTGTGGAACTGGCTTCGGGTTTGGGGAGACTGCGCTGATGGGTGAGCTGGCGCAGAATTGTCGTGAGCCGTTCGAGTTGAGTGTGGCCGATGGGGAGGAGGCGATCGGGCGGATAGGGGAGCGGGACGCTGGGCTGGCTGGTGAGGCGTCGCACGTGTTGGAGTCGTTGACGTGGGGTGAGGGCCCGCAGGTGTTGCGTCAGGCGGGGGTGCAGGACTGGTTGTGGTATGTCCTGGCGACGAAGTATCTGACCGACGAGGTCGGCTACATGGGCCGTTTGGCTGAGGTGGCGGCGGTGTTGTTCGACGAGCTCGGCCTCTGCCGGTATGCGGCGATCTGTCGGAGCGACACCACCCGTGGGGTTCATGCCGCCTTCGATGAGTCGAATGCTGCGGGCTTGGGGGCGATGCGTAAGGCGAAGGACGTTTCGGGTATCGAGCCCCCGGATCTCGATGGTTTCGAGTGGGGCGCGGTGATGGGGTACGCCGAGTCGACGGCCCGTTCCGCGGTGGAGGACGCGTTGGAGGCAGCGATCGTGTCGGGCCGGTTGGTGGTGGGGGGCCGGGGCTGGCGTCGGATCCAGGCTGAGATCGCAGCCGAGGCCCTTGACGGGGATCATCCGGTCGAGCCGGGGCAGTCGTGGCGTACGGCGGTGGTCACCGAACGGCTCCAGCAGTGGGTCGACGGCGCTGAGCGGCGGTGTGAGCCGCTGGCGGCGCTGCGGGGGCGGTTGGCGAACCGGTTGCTGCATCCGGTCGGGGTGCCGGCTGGGGTGGGGTCGATGATGCTGCCGGTGACCTGGTTCCTCACCTCGTTCGGTGACGAGCAGCCGTTGACCCAGGCCGGGTATTTGTCGCCGGCGGTTGTCGGTCGCTTCCATGCCGAGCGCCCGTGGGATGATCCGTGGGCGTCGGAGGGGTTGCCCCGCACCGAGATCGACGCTCCCATGGTGCATCAGCTCCGGAGTTGGTTGCAGTCGGTCGGTGCGCTGCGCAAGCACAACAAGACGCTGCGGCGCACGAAGCTGGGCGCAGCAGCCGCCGCGCCGGACGAGGCCTGGAGGCTGCTGGTCTCCAATCTCGGAGAGCCGGGCTGGGATCGATTCGTAGTGGAGTGCTGCGGTCTTGTGATGTTGGACCGGGCCGGGGCCGTCACGGCCAGGGCACTCTTCGCCGATGTAGCCGCCATGGCCGCCGACATGGGCTGGGCCACCTCCGAGAGCGGTGGGCAGCGTCAGCCGCCGGGCGAGCGTGAGGTCGCCCGAGCGTTCCACGGTTCGTCGCAGGTCTTGAGGTTGTGTGGTGTCGTTGCCGAGTCTGGTGATTGGCGGGAGCGGCGAGTGGAACTGTCGGTCGAAGGGGAGGCCACGGTGCTGGCTGCGATCCGGTTGTCGGCTACTGGGCCCCGGACTGCGCCGTGGTGAGCGGCACGCCTCGTAGGGTTCAGCGCTTCGGTCCGGAAGTGTGGGCCGAGCGCGCCGGGCGGGAGTGGTCGCGGTGGGACCTGTGGTTC
This sequence comes from uncultured Actinomycetes bacterium, assembly GCA_902826025.1. Taxonomy (GTDB): domain Bacteria; phylum Actinomycetota; class Acidimicrobiia; order Acidimicrobiales; family SZUA-35; genus CADEDH01. Next base: position 46,674 of record CADEDH010000049.1, read on the forward strand.
AGCGTCGTGGCCCTGGTCGACCACGACGGCGACCTCGATGGTCTCGCCGAGGTGATCATCGCCTCGATCCGGCGGCCGCAGCTCAGCGGGAGACGAGAAGCCGAAGCCAAGCTCAGCCACCTGTGGGACCTCGCTGAGCGCCTCGATGCCGCCTCGCTTCGTGTGGGCGACCTGGCGGACGCGGGGGTTCTCGGCGACAAGGCGGTTGTGCGTCGGGCCCGGGACAAGGTGACCGGTCGGGTGTCACTGGAAAACCGGGCGATGACACCGGCCATGCTGGCCAGGCCCCGCTCGCGGCTGTGCCGGCGGGCCCGGTTCGGTCATTGGACGGCCTTCCCGTCGAACCCGGAGGCCTTCTACCAGCGGTTCCGTCCGATCGTGGAACGGGTCGGTCACACCTCGAAAGGCGCCGCGTTCTCCCTCGTCGACCGGTTGGTAAAACGCTGCCGGGATCTCGACGGGCCCCGGCGGACGTTGCCCGATCGTCTGGCCCTGTATCGGGCGTTCCACACTGCGGGGCTGGTCCTGGCCGATCACACCGACGACAGTTACGGCGCCGTGGGCGAAGCACGGACCGAGGCGTGGCTGGCCTACCTGGCCATCGACTGGCGAAGCACCGGCCTCGATCCCGCGGTCTACTGGCGGGATCTGGGCGAGCTGCGGATCTGGGAGCCCTACGCCGTAGACCACGACAACACCACAGCCTGGTTCGCGTCGGCCACCACCGACGAGACGGATCTGATCGAGTCGATCCTCGTCGACCTCGAGATCGAGCACCGCAGGCTCGTTCTCGACTGGGAAGCCGACGAAGCTCTCCGGGCCCTACCCGATCTGTACATCGCCACCGGCACCCACGACCGGTTCGTCGCCACCGCTGAACGGCTCGGATCCCGGTGGTGGCAGCCGATCGAGGCCATGGCCAAAGCGCTCCTCGAAACCGGCGATCGACCGGGCGCACTCGCCGTGTTCGCCGCAGCCGACCAACCCGGTTGGCACCGCGACCACCTGCAGCGCCGCTGCCAGGCTCTCTGCGGGCCAAGGGGTTGAGATGATCCCGTTCGATGGAGGTCTACGGTGATCTTCCCGTCGTGGCAGGACACGTTCCTCGCGCTCCACTCAGCGGACACCGTGGACGAGTTGTGGGCGGTGCTGATCACCCCGCATGGCATCAAGAGCTCGACCGCGTGGGATGAAGCCTTCATCCTGTTCCGCCGGTTCCACGCCAACGACGCCGACGGTGCCGCGATCACCGCACTCCTGCTCTGCACCGACCATCGATGGCGCAAAGCAGCCCATCACCTCATCCACCGGCTGGCCGACTCCGATCTACTCGCCCCCGAGGATCTCAACCTGCTCACCGTCAGCTTCGTCCACCACGAGGTGACCGTGACAACCAACAGCCACGGCGATGTCCGCCGATCGGTGTGGCCGCCCCTGCGGCGCTGGGCGGCAGCGCAAACGGTGACCAGCGACGGAACGGCCTGGCAGCCACTACTCGACAGGGCGAGAACAGAGCCGAGCGGACATGGCGCAGCCCTGGCCGCAGGAGTGATGGACGCAGCAGCCGCGATACCGCCCGACGA
>CADEDH010000050.1:0-2630 GCA_902826025.1 uncultured Actinomycetes bacterium
TGGGCGAAGTACCAGCCCGACACCGACGCCGCCGGTGACATGGCGTAGCTCTCGGTCAGCGACACCCCGATCCGGCGCTCCGGCTCCAGCATCGAGAACAGCGTGCCCTTCTCGGTGTGGTCGGGGCAGGCCGGGTAGCCGGGGGCGGGCCGGATGCCCTGGAACCGCTCCCGCAGCAGCTCCTCGGTCGAGAAGTGCTGGCGCTCGTAGCCCCACAGCTCGGTCCGCACCCGGTGGTGCAGGTACTCGGCGCACGCCTCGGCCAGCCGGTCGGCCAGGGCCTTGACCATGATCGACCGGTAGTCGTCGTTGTCGGCCTCGTACTTGGCCGACAGCTCGTCGACCCCGGCCCCGGTCGACACCACGAAGGCGCCGATGTGGTCGGTCACCCCCGTATCGGCCGGGGCGATGAAGTCGGCCAGGGCGAAGTTGGGCCGGTCGTCGTTGTGTGACACCTGCTGGCGCAGCGTGTGGAGCCGAACCGGTGCACCGGTGCCCCCACCGGCAGCCAGGTCGACCTCGATGTCGTCGCCCACGGCGGCCGCCGGCCAGAAGCCGACCACCGCCTTGGCCTCCAGCACCTGGCCGGCGATGATCTCCTCCAGCATCTCCAGCCCGTCGTTGTGGAGCGACCGGGCGGCCTTGCCCACCGTCTGGTCCTGCAGGATCCGGGGGTAGGAGCCCACCAGGTCCCAGGCCCGGAAGAACGGGGTCCAGTCGATGTAGTCCCGCAGGGTCTGGAGCTTGATGTCGTCGATCTCCCGCACCCCGGTGAACGACGGCGGCACCGCCGAGTACGACGACCAGTCGATCGGCACCCGGTTGGCCCGGGCGTCGGCCAGCGACACCAGCTTGGTGGTGGCCCCGCCCTGGCGGGAGACCCGGATCCGGTCGTAGGTGGCGGCGATCTCGGCGGTGTAGGTGGCGGCGTCGTCGCTGAGGAGCTTCGACACCACGCCAACGGCCCGGGAGGCGTCGGTGACGTGGAGCACCGGGTGGGTGTAGGCGGGGTCGATCTTTATGGCGGTGTGGATCTCGGAGGTGGTGGCCCCACCGATCAGCAGCGGCAGCTCGAAGCCCCCGGCCTGCAGCTCGGACGCCACCCGCACCATCTCGTCCAGGCTCGGGGTGATGAGCCCCGACACGCCCACCACGTCGGCGTTGTGCTCCTTCACCGCGGCCAGGATCGTCTCCGGCTTCACCATCACGCCCAGGTCGATCACGTCGTAGTTGTTGCAGCGCAGCACCACGCCCACGATGTTCTTGCCGATGTCGTGCACGTCGCCCTTGGCCGTGGCCAGCACCACCTTGCCGGCGGCCCGCCGCTCGGTGTCCTCCCCGGCGATGAACGGCTCCAGATGGGCCACCGCCTTCTTCATCACCCGGGCGCTCTTCACCACCTGGGGCAGGAACATCTGGCCCGACCCGAACAGGTCGCCCACCACGTTCATCCCGTCCATCAGCGGCCCCTCGATCACCTCGATGGCCCGGGACGAGGCCTGGCGGGCCTCCTCGGCGTCGTCCACCACGAACTCGTCGAGCCCGTGGACCAGGGCGTGGACCAGGCGGTCCCGCACCGGCAGGTTGCGCCAGCTCAGGTCGGCCCCCACCGCCTGCATCGTGCCCTGGGCCTCGGCCGCCACCTCGGTCAGGCGCTCGGTGGCGTCGGGCCGGCGGTTGAACAGCACGTCCTCGATCCGCTCCCGCAGGGCGTCGGGCACGTCGGTGTAGACCGGGAGGCGCCCGGCGTTGACGATGGCCAGCGACAACCCGGCCTGCACGGCGTGATAGAGGAACACGGCGTGCATGGCCTCCCGCAGGGCGTTGTTGCCCCGGAAGGAGAACGACAGGTTGGACACCCCGCCCGACACCTTCGACGGCGCCAGCTCGGTGGAGATCCGCCGGGCGGCCTCGATGAAGGCCCGGCCGTAGTCGGCGTGGGCCTCGATGCCGGTGGCCACGGCGAAGATGTTGGGGTCGAAGATGATGTCTTCGGGGGCGAAGCCGACCCGGTTCACCAGCAGGTCGTGGGCCCGGTGGCACACCGCCACCTTGTGCTCCAGCGTCTCGGCCTGGCCGGTCTCGTCGAACGCCATCACCACCACGGCCGCCCCGTAGCGCAGGGCCTCGGTGGCCTGGGCCAGGAACTGCTCCTCGCCCTCCTTGAGGCTGATCGAGTTGACCACCGGCTTGCCCTGCACCGAACGCAGCCCGGCCTGGATCACCGACCATTTCGACGAGTCGATCATCACCGGCACCCGGGCGATGTCGGGCTCGCCGGCGATCAGCCGGAGGAAGCGGGTCATGGCCGCCTCGGCGTCGAGCAGGCCCTCGTCCATGTTGACGTCGATGATCTGGGCCCCGTTGTCCACCTGGTCGCGGGCCACGGCCACCGCCGCGTCGTAGTCGTCGGCCTTGATCAGCTTGGCGAACTGGGCCGACCCGGTCACGTTGGTCCGCTCGCCCACGTTCACCAGCAGGCTGGTGGCGTCGACCGTCATCGGCTCCAGGCCCGACAGTCGGGTGGCGGTGGGCGGCTGGGGGACCACCCGGGGGGCGACGCCCTCCACCGCGGCGGCCAGCTGGCGGATGTGGTCGGGGGTGGTGCCGCAGCAGCCGCCCACGATGTT
>CADEDH010000050.1:2730-7881 GCA_902826025.1 uncultured Actinomycetes bacterium
TGCTCCACGTAGCGGAGGTAGCCGTAGATGGCGGCCTTGGCGTTGAGGGTGTCGAAGATCGTCTCGATCATGATGACGTCGGCACCCCCCTCCACCAGGGCCTCCAGGGCCTCGGTGTAGGCCGCTTCGAGCTGCTCGAAGGTGACGTCGCGGCGGGCCGGGTCGTTCACGTCGGGCGAGATCGACGCCGTGCGGTTGGTGGGGCCGAGCACCCCGATCACGAACCGGGGCCGGTCCGGGGTGCGGGCCGTCCACTCGTCGGCGGCCAAGCGGGCGGCCCGGGCCGCCTCCCGGTTCATCTCGGCCGCCAGGTGCTCGGTGCCGTAGTCGGCCTGGGCGATGGCGGTGGCGGTGAAGGTGTTGGTGGATACGAGGTCCGAGCCGGCCTCCAGATAGGCCGAGTGGATGTCTACGAGGACGTCGGGGCGGGTGAGGGCCAGGATGTCGAAGTTGCCCTTGAGGTCGACGGGGTGATCGGCGAAGCGCTCGCCCCGGAAGTCGGCCTCGTGCAGGTTGCGGTCCTGGAGCATGGTGCCCATGGCCCCGTCGATCACCAGGATCCGCTCGCTCATGGCCCGGCGCAGGGCGGTGGTCCGGGCCGCCCGCTCCTCGGGGGTGCTGGGAGCGGTTGCCGGGGTGGTCACCGCGATCCGCTCGGGGGCGGTGGCCGTCTCGGCCGGGGCCGCCCCGGCGGCGACCGGATGGGTGCCGAGGCCCAGGCTGCGGCAGATGGCGGCGGTGAGCTGGCGCCGGTTGAGCGTGTAGAAGTGGAAGTCGACGATGCCCTCGGCGGCCAGGCGGCGGATCTGTTCCACCGCGATCGACGTGGCCACCAGGTGGCCCACTTCGGGGTCGTCGTCGAGGTCGTGGAGGAGGCTGTCGAGCCAGGGCGGGACGCTGGCGCCGCAGCGGGCGGCGAAGCGGCGCAGGCGGGAGAAGTTCCCCACCGGCATGATGCCGGGCACGATCGGGGTGGTGATGCCGGCCGAGCGGGCCCGGTCGAGGAAGCGGAGGAACACGTCGGTGTCGAAGCAGAACTGGGTGATGGCCCGGTTCGCTCCGGCGTCGATCTTGGCCTTCAGATGGTCGAGGTCGGCCTGGGCCGACGCCGCCTTCGGGTGGACCTCGGGATAGGCGGCCACCGAGATCTGGAACTCGTCGCCATCGGACCGGTCCCGGATCGCCTTCACCAGGTCGATGGCCGAGGTGAAGTCGCCCGCTGGGGGCTCGGCGGCGGCGCCGTCGATCGTGCCCGGGGGATCACCCCGCAGGGCCACCACGTGGTTCACGCCGAGCGAGCGGTAGGCGTCGAGCGTCTCGTGGATGGCGTCGGTGCGGGCGTTGACCGTGGTGAGGTGGCCGACCACCGGCACGTCGAGCACCCGGGCCAGGTCGCCCAGGGTCCGCAGCGTGCGGTCCTGGCTGGTGCCGCCGGCCCCGTAGGTCACGCTCACGAAGCTGGGGGCGAAGGCGGCCAGGCTGGTCGCCGTCTCGTTCAGCTCCGCCCTCGTGTCGTCGGCGGCGGGCGGGAAGAACTCGAACGACACCCGGGGGGTGTGCGGCAGCGGGATCATGTCAGGCAACCTCCAGGCTGCGGACGGTGGGGGCATCGGCGGCTTGCGTCGCCACCCAGACGGTGACGGTGAGCGAATCGGGCCCGGGGTGGGGCAGGGTGATGTGGTTGACGGTGACCGACGCCATGCCGGCGGCCGTGCACCAGTGCACGACCTCGGCGTCGGTGAAGCCGAGGCGGCGGTGGCCGTGCTCGGTGCGGAGCGCTTCGAGGTGATGGGGGGCGAAGTCGACGATGAGGAGGCGGCCGCCGGCCCACACGCTCCGGGCCGCCTGTTCCACGGCCCGGGCCGGCTCGTCGAGGAAGTGGAGCACGTGGTGGAGCACGGCCAGGCCCACGCTGCCCATCTCCACGTCGAGGTGGTAGGCGTTGCCGTAGCGCACCGAGCAGTGGTCGAGGTGGTTGGCCTCCAGGCGGGTGCGGGCCAGGTTCAGCATCTCCCGGCTCAGCTCCACGCCCACGCCGGCCCGCACGTGGGGGGCGAACAGCTCCAGCACCCGGCCGGTGCCGGTGCCGATGTCGAGCAGGCGGTCGATCGGGTGCTCGGCGGCCAGGGCCACCATGGCCGTCTCCACCGCCGGCTGGTTGACGGCCCGGCCTCGCAGCACTTCTTCCTCCAGGGCGATCCGCTCGAAGGAGCGGGCGGCCAGCTCGGCCCGCTCGGCCCGGATGGCGGTGAGCTGGGCCTGGTCCCGAGCGATGGTCCCGGCGGCGTCGTCGGTGATCAGCGGGTCGAGCCCGGCCAGGAAGCTCCGGGCGAACGGGGAGCGGGCGTGGCGGTAGTAGGCGCTGGTGCCCTCGGCCTGGCGGGCCAGGAGGCCGGCGTCGCACAGGAGCTTGAGGTGGCGGCTAACCCGGGGCTGGCTCTGGCCCAGGATCCGGCAGATCTCGGTGACGGTGAGCTCCGACCCGCCCTCCAGCATCACCAGGATGCGGAGTCGGGTGGGCTCGCCAGCGGCTCGGAGAGCCTGGATCAGCCGGTCCATCCCGGCAGGGTACCATCCCAGGATCCAAATATAAAGATATTGTTATGCAGCTGACCCGCCTCAGTTTTGGCTCGCCGTCCGGGCCCGGGGCCGAACTCTGTCGACAAATACGGCGTAGAAGCGTAGTTCTCGACAGAGTTCGGGGGTTGCGGGGGCGCCAGGCGGCCGGTCAGCTGTCGAACAGGAGGGTGAGCTCGTGGCGGTTGTGGAACAGGTGGGTGAGGCGGGCACCGGGGAGGGACCGGAGGCGGTCGGTGACGTCGTGGTCGGTGACGCCCTGGAGCTTGACGGTGCACACCACGGCCGGGGCCGGGGTGAGGGAGCGCCACCGTTCGAGCAGGCCGAACAGGCGGTCGGGGTAGCAGGCCACGTCGCAACACACCCAGCTCGGCGCCCCGCCGAGCCGGTCGCCGACGGCGGCGGGGTCGACACCGAAGGCGCTGCCCTGGAGCCAGCCGACGCCGGGGAGGGAGTCGACGGCAGGGTCGAGCGGGGCCTTGTCGACGGCCAGCACGTCACAGCCGAGCTGGGCCAGGAGCCAGGTCCAGCCGCCGGGGCTGGCGCCGAGATCGACGGCCCGCTCGCCCGGCCCGGGGAACCGGCCGAGGGCCACGAATGCCTCCCACAGCTTGCGGTAGGCCCGGCTCGGTGGGCCCTCCCGCAGCTCGACCAGGGGCACCTCGCCGTTGGGGAAGGGGCTGGAGCACCGCTGGGCTGCCAGCACGAGATCGGGGTGCAGCAGCGTCCACGAGCCGAGCGGGCTGGCCGGAGCGGGATCCCCCAGCTCGAGCGGCCGACCCGACACGTGGGGCAGCCGCTCGGCGATGAGCCCGGCTCGTCCCCCGGGTGCCGGGGCGAAGCCGGCCCAGTTGCGCTGGCGGTCCCGCAGCTGGCGGGCGGCGTCGCCGATCGATGTGATGGGCAGGGCCTCGACGTCGAACCAGGTGTTGAGGGCCCAGGCGGCTTCGATGGGAGGCGGTCCGCTGACCACGGCCAGGCGATCGTGGACCCACCGCAGGTCGTGCTCGGCCACGCCGGCCCGGTGCAGTTCCTGGCTCAGCTCCGCCTCGTACCCCAGCGGGGCCAGGTAGGCCGTCACCTGAGGGGTGTCGGTCACGGGGTGCCGCCCGGGGTCAGGGCAGGGTCACGGCAGGATCACCGCCTGGGCCACGATGGCGGTGTCGCCGTCGAAGGTGATGGCGGGCGAGCCGTAGAGCACGTAGCCCTCGGCCAGGGCCTGCGACACCCGCTCGCAAAAGGCATGGTCGTCGGGCCCGGTGAGCAGTCGGTACCGGAGCCGCCCGCCGGCCTCGTCGCCGCCGCTGCTGCGGCTGAACCCCACGGGGGGCGTCATCCCAGCACCGCCAGGGCCTGGATCAGATCGTCGTACAGGTCTTCCACGTCTTCCAAGCCTACGGACAGTCGCACCATGCCGTCGCCGATCCCCACCGCGGCCCGGGCCGAGGCCGACAGCCGGCGGTGGGTGGTGGTGGCGGGGTGGGTGACGAGGCTCTTGGCGTCGCCCAGGTTGTTGGAGATGTCGATCACGGCCAAGCGGTCGAGGAAGGCGAAGGCCCGCTCCTTCGAGTCGAGGTCGATCGTGAACACGGTGCCGCCCCGGCTCATCTGACGCTTGGCGATGTCGTGCTGGGGATGCGACGCCAGCCCCGGGTAGCGGACGGTGGTGATCGCCGGGTGGGTGCTCAACCGCTCGGCCAGGATCGTCGCCCGATCGCACTGGGCCTCGACCCGCAGCCGTAGGGTCTCGAGGCCCTTCACCAGTATCCAGGCGTTGAACGGGCTGAGGCTCGGGCCGGTGTGGCGGATGAACTGGTCGAGGTAGTCGTCCATGAACCGCTGGGAGGCGAGCACGGCCCCGCCCAGGGTCCGACCCTGGCCGTCGATGTGCTTGGTGGCGGAGTAGACCACGATGTCGGCCCCCAGCTCCAGTGGCTTCTGGAGCACCGGGGTGGCGAACACGTTGTCCACCACCACCACGGCCTTGGCCGCATGGGCCAGCTCGGCCACCGCCGGCAGGTCGATCACGTCGAGCCCGGGGTTCGACGGGGTCTCCAGGAACACCATCCTGGCCCCGCCGACCAGGGCCTGCTCCCACTGGTCGAGGTCGCACCCGTCGACCAGGGTGGAGCGGACGCCCCAGCGGGGAAGGATCTCGTCGACGATCACCCGGCACGACCCGAACAGGGCCCGGGAGCTGACGATGTGGTCGCCCGCCTCCAGGCGGGAGGCGAGGGCGGCGAACACGGCGGCCATCCCGCTGGCCGTGGCCCGGCACGCCTCCGCCCCCTCCAGAAGGCGCAGGCGCTCCTCGAACATGGTGACCGTGGGGTTGCCGTAGCGGCCGTAGATGTAGCGGTCGACCTCGCCGGCGAAGGCGGCCTCGGCCTCGGCCGCCGTCGAGTACACGAAGCCGGAGGTCGGATAGATGGCCTCGGCCGTCTCGTCGTGGGCGGAGCGGTTGAGCCCGCCCCGGATCAGCACGGTGGCCTCCCGCCACGCCCGGGGGGTCGGCTCGTCGGGGTCGCGGCGGTCGTCGGCGGGCGGAGGTGTCATGCGGTCCTCGCTGGAGGG
>CADEDH010000050.1:7981-11129 GCA_902826025.1 uncultured Actinomycetes bacterium
GGAGGGGAGGGAAGGTGATCAGGCGGCGGGCGGGGTGTCGGCCAGGAGGGCCAACAACGGTTCCCCGTCGAGCGTGCCACGGCCGAGCACCGATCGGGCGGCCACCTCGCCCACCACGATGACCGACGGGTTGGCCACCGGCGTGTCGCCCAGCTCGCCCAGGGTGAGGCGGGCCACCCGCTGGCGCGGGGTGGTGGCGGCGGTGACGACGGCCACCGGCGTGGCGGGGGAGCGCCCGGCGGCCAGTAGCCGGCGGCGGATGGCGCCGGCCCGGGCCGCCCCCATCAGGATCACCAGGGTGGAGCCGAGGCGGGCCAGCGAGTCCCAGTCGAGCGTGGTGTCGGTGGCTGGGTCTTGATGGGCGGTGACCACGGTGAAGGCGCTCGACACCCCCCGGTGGGTGACCGGGATGCCGGCCGCCGCCGGGCCGGCCAGGGCCGAGGTGACGCCGGGGACCACGGCGACCTCCACGCCGGCCGCAGTCAGGGCCTCGGCCTCCTCGCCGCCCCGCCCGAACACGAACGGATCGCCCCCTTTGAGCCGCACCACCACCGGGTGCCGGCGGCCCCGCTCCACCAGGAGGCGGCTGATCTCGTGCTGGGGGGTGGAGGTGCCGCTCGGGTCCTTGCCCACCGGGATCAGCTCGGCCGCCGGGTTGACCAGGGCCAGCACGCCGGCCGACACCAGCCGGTCGGCCACCACCACGTCGGCCTCCTGCAACAGCCGCAGGGCCCGCACGGTCAACAGGTCGGGATCGCCCGGCCCGGCCCCCACCAGGTGCACGGTCACGGCGTGCCCGCCGCCATGGGCTCGACCGGCAGGCCGAGGTGGTGACGGAGCTGGTGGCGGGCTCCCTCCAGGTCGCCCGTCGCCACCAGCTCCCCCAGGCCGTTGTCGAGGGCGGTGGCCCAGCCCCCGTGTTCGGATGTGCCGGCGGTGGCCCGCAGCTCGGCCCTCGTCTCGGCCAGGAGGGCGGCCAGGTCGGTGTAGCGGCCGACGTCGATCTCGTGCTCCAGCTGGCGTCGGAGCCAGGAAGCGAGGGCCGGGCTGGCCCCGCCAGTGGACACGGCCACCTGGATCGGGGGGCGGTGGGCCACCGCCGGGAGGAAGAAGTGGCAGTTGGCCGGGTCGTCGGCCGAGTTGACCCACACCCCGGCGGCCTCGCCGTCGGCCGCCACAGCGGCATTGACGGCCGCATCGTCGGTGCAGGCGATGGCCAGGCGGTAGCCGGCCACCTCGCCCTGGCTGTAGGGGCGGTGGTGGCAGGTGAGCCCGGGATCGTCGGCCAGCGCAGGTTCGATGTGGGGCGCCACCACGGTGACGGCGGCCCCGGCCCGCCGCAGCCCGGCCACCTTGTGGACCGCCACCCGGCCCCCGCCCACCACCAGCACCGGGCGGCCGGTGAGCAGGAGGTTCACCGGGTAGGTAGGGGGTGGGTCGAGGGCAACTGGCACGCGAAAACCTGATTCATGCGGTCGGGAATAGCAGCATGGTCACCGTACCGAGCGATTCCCGGTAAAGCCAACCGGATTCGTCGGCTTTCAGCTCGACGGGTCTGACCGTCACCGCCGGGCCGTTCTGCGTCACGAAAACCGCGACACGCCACCGTTCTGCGTCGCGAAACCCCCGGAACTCGTGGAAAAGGTGACGCAGTTCGGCAGGAGAGCGCGTTTTCGTCGCGCAGAACGGCGGAGCCGCGACCGACTAGTGCGCATTGTGCGGTAGTGTGTCGAGCGCACGACGAGTGACGGTGAGTGACGGACGCGGGAGGCGCCACGATGGACGGTGACGGGATGGACACCAGCCAGTTGCTGAAGGGGGTGCTCGATCTGGCCGTGCTGGCCGTGCTCGACGGCGGCGACGCCTACGGCTACGACATCGTCCGTACCCTGCGGGACTCCGGTCTGGAAGACGTGGGCGACGCCTCGGTCTACGGCACCCTGCGCCGTCTGTACCGGGCGGGGCGCCTCACCAGCTACGTGAAACCGTCCGACGAGGGGCCGCACCGCAAGTACTACGGCCTCAACCAGCTGGGGCGAGACCAGCTGCACGCCTCGATGAAGGGCTGGACCGAGTTCACCCGAACCCTCGATGGCCTGCTGGAAGGAGTGACCCGATGACCGATGCAACCGATCCCATCCCCACCCCGACCTCCGGGACGGACGCCGGGGACGCCGCCTACCTGGCGGCGGTGCGGGCCGAGCTGGCCGACCTGGAGCCCGACGAGCTGGAGGACGTGCTCGACGATCTGGCCTCGCACCTCCACGAGGCCCGCCGGGCCGGTGCCGGGCGCCCCATGACGGAGATCCTGGGCCCGCCCCCGCAGTACGCCACCGAGCTCCGGGCCGCCGCTGGCCTGGGCGAGCCGGCCGCCGGGGTCGTCGCTCCCGATCTCCTCACCGACAGTGGCGCCGGTGAGACGCCCCAGGAGCAGGTCCTGGTGGGCGCCGGCGTCGGAGCCGGGACGGCCCGCGGAGCGCCGCCACCCCCGCCGCCACCCCCTTCGTCGACGCTGCCCCCGCCTCCGGCTGCCTCGACGGTGCCGCCCCCGCTCCCGCCCCCGCCTCACGCCCCGCCCGCCGGGGCGGCGTACCGGCCGGGCGATGCGTTGGGACGGGCCGTCACCGACGCCGCCGACCGGGTGACCGGCCACCGCTGGTGGCAGGGGGTGACGGAGTTCCTGCCCGAACTGATCCCGGCCTGGTGGGTGGTGCGGGCCTGGCTGGCCGTGGCCGTGCTGGGCGCCATCACCAGCGGCGTCGGCGGCTTCGTGGGGGCCGGCCCGGTGCTGCTGCCCCGCCTGTTCGGCAGCCTCGTGGTGGGTCTCGTCGCCCTGGGGGCGGCGATCGTGTGGTCGGTCCGCTGGGGGCGGGCCCGGCGAGGCCGCCCCCAGCAACCGGCCGGCATGGTCGCCGGCGCCGTGATCCTGGCCGGGATCGTGGTGGTGCTGCTCGGCCTGTCGTTCGTGGTGGCCCGCTCCTCGGGCTCGGGCCCGGTGTACACCGAGGTCTCCGGCACCCTCATCCCGCCGCTACCGCCCGTTGGGGCCCAGGGATCGGCCGACACCGCCCTCAACGTCTACGCCTACCGGCCCGACGGCACCCCGGTGGGTCCCGTGCTGCTGTACGACGAGAGCGGCCGGCCGCTG
>CADEDH010000050.1:11229-28687 GCA_902826025.1 uncultured Actinomycetes bacterium
GTGCCGCCAGCGTCGACTGTGCCGCCGGCGTCGACCGCGACCACGGCAGCTGCCGACCCCGCCAGCACGTCGAGTACGGCGACCACGGCGCCTGGCGACCCCGGCTCCACCACGCCGACCACGACATCCTGAGCGGGGCGGCGGGCCGGAAGTCGACCGGGAGGCCCGGAAGCTGCTACCAAAGGAGTACCGGCCCACCAGCCATCAGTGCGTAGAAAGACCGCGGAGGTAGCCCACCATGCCCGAGTTCACGGCCAAAGGCCTGGAGATGCAGGAGGCGGTGAAGTCGTACATGGACGACTTCATCTACCCCAACGAGGAGGAGTACTACGCCGAGTACGAGGCCCTCGACAACGTCCATGGCACCCCGCCGATGATGGAGAAGCTGAAGGCAGCGGCCAAGGAACGGGGCCTCTGGAACCTGTTCATCCCCCACCTGGACCCCCAGGCCCCGGGAACCAAGATGTCGAACTACGACTACGCCCCGATCTCCGAGATGCTGGGCAAGGTCAACTTCGCCTCTGAGGCGCTGAACTGCGCCGCCCCCGATACCGGGAACATGGAGATCCTCAACCTCTACGCCTCGGACGCGGTGAAGCAGCGCTGGCTGTCGCCCCTGCTCGAGGGTGAGATCCGCTCGGCGTTCTCGATGACCGAGCCCGACGTGGCGTCGTCCGACGCATCCAACATCCAGCTCCGCATCGACAAGGACGGCAACGACTACGTCCTCAACGGGCGCAAGTGGTTCTCGTCCAACGCCCTGCGCCCCGAGTGCGAGGTGCTGATCGTGATGGGCAAGAACGATCCCGACGGGCCGGCCCACCGCCAGCAGTCGATGATCGTGGTGCCCAAGGCCACCAAGGGGATCAGCTTCGGCCGTGACCCCCACGTGTTCGGCTTCCACGATCGGGGCGGCCACCCCGAGGTGATCTACGAGAACGTGCGGGTGCCGGAAGACCACATCCTGGGCGGCGAGGGCGAGGGCTTCGCCATCAGCCAGGCCCGCCTGGGCCCGGGCCGGATCCACCACTGCATGCGCTCCATCGGCGTGGCCGAGCGGGCGCTGGAGATCATGGTCAAGCGTTCGCTGGAGCGCTCCACCTTCGGTCGCCTGCTGGCCCAGCACGGCCTGGTCCAGGACCACATCGCCGAGGCCCGGATCGAGATCGACCAGGCCCGCCAGTACGTGTACCACGTGGCCCACCTGATGGACACCGTGGGCAACAAGGCCGCCGCCCAGGAGATCTCGGGCATCAAGGTGGCCATCCCCAACATGACGCTGAAGATCATCGACCGGGCCATCCAGGTGCACGGCGCCGCTGGCGTCACCCAGTTCACCCCGCTGGCCCACATGTACGCCCACCAGCGCACGCTGCGGATCGCCGATGGTCCCGACGAGGTCCACAAGATGACGATCGCCCGCCGGGAGATCCGCCGTCACGACCCGTCGTTCCGGATGAACCCGAGCTGAGTCCTGCTCTCAGGAGGCACGGGCGGTCGCTGCGGCGGCCGCCCGTGGCGCGTCCGGGCCCGGTTCCCGCCGGGGCCGGATCAGACCCTGACCGGGGCCAGCTGCCAGCGCCGGCCGGGGACCGCCCCGCCGCCGGCGGGCCAGCACAGGGCGACCATGACCGCCGCCATCGAGGCGGCGAACAGGTACTGCAGCAGCAGCAGCTGGGCCAGCGTCATCGGCAGGTAGAACCCGACAACCAGATCGATCGACAGGGTGCCGGCCATGGCCAGCAGCTTGTGTTCCTCCCGGGTGGTGCGGCGCACCATGGGCCGCACCTTGTACAGCATGGCCACCATGATCACCCCGGCGACCGACTGTTGGACCACGGTGCCGGCCACAGCCAGGGCGATCGCCACCAGCATGGTGCGGTCGGCCAGCTCGGCCCGCGACAGAGGCGACGACGCCCGGATCGAGGCGAGGAGGGGTTCGACCGTACGCCGGAAGGCGTGGCCCAGCCCGAGTGCGCCACCCGTCATCAGCTGGACGAAGGCGACGACGATCAGGCCGAGGGCCAGCGTCGACGTCGTCAGGTCAACCATCACCTCGTAGTCCATCGATCCAACGTCCCTGCTCGGCCCGCGTGAGGAAACTGTACCTCTCCTCACCTCATCGGCTCCTGCCGCCGTGAGGTTGACCCAGGGCGTCAGCGGTCGACGAAGACCAGCTCCCGGGTGAGCAGGGTGGGGGTGGGGATGCCCGAGGGGTCGAGGGTGAGGGGACCGTCGTCGATCACGGCGGTGTAGGCGGCGGTGGTGGCCGAGGCCCGCATCTCGTCCACCGAGTCGAACCAGGTGACGGTGAGGCCGTCGTAGGCCGGGCGCTTGCCGGCGCCGTAGGCTCCGGCCCGCACATGGCTCTGGACGTAGCGGCGGAGCTGGGGGATGGGGACGGCCAGGGGCCCGTGAACCTCGGCCCAGTACCGGTGGGCCTCGGGTGGGGGCACGTCGCGCCGGAGGCGCACCAACCCGATCGACTTGATCCCACCCTCGGGGATGGGGCCGGCCTTCAGCGTCACCTCGTCGACCACCAACTCCACCAGTTTGGTGGTGTCGGTGAAGTTGGCCTCGTCGGCCTTGGCCCGGGTGAACTCATGGGTGCCGGCGATGGCCCGCAGGCCCTCTTTGTCGTCGAACCACAGCTCAGCCACCCCGTCGTAGGGGAGGGGGCCCTTGCGGTAGCCGCCGGGCAGGGGGTGGGACTGGGCGTAGCGGCGCAGACCCGGGAGCTCGGCCACGATCGGGCCGTGGACCTCGCTCCAGTAGGCCTGGAACTCCTCCACCGACATGCCCGGGCGCCGACGCAACAGCTCACACACCTTGATCCCGGGCTCCCGGCCCATCGCTTCGGGGATCATCGGTTGAACCATGTTGGAGATAATGCCCCAGTGGGCCCCGAGCCGCTCCCCAGACGGCCCTCCGAGCGATGTTGATATGTCACACCCGATCGGGGTTTGGCTCAGATCCCCAGGTCAAGCAGGTTGTAGTCGCGCAGTTCGGCCGCCGCCTCCGGCCCCCAGCGGAACTCGTCTTCCCGGCCGGCGAAGGGGGCGTAGGCGTACCGGTCTTCGTGGGGGAAGTGCCGGGCCCGGGCGTCGATGGCCCACATGATCGCCCGTGATCGCCGCTCGATCCGGTCTTCGTCGTACACCGCCACGTCGTTGTGGACGCCCCCGCTGGTGACGCCGAGCACCGATGAGCGCCGATGGAACCCGAAGTTGATCGTCACCCGGGGCTCGGAGCAGGTGTTGGCGAACGAGCCGTGGATCGCCTGGCGGCTGGTCATGGCTACGTCGCCCGGGTCGCACAACAGGGGCACGGCCCCCGGGATCCGATCCGACCCGGCCTCATCGACCATGGCCTTGATATCGATCTTGCCCCTGCGGTGGGAGCCAGGCAGCACCCACAGGCCGTTGACGGCGTTGCACCCGTAGAGCTGGCCCATGAAGTTGAAGCCGTGGGTGTGCTCGTCCATCAGGGGACCGTCCCAGTGCGTCCACCCGTCCTGGTGCCACGCCACCGAGCCGCCCAGGCCGGGCTGCTTGATCCACACCGCCTCGTTGAACGGGGTGAAGTCGGGCCCGTTGATGGCCTCGGCCACCCGGAGCATGTCGGGGTGGCCGTAGACCCGGAGGCAGGCCTCGGAGAACTGGAGCGACCCGAGGAACAGCTGCACCACCCATTCCGGGGCCTCGGCCGGCGGGCGGGGCTCGAACATCTTGGCCGGGTGGCGGCCGTGGGCGGCGTTGGTGCCGCCGAGGGGGTCTGACAGGGGGCGCACCCAGCTCACGTTGCGGCCCTGGAGACCGGTGCCCAGCGCCGGGCGACCGTGGCGGTCCACCTCGGCGCCCTTGGTGATCGGTGCCCGGTCGAGCATGGCGGCCACGTCGGCCTCGATCTCGGCCAGCTCGTCGGCACCGAGCACGCCGGTGAAGATGTAGAAGCCGTGCTCGGTGTACGACGCCACGATGTCGGGGTGGAGCCTGCCGTCGACTCCGTAGCGCACCGGGCCCTTGTTCCCCAGGGCCACGGCGCGGGCTTCGCCCTCGGCCCGGTAGGCGGCCATCGCCTCCTCGGCCTCGCCGTAGTCGACGATCGGAACCTCAACCAGCCCCAGCTTCCCCATGGCCTTCGTCCTTCCGGTTGCGGCTGCTCGCCGTCCCACCCCCAGTATCCGCATGGGGTGTGACGGCGGGCAAGCCAGCCGGGGCGACCAGGATCAGGTGGGGACGGCCTGCAGGTGTTGGGGGCGGCGGGCCCGGCGGGCCACCATCCAGGCGGCGACGACCAGCACGGCGGCCGCCACCGGCCACGGGAGCCGGCGGCGCTTGCCCGGCCGAGCCTGGTTTATCAGCTCCCCGGCGGTGCCGAACACGGTGTCGCCTACACTGGCGGCTCCGCCCCGGACCATGGACACGGCCTGTTCGGTGAGATCAGCCGCCTCG
Source organism: uncultured Actinomycetes bacterium (assembly GCA_902826025.1). Classification (GTDB taxonomy): domain Bacteria; phylum Actinomycetota; class Acidimicrobiia; order Acidimicrobiales; family SZUA-35; genus CADEDH01. The sequence continues at coordinate 15,684 of CADEDH010000050.1, forward strand.
CGGGCGGCCTGCTGAAGATCGGGCATCGTAGTTCTCCTACCTGTCTGCGGTGCAGATCGGGATCACGGGCGCATGCTGCGCTCGAGCTCCAGCACGGGCAGCCGCTCGTCGATGTCGGCGCTGTGATCGGCTCCGTGGTCGACCGTGTCGGCGGCCGCGTCATCACCGACCCCGGCCGGCGGGAGCAGTGTGAGGGTGGCCAGCAGGCCAAGCGGGCCGAGCACCACGAGGGCCAGGCCCAAGCTGCTCAGCGCGCCCCCGCCCGGCAGCCACCAGGCCAGGGCGGCCCCGACGGCGGTCAACGCCGTCGAGACCACCACTCCATCAGCTCGGCTCGCCTGCCGGATGGCGTCCAGAACCCGCAGATCGGGAAGCCGGGCGGCGCCGGCCCCGCGGGGCCCGCGCTTCGCCCGGAGATCGGGCATCCGGATGGCGGTCATGGATCAGGCCCTCGTCCGGAAGATGCTGTAGCCACCGGGGCCCACCAGGGCGGCTGCCACCAGCAGCACGATCCCCAGGATGATCTGTCCCTGTAGGAGCTGGATCACACCGATGATGGCGATGATCACAGCGATTACCCAAAGCACGGTTGCGTTCATTTGGTCCCAGCCTCCTCGTTGGCGGTCGGCCAGGGAGTACCCGGGGACAGGCAACGAGAAACCGAGGCCGAGCCGCACCGCGCCCGACGGCGTCGTCAGCGGTGGGCGGCTGTACGGCAGGTGTTGATCCCGAACGGCAGGTAGGCCGGGCAGGTGCCGACGGCGGCGGTGGCCGCCATGACCGCCGCCAGGACGAGGGCGATGATGCCGCCGATGCTGCCGAAGCCGATCACGGCCGCCACGATCACCAGCCCCACCGCCACCGCAGCCCGGGCGGTCCGGTCCATCGATCCCATGTTCTTCTTCATCGCTCGCTGCTCCTCCCGGTCCACCGGATGGGGGCCGTGATGTCATCGTGCCGCCGCGCCGCCAACGGAGATAGAGCCGGAAGTCCGAACATCACGGCTCCTCGGCGAGCCCGGCGGCTCAACGACGCCGGAAGCGTGACAGCCAACCGGCGCCCTGGCCCCGCTCCGCCGGAGCTGGTTGGCGGGTGCCGCCCGAGGCCTGGCACTGGCAGCGCTGGTCCCGGGGCACGTCGCCCAGTACCTGCTCCACATGGGCCCCGCATCCGGCCCAACTCGGCTTCCCACAACGACGGCACGTGATCTGTCGGCACATGGTCGTCAGATTAGCACGAATGTCCGGACGTTTAACGTACGGACATTTGTGACCTCCGACTCTGCTGGGCAGCTGGGGTTCGGGCAGGATGGGGTGATGGACCGCCACGACTGGAACGAGCGCTATCGCACGAAGGAGCTGGTGTGGACAGGGGAGGCCAACCGCTTCGTGGTGGCCGAGACCGCCGACCTGCCCCCGGGGCGGATGCTCGACCTGGCGGCCGGCGAGGGGCGCAACGCCGTCTGGTTCGCCGAGCGGGGTTGGCAGGCCACCGCCGTGGACTTCTCCGACGTGGCCATGGCCAAGGCCAAAGAGCTGGCCGCAGCTCGAGGGGTGTCACTCACCGCCGAGGTGGCCGACGTGACCACCTACCGGCCGGCCGCCGGTGTCTATGACCTCGCTCTGATCTGCTATCTCCAGGTCCCGGCCGACGACCGCAAGGCGGTGGTGGCCAACGCCGCTGAAGCCTTGGCCCCTGGAGGCACCCTGCTGGTGGTGGCCCACGACCGCTCGAACCTCGACGGCGGCTGGGGTGGCCCGTCGAGCCCCGACGTCCAGGCCACGCCGGGAGAGGTGCGGGCCCTGGTGGAGGCGGCAGGGCTGATCGTCACCAAGGCCGAGGTGGTGGAGCGCCCGGTCGAGACGCCGGACGGGCCCCGGGTGGCGTTCGATCACGTTGTGGTGGGTCGCAGATCGTAGTCAGCGCATCAGCCTACTATCTAGAGTAGTTGAGAGCAATTGAGTGTAGTTGGATGTCGTATCCAGCTATGCTGGCGACGTGACCACCGCTACGGCCGACGTTGCGTTCGACTTCGACGGCGCCTTGCTTCTGGCCCGCACGCTCTACGACCTGTCGATCTGGCTGGAGGGTGCAATCGACAGCCGGTCGGGGGCGGCGGGGGAGGCGTCGTACGCCTGGCGCGGCCCTCTGGGCGACGAGTTCCGCCTCCAGGCGGCCAGCGACGACGACGAGGCCCGTCGCCTGGCCGCCTCGCTCCGCGCCGCCTCGAACGATTGGGCTCAAGCCTGGGCCGACGCCGTGGCCGAGCAGAACCGGCGCCGCCGGGAGCGCCGGGTCGCCCAGCTGGAAGCCGAGCGCAACTGGGCCGAGCACGTCATCGACGTCTTCACCCGGGACGATCCGGCCCACCACGTCCCCGAAGCCGAGTGGGTGCCCCGGCCGCAGCCGCCCGACTATCTCCCCACCGCCCCCTTCCAGGAGTTCTGAACGTCAGGCGGTGGTGATACGGCGGACCTCGGGGTGACGGGTGATCCAGGCCAGGTGGAGCACCAACCCCAGGCCCACGTGGATGGCCAGGGCCTCGGCGATTCCCACGTGCTGGGCCACCTCGCCCAGCACATACATCCCCAACGGCAGGGCCCCGATCGCCATTGACAGCAGCCCCAGGGCCCGGCCCCGCAGGTGCTCGGGGCTCTCGGCCATCACCAGCGCGCTCTGGGTGGAGCCGAACAGGCCCCCGCCCACTCCCACCGCCACCAGCAGGGCGAACGCCACCCAGTACGTGTTGGCCAGGGTGAAGCCGAGCAGCACCACCATGGCCCCGGCCACGCCGGCCACGTACACCAGCCCTCGCCGAACCGGCTGGAGGCGGGCCACCACCAGCGATCCCGTCATCATCCCCATGCCCGACGCCGCCGCCAGCAGTCCCACCATGAACGCCTCGGCCCCCAGCCGCTGGGCCACCACCGGCACCAACGGGGAGTAGGCGAAGAGGAAGAAGTTGGCGATGGCGGTGACCCCGAGGATGCTCATCACCCCGCGGTTCGACCGCAGCACCCGCACGCCCTCCCGCAGATCCTGGATGGGCCGGGCCGGGGTCGTCGGGCGGTTGGTGGCCACCGGCGCCGGCCGCCGCACGGGAAGAAGGACGACGAAGGCCACGGCCACCATGGCCGCCAGCACGTAGTACGACGGGCCGGTGCCGATGGCCTTGAGCGCTGTGCCGCCCACCAGGGGCCCGATCACGGCCCCGGAGCTGAGGCTCAGTGACTCGAGGGCCATGGCGTTGCCCATCCGCTGGGGGCCCACGATGTCGAACACCATTGCTCGGCGGCTGGTCATGTCGGTCACCCAGCCGATTCCCACCATGAACATGTAGAGGTACAGCATCCAGACCTGGAGACGGTCGGTGGCGGCCAGGGCGCCGATGGTCACGGTGAGCGGAACGATCACGGCCAGCTGCACCCGCACCGTGCGGAGCCGGTCGAACCGGTCCGACACCAGGCCACCCGCCACCCCGCCCACCAGGAGCGGGGCGTAGAGGAGGCTGCCGCCGAGCTGGACCAGGCGAGGGGAGTGGGTGAGGTCATTGAGGACCACCGATCCCAGGAACGACACCCCCCACCGGCTGAGGTGCCAGATCAGCCCGCTCAGCCAGATCATCCCGAACGAGGGCACCCGGAACGTGTCGAGCGCGCTCACACGCGCCACCGCCGGAGCTTCTCCCGTTGTCGGCCCACTGTCTGTCGGCCCACTATCTGTCGGCCCACTATCTGTCGGCAAGGTGTCGGCCATCTCGTCACGCTAAACCCCGCTCCGGGGACGGTCGAAACGGCAGGCCTTCGGGGGACGGCAACCCGGCGTCGCTCTTCAGCGCCTTTCACTACACTTCGTGCCCCCGCCCCTCTCGCCGAAAGCCCGCCATGGCTGCAGCCAAGCCCACCATCGAGGTAGTGACCGCCGGACAGGTCGAGGCCTTGGCCGTTCGGGCCCTCGAGGAGGCGGCGGCCGATCCGGGGGCGGTGGTGCCCATCTCCCGCAGCCGGGCCCGGGCCTGGGCCGCCAATCCTCAGGCCGGCCCGGACGAGCCGGTGCTGCTGGTGGCCCGATCGGAAGGCCGCTGTGTCGGCTACCTGGGCATGTTCCCCACTCTGTTGGCCACCGGCGAGCCGGGCGAGACCGGCACGGTGAGCTGGTTGTCGGCCTTCTTCGTGCTGGAGGAGCTGCGGGGCCAGGCGGTGGGGGCCCTGCTGCTGATGCAGGCTCTGTCGCTCGGGCGGTCGCTGGCCGTGGCCGGACCGGCCGAGGAGGCGGCCGCCCTGTACGCCGCCGTCGGCTTCAAGGCCAAGGAGCTCACCTACCTCCGGCTCGATGTGACCCGGGAGCGCAACTGGCTGGGCCTGCCCCTGCGCACCGTGCGCAAGACCCTGCAGAAGGCCGAGCGCCCGGTCCCGGCCCTGCTCGACCGGTCGATCACGGGCTGCGCCCGGGGAACGGCCTTCGGCCTCACCCGGGCTCTGGCCGGTGCTGCCCGCCGTCGGTTCGGGCCGTGGCAGGTGCGGCCCGGGGCCCTGTCGGCCGAGGCGACCGGGGCCGAGGGCGCCGGTGGCCGGCCCGGTTTCGTGCGGGATGACGCCGTTCTGGCCTGGATGCTGGCCTCGCCCTGGGTCACCACCGACCGGGCCTGGTCCGATTCCCGCTACTACTTCGACGACCATCGTCTGGCCTCGGTCCGCCAGGTGGTGGAGCTGCGCCCGCCCTCGCCCGGTGCCGCTCCGGGCTGGGCCGTCGCCTGGTTCGACGTCACCCCCGAGCGCCGTCGGATCCAGATGCTCGACGCCTACCTCCCGGGCGATCCCGAGGCCCGGGCCGAGGGCCTCACCGTGGCCGCCCTCCGCCTGGCCGTTGAGCACGGCGCCAACCAGATCCTCCTCCCGGCCGAATGCGGCCCAGCGCTGGCCCGGCTCGGCCGCCTCGGCTCGCTGTTCAGCGCCGCCACCCGGGTCGACTACCACCGCCCCGCCACCGGCTCGCCCGAGGCCACAGCTCTCGCCGCCCTCCAGCCGTCGTTCCTCGACGGAGACGGCCCCTATGCCTAACCACGAAGCGAGTGAGGCCCGACAATGCCGACGATTGCCCTCGTCCCACTGCGCCGCCAGGTTCTCCGCCTGGCCCAGGGTGCGCTGGCCCGCAGCCACGCCCTCGACCGGCTTCCGCCCCGGGGCGGGGCCACCGTGCTCATGTACCACTCGGTGGCGCCCCCGCACCTGACCCGGTTCCTGGAGGGCCATCTCCCGGTCGAGGAGTTCGAACGGCACGTGGCCTTCCTGGCCGCCGAACGCCACGTGGTCGGGATCAGCGAGCTGTCGGCTCTGTTGGCGGCGGGGGAGGAGCCGCCCCCCGGCACCGTGGTCATCACCTTCGACGACGGCTACCGCGACAACCTGGAGGTGGCGGCCCCCATCCTGGCCCGCCACGGGCTGCCGGCCGTCGTGTACCTGGCCACCACGTACGTGGACGGGGGGGAGACCCAGTGGGCCGACCGGCTCCACACGATGGTGACCACCCGCACCCACCACCGGTGCCCCCAGCCCCCGGCCGAGCCGTCGGGCGAGCTGGGCGCCGCCGTCGATCTGGCCGACGCGGTGGCCGGGGCCGAGGTGCTCGGGGCGTGGCACCGCCACCTGATGGCCGCCTCCCACCCGGATCGGGCGAGGCTGCTGGCCCAGCTGGCCGACGCCCTGGAGCCGGCGGCGGAGCCGCCCCGCCTCACGCTCACCTGGGACGAGGTACGGGAACTGACCACCACCTACCCGAAGATCGAGATCGGGGTCCACACCGCCAACCACACCGACCTGGCGGCGGCCGACGGGGCCACGATCTGGGACGAGCTGGTCACGTCGATCAACGCAGTGGAGAAGGCGATCGGGGTCCGACCCCGACATCAGTCGTTCCCCTACGGACGGGTGAGTGCCGAGGCCCGGCGGCTGATGGCCGACGCCGGGCTCGACACGGCCATGGGCGGCACCGGTCACCAGCGGATCGGCCCGGCGTCGGACCGCTTCGACCTGCCCCGCCTCGATGCCGGCATGCCGTACGGCCAGCTCCGGGCCCGGACCCATCCCAGCTTCGGCTCCCTCCCCGGCCCCCTGACCAAGGGCCTGTGAAAACCCCCGAAATCAGGAGCCTCAGCCGCGCTCAGCGCGGCCGAGGCTCCTGACAATCTCTGCACGGGATGTTTCGCCGCAGGCGAAACTCCGGGTCCCCGTAGGGGACACCTAGTCGGCCCACGACGGGGCGAAGGCGGGCTCCGCGGTGTCGATGTAGCGGGTGTGGCTGACCCAGCGGCCGTGGCGGAAGCGGTGGAGCTGGTACCCGGCGGGGTCGCGGATCAGCTCGATGGGTGACACGTCGGCCAGGTTCAGGGCCACATGGTGCACCGTCGACAGCCCCACGGTGGCCAGCGCCCCGCCCACCAGGCTCTGCACCGGCCGGTGGATGTGGCCGCACAGGATGCGGGTGACGTTGGGGTGGGCCGCCACCAGGACCTCGAACCGGTCGGCGCCGGGCAGCATGTCGTGGTCCATCCAGGTGATGCCGGTGTCGAACGGCGGGTGGTGCATGGCGATCATGGTGGCGCGCCCGTCGGCCCCGGCCAGAGCGTCGGCCAGCCAGGCCTCCCGCTCGGGATCGAACAGCCCGCCGTCGGCGCCCGGCCGCTGGGTGTCGAGGCCCACCACCCGCACCCCAGCCCGGTCGACCACCCAGCTCAGATGGTCGGCCTCGGCCCAGGGCTGATCGAAGGCCGCCTTCATCGACGCCCGGTCGTCGTGGTTGCCGGGCAGTACCAGCACCTCGATCTCGAGGCGGGCCAGCTGGCGCACGAGCTCGGCCAGCTGTCCCGGCTCGCCCCAGTTCGTGAGATCCCCGGTGGCCACCACCAGGTCGGGGCGGGGTGCCTCGGCGTTGATGGAGTCGACCGCCATCGTGAGGCGTCCGTTGTTGTCCACCCAGCGTTCCTCGGTGCTCTCGGGATCGAGGATGTGGGTGTCGGTGAGCTGGGCCAGGAGCATGTCGGGTCGTATCCCCTCAAAGGTGGAGCCGGCGGCGGTGAGGGGGCCGGGCCGTCCCTTACGGTGTTGTCCCTTACAGTGTTACCCGGTGGTAGCCGTGCTGTCCGTCACCGGGGCGTCGGAACTGGCGATCGTGTCGAGACGGATCGACACCTCGCCCCCGGCGGTGACCGTCACCGGGAACTGGGGGAGGCCATCGCCGGTGGCGGGGTAGACGGTGCCGTCGCAGGTGTCGACGAACTGGCTGCCGTCGGCCTTCCACTCGGCAACGCAGGTGCGGGGGGCCGACAGGGGCCGGGCACCGAAGGCGTACCAGCCGCTGGTCTCGTCTCCCCCCACGTGGTTGACCCACAGGTCGCGGTCTCCCCCCGACGGGTCGGGCAGGAACTGGGGCCCCCGCTCGGCGATGTCGCTGGCCCGCTCCTCGGCCTGGCCCAGGTTGAACACCGGATCACCGGCTTCGATCTGAAGCGACGACTGGTTGCCCAGCAGGTTGCCGGTGGAGGTGACGATGAACAGGATCGTGCCCAGCGTCATCACCACGCCCAGCCCGATCATCAGCACCTGTCGCAACGGCGGCCGGCCGCCCTGGGCTACCGGCACCGCAGACCAACCGAAATCTTGATGTTCGCCAGCACGGCTCTAGTATCGCAGGGTCGTTCGCCGCTACGGCGAGCGGGCCGTCACCGTAGACGGCAGTACTACGGCGTCATGTCGCGCACGACACAGCGCACCGACGACACAGCGCACCGACAAGAAGGCTCCCACCGTGGATCTACTCGAATATCAGGGCAAGCAGTTCTTCGCCTCCTACGGCATCCCGGTCTCCGACGGCGCGGCCGCCGACAACGTCGACGAGGCGGTGGCCATCGCCGACCGGGTCGGCTACCCGGTGGTGGTCAAGGCTCAGGTCCACACCGGCGGCCGGGGCAAGGCGGGCGGTGTGAAGCTGGCCAACAACACCGAGGAGGCCCGGACCCACGCCTCCAACATCCTCGGGCTCGACATCAAGGGCCACATCGTGAAGACGATCTGGATCGAGCACGCCTCCGACATCGCCGAGGAGTACTACGCCAGCTTCACGCTGGACCGCTCGGCCAAGGCGTACCTGGGCATGCTCAGCGCCCAGGGCGGTGTGGAGATCGAGGCCGTGGCCGAGTCGAACCCCGAGGCCATCGCCCGCATCCACATCAACCCGGCCGAGGGCCTAACCGAGGAGGCCTGTCGGGACTGGGTGGTCCGGGCCAAGCTCAACCCGGCCGCCACCGAGGGTGCCGTCAGCATCCTGATGAAGCTGTACAACGCCTATGTGGAGGGCGACGCCGACCTGGTGGAGATCAACCCGCTGATCCTGATGCCCAACGGCCAGGTCCACGCGCTCGACGCCAAGGTCAGCCTCGACTCCAACGCCCTCTACGAGCACCCCGACTACGAGCAGTACGACGCCACCCAGCCCCGTGACGAGCGCGAGGTGCAGGCCCACGAGAAGGGCCTCCAGTACGTGGGCCTCGACGGGGCGGTGGGCGTGATCGCCAACGGCGCCGGGCTGGCCATGAGCACGGTCGACGTGATCAACCAGGTGGGCGGCCAGGCCGCCAACTTCCTCGACATCGGCGGCGGCGCCTCGGCCGACGTGATGACGGGCGCCCTCGAGGTCATCATCCACGACCCCAACGTGCGGGCCATCTTCATCAACATCTTCGGTGGCATCACCCGGGGTGAAGACGTGGCCAACGGCATCGTGGAGGCCCTGCGCCGGGTCCAGATCGACGCCCCCATCGTCATCCGCCTCGACGGCACCAACGCCGACGAGGGCCGGGCCATCCTGGCCCCCCATCTCAACGACAAGTTGATGATGGAGCCCACGATGCTGGACGCCGCCCGCCGGGCGGTCGAGCTGGCCGCCGCCCGCTGAGCCGCTTGAGCCTGAGACCGCAGAGAACGAGACAACCATGAGCATCTTCGTCGACGAGAACACCAAGGTCATCTACCAGGGCCTGACCGGCTCCCAGGGCCGCTACTACGGCCTGCTCAACAAGGCCTACGGCACCCAGGTGGTGGGGGGCGTCAACCCCAAGAAGGCCGGCACGGACGTGGACGGCATCCCCGTGTTCGCCACCGTGGCCGAGGCCATGGCCGCCACCGGGGCCACCGCCAGCTGCATCTTCATCCCCGCCCCGGGGGTGAAGGACGCCGTGCTGGAGGCGGCCGAGGCCGGCATCGAGTTCATCGCCGCCATCACCGAGGGCGTGCCGGCCCACGATGAGGCCTACTTCTTCAACGTGTTGAAGCGGGACTTCCCCAACACCCGCCTGCTCGGCCCGAACTGCCCCGGGATCATCTCCCCCGGAAAGTGCAACATCGGCATCACAGCCGGCCACATCGCCAAGCCGGGTGGGCCGGTGGGGATCGTCAGCCGGTCCGGCACCCTCACCTACCAGGCCCTGTACGAGCTGCAGCAGAAGGACATCGGCGTCACCACCTGCGTGGGCATCGGCGGCGACCCGGTGCCTGGCACGTCGTTCATCGACTGCCTGCAGGCCTTCGAGGCCGACCCCGACACCAAGGCCGTGATGATGATCGGCGAGATCGGGGGCACCGGTGAGGAGGAGGCGGCCGACTTCATCAAGAACCACATGACCAAGCCGCTCTCCAGCTACATCGCCGGTGTCACCGCTCCCCCCGGCAAGAAGATGGGCCATGCCGGCGCCATCGTGTCGGGCGGCAAGGGTACGGCGGCGGCCAAGATGGAGGCTCTGCGCGATGCCGGTGTGCTGGTGGGCGACAATCCCACCGAGGCCGGCGAGCTGATGGCCCAGATCGTCGCCAAGTTGTAGCTGGTCGCGGTGCGGCGGGACCTTCCCGCTGCTTGACTTGACCAGGTGTTGCGCCGCGCCGCACTCCTGGTGGGACTGCTCTTCGTCTCCGCCTGCGCCGTCGGCGAGCGACCGACCCTGGAAGGGGCCGGCTCGGTCGCCGACGGCGCAGACGCGTCCGGGGACGACACCGAGGGGCTGTCGGGCACGCCCGACGGTGAGGCCGGCGGCGACGGATCCGGCAGTGAGACCGCCGCCGGTCCCGCCACCACGGAGGAGGCGGCGCCGCCGCTGCCCGATCGTCAATCGTTGGGCAACGCCCCACCGGTGCTGATCTCGCCCACCGGGGTGCTGGTGCCGGTGCTGGCCCGCAACCCCACCGGGTACGAGGTGCTCACCCCGTGCGGCAACGCGGTCGACCTCACCTACGGCCAGCCGGTGTGGGAGGCCACGGTGGTGCTCGACCCCGGGCACGGGGGCGACGAACGGGGGGCCATCGGCCCCGATGGGGCCACCGAGGCCGAGGTCAACCTCGATGTCGCCCGGCGGACCGGGGCCCTGCTGGAGGCCCAGGGGGTGGCGGTGGTGCTCACCCGGTCGGCCGATTACCGCATCCCGGTGCGGAACCGGGCCGCCATCGCCGACCAGCTCCAGGCCAAGGCGTTCGTGTCGATCCACCACAACGCGCCGGCGGCCCAGCCCACCGAGGAGCCGGGATCCGAGGTGTACGTGCAATCGGGCAGCGCCGACTCCCGGCGCCTGGGCGGGCTGATCTACGAAGCCGTCACCCAGGCCCTGGCCGAGTTCGACGTGGCCTGGACGGGGCGGCCCGACGCCGGGGTGTTGACCGTGCTCAACAGCGAGGGCAAGAACGCCTACGGCATCACCCGCTACCCGACAACGCCGGTGGCGCTGGCCGAGCTGGCCTACATCGCCAACCCGTCGGAGGCGGTGCTGATCGGCACCGACGAGTACCGCCAGGCGGCGGCCGAGGCCCTGGCCGCCGCCATCCTCCGGTACCTGAACACCGACGAGCCGGGCGACGGTTTCGTCGACAATCCCCGCCTGTTCAACCCCTCCGGCGACACCGGCGGCACCACCGGCTGCGTCGACCCACCGCTGACCTGAACCACCCCAACCTTCGATCTGTGGCGCCAGCGCGCAAAACACAGCCTCTGGCGCCACAGTTCTCATTAGACCGGTAGGTTCGGGGGGTGCGTGCCCTCCTCTCGGTGTATGACAAGTCTGGGATCGTCGACCTGGCCAAGGAGCTCCACAGCCTGGGGGTCGACCTGGTGTCGTCGGGAGGGACGGCCAAGGCGATAGCCGAGGCCGGCGTGCCCGTCACCGACGTGGCCGATCTCACTGGCTTCCCCGCCATGCTGGGCCACCGGGTGGTGACCCTGCACCCCAAGGTGCACGGCGGCATCCTGGCCCTGCCCGACGATCCCGAGCACCAGGCCGACATGGCGGCCCACGGCATCGAGCCCATCGGGCTGGTGGTGGGCAACCTCTATCCGTTCGCCTCCGACCCCTCGCCCGACCTGATCGACATCGGTGGCCCGGCCATGCTGCGGGCGGCGGCCAAGAACCACGCCCACGTCACCGTGCTGGTCGACCCGGCCGACTACCCCGCCGTGCTCGACGAGCTGCGGGCGTCGGGGGCCACGTCGGAGGGGTTGCGGCGCCGCCTGGCCCGCAAGGCCTTCGCCCATACTGCGGCGTACGACGCCGCCATCGTGAGCTGGCTCGACGAGTCGGAGGAGCCGTCGGCCGGGGGCGACGGCGAGGCGGCGAGCCTGCCGCCCACGATCCATCTGTCGCTGGAGCGGGCCCAGAGCCTGCGCTATGGCGAGAACCCGCACCAGGCCGGAGCCCGCTACCGGGTGTCGGGCCGGCAGAGCTGGTGGGACGAGGTCACCCAGGACGCCGGCATGGCCCTGAGCTACCTCAACCTGTTCGACGCCGATGCCGCCTGGCGCCTCGTCCACGACCTGGGCCGGGTGGGCGCCCCGGGCGGTGGTGCCGGCGATCGCCCGGCCTGCGCCATCATCAAGCACGCCAACCCGTGCGGGGCGGCCGTGGCCGGTACCCTGGCCGAGGCCTACGCCCAGGCCCTGGCCTGCGACGAGCGCTCGGCCTTCGGCGGGATCGTGGCCCTCAACCGCCCGATCGACGACGCCACGGTGGCCGCCATCGAGAACGGGGCCCAGGCCGACGTGATCATCGCCCCCGGCTGCGACCCCGGGGTGCTGGAGCGCATCCAGGCCAAGCGGAAGAACACCCGGGTGCTCACCGCCCCGCCGCCCCGGTCGGCCCCGCTGGCCGTGCGCCAGCTCAGCGACGGGTTCCTGGTGCAGGAGGCGTACTCGGTGGCTCTCGACCCCGCCGGGTGGCGGGTGGTGACCGAGCGCCAACCCACAGCCGACGAGTTGGCCGACGCCGCCGTGGCCTGGCTGGTGTGCGCCTATGTCACGTCGAACTCGATCGTGCTGGCCCGCGACGGTGTGGCCTGGGGGATCGGGGCCGGGCAGCAGAACCGGGTGGAGTCGGGCCAGCTGGCCACCCAGAAGGCGGCCGGCCGGGCCGCCGGCGGGGCCTGCGCCTCGGATGCCTTCTACCCCTTCCCCGACGGGATCGACGCTGCGGCGGCGGCCGGGGTGTCGGTGGTGATCCAGCCCGGCGGGTCGGTGAGCGACGACAAGGTGATCGCGGCGGCCAACGGGCACGGCCTGGCCATGGTCTTCACCGGCCAGCGCCAGTTCCGGCACTAGGGACCAGGAGACGACGCCATGACCGCTCAGCTGCTCTCGGGCCAGCCGGTGGCCGATCAGGTCTACGCCGAGATCGCCCAGCGGATCGTCGAGATGCGGGCGGCCGGGGTCACGCCCGGGCTGGGCACGATCCTGGTGGGCGACGACGGGGCCAGCGCCGGCTACGTGCGCAAGAAGCACGAGACGTGCGAGCAGGTGGGCCTGGCGTCGTTCAACATCGAGCTGGCGGCCGACGCCGGCCAGCAGGCCCTGCTCGACGCCGTCGATGCGTTCAACGACAATCCCGAGGTCGACGGCTGCATCATCCAGCACCCGGTGCCCAACGGGTTCGACTTCAACGCCGCCCTGGAGCGGATGAGCCCGGCCAAGGACGCCGACGG
>CADEDH010000050.1:28787-43260 GCA_902826025.1 uncultured Actinomycetes bacterium
GGCCCCACCACCGTGGCCATGTTGCTCCGCAACACCGTGATGGCCGCCGAACGCCGCATGCCCGCCCCCTCCGGCGAACTCTGACCGGGCGTACCGCCAGTCGGCTTCGGGTGTCAGAGTTCCCTGGTCGCCTCGGGCCGGGCGGGTCGATCGTCAGGGCCAGGTGACGTAGAGGGCGACGAAGGGCGCATCGCCCTCCGCGATCGACGTGTGCCAGTCGTCGGGGTGGTTGTAGAGGGTGGCGTCAGGCTCGACGGGGCGCAGCTCCTCCGCCCCGCCCCAGCGGAAGCGGGCCCGGCCGGTGAGCGTGAGGTACAGCTCCTGGGGCGGGTGGTGGTGGAGGGGGTATTGGCAGCCGGGGCCGACCCACATGAGGCCGGCGGTGAGCCCGTTCAGGTCCCGCATCTTGTCGAACAGAGCGAGGCCGAACTCGGTGCCCTCGTCGGTGGCTCGGAACGTCGGCACCCACGGCAGCAGCGGCGTCACCGCCACCAGAGCGGCGGCCAACGGCCCGCCGTCAGGTCCGGTGTCGATACGCCTCACCGTTGCGCCGACCACGGGTACTGAAGCGGGCCGGCAGGGGAGCGGGGTCGACGCCGCCACCGCCGCCTGGAAGGCACGGGCCCCGGTCGCCGCCTCCGGCGCCGCTCCAGGAGCGGCTGCCCGCTCCACCAGCCGCTCGGCACACCGGTTCATGAACTGCAGGATCCGGTCATCGTCGGTCATGATCCATGGTTGCACGTGGGGAACTGGGCTGCCGACCCCGCCCCGTGGTGCGAGCTGTGGGCGTTGCTGCACCTGATGCCGACCCCCAGCTGAGGGGTCAGGTGCCTGGAGGCTGCTCGGTTGGCTGGAACAGCTCGATGAGGTTGCCGGCGGGGTCCTGGATGAGGACCTGCTGGCCGCCGGGGCCGGAGATGACGTCGTTGCGGAACGGCACGCCGGCGGCCCGCAGCCGCTCCACCTCGGCCGCCAGGTCGTCGAAGATCAGGTGGATCCGGTTCCAACCGCCGGCGCAGGGGACGGCGCCGTCGGGCATGGCCCGCCCGGCCGAGCTGAGTGGGCCACTCAGCAGCAGGCGCAGCCGGCCCCGCGTCACGTCGGCGAAAGCCGGGGCGGCCGACATGCGGAGGCTGAACCCGAGGTGGGCGGTGTAGAAGGCGATGGCGGCCTCCACGTCGTCGACCAGATAGCGGACACTCACCAGCTCGTCATCCATGGGTCGGCTACTCCTCAGTTGGGCTTGGACAGTCGGGCGATCAGATAGGTGATGCGGCCGTCGAGTTCGTCGGCCGTGCGCTGGAAGGCGGCGTACCCCGTGGCGCCGTCGCCTTCGAGGGCGGGATCGGCCACGCTCCAGTGGGCGGTGGCCGGCTGGCCCGGGAAGTCCGGGCAGATCTCCCGCACCTTGTCGCACAGGGTGATCATGTGGTCGAACCGGACCCGGCGGAAGCGGGAGAGCGGCTTGGCCTCATGGCCCGAGAGATCGATGCCCCGCTCGGTCATCACCGCCACCGCGGCGGGGTGTACGGCCTTGGGGTGGCTGCCGGCGCTGCGGGCGTCGACCCTCCCGGCACCGGCCCGGTGGCGGAGCAGGGCCTCGGCCATCTGCGACCGGGCGCTGTTGCCGGTGCACAGGAACAGCACCCGCGGTGGCCGACCCCGTACCGGGCGGGGCGGCGGCGGGGGAGCGGGCATCAGCGTCACCCCGGGCTGCAGGGCTTCGGCCGCCTCGTTCAACAACCCGACCCAGCGGTCGGCGTCCACCCGGTAGAACGTGTCCCGCCCGTCGGCCGCACTCCGCTTGGCCGACACCAGACCCGCCGCCTGCAGCTCCCGCAGGTGGTAGGACACGAGGCTCTGGGGCACGTCCAGCGCCTCAACCAGCTCGCTGACCTGCCGGTCGCTCCGGGCCAGCTCGGCCAGCAGCCGCCAGCGGTTGGGCTCGGTCACCACCCGCAGCACGTCAACCGTCGGCACGGTCTGAGGTTACATCAGTGCTGGTTGATCCATCAACCGCTATTGTTCGATTGTCCAGGCCGGCCGAACCGGGTGGACTTCTGGTCACATGTTGACCAAAAGTCCACCCAGTTCGGCCGTGGTGGACTTCTGGTCAACGGCCAGCGCGGCCGGAGGCGCTACCGCAGCGCCGTGACCACCACGTCGTCGAAGCGGGTGACGGAACCGAAGACCCGGAGGCCGATCCGGCCGGTGGCGAGGGCCGTGTCGGTGGCCTGGGCCACCAGGGCACCGTTGACATAGAGCTTGAGTGAGCTTCCGCTCACTTCGGCCCGCAACGCATAGGTGGCGTCGATCGCCAGCGGCGTGGCCGGCGATGTGGCCAGCTGGGTGGCGGTTCCGCCCACCACCTTGGTGATGGCCCAGGCCCCGGCGGAGGTGTAGGCGAAGCGGTAGTGGTTGTTGGCGTCCACCACCCGGGCCAACACGCCCGGCCCCCGCGACGCCGAACGTTTGGTGGTCGTCTTCGTACTCACCTCCACCGCGTAGTTCGTCCACGACACCTGGCCCGCCGCCCGTTCCCCCGTGGCCTTCTGGTTGTTGGCCGACCCCTGGTAGCGCTGGGTTCCGTCGGCCACCGCCGACCACGTGGCGCTGCCCGACAGGGCCGACCACCCCGACACCCCGGCCTCGAAGTTGTCGCTGAGCAGGGTGGCGCCGGCGTTGGGGTCGATCGTGAGGTAGCGGGCGACATAGGGGCCCCAGGTTCCCCCGGCGTCCTTGGCCCGCACCCACACCGTGTGCTTGCCGGTGGCGAGGCCGGTGGTGGTGATGGTGCCGGCCGCCGTCTCGGTGGCCGAGTCGAAGGCGCCGTCGCCGGCCGTCATCGGCACCGGCGTGCCACCCTGCCAGGGCGGTGTGTCGAGGTAGTACTCGGCCGCCGCCACGGGCTGGGCCGCCGGCCGCCCGACCGACCCGGTGGCTGTGCCCAGGGCGTTGTCGTTGGCGGTGGCGGTCACCAGCACAGCAGGCCCGGCGGCCACGGCGGTGGGCAGGGTCACGGCGGTGACCGTGGGCCCGGCCGGTGTGATGTAGGGCGTGCCCGACACCCGGATGGCATACAGCAGGGCGTTCCGGTTGAGGGGGTAAAGGGTGGAGTCGATGCAGCTGTAGGCGGGGGTGAACCCGGAGCAGGGGCCCGAGTTGGGGCTGACCTCGAAGGTGTAGCCGGGCACGCCGAGTTGGCCGTAGATCCAGTCGTCGGTGGTGCCCGACGTGCCGTACAGCACCTCGGGTCCGGTGCCCGTGAGGTAGCCGTTGTAGTGGCTCATGCGGAACGCCAGCATCCGGAGCTGGGCGTCGTTGGGGGTGGTGCCACCGTCGCCCGGGGGCAGGAGCACCAGGTTGCCGTAGCTGTGGAGGGAGATGAACGAGCCCCGGGTGGTGATCGGGACCGGGTCGGCCCGGCCGGGGCCCTTGGCGTCGGGGTAGAGCTGGGTGAACAGGCTCTGCAGGCCGATCTGTTCGGGCTCGGAGGCCGGTCCGGTGCCCTTGTAGGTCTGGGCGCAGGGGTCGGTCGAGGCGCCGAGGGCCCCCCACAGGAAGTCGGCGTTGCGGTTGAGGTCGACGCCGTGGTGGTTGGTGGCCGACGGGGGCACAGTGCAGCCGCCGAGGCTGATGTTGGCGTTCTTGCGCTGGAGGTAGGGGGCGTTGCCGCCCGACTCCACGATCTCCCGCCCGTCGGGGTTGACCACCGGAATGACCCAGACCTCGGTGGTGTCCATCAGCATCGTGAGGTCGGCGTCGGTCCCGTACTTCTGGGTCAGCTCGTCGATCAGGCGGTAGGCGATCTCCGAGGTCTGGAGCTCCCGGGCGTGGATGGCGGCCATGATTACGGTGCGGGGCTTGGCCACGTTGGTGGACAGGGCGCAGTCGCCCGGCTGGCGGGCGGTCAGGCAGATGGCCAGCAGGTCGTTGCCGCCCGGGGCGTTGTGGACCTTGCGCCACGAGTCGCCGTAGTCCACCACCGCGGCCAGGTTGGGGTAGGCGGCGGCCACCGACTGGAGGTGGGCGTAGTGCTCGTCGACCGTGCGGTACCCGCCGTAGAACGTGGTGGCGGCGTCGCCGGGCGGAGCGGCGGCCGGTGCGCCATCGGTGGTCGGCGTGTCGCCGGTCTGTGCCGGCCCGGTCGACGGTGTGGTGGCGTTGCCCGTGGCGGTGCTCCCGGCGGCGGCTCGGGCCACACCGGGGATGGGGGCCAGCGCGCGGTCGAGGCTGACCCGGAATCCGTCGGCCCGGAGCCGGTCGACGGTGGCGGCGTCGCCCACCACCAGCAGGTAGTCCGGGCCCCGGCTCTCCACCAGGTCGTAGCCGCCGGTCACCAGCCGGTCGATGTCGGCCCGCCCGGCCACGTACACCCGGTAGACGGCCACCTGGTCGGGAGCGGGGGGCAGGGTGTCGCCGCCCTGGGCGATCGACGGTGGCGCCACCAGCGCCAGCGTGGCCAGCAGGGTGAGCAGACCCAGTACCCAGCGGAGTTGGCGCCCGTGCCGTCTCATCGTGTCCTCCTGTCGAGACCCGCGCGCGGTCAGCACCCGATAGGGGTGCTCGACAGGTGTCGCGGCGGGATGGGGGGCAAGGTTACCCAAGCGCACCGCCGCCGCAACCCCGCCGCTCACAGCCCAACTGCCGACTCGCTCATCCCCTCCCCACCGCCTTCTGCGTTGCGAAAACCCTGGATTTCGGGGGTTTGGTCACATCGGTTCGGCTTCAGGCCACGCCCTGGGCGGACCGGAGTCGGGCGGCGAGACCGGGGATCGCTACGAGATTCCCCGGCCGTCGATGACGAGCATGGCGGCGGTGTTCGTACCCAACGGTTGAGTGGATGGCCCGAGGTCGGCCGCCGCCCGTTCCCGGGTACGGGGGCGTACTACGATCCGTTCCGTGGGAGCATCGCAGTGCCCGGTCTGTGCGTTGCCGACCGACACCGGAGACCGGTTCTGCTCCGCCTGCGGCGAGGCCCTGGCCGCCCCGGCGGCCGCCCCCGCCTCCTCCCTCTCGGTCGACGACCCGCTCGACGAGCCGGAGTTGCTCCACCTCGCCCCGGCATCGGGGCGGCAGGGGCCCGAGCGTGGGGCCCGGCGTGGTCCCGGCGCCCGCACGTGGGGGGCCATCGGGGCCGGTGTGCTCGCCGTCGCCATCGCCGCCTGGGCCATCGGTCGGGCCGGCGGCGAGCGGGCCGACGGTGTCGGGCTCGACGAGCCGGCCCCCACGAGCTCGACCCCCACGAGCTCGACGCCGGCCACCTCGGTCCCCGTGACCGATGTCGCCGCCACCGACGCTCCTGATCCGTCGTCGGCCGCCAACGCCCCCACCTACGACGCCGATGCCGGCGGCCCCGTGCTGGGCCGGCCGATCGGGTGGTCGCTGTTCATCGGTGACCCCTACCAGGCCCGCCTGGAGCGGCTCGACCTCGACACCGGCGAGCGGCTCGACTAAGAGGGGGTGACCTCCGCCCCGGTGGCGGCGCTGGACGGCCGACTCATGCTGCTGGACCAGCAAGAAGCCGAGGCGACGCTGCGGATCGTGCCCGTGGACGACCCGGCGGCCGAGGGCATCGACATCATGACTAGCGGGTCCAGCTTCGGCCAGTGGCCCCTGGCCCCCGGCGGTGACGGGGCCCTGTGGCTCTACGGCGAGTCGGCCGGGGCGACGACCTGGCGCCTGGTGCGGATCCGGGACGGGAAGCTGCTCGACGAGGTGGCGGCCCCGCCGTCGTTCCAGGTGTACCCCGTGGCGGGCGGCGGCCCCGACGTGGCCACCTCCACCAGCGGTGGCGTCTACCGGCGGGACGGCACCGGCTACCGCCTGATCAGCCCGGGCCGGCCGGTGGCGGTCAACCAGGGCGGGGTGCTCGTCACCACCTGCTCGTCGCCGGTCGACTGCCGGCTCCAGTGGCTCGACGCCGAAACCGGTGAGCCCGTCGAGCGTCCGCTGCCGCCGGCCGGGGCCGTGCCCGGCGTCGAGTGGTCGGCCGTGGTCGACCCGGCCGGCCGGTTCCTGGTCGGCTACTCCGCATCAGCCCGACAGGGGCGTACAGACTGCTGCTGTTCGACCGCGACCGGGACCGGGTCATCGAGGTGGACCTCGACGCCTTCTACGGTGGGCTGGCCGCCAGCCCCGACGGCCGCTTCCTGGCCGCCACCAGCAACCGGGGATTGGTCCTCTACGACGCCGACCAGGAGCGGTGGACCACCGTTCGCCGGGCGAGCTACGAATACGAAGGGGCCAGCCTGGTGTTCGTGGCCAACGGGGAAGCCCGATGAGTGGCACCTGCCCGGCCTGCCTGGCCCCCGCCGGCGCCGGGGCCCGCTTCTGCCGCTCGTGTGGCGCCGCGCTGGGGCTCGACACCGGCTTCAACCCCGGGCCAGAAGCCGGCCCCGGCGACGACGGGCCGGCGAGCGCCGGGGTCCCGACGGCCACGGTGTCGGTCCGCCGCGACGCCCCCACCCGCTGGTGGCTGGCGGCGGCGGCCGTGGCGATCGTGCTGGCCGCCGGCTGGGCTGTCAGCCGCTCCGGCGGCGGCCGCGGCGATGCCGCAACCGAAGACTCCGCCACCGAAGAGTCGGCCCCGCCCTCCACCGACGCCACCACCGATCCGACGACCGACACCACCGCCCGCTCGGCTGCCAACGGCGGGACCACGGCCACGATGCGGGTGGTGGACGAGGGCGAGGGACCCACGCTCGGGCGGCCCGTCGGGTGGTCGGTGGTGGTGGGCGACCCCTACGACTCGGGCGGAGGCCTATGGTGGCTCGACCTCGACACCGGCCGCCTGCTGCGCTATCCCAAGGTAGACGGTGGCCCCCTGCTGGCCGTCGGGGACCGCCTGGTGATGATGGAGGCGCCGCCGTCGGGTATCGGTGGCCTCAGCCTGCGTTCGATCTCCCTGCGAGACCCCACCGCCGACCCGGTGCCGTTCCAGACGCCGACCACGGTGTCGACGTTCTCACCCGTGCCGGCGTCGGTGTCGGGGCCCCGGGCCGGCGGCGGCGTCTGGGTCTACGACGAAGGGCCCGAACCCCACTGGCTCCTGCTCAGCGTGGAGAGCGGCGCCGTCCTCGACGAGGTGCCGGGCGGGGGAGGGATCGTGTCGGGCCGGGGCCCCGAGCTCGCAACGTCGTCGAGCTGGGGTCTGTACCGGCGGACGGGCGGCGGCTACCGGCTGGTGGCGCCGGGTCGCCCGGTGACGGCGGCGGGAACCGACGTTCTGCTCGAGACGTGCTCGTCACCCATGGACTGCCGGCTGGGCTGGGTGGACGAGGTGAGCGGCGAGGCGGTCGACCGGCCGGCGCCTCCCGCCGACCCGGCGTTCTGGTGGCAGGGCCTGGTGCCGGGGGGAGACCGCTACCTGACGGGACAGAGGCAGGGCGACGACCAGTATCAGTTCGACCCCGTGGTGTTCGACCTGGTGACGGGCCGGGTTCTCGACTTCGAAGGCATTGGGCAGGGCGTCGCCTCCAGTCCCGACGGGCGGTTCCTCCTCACCGCCGACCAGTTCGGCCCCTCGCCGGCGGGCCTGGTCATCTACGACGCCGAGACCGGCACGGCCCATCCGGTGGGCAGCCCGGGCCAGATCGGCAACGCCCAGGCCGTGTTCGTGCCCAACGGCAGCTGACGGCCGCTCCGGCCTCAGGGCCCGCCGGCCCGCCCGGCTCGGGCGGGGTACGATCGATCATGGCATCGTGTCGGGCCTGCGGGGCGGCGATCGGGCGGCAGTTCCGGTTCTGCTCCCAGTGCGGCACGGCGGTCGGTGTCGTACTCGACCTGCTCGACCTGGCCCCTCCCATCCGCGACGAGGTGACCGTGGCGTACGGCCGGCCCGGCCGTTTCTGGGCCGCCGTCGGCGGCGGTCTGTTGGCGGTGCTGCTCGGCCTGTGGGCCCTGTCGTCCGTCGGCGGCGGCGGCGGGCCGGCCACGGCCGACGGCGGCTTCAGCCGGGACCGCCCCACCACCACGGCCACCACCGCCCCGCCGTCCACCACCGACGCCGGGCCCACGGCGCCGTCGGCCGCCGAGGGGGCGGCGACAACCACCGCGGCGGAGGCCGGCGCCTCCACCACCGTCATCGCCGGTGGCGGTCCGCTCCTGGGTGAACCCGTCGGGCTGTCACTGTTGATGGGCAGCGAGCAGCGGCTGCGTCGGGTCGACCTCGACACCGGCGTCGTCACCACCTACGAGCGGCCCGGCGTCCCGCTGTTCGCCACCGGCGGCTTCGCGCTGATACAAGGCTCGGGCGGCCTGGTTCGGGCCGCACCCCTCGCTGACCTCGACGCTGAGACCCCGTCGCTGTGGTCGCCGTTCTCGCCGGCCCTGCCCCGTCCCGGGCCGAATCCAGGCGAGGTGTGGCTGCCCGATGCGTCGGGCGAGACGCTCGTGTGGCGGCTGGTGGATGCCGGGTCCCGGGATGTGCTCTCGGAGGTCGACAGCGGGACCGGCTCCTGGTGGAGCCAGCCCGAGTCGATTCTCGATCCGATGGTCGTTGGGTCCACCACCGGCGAGGTGTTCGAGCGCGTCGACGAATCGTTCGAACCGGTGGCCGACGGCGAGCTGATCGCGGTGGGCCGCACCCGCGTGCTCGTGCGGCGATGCGAGAACCCTGGCTCGTGCACCCTGCACTGGCTCGACCGGGCCAACTGGCGGGAGAAGGCCGACCCGCTGCCCGACGTCGCCGCCCGCCAGGTGTCGACGGCCTCGATCTCCGACGACGGGCGCCTGCTGGTGTACGCCACCGCCAACGAGTCCTACCTGTTCGACGTCTCCCGGGGGCAGGAAGTGGCCCAGGTGGCCACCTGGCCCGGAACCATGTCGGTGTCGCCCGATGGCCGCTGGGCGGCCCTGGTCCACATCGCCGGTCGTATCGCCCTCTATGACGTCGAACGTGGAGAGGTGATCGAGGCGCCGGTGTCGATCTCCACCGCCGCTCAGGTGATCATCGTTCCCAGCGCCTGAGCGTCGCTGGCAGCGGCCGGCGGCCCGGCCTGGGCTCAGGTGGTGGGCAGGCCCAGGAACTCGGCGGCCCGGTACACCCGGCGGGTGACCGATTCCAGGTAGGCGTCGAGATCGAGCTCCTCGTCCTGGCTGCCCTGCTGGCCGTTGACGTAGCGGGCGTAGACCCCCTCGCCGATGCAGGCCAGGCGCCAGGCGGCGAAGGCCCGGTAGTAGGCGACGAGCTCGAGGCTCACCCCCATCTCCTCGGCGTAGCGACCGGCCAGCTCCTCCAGGGGGAGGAACCCCTCCAGCGACGTGGTCTCGTTGTCGCCCTTGGGGTCGGGGATCGTGGGGTCGTACCAGTAGCCGAGCAGGCCGGCCAGGTCGGCCATGGGGTCGCCCAGCGTGCACAGCTCCCAGTCGAGCACGCCGGCCACCGGCCCGGCCGGGTCCATCATGCAGTTCGACAGGCGGTAGTCGCCGTGGGCGATCGTGGTGAGGGCCTGGTCGGGGGCCCGGGCGGCCAGCGTGTCGCGCACCCGGTCGATGAGGGGCAGCTCCCGGGTCTTGGACTGCTCCCACTGCCCCGACCACCGCTTGATCTGGCGCTCGATGTAGCCGCCCCTCTTGGCCAGGTCGCCCAGGCCCACGGCGTCGATGTCGACCCGGTGCAGGGCGCACAGCGTGTCGATCAGCTCGTTCGACATGCGGGTGCGGATCTCGGGGGTGAAGCTGCGCCCGATCTCCACGTCTCGCACCACCACCCCGTCGAGGAAGTGCATCACGTAGAAGTCGCGCTCGTTGACCGCCGGGTCCTGGCACAGGCCGACGAGGCGGGGCACGGGCACCGGTGAGTCCTTCAGGGCGTCCATCAGCCGGTGCTCCCGGGCCATGTCGTGGGCGCTGGGTAGGAGGTGACCCATCGGTGGCCGGCGCAGCACGAAGCGGCGGCCGGCGGCGTCGGCGATGGTGTACGTGATGTTCGACCGGCCCCCGGCCACCAGGGAGAACGTGAGGGGCGGGGTGAGGTCGGTGCGCTCGGCCAGCCAGGCCGTGACGTTGGGGAGGTCGATCCCCTCGGGTGCCGCCGGGGTGCCCTCGGCCGGGCTCGTCTGCGTGGTCATCGGGCTCATACTGCCACTGGCGGCGGCGCCGGGTCGAAGGCGTCGTTCGGGGCGACGGGAGGGGCGGGCTGGTCGACGGGTTCGTCGACGGGATGGCCGGCCAGGTGGTCGGCCAGCGTCGGATGGCGGAAACGGAAGCCGGCCCCGCACCGGTGGAGCACGCCCGCCGCCACCAACTCGTCGAGGAAGGCGGGATAGTTTCGGGGCGCCCGGCCCCGGGAGGCGGCGATGGCCAGCACCAGCCGCTGCCGTAGCGGGGCCACAGTGGCCACGGTGGCCACCAGCCACAGCCAAATGGTGAGGGCCACGCCGGTGAGGACGCTGGGCACCATGGGGACGTCCTCGCGGACGAGGCCGCTCAGGCCACTCCAGGGGCCGAGTTGCAACTCGCTGAGCCAGCGGCCGGCCACCCACCCGGTCGGTACTGCGACCACCACTGTCGTTGCCACCGCGACGAGGGAGCGGACCATGGCCCGGCGCACGTCGGCCCCGGCGGCGGCTCCGGGCCCGGACGACGGACGCCGCTCGGGATCGGGAACGAAGCCCGCCCCCACCGCGCCTACCAGCCAGGCGGCCAGCCCGATGACGGCACCGCCGATGGCGAACGGGACGAGAAGCGCCACCAGTGGCGGTTGGACGAGCACACCGAGGAGCAGGGCGCCGCTGACCAGCACCGAACCGATCAGGGGCAGGCCCACCGCCGAAGGCGCCGAGCGGCCCAGAGCTCTCAGGGCCCGGTCGGACCGGAAGCGGACCGGGCCCGGGCCGGCCAGGCCGATCCCGTCGACCACGCCCACCACGGGGCCGACGATGAGTGCGGCCGTCCACCACCCGAGGAGGTCCGCCGGGTCGCCCGGGAGCGGATACATGAACCCGCCGAGGTAGAGGCTGGTGGGCGCCCCCATACAGAGCACACTGAGCGTGCCACCGAAGGCGCCCAGCGCCAGCAACGCCGAGCCCGGCCGACCGATGCCGAACCGGGCTCTGAACGCCAGCCATCCCGCCATCCCCACCGGTACGGCGATCAGCAACGGCCAGAGCAGCATCACGGCCAGGGCGTCACCGCCGGCCAGGAGGGCCGGGCCGGCAGTGACGATCATCACGATCGCCCCGGTGGCCAGCCCGGCCAGCGCCGGGATGTCTTCGGCATCATCTGCCCCTTCGCCCTCAGGGCCCGGGCCGACCCGGGTGGCACGCCGCTCGTGCCGTCGCAGGAGCAGGCTGAAGGCGGTGCCGGCGCTCACGGCGGAGACCAGCCCCACCACGACCGACCGCCACCCCCCGCCGGTGGCCGCCGGCAGGCCGGAGGCGAGGATGGTGGCCCCGGTGCCCACCGCCATCCCCTCGAACCAGGTGTGCGCCCCCGCCCCGGCCCGCCCCAGATCGTGCAGCCCGAAGGTGGGCTGGGTCCGGGGCGGTCGGCGTCGGGCCAGGAGGGAGGCGAACCGGCGGGAGTCCGGGTCGGGACCCAGGCGGCGCTTGAGCCACCGGTCCCACAGGGCGGCGCCGATCTCGGCGGTGCCCGCCGTGGCCGGGAGGTGGGCCAGAGGATCGGTATCGTCGACGGATCGGCCCCCGTCGTCGCCCGCTGGGCCGGCGAAAGCTTCCAGGGCCACGTCGAGCCACAGCGGGTAGCCGAGCAGGGGGATCAGGGCGGCCAGCCGGTCGGCGGCGGTGGCCAGCGCCGGGCAGGGCGGGTCGAGGTCGTCGATGGTGGCCCGCACCGTGGCTTCGACCACCGGCTCCAGATGCGTGACCGTGACCAGCGGCCCGTCCGGTTCGGTCAGGCCGGCCCGAACGAAGGCCCCGTACCCGGCCGGGGTGGTGGACACCATGATTCGGCGGGCCGGGGGCGGATCCTCGTGGCGCTGGCGGGCCAGGGCCACCACGGTGTGCAGCCCCCCGGTGGCTGGGGGTCGCCCGCCGAGCGCCTGCAGGAGGTCGACGGCGGCGTCGGGGGCGGAGGCGAGCAGGCCGTCGAACCCGTCGATCAGTAGCACGACCTCGGGGGCCAGGCGCTCGGCCACCCCCACCGGCATCCCGGTGAGATTCGTCAGTTCGCCCACCACGAGCCGGTGGAACGGGTCGGTTTGGAGCGGTTGGGGCGGAACGGGCATCCGGGTGGCGTCGAGCAACAGGGGAGTGGGTCCGTCGGGGTCGGCCAGCAGGGAAGCGTGGGTGCCCCAAAGCACGACGGAGGTGCCCACGCCCGTGGCGCCCACCACCAGATGGAGACCCGACTCCTGGCCGATGGCCGGGCGAGGCCCGACGAGCCGGGCCACGGGACCCGCCGAGACGGCGGCGAGGGGCGAAAGCGGCCCGGCCCAACGCTCGTGGAGTTCCCGCCGTAGCGCCCGGCGCCAGGCCCGGATGTCGGCATCGGAGGGGGGTGGCTGACGGTCGAGATCGGCCTCCCGCAACCGTCGGCCGACGCCCACGGCCAGGAACCGGGCCACGGCCCAGGTGGCCATGAGGGTGGCGGCGACGACGAGGAACCGCTGGGCCGGCAGCATCGGCTCCGACCCTACAGCAGGGCCATGGATGGGGGCGTTCAGCCCTCGCGGTCTGAATGTCACACCCCCCGTCTAGGGTCGTTTCCAGACGCCTTCCCCCCCATCCGAACCCCAAGAAGGGACATCCGCAGACATGGTGAAAGTACTGGTAGCCACCACCGAGGGGCAGGGCGAGCGAGACGACGATTACGCGTGGGCCGTCGACGGGGAGCTCGTGTACATCCCCGGCGTGGAGTGCTTCAACTCCCGCTGCGGTTGCAGCCGCGGCTTCGCCGGGATGGCCAGCGCCAAGGCCACCACCACCGCGCTCGTGGTGGACCGGGCCGACATCTCGGCCAACGATCTCTCGAACGCCCTGGCCGATTCCCTGGAGCGCCAGGGCTGGCTCACCGGCCACTGGAGCGAAGACGACGAAGACCTCTTCCGAGATCTGTTCCAACGCATCCTGCTCGCCGCCACCCACTTCCCGCCCGGCTCGATCATCGAGCGCGACGGCGATTACGTCCGCCTCCGGGCCCGGGCCGAGCCCCTCCATTCACCGTTCGGGGGGTGGGACGGCTGAGGGGTCGCCGCCGGCCCCGGCCTAGCCGACAGCCATCATCGCCGCCGCCACCATCGCCATGATGGCGGCGGTGATGAGGGCGGCCAGGGCCAGTACGTAGCGGGCATCGGTCTGGGCCGCCTGTGCGGCCGACTGGGTCAGGCTCAGATCGCCGATCGCCGAGGCCTGGGTTGGCTCCGGAGCGAGGTCGCCCAGCAGTGCGTCGACGCTCACCGGATCGCCCTGCTCCCCGGCGGTGCCGCGGTCGAAGGCCTGACCATCGAAGGGCAGGCCGTCGAACGCCTCGCCGTCAAAGGGCAGGCCGTCGAAGGGCTGGCCGTCGAACCCGGAGGTACCGGACGGGCCGCTGGTATTGGCGGTCAGCAGGTCGGTGGTGGGCCGGGCAGCCGCCGGCGAGGCCAGGTCCACCGGGCCCATGGTGGACGAGGCCGAGGTGGCGGTCTCCACCGCCGGTTCGCGGCGCACGTCGATCTGCAGCCCGGCGGGGCCGGCGTCGGCGTCGTGGGGCCGGGCCACGGCCCGGCGCAGCTCGCTCACGAAGGCGGCGGCGTTGGCCGGCCGGTCCCGCGGGTCTTCGGCCATGGCCCGGGTCACCAGGTCACGGAGGGCGTCGGGTAGCGCCGATGCTGCTGCTCCCTTGCCGCTGCGGGCCTGGGCTGTGGCCGTGCGGGCGGTGAGGAGGGCGGCGTCGCCCACGAAGCCCACGTGGCCGGTCACCATGGCGAACAGAATGGCACCCAGGCTGTACACGTCGGCCCCTGGATCGGCCTCGATCGGGACGGCCAGCTCCGGGGCGCTGAAGAACAGCGACGGGATCAGGGTGGCCGAGGTGCTCCGCTCACCCTCGGGCAGGCTCATCCCGAAGCCGGACACCCGGGGCAGGAGGAAATCGGTGAGCAGGATGCACTCGGGCCTGAGATCCCGGTGGACAACGCCCCGGCCGTGCAGTTCGGCCAGCGCAACCGCCACCGGCTCCAGCAGGAACGTGGCCTCCCGCCACCCGAGGCGACCGTGGTCGGCCACCAGCCGGGCCAACGTGCCCCGGCTGTAGAACGGGCTGACGGCATAGGGGTGGCCAGCGGCGGTCTTCCCCGCCTCCAGCAGGGGTACCACCGCTGAATGCCCACTGAGCTCGGCCGACACGGCCCGGGCCCGGTCGAAGCGGCGGCCGACGTCGGACGTGAGGTCGCCGTGGAGCACCTTCACCGCCACCGTGCGGCGGGGGTCGAGCTGGACCGCCCGGTACACCGAGGAGGACGAACCGGCACTCACCAGCTCCAGCTCGGCCAGGTTGGGAATGCCCAGGTCGAGTTGGGGCTGGTCGG
>CADEDH010000050.1:43360-44855 GCA_902826025.1 uncultured Actinomycetes bacterium
CTGGCCTGGTACCAGCGCAATCCCACCGGCCAGCTCCTGTCCCACGCCGACAGCGACACCGAGATGGTGGCCGATGTCCTCAGTCCCCTGCCCTACACCCTGGGCGTGGGCTTCCTGGCCTTGTTCTCCATCGCCACCCTGATCCGGGTGGACCCGGTGATGGCCGCCGTGGCCCTGCTGATCTTCCCCGCCCTGGCCCTGCTCAACCGGCGGTACTCGGCCCGGGTGGAGGGCCCCGCTGCCGCCGTGCAGGCCGGCATCGGGGAGGTGGCGGCCATCGCCCACGAGAGCTTCGACGGCGCCTTGGTGGTGAAGACCCTGGGCCGGTCCGAGGCCGAGACGGCCCGGTTCGCCACCGCCGCCCGGGCCCTGCAGGCCAGCCGGCTGGAGGTGGGCTACATCCGGTCCCTGTTCGAATCGATCATGGACGCCCTGCCCAACCTGGGGGTGGTGACGGTGGTGCTGGTGGGGGCGCTGCGCATCGACGCCGGAGCCATGACCCGGGGTGAGCTGGTGCAGGTGGCATCCCTGTTCGCCGTGCTGGCCGTGCCCATGCGGATGCTGGGCTTCTTCCTCGAGAGCCTGCCCCCTTCGGTGGTCTCCCGGGAGCGGCTGGCCATCGTGTTCGACCAGCCCCGGCCCGATGGGCCCGGTGTCGCCGGCCCGGGCCCCGGCCCGGGGGACGGGGCGGCCCTGTCCGCCGGCGGCCCCCTCGGCCTGGCGGCCCGGGGCCTGCGCATGACCTACGAGGGCGTGGCGGGTCAGGCCCCGGTGCTCGACGATCTCGATCTGGAAGTGGCTCCCGGTGAAGTGGTGGCCGTGGTGGGCGCCACCGGAGCTGGCAAGTCGACCCTGTGTCAGGCCCTGGCTGGCTTGGTCGAACCGGCGGCCGGTGAGATCCGGCTCGGAGGCGTGCCGCTGGCCGACGTCGACCCCGCCCACCGCACGGCCGCCGTCGCCCTGGTGTTCCAGGAGTCGTTCCTGTTCGCCGACACGGTGGAGGCCAACGTCGACGTGGCCGGCGGGGCCGACGAGGCGGATCTGTGGGCGGCGCTGACCGTGGCCCGGGCCGACCGGCTGGTGGAGGAGCTGCCCCACGGCCTCCAGACCGAGCTGGGCGAGCGGGGGGTCACCCTGTCGGGCGGGCAACGGCAGCGGATCGCGCTGGCCCGGGCCCTGTTGCGCCGGCCCCGGCTGCTGATCCTCGACGACGCCACCTCGGCCGTCGACCCGGTGGTGGAACAGGAGATCCTGGCCGGCCTGCGGGGGGCCGGCCGACCCGACGCCACCGTGGTGGTCGTGGCCCAACGGGTGTCCACCATCGAGCTAGCCGACCGGGTGCTGTACCTGGTCGGCGGCCGGATCGCCGCCGCCGGGCCCCACCTCGAGCTGTTGGCCACCCAGCCCGGCTACGAGGCCCTGGTGCGGGCCTACGAGGACACCGCTCCATGAGCACCAACAGACCGGCTCCACCGTTGCGCCGGCCCGAGCCGGC
>CADEDH010000050.1:44955-46750 GCA_902826025.1 uncultured Actinomycetes bacterium
GCCGGCCCGAGCCGGCTCCATCGTCGGGCCGGCCCGAGCCGGCGCTGCGCATCCTGCGGCGGGGGGTGACGGCCAGCCCCCAGCTGCGCCAGGGGCTCGTGGCCACCTGGGCCTTCGGGCTGTCGATCGCCGGGGGCAAGCTCGTGCTGCCGGTGCTCATCCAGCGGGCCCTGGACCGGCCGCTCCGGCCCGACGGCAGCCTCGACCTCCCCTACATCGCCGTTCTGGCCGCCGTGGCCGCCGGTCTCGTGGTAGCGGCCGGCTTCATGAGCTGGTACACCCAGCGCCGCCTGGTGGAACGGGCCGAGGGGGCCATCGCCCAGCTCCGGGTCGACGCCTTCGCCCAGGTCCACCGCCTCACCCTGGCCGACCACAACGAGACCCGCCGGGGTGTGCTGGTGGCCCGGGTCACCAGCGACTGCGAGGCCCTGGCCCGCTTCGCCCAGTGGGGCCTGTACTCCTGGGCCATCAACCCGGTACTCATCCTCGGCACCCTGGCCACCCTGGCCTGGTACTCGTGGCCCCTGGCCCTGGTGGTGGCCGGTGTCTACACCCCGGTGCTGCCCTGGTTCCGCTGGTTGCAGCGCCGCCAGCTCGCCGCCTACGACGCCCTGCGCACCCGGGTGGGCGACATGTTGGGCCGCTTCTCCGAGGCCCTGATGGGGGCGGCCGTGGTGCGGGCCTACGGGGCCGAGGCCCGTACCCGGGACCAGCTCCACCAGGCCATCGACGGCCGCTACCGGGCCCGCCTGCGGGCCACCGCGGTCACCGTCACCCTGTTCGTCACCGGCGACCTGGTGGGAGCCCTGGCCTTCGTGGCCGTGCTGGTGGTCGGGGTCACCCAGCGCCAGGCCCTGGGCCTGGAGCCGGGCGAGCTGGTGGCCGCCCTGTTCCTCACGAACTACCTGCAGGGCCCGGTCGGCGAGCTGGGCGAGACGCTCGACCTCACCCAGACGGCGGTGGCCGGCTGGCGCAAGATCCTCGACCTGCTCGACCACCCGATCGAGCTGGCCGAACCCGAGCCCGGCGCCGACCTGCCGGCCGGCCCGCTCGGCGTCGAGGTGCAGGATGTCACCTTCGCCTACCGAGGGACCGACACCGTGCCCGTGCTGCAGCAGGTGTCGGTGACGATCCCGGCCGGCCGCACGGTGGCCGTGGTGGGCGAGACCGGGTCGGGGAAGACCACCTTCGCCAAGCTTCTGTGCCGGTTGGCCGACCCCGGCCAGGGCCGGATCCTGGTGGGCGGGGTGCCGCTCGACCAGGTCTCGGCCGCCGCCCGCCACCGGACCGTCCGCCTGGTGCCCCAGGACGGCTTCCTGTTCGACACCTCCATCCGGGAGAACGTCCGCTACGGGGCCCCCGGGGGCCACGCCGCCGACAGCGAGGTCGAAGCCGCCTTTACCCGCCTCGGCCTCGATTGGTGGGTGGCGCGCCAGCCCGGCGGCCTCGACCACCGGGTGGGGGAGCGGGGGGAGAACCTGTCGGTGGGCGAGCGCCAGCTCGTGGCCCTGGCCCGGGCCGCCCTGGCCGACCCCGGCCTGCTGATCCTCGACGAGGCCACCTCCGCCGTCGACCCCGAGACCGACCAGGCCATCAACTCGGCTCTGCGGGTACTGGCCCGGGGACGGACGGTGGTCAGCATCGCCCACCGCCTGGCCACGGCCGAGGCGGCCGACGTGATCCTCGTGTTCGACGAGGGCCGCCTGGTGGAGCAGGGCCCGCACCGGGAGCTCGTGGCCGCCGGTGGCCGCTACACCCGTCTGCACCAGGCGTGGGTCGGCAACACCCGGCCCGG
>CADEDH010000050.1:46850-48131 GCA_902826025.1 uncultured Actinomycetes bacterium
CAGGGAATCGTGCGGCCATCGCGTCGGCCGATACGCTCGGCCCGTTCGAGCACCAGCGAAGGAGCCCCCGACCGTGAGCAAGCCGCCAGTTCGAGTCACCGTCACCGGCGCAGCCGGCCAGATCGGCTACAGCCTCCTGTTCCGGATCGCATCGGGCGAGATGCTCGGCCCGGATCAGCCGGTCATCCTCCAGATGCTGGAGATCACCCCCGCGCTGGGCGCCCTGGAGGGCGTGGCCATGGAGCTCGACGACTGCGCCTTCCCCCTGCTCCATGGCATGGTGCGCACCGATGATGCCGATGTCGCCTTCGGCGACGCCCAGTACGCCCTGCTGGTGGGAGCCATGCCCCGCAAGCAGGGCATGGAGCGGGCCGACCTGTTGAGTGCCAACGGCGGGATCTTCGGCCCCCAGGGCCAGGCCATCAACCGCTCGGCGGCCCGTGACATCAAGGTGCTGGTGGTAGGCAACCCGGCCAACACCAACGCCCTGATCGCCCTGTCCAACGCCCCCGACATCGATCCCCGCCAGTTCAACGCCATGACCCGGCTGGACCACAACCGGGCCATCAGCCAGCTGGCGGCCCGGGTGGGCCAGCCCGTCACCTCGGTGAAGAAGATGACGATCTGGGGCAACCACTCCACCACCCAGTACCCCGACCTGTTCCACTGCGAGGTCGACGGCCAGAACGCCGCCGCCCTGGTGAACGACCAGGCCTGGCTGGAGGGCACGTTCATCCCCACCGTGGCCAAGCGGGGTGCCGCCATCATCGAGGCCCGGGGAGCCTCGTCGGCGGCCTCGGCCGCCAACGCCGCCATCGGCCACGTGCGCAGCTGGGCCCTGGGCACGCCGGAGGGCGACTGGGTGTCGATGTCGGTGTGGTCCGACGGTTCCTACGGCTGCCCCGAAGGCATCGTGTCGAGCTTCCCCTGCACCGTCACCAACGGTGAGTACTCGATCGTGCAGGGTCTCGACATCGACGACTTCAGCCGGGGCAAGATCGACGCCTCCACCGCCGAGCTGGTGGAGGAGCGCGACGCTGTGAAGGAGCTGAAGCTCATCTGAACGCAGCCAACTCTGACAGGCGCGGCCGGAAAGCGGGACGCCCTGTCAGAGTTCCCGGTTCGGGCTCAGTTCTTGGAGGCCGAGGACGTGGCGTCGGCGAGGGGCTCGGGCTGGCCGTCGGCCGCCCGGGCCACCGCCCGGCCGGTGGCCAGCATCGACAGGGCCACGGCGCCCAGGCCGATCGACAGGGTCTCGGTCAGCTCGGCCAGCAGGATGGC
>CADEDH010000051.1 GCA_902826025.1 uncultured Actinomycetes bacterium
GAGCAGGAATCCGAGGCGAGCCACCCCCGGAATGTACGGCGTTACGAAAGTCAGCTGCAAGCAGCTCACCGGATCTCACTCCCGTCCGGGCGGTAGGTGCGCCACCGCCCGGTGACCGGGTCCCGGCTGATCGAGAAACCCTTCTGCTTCCACCGGTTGTGGAACCCGCACAGCGGCGCGCCGTTGGCGGGGTTGGTCGGCCCGCCTCGGGCGTGGTCGTAGAGGTGGTCGACCTCACAGCGGCTGGTCGGCGTGTCGCAGCCGGGCCATATGCAGTGTGGATGCTGCAGCTGGGCGGCCAGCCGGGCCGAGCCGGTGAAGAGCCGGGCCTTGCGACCGAGATCGATCACGACGCCCCGGCTGTTGATGACCACGCGCCGGACGTGATTGACCAGGCTGGAGAAGAACTGCTCCACCGGCTCCAACGGCACCCCATCGAGGGTCGAGCACCGGTACCGATCGGGATCGCACCACTGGTCACGCTGCACCCCGGGATCGGTCAGCGTCGCCGACCAGTGTGAGTCGAGCGCTGCCGCATCGGCGCCCAACAGGTCGGCGAGGCCGAGGTAGGCCTCGGACGACCAGACGATGTTGTGCACGATCGGCGGGGCCGAGGTGTCGGCCGGGGCACCGGCGGCGTCGTTGAAGATGCGAGCGAGCGCGTCGGCGCGGCGCTGAGCTTCGCTGCGCTTCAGATCTGAGATCGTGGCCGCATCGCCGAGCCGGGCCCGGGCCTCGGCCCAGTCGGCCTGCCACAGCATCTCGACGTAGTGGTCGAGGATCTCGCGCATCCGGGCGCCCTGGTCGGAGGCGACGTGACCCGAGATATCCCAGACTTTCTCGATGCTGTTGTGGATCAGACGAACATTGCGATTGGCATGGTTGCGTTCGTTGTCTTTGAAGCCGCCATTGAGATCGGTGGTGCGCTCCCAATCAAGCACCTTGAGCTTGAAATCGTCGAACGACATCGTGGCCGCCCAGCGCAGAAACCTCTTCTGCTGCCCCGGTACATGGTCCTTGATGCGCGGGTTTGCCTGAACCCGGACGAGAACATGGGCATGGTCCAACCCGATCCGACCGGAGCGCAGCGCCGCCGCCACCTCGGACAGCTCGCGTAGGCCCCGAACGGCCTTGGCCCGACGGCCTGCCTCCTCCGGCGCAAGTTTCAGCACGTGGCTGGCATGGGCCTTGACCGACCGGTGCCCGTCGATCCGGTGCAGCCGCCCGGCGTCGATCCGAGCCAGGTTGTCGATCTGGGCGGCGCCGACCATGCGGTGGGCCAGCTCCAGACCGTGCTCGATGGCCAGCACGTCGCCATCCTGCTGGGGCTGGTCCAGCTCGGCGGCGAGCTCCCGGACGGCATCGATCAATGCCTCGTAGCGGGCTTTCAGCCGCTCATTTGCGAAGCATGGTTCCGCCGCTGGATCCATGCTTCAACCCTACGCATGAGGTGTGACAGTGAGGGCACGTTCGATCCCTATCTAGCGACGATTTTGGCCAGAGATTCCACCTTGCACGATCACCCTCTCCGGCCACCCTAAAGCGCGCAGCAATACTAGGCGATAGATCGACTGAGATCTCATGACCGACGACCTCCACCCCAGTGAGCAGACGGACGATCGGATCGCCACGCGAGCCCGGATCGGGCTCAGCCTGTTCGTCGTCACGTGCGCAGCAGGATTGGCGCGATGGCGGCTCTCAGGAAGCAGTGTGTCGGGCACGCCGACAGCATCCACTGGGCTCCAGCTCGACTCGCCCGACGGTTCCGCATGGAGGAGCTACGGATCCCGCTCCATGAGATCGGCTCGGTCGAGGTGGCGCGCACCGTCCTTCGGGTCGGCAAGCGTGGCATTGCGACGCTGCACCTCAGATCCGGCCTTCCGATCGACCTGCAGTTGCCTGACCGCGAGCGGTTCGCCACCGCATGGGCACAGGCGGCGGGCCCCGGCCGATCGCAGCACGTGCAACACTGACCCGGTGAAGTACGTGACCCGCTACGAGCGGTTCGTGCTGGGCGACTTCCCGATGGTGTGTGCCCGATCCGGGCTACCGGCCACGAAGCTCGTCCCCGTCCAGGCTCGGCGGGCCTCGATGTGGCCGTGGCTGTTCTTCCCCGGGTTCGCCTTCCTGGCGGCGAGCTGGGTCGGCGACTCGGATCACCCGTGGGGCCTGCTCCCGTTCGCCGAGGGGCAGGTCCGAGGCGTTACCGCCACCTACGAGAAGCGGATCGGCGTCATCCTGCGGGGCGTGCACCCCGACTTCGTCCGGGCAACGAAGCTGGCCCAGGGCCGAGTGGCCTGACCCCACCGAGCTGAAGCCGGGTCGTACCCTTGGCTCATGCCGGCACGAGCGAGCACGAGACGGACGCTGATCGCACCGCTGGTTGTCGCCGCCGTGCTCGTCTGGGCCACCCTCCCCGCATTCGCCGCCGCCGGCCTCGCCCTCGACCATCCGGCCTGGTCAGCCCCCGATGTCGACCCGCCGACCGGGCCCCTGGCTGCGGACGAGCCGTCGTGGTGGCCGCCCGGCCATCGCTACCGCTGGCCCGGGCAGAGCAGCGGCGAATCGATCGAACGGGTGGACCCGTGGGGATCGCCCGCCACTGGCCACGTGTGGACGGCCGGTGTGACCGCAGCGACCGGCGTGCTCGCCTGGTGGCTGTGGTGCGGCGCCCGCCCCCTGCTCCCCCACCGGCCCGACTTCCACCGGTGGGAACAGATCAGCTGACGGCCACCGCCCGGCCAGCCGGCCGATCGGCGTACAGGATGTACCCGTCGCCGTCGGGGGTCAGGTAGATCACGCCCTCCGCCTGGATCTCGGGCGAGCTGGGCCGCTCGGCGCAGCGCGCCCGGCGGCGGCGCTGCGCCAGAAGCTCCCGAACCGTGTGTCTGCCCCTCATCTCCCGACCGCCTTTCTCATCCTCTTGCCTGCGCTCTCGTCCGACACAGGTTCGACGTCAACCAACCGTCACCGGGTTCCCTGCCCGCTACCACCCCAACCAGATCGCAATCGAACCGTCACGTGGCGCCCCCGTCGATTCGGGACCCGCCTACCAACCAGAGCTACTGCGATCGCAGTAGATACATGACCTGCAGCGGGACGATGCCGGCGTAGGCCCCCGAGGCGCACGATCGGTCCATGATCGAAGTCACCAACCTCACCAAGCGATACGGGGCGACGACGGCGGTGGACGACCTGAGCTTCGCCGTTCGCCCCGGCATCGTCACCGGCTTCCTCGGCCCCAACGGCGCCGGCAAGTCCACCACCATGCGGATGATCCTGGGTCTCGACGACCCGACCTCAGGATCGGCCACCGTGGGCGGCCGGGCCCTGCGGGACCACCCCGCTCCGCTGGCTGAGCTGGGATCGCTGCTGGAGGCCAAGGCCGTGCACCCCAAGCGCTCAGCCCGCAATCACCTCCGGGCCCTGGCCGCAACCTCCGGCATCCCCTATCGCCGGGTCGACGAGATGCTCGACCTCGTGGGCCTGACCGACGTGGCCGACCGGCCCGCCGGCCAGTTCTCCCTCGGCATGGGACAACGGCTGGGCATCGCCTCCGCCCTCCTGGGCAACCCCGCCACCGTCATGCTCGACGAACCCGTCAACGGCCTCGACCCGGAGGGGATCCTGTGGATCCGGGGCCTCCTGCGCAGCCTGGCCGAGGAGGGCCGCACGGTGTTCGTCTCATCTCACCTCATGAGCGAGATGGCGCTGACGGCCGAGCATTTCGTGATCGTGGGCCGGGGCCGGCTCATCGCCGACGTGACGGCCCGGGAGCTGGCAGCCATGGCCCCCGCCGCCGACGTGCTGGTGCGGACCCCCGAGGGCGGCCGACTCCGGGCCGCCCTGGCCCTCGATGGGGTCACCGTGGCCGACGAGCCGTCCACCGCCCCCGACCTCACCCCCGGCTACCAGGTCATCGGCTTGCCAGCCGAGGAGATCGGCCGCCGAGCCGCCGGTGCCGGCATCGTGCTCCACGAGCTCGTCACCCGCCGCAACTCGCTGGAGCAGACGTTCATGGAGCTGACCCAGGGGGCCGTCGAGTACGGCGGTCACGAAACCTCCGCCGCCTTCCCCGCCTCCCCGCTCCCCACCCACCGTCCCTCGACCAACCGGAAGGCCGCCTGATGCCCGTGCTCACCCCCGCCCCCACCCCGACCGCCACCCCATTCGTGGCCTCCGGCCCCGACGCCGACACTGGCGCACCGGCCGCCGGCTCCCGGGTCGCCGACCGCTCCGCCGTCGGGGTCACGCCCCGCCGGGTGCTCGCCGCCGAGTGGCTCAAGTTCCGCTCGGTCCGCTCCAACCTCACCACCCTGGCCTCGGCCGCCGCTGCCACCGTCGGATTCGGGATGCTGTTCTCTGCGTTCGCCGGCTCCGGTGATCAGGTCGGCCCGAATCGGGCCGGGGCCGACGCCCTCGCGATGAGCCTGGGCGGGGTCAACCTGGCCCAGATCTTCGTGGCCGTCCTGGGTGTGATGTTCGTGACCTCGGAATACGGCTCCGGCCTGATCCGCACCATGTTCACTGCCGTCCCCACCCGGCTCCCGGTGCTCGGGGCCAAGGCGGCAGTGGTGGCGGTGGCAACCACAGTGGTGATGACAGTGGCTTCGTTCGCCGCCTTCCTCGGCGGCCAAGCCGTCTACGGCGTGCCGGAAGCGGCCATGTCGTTGGGCGACGACGGCGTGATCCGGGCCCTGTTCGGCACCGGCCTCTACCTCGGCGGCATCGCCGCCATGGGGGTTGCTCTCGGGTTCCTGCTCCGCAGCGCCGGCTCGGCCATCGGGATGGTGATCGGCACGCTGATGGTGGCACCCCTCCTCGTGAGGCTGCTGCCCTCGAGCTTCAGCGACCCGGTCAGCCGCATCCTGCCCTCCACCGCCGGCGAGGCCTTCCGCTCCGTCGCCACCAGCTCGGATCTGCTGTCGCCGGCCGCCGGGGCCGCCGTGTTCACCGTGTGGGTGGTCGGGCTGGTGGGCGCCGCCGCCCTGGCCGTGCGCCGGCGGGACGCGTGATCGGCGCCCGGTCCGCACTACCGTGACCGCCGTGCCCGACCCCACGCCATCGGCCCCGACCGTCACCGGTCGGGGCCGCCGCCCGGTCACCGCCTGGCTCACCTGGGGCCGGGTCGGCGTGGCCGTCGTGCTGGTGGTGCTGGCGGCCAACGCCCTGGCGGCCCGGAGCGACGGCACCGAGGGCCGCCTGGGCTGGATCGACGTGGGGGCCGGCGCCATCGGGTTCGCCCTGGTGGTGGCGTCCTGGCGGTGGCGGCCTCGGGAAGCACTGGCCCTGGCTCTGGCGGTCACCGTGGTGTCGGTGGCGATCGTCGAGCGGCCCACGGGGATCCTGCCCGCCGTGGTGTTGCTCCTGTTCCGGGTGGCGGTGGTGTCGGATCGCCGGGAGGCACTGCTAGCGGGCGGCGCCACGGTGGCAGTGGTCGTCCTCGCCCTGGTCGTCTTCACCGATGTCGGCCCGACCGACCCGCCCGTGTTCGCCTCGCTGGCCTGGCCGGCGGCGGCGGTGACCGTGGGTGACGGGGTACGGACCCGACGGGCCTACGTGGCGGCGGTGGAGGAACGGGCCCGGCGGGCCGAGGAGACCCGGGAGGAAGAGGCCCGGCGCCGCGTGGCCGAGGAACGCCTCCGCATCGCCCGCGACCTGCACGACCTCGTCGCCCACCGGATCGCCGTGGTCAACGTCCAGTCGGGCCTGGCCGCCCACCTGCTGCGATCCGACCCCGACCAGGCCGAGGAGGCCCTGCGGGTGGTCCGCTCGTCGGCCCGGTCGGTGCTGGACGAGCTGGGCCAGATGCTCAGCGTGCTCCGCCAGGACGACGAGAGTGATGCCCCCATCGGGCCCACCCCTGGGCTGGAAGACCTGCCGGCCCTGGTCGAGTCGTTCGCCGGAGCCGGGCTCGACGTGGTGTGGGAAACCACCGGCAGCCCGCGCCCGGTCAACGACGTGACGGCGCTGGCCGTCTACCGCACGATCCAGGAAGGTCTCACCAACGCCCACAAGCACGGGGCCGGCACCGCCCAGGCTGGCCTCCGGTTCGAGCCCGACGGGCTGGAGGTAGTGGTGGAGAACCCGATCGCCGGACTGACCGGGCCCCGGGAGCGGAGCGATGGTGGCTTCGGCCTGCTCGGCATGAGAGAGCGGGTGTCGGCTGCCGGAGGCACCCTGGAGGTCGGCCCCCAGGATCGGCGCTTCGAGGTGCGGGCCCGGTTCCCACTGGCCACATGGACCAACGAAAGAGCCCACCCATGATCCGAGTCGTGCTGGCCGACGACCAGGCCCTGATCCGGGCCGGCTTCCGGGTGCTGATCGACTCCGCTCCCGACCTGGAGGTGGTGGGCGAGGCGGCCGACGGTGAGGAGGTGGTGGCCCTGGTCCGCTCCACCCGGGCCGACGTGGTGCTCATGGACATCCGCATGCCCGGGGTCGACGGCCTGGCCGCCACCCGTGCCATCACGGGCGACGACGACCTGGCCGGGGTCCGGGTGATCGTGCTGACCACGTTCGAGGTCGACGACTACGTGATCTCAGCCGTGCAGGCCGGCGCCAGCGGGTTCCTGGGCAAGGGAGTGGAGCCGGCTGAGCTGCTCGACGCCATCCGGGTGGTGGCGGCGGGCGACGCCCTGCTGTCGCCCCGGGCCACCCAGGCCCTGCTGGCGCGGTTCGCCGTCGGGGTCGGCGGGATCACCGGCCCGGCCGGGGTCGGACCTGAGCTCGACGTGCTGACCGAGCGGGAGCGGGAGATCATGGCCCTCGTCGCCCACGGGCTGTCGAACGACGACATCGCCGAGCGCCTCTACCTGTCGCCCCTCACGGTCAAGACCCACGCCAACCGGGCCATGATGAAGCTGGGCGCCCGGGACCGGGCCCAGCTCGTGGTCATGGCCTATCAGAAGGGCCTGGTCCGCCCCGGCGACACGCTCTGATCGACCGGCCCGGGCTCAACCCGCCCAGACCGGGGGCCGTCGACCGGCCCAGGGCCGGGCCGCTTCCAACTGGGCCGCCACCCGGAACAGCACGTCCTCCCGCCAGGGGGCAGCCACCAGCTGCACCCCGACCGGCAGGCCGGCGTCGCTCCACCACAGGGGCACCGACATGGCCGGTTGACCCGAGGCGTTGAACGGTGAGGTGAACACGATCGACGGGCCGGCCTTGGCCATACCTGCCATCGGATCGTCCACCGTGTGTACCAACTCCCCCAGTAGCACCGGCGGGGTGGCCATCGTGGGAGTGAGCAGCAGGTCGGTATCGGCCCACCAGGAGCACAGCCGACGCCGCCATTGGTCGACCCACGTCACCGACTCCAGGTAGCGGCCGGTGGGGCGGGCCTTGGCTCGCTGAACCATGGCCCAGTCGACCGGCTCGATGTCGGCCTCGGTGAGGGGTCGGCCCACCACCCGCTCCCAGTGGTCGAAGTCGGCGGCGGCGTGGGCCGACACGATGACGCCGAAATGGCGACGGAACTCGGCCCCCTCGTCGAGGGCAGCGGGGTGGCGCAGGTCCACGTCGTGGCCCAGCTCGGCCAGGAGTTGGGCGGCGTCGGAGGCAGCCACCACGCAGTCGGGATGGACGTCGTGGAGCTGGCCCGGGGCCTGGGTGAGCACCCCGATCCGGAGCCGGCCCACCGGGGCGCCGACCTCCCGCCCGTAGGGCCGGGCCGGAGCCGGGGCCACGTTGGCGTCGCCCGCCTGGGCCCCGGTGACAGCATCGAGGGCGGCGGCCGAGTCGCGCACCGAGCGGGTGATCACGCCCTCCGCCGCGAACCCGCCCCACACCTCACCGTGGTCGGGACCCGACGGCACCCGACCCCGGGCCGGCTTGAGCCCGAACAGGCCGCAGGCCGATGCCGGCACCCGGATCGAGCCGCCCCCGTCGCCGCCCGACGCCATCGGCACCATGCCGGAGGCCACGGCAGCGGCCGACCCGCCACTCGATCCGCTGGG
Organism: uncultured Actinomycetes bacterium; assembly: GCA_902826025.1. Lineage (GTDB taxonomy): Bacteria > Actinomycetota > Acidimicrobiia > Acidimicrobiales > SZUA-35 > CADEDH01. The sequence goes on from CADEDH010000051.1 coordinate 7,959, forward strand.
TGAGTGGTCCAGGTGCCACGGATTGTGGGTGGCCCCGAAGGCCAGAGGCTCGGTGGTGGGCAGCGACCCCCATTCCGGGGTGTTGGTCTTGCCCAGGATCAGCAGCCCGGCCCGGCGGAAGCGGGCGGCCAGTTCGGTGTCGTATGCCGGCCGGTGGTCGATCGCCTTCAGCACCGGCATGCCGGCGCAGTACCGGTCACCTGCTGTGTGGACCATCAGGTCCTTGATCAGGAACGGCACACCGGCGAAGGGCGCCGCGGCGTGGTCGACCCCGTCCGGGCGGGCCCGGTCGAGGTCCATGGCCGCCGCCCGGGCCCCATCGTAGAGCGGGGTGATGACGGCGTTCAGCTGCGGGTTGACGGCCTCTATCCGACCGATGGCGGCCTCCACCGCCTCCAGGGCACTCAGCTCGCCCCGGCGGATCAGTTCCGCCTGGGCGGTGGCGTCGAGGGAGGCCAGGCTGTCTCCGCCGGTGCCGGTGAGTTCAGTTGTCATCGCCCCGTCAGAGTGCCAAACCGGCCGGTTGGGATGCCATCTGGCGCCGCACGATCAGGTAGGTGGCGAAGGTACCGAGAACCAGCACCCCGCCGAAGGCAGCGTTGCCGAAGTTGACCCCGCCGTAACCGAGAACGGTGAACAGGGCACCAGATGTCAAGCCGGCCAGGGCTCCCGAGCCGATCATGGCCAGGTCGCCCACCCCCTGCACTCCCACCCGCTGCTCGATGGGGAAGGTGGAGACCAGGAGGCTGGAGGCGGCGACCACGCCGAAACACCAACCGAGCCCGATGAGGAAGTTGCCCATGAACACCCCGAGCTGACCCTCGGGTGGGGTGACGGCAGCCCAGGCCGCTCCGGCCGTGCACAGCACACCGGCGCTGTACAGCATCGGGTACTGGCCGATCCGGTCGGTCATGCGGCCGATGATGGGTGAGAACAGGTACATGCCCCAGATGTGGAACGCCATCATCCAACCGATGATGTTCTGGCCCTGGCCGCCCTCGTCCATGTGGAGCGGGGTGAGCGACATCACGCCCACCATCGTGACCTGGCTCACGATCATGGCCCCCACGGCCAAGCGGGCCGCCGGGTTCGCCATGATCAGGGCGAGGGATTCCTTGGCGCTCTGGCGGGGGCCGCTGTCGACGTCGTTCTTGCGGCCCACGCCACCGGCCAGCACCAGCGGATCGGGGCGGAGGCGGATCTGCACGATTGCCGCCGCCAGCAGGAACATGAGACCCGACAGCAGGTACGAGCCGCCCTTGATCGGCAGACCGATCGACTCCCCGATGTCGCTCGCCGTTCCCGACACCACCGAGCCGGTGGTGGACCCGATCGTGGTGGCCCACACGATCATGCTGATCGTGTGGCCCCGACGCTCCGGGGCGGACAGGTCGGAGGCGGCGTAGCGGGTGGCCAGGTTGGCGGCGTTACCGGCACCGGCGCCGAGCACACCAAGGCACAGCAGCGGGTAGCTGCGGGTAATGGCGGCCAGCAGTGCGATGGCGGCCCCGGAGGAGCCGACGAGGTACCCGAACAGCAGCGACACGCGGCGCCCGTAGGCGGTGGCCAGCTTCGACATGGGAAACGACACGGCGGCCGCCCCGATCGACAGGCAGGCGGCGGCCACCGTCGACAGTGCCGTGTTGCCACCCGTGATGTCCTTGGCCAGCAGAGCGGTCACGATGTAGGTGGCCACAAGGCCCACCCCGCCGGATGCCTGGCTGAACAGCAGCGTGCGCATCGTGCGCTTCTGGATGGCCTCGAGATCGAGCGGTGCCTGGCCGCCCACTGCGTTCGGAGCTGTCTCTGGCTCCCCCGTGGTAGTCATGACCGAAAGTCTGCACTAATCATCGGGGGTCGCCAAACTTTGGGAACCAAATCAACCGGAGACCGGTCTACCCCTGGGCCCTAGACAACCTCCCACTGGAGGAGGGTGTGGGGCGGGTCGTCGTCGGGATGGTGCTCGAACACGGCCCGCACGGCCGAGCCGATCTCCAGGGGCTGCATCGGGTCGCCCACCAGGTTGCCGATGATGCGGACGTTGTCGGCCGCCGGCAACTCCACCAGGGCCACGATGTACGGGCCCTGCTCGGCCAAGGCCGGGTGCACCGGGTGCCAGATCCGCTGGTGGCTGTACAGGATGCCCTCGGTCGACGTCTCGGCCCAGCCCAGGTCGAGGCTGTGGCAGCGGTGGCAGACCCACTCGGGGCCCCACTGGAACTTGCCGCAGCCGTTGCAGCGTTGGAGGACGAGCTTGCCCTCCTTGAGGCCGTCCCAGAAGGGGGCGTCGAGGCCGTCGCCGGCGGCCACCGGCTTGGCCAGCCCCGGCTTGAGGTAGGGGGTGGTGGCGCTCACAGCGTGGCCTCACTTCCGAAGATGCAGCAGCTGACCGGGGTGACCATCGGACCGGAGGTGACCATCGAGATCTCGGCCCCCGGCACCTGGGAGGTGCTCTGGCCCCAGATCTGGCGGACGGCCTCGATGTTGAGGCCGAGGCCGTGCATGTAGCACTCGGCCAGGTTGCCGCCGCTGGTGTTGAGGGGCAGCTTGCCCGACGGGGCGACCAGGTTGTCGTAGGTGAGGAAGTCGTTGACCTCCTCGGCGGTGCAGAACCCGTGCTCCACGATGCTCATCATCACGCCACCGGTGAAGTTCTCGTAGCTCTGGAGCACATCGACGTCGGCCGGGCCCACCTGGGCCATGTTGTAGAGGCGGGGGGCCACCGTGGGGAAGCTCGACGAGGCGTACTCCGGGGTGTTGTGCACGGTGGCCCCGGCCCGATGCTGCGAGCCCGACACGGCGCCCAGCAGGTAGCACGGCGGGTGGGGGAAGTCCTTGGCCCGTTCGGCCGACACCAGCACCATGGCGGCGGCGCCGTCGTTCTCCAGGCAGCAGTCGAACAGGTGGAACGGCTCGACGATCCAGCGGCTCTCGTCGTACTTGGCCTCGTCGAGCGGGCGGCCGTGCATCACGGCCCGGGGGTTGGCCTGGGCGTGGTGGTAGGCGGCCAGCGAGATGGCCCGCAGTGCCTCCTGGCGCACTCCGTGGTCGTGCATGTAGCGGTTCACCTTCATGGCGAACTGGTGGGCGGCCGACATCAGGCCGTAGGGAAGGGTGTGGGCCGCCGGGCCCGACACCACCTTGGACCGGGGGCCCTGGCCGAAGCGGCCGAACTGGCCCTGGGCCAGGGCCCGGAACACCACCACGCACTCGGCCTGGCCGGTGGCGATGGCGGCCGCGGCGTTGGCCACCGCACCCGAGCCGCCGCCGCCCCCACCGCCCCACTGCATGGAGGCGAAGCTCAGCTCCTTGCAGCCGAGGGCGGCCGACATCCGGGAGGCATCGCTGCGGTCGTTCGAGTACGACGAGAAGCCATCGATGTCGCGGGGATCGACGCCGGCGTTCTCGCAGGCCTTGAGAATGGCCTGGATGGCCAGCTTGAACTCGGGGTCGGGCGAGCGGCCCCACTTGTAGTACTCGGTTTCGGCCACACCGGCCACGGCCACCTTGCCCCGCAGCGTTCGATCACTCATCAGCGCTCACCTGCTCCGATCCTCCCCCTCTGGGCTGGAACGCCGACGTTAGGGGCCCCTCCCTGAGGGGGCAAGATCGGTGTCGCCGGCCAGGTCATAGAGGGCCGACGTAGTGGGCCGCAGGGCGGATGATCTTGGAGTCGGTGGCCTGCTCCAGGGCGTGGGCGCACCAGCCGATCATGCGGGCGGCAGCGAACGTGGCCCCGAACCAGCCCCGGGGGATGCCGCACCCTTCGAGCACCACGGCGGCGTGGAGGTCGACGTTGGGCACGAGACGGCGGCCGGCCAGCAGGCGGATCCCGGCCTCCTCGGCGGCCAGGGCGACGGCGTGGCGCTCGGGGGCCAGCGGAGCCGACACAGCCCGCATCACCTCGCCCCGGGGGTCGGGGGCCCGGTACACGCTGTGGCCGAATCCCTGGAGGCGGCGCCGACTGGCGATCTCGTTGCGCATCCAGTCCTCGGCGTTGCCTGCCTCACCGATCCCGTCGAACATGTCCAGCATGCGCTCCAGAGCGGCCCCGTGGCGAGGGCCGGTGAGGGCGGTGAACCCGGCCACCACGCAGGCCCCGAGGTCGGCCCCGGTGGAGGCCACCACCCGGGTGGTGAAGGTGGAGTTGTTGAAGCCGTGGTCGATGGTGAGCACGAAATAGGCCTCCAGGGCGGTCACCGCCTCGGGCCGGGGCTCGGTGCCGAGCAGCATCCGCAGGTAGTCGGCCACGTGGCCCCGCGAGGGGTCGGGCTCGACCGGGCGGCCGCGGTGGATGGAGGCCACGAGCGTAGGGAAGGCGCTGGTGAGGCGCACGGCGTCGGCCCGCCGCTCGGGCGGGGTGAGGTCGATCAGGGGCCGGCAGCCGAGCGTGGCGCCGAGGAGGCTCAGGCCGGTGCGCAGGTCGAGTCCGCCGGGGCCGACCCGCTCCAGCACGGCGACCAGGGCCGGCGGCAGGGACCGGTCGCCCACCAGCGGCTCGGGCGACTCGTCGAGCACCAGGGCCGCCACCTCCTCCCAGGTGGCGGTGCTGGCCAACTCGGCGGCGTTACGGCCCCGGTAGTGGTAATACCCCTCGTCGCCCACGACGTCGCCGATGGTGGTGGCGGTGACCGCCACATCGGCCAGACCCCGGGGTACCTCGATCAGCTCCCGCATGACTCCGACGCTAGGCCACCGGTGTGACTGTGGAGGAAACCGCCCCACCCCCAGCTCGAACCCCGTTTGGGGGAGGCGGATGGGGGAGGCGGATGGGGCAAGTCCCCGCTGTGGGTGAGGGGCCTCCCGGTGGACGATGAGCCCACACCGACCCGGCACGGAGCCGGCGGAGAACACCAAGGAGACGATCCCCATGAAGCGCTTCATGATCGAGCGTGAGATCCCCGGAGCCAGCAAGCTCACCACGGCCGAGCTGTCCGACATCGCCAAGGCCTCGAACGAGGTCGTGGCCGAGCTCGGTGTCCCCTACACCTGGGTGAACAGCTACGTGGCGGGCGACAAGATCTACTGCGTCCACGAGACCGACCAGCTCGACACGATCCTAGAGCACGCCCGCCGGGGCGGCTTTCCCGCCAACACGGTGTCCGAGGTGGCCAACGAGTTCGGCCCCCACAGCGCAGCGTGACCATCGGGCGACGCGTGTCGTGGCACAATCGAGGCCATGACGGCCAACCCGGAGGGGGGTTCCGCGCCGGCCGACCGGGCGCCAGCGACCTCTCCCGGGCGCGTCGCCACACTGGCCCTGGCCCGCCGACCGGTGCCGCTCACCCCGTTCATCGGGCGGGCGGCCGAGCGAAAAAGCCTGGCGACGGCCGTGCGGTCCGACCGTCTCGTCACCGCCACCGGCCCCGGGGGCGTCGGCAAGACCCGGCTGTGCCTGGCCGTGGCCGACGACGTGGCCGGGTCCTTCGCCGACGGCGTCGCCTTCGTGGACCTCGTGGCCGTCACCGAAGACGCCATGGTGGTCGCTGCCATCGCCGACGCCGTCGGATCGCCAGAGCAGACCGGCGTCACCCGGCGGCAATCACTCGCCTCCGCCGTGGCCGACCGTGACCTTCTGGTGATCGTCGACAACTGCGAGCATCTCCTGGCCGGCGCTCGGGGTGCCATCGACGATCTGCTCACCGACTGCCCCACCGTCCGGATCCTGGCCACCAGCCGCACCCGGCTCCTGTTGGCCGGCGAGACGGTGTTCCCCCTGCCCGGCCTGTCGATCGAGCAGGGCGACGCCCTCGCCCTGTTCACCACCCGCCTGGCGGCCAGCGGGATGGCGGCGCCCCTCACCGACGCCGACGCCGAGACGGCCCGGGCCATCTGCCGCCGCCTCGACGGCATGGCCCTGGCCATCGAACTGGCTGCCGCCCGGGTCCCCAGCGTCGGCCTCGACGGCCTGCGCCGGGCGCTCGACGAGAGCCATGATCTGCTGGCCTACGGGCACCGCACGAGCGATCGCCACGGGTCGCTCCGGGCCGCCATCGACTGGAGCTACCTCCTGCTCAACAACGACGAGCAGGAGGTGCTGCGGGCGGTCACCGCCTTCGCCTCGTCCTTCGACCTGGAAGCAGCCGGTGCCGTGACCGGGCGGTCGACGTCGGCCCTGCTCGACATCCTGGGTCGCCTCGTCGACTGGAGCCTGGTGACTCTCCGCCCCGGCCAACCCACGCGCTACCGGGTGCTGGAGACCATCCGCCAGTACGCCGTCGAACGCTCGCACGAGCTGGGCGAGCTCGACCACCTCCGCTGGCGGCATCGACGCTGGTGCCGGGCGGTGCTCGACGATCTCCTGGCGAGGGCGCCGGGCGACGCCGCCTGGTGCGAGGAGGTGGACCGGGTCCTCGACGACGCCCGGGCCGCGCTCGGTTGGGTCGCCCCTGCCACCGCCGGCGCAGCTGACCGGGAGGGCGGCGGGGACGATTACCGGACCGAAGCCGAGGGGCTGGCCAGTGTGCTGGCCGCCGTCGCCTTCACCCGGGGGCGGCCGGGCGAGGCTCAGCTGCGGTACGAGCAGGCGGCGGGTTTCACTCCGACCCCGGGCCGCCGCCACCGCTGGCTCTATCTCGCCGCCCGGGCCGCCCTGATCCGGTACATCGGCGACGAAGCCGTGGAGCTGGCGGAGCGGGCCACCGCCGCCGCCCTCGACGCCGACGAAGCTGAACAGGCGGGCTCCTACCTGGCCAGCATCGTCACATGGCGCCACCGCCACGACGGCACGATGACCAGCCGCATCTCCCCCGACGAGACCGATGCTCTCCTCCACCGTGCCCTCGAGCTGGGGGGCGGCTCACCGGCGGTGCACGCCGCAGTGGCGGTCGCCAGCGCCTGCCGCAACGATGTGCTCCGCTTGTTTGACGCAGCCCAGGCGGCGGTCGAGGAGGCCGAGGCGGTCGGCGACGTGCTGCTCAGCGACGCCGCCCTCGATCAGCTGTGCGCCGCCCAGCTGGAGGCGGCCGAGCTGGCGGCGGCGGCCGGCATCGTCCAGCTCCGCCTGCGCCGGCTGGCCTCGGTGCCGCTCGACGTGGCCAGTGCCATGGACCACGCCGACGCCTGGCTGATGGCGGCCCACGTCGACCTGGCGTCAGGCCGCCTGCCCACGGCCCGGAACCACGCCGACCGGCTGGCGTCCTTGCCGTTCCTGCGGGAGGAGCGCCACGTGGGCCTGGCCCGGCGCATCGAGGTCGACGCCCTGGCCGGCGAGCTCGACGATGTGCTGGAGGTGGCCGAGGCGTTCCTCGCCGCCTGGACCCGGGCCGGAAGGCCCCGGGTCAACAACTTCGGCCCACCGGCGTACGCCGTGGCCATGGTCCACGGCATGAGGCGGGACCGGCCGGCCCGGGACGACTGGGTGGAGATCACCCGCCGCGTGTCGCGCTCACCCGACGCCATCGAGAACCCGCTCCATGTGTGGCCTCACGCCCTTGACGCCCTGCTCGACCTCGACCTGGGCTCACCCGACCGGGCCCTCGACCGCCTCCCCCACGACCCCGACGAGATGCCGTTGCTCTCCCGGTGGCATCAGCAGTTGTGGCTGCCGTGGTACGCCGCCGCCTGGGCCGAGGCCTCGGCCCTCGCCGGAGCGGCGGGCATCGAGGACCGGCTGCGGCGGGCGGCCCAGGTGGCCCGGGGCAACGCCATCGCCGAGCTCGTCATCGAGCGGACGGGCCTGCTCGCCGGTGGCTCGACCGACTTCGCCGGCCTGGCCGAGCAGTTCACGGCGCTGGGCTGCCCCTACCAGGCCCGACGCACCCGGGCGCTTGCCGGGGTGACCCCGCCGGCACCGGCCACCCCGGCCGCCCTCGCCGTACTGAGCGGCAGGGAGCGCGAGGTGCTCGCCCTGGTGGCCGCCGGTCACTCGAACCCCCAGATCGCCGAGGCGCTCTACATCAGCCGCAAGACGGCCGAGCATCATGTGTCGAACATCCTCACCAAGCTGGGAGCGGCCACCCGGGCCGAGGCGGCCGCTCTGGCCGGGCGGGCCGGCCTCCAGCCCGGCTCCTGACCTGGGGACGCGGGCCGCTGTCAGTCGCCGGCGCTGCAGGCCCGCAGTAGGGCGGTGACCAGATCGTTGGTGGGGGTCGGGATGCCGTGGCGGCGACCCAGGCGGGACACGACGGCATTACGGGCGTCCCACTCGAGGGGGCGGCCGTCGCGCCGGTCGGCGGCGATCGAGCTGAGGTGGCCGGCCGCCCGGCCGGCGATCTTCTCCAGCATCGCCGCTGCCGCGTCGGGGGTGAAGCGAGCCCCTTCGGCCCGGGCCACGGCGGCCACCTCCTCGGCCAGCACCAGGGCGGCCGCCCGGATGTCGTCCCGGCCCATCACCGAGATGTCGCGAATGGTGAGGGCACCGACGGCGCCCACCACGGCGTTGATCAGCAGCTTGTTCCACGCCGCGGTGGTGAAGTCGTCGCTCGGCTTGAACCGCAGCGACGAACCTTCGGCCAGTGCGGCCACGGCCCGCCCGGCATCGTCGTCGGGCACGACGAAGTTGGCTGGGCTGGCCTGGTGGATCTGGTCGGGGGCGACCCGATCAGCGGCCAGCTGCACCACCACCGGGATCACCGTGGCCTCGGGGGCCAGCGGTTGCACCCTCTCCACCTGGTCGATCCCGTTCTGGCACACGGCCACCACGGTGCCGGGCCGACACAGGCGGTCGAGCCAGGGCCGGGCCGCCTCGCTCTGGTAGGCCTTGGTGGCCAGCAGCACCACGTCGGCCCGGCCGAGCCCGATCGAGCCCGGCTCGTCGGGGTGGGACACGAACCGGGGGTTGGCCACCACCTCCGACCCATCGACCCGGCGGACGACCAGCCGGTTGATCGGCTTACCCCCGGCCGACGGGGGCCGGAGGCAGACCGTCACCTCGTGCCGGGTCTCGGCCGCCAGGAGGGCCGCTACCACGCCGCCGATGGCCCCGGCTCCTATCACGGCCACATGCTGGCTGGGGGGAGCTGTCACTGGATGCGGTATGCCCGTTTGGCTGCGCCCCGGAACAGATCAGCCTTCTCGCTGGCGCTGTAACCGGCGGCCGTCTTCTTGAACGTGTTCCACAGCACCACGTAGGAGCAGCCCCGCCGATCGACCGGGAAGTTCGACTCGAACATGCAGCGCGACGGGCTGAAGGCGTCGATGCAGAACCGCATCTCGTCGCCCCACGCCGCCACCAGGTCGTCGGAGGTGGGGGCCGTCTCGTTCTTGTGCCAGGCCAGGCCGTAGAGGGCCATACCGATGCCGCCGACCTTGAGGTAGACATTGGGGCAGGAGGCGATGTCGGCCATTACCGGGCGCCACCAGGCCAGGATCTCGTCGCGTTTGCCGGCGTAGGGGCCGATGCCGATGGGGCCGCCGAGGTGATCGAGCACGATGGTGGACTCGGGGTAGGCCCGGGCCAGGTCGGCCAGCTCGGGGAGCTGGGGGTGGTACATCCAGGCGTCGTAGGTGAGGCCGAGCTCCCGGGTGAGGATCTCGAAGCCCCGCCGGAAGGCTGGGGTTGCCATGTCGCCCTGCTCGGGGTGCATGTGGGAGTTGCCGACGTCGGGCGAGGCGTCCCACGAGGTGGCGTGGCGGATGCCGGCGAACAGGCCGTTGCCGGCCTCGATCTCGGCCTCCAGCACGGGCTTGACCCCGTCGCCCAGCTTGAGGTCGGCGCAGCCCACGATGGCGGCGATGCGGGCGCCGGAGGTGGCGGCCGACTGGGCAGCCTGCTCGGCGGCGAAGGTGACCTCGCCCACCGGCGCCATCTCCTTGGGGCCGTCGGTGCGGTAGCCCGACATGCAGTCGACGTAGACGGTCTCGACCACATTGTGCCCGGCCCCGGTCTCGGCCTTCAGCTCTTCGACGAGGAACCGCTCCTTGGGGTGGTCCCACAGATGGTGGTGGGGATCGCAGATCTCCAGCTCCGGTTCCAGAGCCTCTTCGACGGTGGTGGCCAGCCAGGCGGCACGCTTGGGATCCATGGCCCCGCAAGCTACCTCACCCCGCTCCCCCACCGCCCGCTCAGGCATTCCTTGCCGCTTCCCCGAACCTGGTGGACCTTTGGTCACATACGACCCAAACGTCGCCAGGTTCGGGGGCGGGTCGCGTTTTGGTCAATCCCGACGATGGAGCTGAAACCGAACGGCCCGTCACACCTCGGTGCCCGGCCGGCGGGCGGCCAGCACGGCCCGGCATTCCTCAGTCACGGCGCCCGGGCGGTGCACCACCTCCTGCCAGCCGAACCGAAGGGTGACCCAGCCGTGGGCGGTGGCCAGCCGGTCCCGTCGGCGGTCGTCGGCCTGGGCCTGGGTGGTGGCGTGCCATCGCCGGCCGTCGAGCTCGACCACCACCCGCTCGGCCGGCCAGGCCAGATCGACCACGCCCCGCAGCCCGTCGTACCAGGGCGGCCGGTACTGGGCCGTCCAGCCCGTGATCCCGGCCCGGCGCAGCAGCCGGGCCGCCCGCCGCTCGAGCTCGGAGGCGGCCAGCGGCTCGGTGTCGAGCAGCTCGTGGTCGAGCGCCCGCAGCATCCCCGACCCGGCCCGGCCCCGCCGGCACCATGCGGCGGCGCAGGCCTGCACCTCACCCGCCGTCACCCGCCCCTCGGCGATCGCCACCTCCACCATGTGCCCCAACCGGCGCCGGGGCACCACCGCCCCCAGGTCGCAGATCGTCCGCGCCACCGTCGTCACCCGCATCCCGTCCACCACTGTCACATCCTCATCCGGCAACCACATCGTCGACCGCACCCGCACCCCCGGCATCCGCCGCCGGCTGCGATGCCCACGAACGACGACCAACTCATGATGATCGGTCGGCGCCAACACCCGGAGCTGCTGGCGGACCCCGGCGGATCGGTGTGACACGGCGGAGCCGGGCAGCGCGGCCAGGGCGGCGTGGAGGCAGGCCGACGGCGTGAGGTCGCCGACAACGTAGACACCGGGTGAGACCGGTGTCAGTAGGCCACCCCGGCGGGATCGGACCTCATGCCGGGCGACCCCGGACTCGGTGAGCTGGCGGTGGGTGACGACCATGTGGTGGCGCGAGGCCACGGACATGATCAGGGCGTCGACAGCACGGCGACCCATGCGTGCCTCCAGATTGATCGGCAGTGATCGGCACGCAGTCGTGCGAGGCGGGCACCCCGTCACCCGGGGCCCGGTAGCCGCGACGGTAGCGCCGGCCGACCTCAGCTCCGTCGTCCGGATTGACCAAAACGCGACCCGCAGCCAACCTGGCGACGTTTGGGTCGTATGTGACCAAAAGTCCACCAGGTTCGGGGCGGAGCGTGCGGACCGGACAGGGGTGCGACAGACTCGCGGCATGAAAGCACGAGCAGCGGTGTTCCGGGAGATCGGTGGGCCCATCACCATCGAGACGATCGACGTCGACGAGCCGGCCCCCAACGAGGTGCGCCTGCGCACCACGGCTTGCGGGGTCTGCCACAGCGACCTCCACTTCATGAAGGGGTCGATCGCCGGGCCCCTACCCACCGTGCCGGGCCACGAGCCGGCCGGGATCGTGGAGGCCGTCGGGTCCAACGTCACCTCGGTCGAGCCCGGCGACCACGTGATCGCCTGCACCTCGATGTACTGCGGCACCTGCAAGCAGTGCCAGCTGGGCCGACCCCACCTGTGCACCGACCGCCGCTTCTGCATGCGAGCCAAGGGCGAGCCGCCCCGCCTCAGCCTCGACGGCATGCCGCTCAAGCAGTTCGCCGACCTGTCGGGCTTCGCCGAGGTCATGCTCGTCCACGAGCGGGCGGTGGTGAAGATCGCCGACGATCTCCCCCTCGACGTGGCCTCCCTCGTGGGCTGCGGCGTCACCACCGGCGTGGGGGCCGCCCTGAACACGGCCAAGGTGACGCCCGGGTCGTCGGTGGCCGTGTTCGGCTGCGGCGGCGTGGGCGCCTCGGTGATCCAGGGGGCCCGCCTGGCCGGCGCCCGCCAGATCATCGCCATCGACATCGTGCCGTCCAAGCTCGACACGGCCCGCCACTTCGGCGCCACCGACACCATCCAGCCCGGTGACGAGGATGTCGTTCGCGCCATCAAGAAGCTGAGCGGGGGCGGGGTCGACTTCGCCTTCGACGCCGTGGGCAACGTGAACCTCACCGCCCAGTGCTTCTATGCCCTGGCCCCCCGGGGCCTGGCCGTGGTGGTGGGGGCCATCCCCCAGGGCCAGAAGCTGGAGCTGGAGCCGGGCCACTTCTACGTGGAGAAGATGATCACCGGCTCGATCATGGGCTCGAACCGCTTCCACCTGGAGGCCCCCCAGTATCTGGAGCTGTACCGCCAGGGCCGGCTCGACCTCGACTCCATGATCAGCGCCCGGGTGACCCTCGACGAGGTCGACGACGCCCTGGCCGCCATGGAGGCGGGCGAGGTGACCCGCTCGGTGATCATGTTCAACTGAGTGTCGTCGGGCGCAGGCCGAGCCAGGTGAGCACGGCCAGCACCCGGCGGTGCTCGTCGCTCGACTCGTAGAGGTCGAGCTTGGTGAGGATGCTGGTGACGTGGGTCTCCACCGTCCGTTCAGTGAGCACCAGGCGGCGGGCGATCCCGGCGTTGGTCCGGCCCTCGGCCATGAGGGCCAGGACCTCCCGCTCCCGCCGGGTCAGCCGGTTGAGCGGATCGTCGTGGCGGGCCGGGCCCAGCAGGGTGGTCACCACCTCGGGGTCGAGGGCCGAGCCCCCGGCCGCCACCCGGCGCAGGGTGTCGAGGAAGTCGTCGATGTCGAACGCCCGGTCCTTGAGGAGGTAGCCGAAGTGGCCGCCTCGCACCAGTTCCACCGAGTGGCGGGTCTCCAGGTGCTGCGACAGCAGCACGATGGGCATGGCCGGGTCCTGCTCCCGGATGATGCGGGCGGCCCGGGCCCCGTCGTCGGTGCGGTCGGGAGGCATTCGGATGTCGATGATGACCAGGTCGGGCTGGTGGGCCGCCACCTGGTCGAGCAGGGTCACGGCCTCAGCCGCCGTCCCCACCACCTCGTGGCCGGCGTCTTCCAGCAGCCGGGCCAGGCCCTCGCGGAAGAGGGCCGAGTCCTCCCCGATCACGATGCGCATGGCAGCGCCGCCTCCACGATCGTGCCCCGGCCCCGCTCGCTGTCGACCCGCCACGTGCCCCGCAGGGCGGCCACCCGGTCGGGGATGCTCGACGTGGGCGGCAGGACGGCCCCGCCGTGGCCGTCGTCGGCGTGCTTCACGGCGTTGGCCACGGCCTCGCTGACCACGTAGTAGGCGGTGAGGGTGACGTCGTCGGGCAGCGGGTCGGGGCAGATGTCGAGGTCGACGGTGATGGGCACGGTGCGCAGCATGGCCGCCACCGCCACCGCCAGGCCATCGTCGAGGCTGGCCGGGCGCAGGCCGTGGGCGATCTGGCGCAGCTCGGCCACCGCCGTGCCCAGCTTGGCCACGCTGCGGTCGAGCAGGGAGTCGACGTCGACCGTGCCGTCGCCGGAGCGGGGCGACTTCAGCTACGCCAGCTTCGCCGCCGTGCGCGACGCGGCCTGGCTCAGCGCCGTGATCGACCATCTCGGCTTCGTCCTACTGTCGCTGGACCTCCCGATGGCCGTGTGCCTGCTGGTCCGGGCCCGGGGGTCACGACTGGCCACGATCGGCTCGGCACTGGTGATTGTGGGCGGGATGTTCTTCGCCAGCGGCTTCTACGCCCTCTACCTGATGGGCTGGTACGCCACCGCCCCCGAGGCCCTGTCGGCCGAGGACGGCACCGCGTTCATGCGCTACCTCGAGAACAACCTGGCCCATGTGCTCGGGCCCCAGGCCGGCTTCTTCGCCTTCAACATCGGCACGCTGCTGCTGTGCGCCGCCCTGTGGCGGTCCCGCTCGGTCCCCCGCGGGGTGCCGGTGGCCATCGCCGTGCTGACCGTGGGCCAGTTCCTGGTGCCCGAGGCCGCCCTCGACGTGGCCCAGACCCTGTTCCTGCTGTCGCTGCTGCCGGTGGCCTGGTTCGCCTGGCGCCGGGCCGAGGCGGGGGCCGCGGCGCTGGTCGACCTCACCTGAGACCGGCGCCGAACGAGCACTACGACCCTGGGCCGGCGTCGGCCCAGGGTGCACCATCACCGTGGGTGGGCCTACGAGAAGGAGGCTCGTGATGCGGACCAAGCTGTTCATCAACGGCGAATGGGTGGAAGCCGAAGGCGGCGCCACGGCACCGTCGTTCAACCCGGCCACCGGCGAGCAGATCGCCGAGGTGGCCACGGCGTCGGTGGCCGACACGCAGCGGGCGGTGGCCGCCGCCCGGGAGGCGTTCGACCAGGGGCCGTGGCCCCGGATGAGCGGCCCCGAGCGGGCCGGCGTGCTTCTGCGGGCGGCCGAGCTGCTAGCCGAGCGCCAGCAGGAGATCGCCGTAACCGAAGTGCGAGATGGTGGCGGCACGATCCGCAAAGCCACGGCGGTCGATCTGCCGGCGGCCATCGGCTCCATCCAGTTCTTCGCCGGTTGCGCCGCCACCGTGCCCGACTCCGAAGCCCACGGGGAGTCGGCCTTCCCACCGGCCCGCAGCGTGATCCGGCGCGAGCCCTACGGGGTGTGCGCCGGCATCGTCCCGTGGAACTTCCCGCTGGTGATGGCGAGCTGGAAGGTGGCCCCGGCGTTGGCCGCCGGTAACACCGTGGTGCTCAAGCCGGCCAGCTACACCTCACTGTCGGCGGTGGAGCTGGCACGGGCCTTCGCCGACGCCGGCCTCCCGGCCGGGGCCCTCAACCTGGTCACCGGCACCGGGGCCGTGGTGGGCGAGGAGCTGGCGGCCCACCACGACATCGACAAGATCGCCTTCACCGGGTCCACCGAGGTGGGCCGGCGGGTAATGCAGCTGGCCACTGGGAACCTCAAGAAGGTGACGCTGGAGCTGGGCGGCAAGTCGGCCGACATCGTGCTCCCCGACGCCGACCTCGACCTGGCCGCCGCCGGCGTGCTCTACGGCACCTTCCTCCACAACGGCCAGATGTGCGAGAGCGGCACCCGGGCCCTGGTCCACGCCGACGTCTACGACGAGTTCGTCGAGATGCTGATCGACCGCACCGGCAAGCTCGTGATCGGCGATCCGATGGACCCCGCCACCGACCTCGGCCCGCTGGTGGCCCCGGCCCAGGTGGAAACGGTGGAGCGCTATGTGCGCCTCGGCCTCGACGAGGGGGCGCGGCTGCTGATCGGCGGCGATCGCCCCGAGCACCTGCCGGCCGGCCTCGACCCCCGCACCTTCTACCGGCCCACGATCTTCGAGACCGACAACTCGATGCGGATCGCCCGGGAGGAGATCTTCGGCCCGGTGCTGTGCGTGATCCGGGTGGAGAGCGACGAGCATGCCATCGCCGTGGCCAACGACTCCGACTACGGCCTGGGTGGTGGCGTGTGGAGCGGCGATCCCGAGCGGGCCGATCGCGTGGCGGCCGCCCTGCGCACCGGCACCGTCTACATCAACGACTATCACGGCATCACCCCCACCCAGCCCTTCGGCGGCTACAAGCAGTCGGGCTTCGGGCGGGAGCTGTCGGAGCTCGGCTACAACGAGTACCGCCAGATCAAGCACCTGTGGACGTCGACGGCCACCGACCGGGCCGGCTACGCCCATCTTGCCCTGCTGTCGCCGGCGATCTAGCGCCGGGCGGAAGGCCGGGCGGCAGGCCCGTACCCCACCCGGGTTTGGCCCGAACGGCCCAGGCCCGGGTGGGTGGGCCAACGGTACGTTCGGTCGTCATGCGGCGACGACTTCCTCTGACACTCACCACTCTTCCCCTGCTGGCGCTCCTGGCCGCGCCCTCGGCGGCCGGCGCCGTCACCTGCACGATCACGGGCACGTCCCGGCCCGACATGCTGGTGGGGACGGCCGGGCCCGACGTGATCTGCGGCCTGGGCGGCGACGACGACATCACGGCGCTGGGCGGCAACGACTTGATCTACGCCGGCCCCGGGTGGGACACGATCCGCGGGGGCGACGGCGACGACACCATCTACCTCGGGCCCGACAGCGGCCAGGGCTTCGGCGAGGTCGGCAACGACCGCATCTCGGGGTCCGACAACGGCGGCTACGGCGTGTTCGACGGCGGGCCGGGAGACGACGTGCTGACCGGCCTGGCCTCGGGCGAGGCGGGGCGGTACGAGGTGGACGACAACCTCCGGACCGACAACTACTTCGAGACCGGCGACGGCAACGACCGGGTGTACGGGTCGGTCAACGCCGACTTCGTCGGGGGCAACGGGGGCGACAAGCGGATCTGGGGCCGAGCGGGGAACGATGTGCTCACCGCCGCCATCGGCAAGGTCTACGGGGAGGCGGGGAACGATGTGGTGATCGCCGACCAGGGCGAAGCCTACGGCGGCGACGGCGACGACTACGTCGACTCCCACGACAGCGTCGCCGGCGGCGGGCCGGGCGCCGACCTCCTGGTGGCGCCGATCATCTGGGCCGGCGACGACGCCGACGTCGATCGCCTGCTCGGCACCGGACCCACCCCGCAATGCCACGGCCGGGCCAACGACATCTACGAGGGCTGCGGACCGGCCGGGTCGGTGGCCTGAGCCTCGCCTACGGCGTGACGTCCCCTGCGGCGCCGCTGCCACGCCGGCTGCCCGGCCCCAGGCGGGGCCGGACGGCGACGGCCGACAGCCCCACCACGGCCACCAGCGCCCAAGCCAGCACGGCTAGGAGGCGGAGCGTGCCCTGCACATCGTCGGCGGCGTCGAACGACACGGCAGCCAGGATCAGGCCCCACCCCAGGCGGCCGGCCAGCGAGTCGAGGCTGAGCAGGGTGGCCCGGTGGTGCCGGGCCACCCGGGGCGCCACCTCGGACGAGATGATCACCGGGGCCGCCGCCGTCTGGGCGCTGCGCAGTAGGGCCACGGCCACCGCTGCCGCTGCCGTGGTGAGGGCCATCACCGTCACCACGGCAGCCGACACCACGGCCAGAGCCCCCAGCGCCCCCGCCACACCGAGCCGGCCCACCAGGGCCGGGCTCGACCGGGCGGCCACCGCCCCCACCAGCGAGGTGCCGGCGTAGACCACCCCGGCCAGCAGTGGGGTGGCCCCCACGCTGTCGGCCGGCCGGTCGAGCACGGCCGTCAGCCACGGCTGGAGCAGCACGAAGGCCACGTGCTCCAACGTCACCAGCAGGATCCCGTAGATGAACAGCCAGGCCACGGCCCGGTCCCGCCCGTAGGCGGCGAGCTGGCCCAGCTCGCGCAGCCAGCTCGTCCGCCCCGCCGTCGGCGCCATCCCGAGCACCAGGCCCTGGGGGCCGGCCGGAGGTTCGCGCAGGGCGGAGGCCACCCCCAACTGCACCAGGGCCAGCACCAGGGCCACGGCGAACGCCAGGCGCACGTCGACCAGTCCCAGGGCCCCGCCGACCAGGGCGCTGGCCGCCGTGGTGACGAACCCGATCGAGGCCACCGTGGCCTGGCGGCGGCCGTAGTCGCCGGCCCGGCCCAGGGCCTCCAGCGTGTCGTAGTGGAAGGTGACGTCGGTGCCCGAGAGGCAGGCGAAGCCGAACGCCAGCAGGGCCTGGCCCGCCGCCACCACGGCCAGGCGGTCGCCCCCGGCCAGGAAGCAGGCCTGGGCCGCCACCCAGGCCACGGCGGCCGCCCGCAGGGTCGGCACCCGGCCCAGCCGGTCCGACGCCCAACCCGAGGGCACCTCGAACACCACCACACACAGGTAGTAGATCGACGACAGCAGCAGCGCCCCGTCGAGGTCGAACCGGGCCCGGGTGAACAGCACGAACACCGGCATCCACACATAGGCCTGGGTCAGCCCGGCGTGGACCGGGATCAGCCGCAGGTTGCGCTCGACGGCGGCCCGCGGGGCGCCGGCCTCGACTCCCAGGTGATCAGCCGTGAGTGGACAGACCTCCGTCCACCGGGATCAGGGCCCCGGTCAGGAAGGCGCCGGCCCGGCTGGCCAGGAAGATCGTGGCCCCGGCCACGTCTTCCGGGGTGCCGATCCGCTTGCGGGGCACCCGCTTGGCGATCCGGGCCCGGGAGTCGGGGTCGTCGAGCAGGTAGCCCATCATCTTGGAGCGGAACGGCCCGGGGGCGATCGTGTTCACCGTGATGTTGTCATCGGCGACGT
Source organism: uncultured Actinomycetes bacterium (assembly GCA_902826025.1). Classification (GTDB taxonomy): domain Bacteria; phylum Actinomycetota; class Acidimicrobiia; order Acidimicrobiales; family SZUA-35; genus CADEDH01. The sequence continues at coordinate 26,027 of CADEDH010000051.1, forward strand.
TGTGGGCCAGGTGGCGGGCCATCATGTGCACCGCCGCCTTGGAGCCCGAATAGGAGAAGTTGTCGCCGATCGGCACCACCATGCCGTCGATCGAGCCGATCATGATCACCCGGGCCGGGTCGTCCTCGGTGGCCACCGCCTTGAGCTGGGGCAACAGGGCCTGGGTGAGCATGAACGGGGCCTTCACGTTGATGGCCAGCACCTTGTCGAACCCCGACGCCGGGAACTCACCAAGCGGGGCGCCCCAGGCCGCCCCGGCGTTGTTGACCAGGATGTGAAGGCCGCCCGGCTCGGCGGCGGTGAACGCATCGACGAAGCCGGCCAGGCCCTCCTCGGAGGCCAGGTCAGCCGGGATGGCGATACAGGTGCCCAGCTTCGACAGCTCGGCCGCCGCCGGCTCCAGCTCCTGGGTCTTGCGGGAGGTGATGTAGGTCTTCACCCCGTTGCGCACCAGGCCCTCGGCGATCATGTAGCCGATGCCCCGGCTTCCGCCGGTCACGATCGCCGTCTTGCCCTCGACGCTGAACAACTCGCTGATCAACATGGCTGGAAAGCTACCGGCCGTGACCGCCGCCCGCCTGTTCGGACACAATGGGGGCCCAGGACGAGCACATGAGGAGGCCACGCCATGGGGGCGCGGGACGGCAAGGGCTATCGGGAGTCGCTGGCGGCCAACCAGCCCACGGTGTATCTGAACGGTCGGCTGGTGGACGACGTCATGACCGAGCCCATCTTCGCCGGGCCCATCAACTCGATCGCCGAGCAGTACGACCTCCAGCTCGACCCCCGCTACCAAGACGTGATGACCTGGGTCGATCCCGACGACGGCGAGCTCTACTCCTCGTCGTTCCTCGTGCCCCGCACCAGGGAGCAGCTGGTGCAACGCCGCCAGCACTTCAAGCTCCGGGCCGACCACAACTTCGGCTTCATGGGCCGGGCCCCCGACTTCATGAACGCCATCGTCACCGACTTCTTCCTCCTGCGGGACCTGTTCGCCAAGGCCGACCAGCGCTACGCCGACAACATGGCGGCCTACTACCAGAAGGTGCGGGAGGAGGATCTGTTCCTCACCCACATGCTGGTCAACCCGCAGGTCGACCGGTCGAAGCAGTCGGCCAACCAGGAAGACCCGTTCACCCACCTGGGCCGGGTCCGCACCACCGAGGAGGGCATCGTGGTGCGGGGGGCCAAGATGCTGGGCACGATGGCGCCCCTCACCGAGGAGGTGCTGGTCTTCCCCTTCGGCGGCATCGCCCCCGGCGACGAGGCCTACGCCCTGGCCTTCAGCGTCCCGTCCAACGCCCCCGGCCTCAAGTTCATCTGCCGGGAAACGGTGGCCCCCGGCCACCGCACCCGCTTCGACCACCCCCTCTCGAGCCGGTTCGAGGAGATGGACTGCATCGCCATCTTCGACGATGTGGTGGTGCCCTGGGACCGGGTGCTGGTCGACGGGGCCGACGACACGGCCCGGGAGATCTGCAATGTGCTACGCCCACGTGACGGCACGGTGGCGGTGCAGACGGCGAGCAGGATGCTGGCCAACCTGGAGTTCCTGACCGGGCTGGCCATGCGCCTGGCCGACACCACCGCCATTGACGGCTTCCTCCACGTGCAGGAGAAGCTGGGCGAGATGGTGATCGAGCTGGAGCTGTTCCGGGCCGCCTACTACGGGGGCGAGGCCATGGCCCGCCCCAGCGCCAACGGGGTGTGGTCGGTGCATCAGCCGGCGGTTGCGGCGGCCAACCTGAAGGCACCCCGCCTGTTCCCCCGCCTGATCGAGATCATCGAGACCCTGGCCGGGGGTGGGTTCTTCTACGCCCCTACCGAGGCCGACCTGGCCAATCCCGACATCCGGCCCTACCTCGACACCTACGTGAAGGGCCGCCCCGGGATCTCGGCCGAGGAACGCATCGCGGTGTTCAAGCTGGCCTGGGACGTGTGCGGCGACAGCTTCGGCAGCCGGATGAACCAGTACGCCAAGTTCTATTCGGGCGACCCGATCCGCAACTGGGCCGGCTTCTACCTCGGCTACCCCTACCGCCAGCCCCTGCTCGACTCCGTGGACCGGGCGCTGGGCCGCAACGGCGGCGACGACCTCGACATCCCGATCTCGCCCGCCGAGCCCACCGACCGCGACCCCGTCCGCCAAGACCCGGCCCGTCTCACCGGCACCTACCCCGCACGCCAACCCGACCCGCGATAGCGCGGTTCCGTGCCCGGCGGACGGTGCCGGGGTAGCGTCGGCCGGCGATGGCTCAGCTCCTGCACAACACGACCGTCCACGTGCTCGACGGAATCACCCCGCCGGCCGAGGCCCTGCTGATCGGCGACGACGGCCGAGTCGTCGCCGTCGGCCGCCTCACCGACCTCGACGCTCATCCAGCGGCGGCCGGGGCCGACCGGGCCGACCTCGGTGGTGCCGTGGTGCTGCCCGGCCTGATCGACACCCACCCCCACGTGCTCCACTTCGGGGCCCGGGAGCGGGCCGTGCTCGACATCACCGATTGCACCACCCACGCCGAGATCGTGGAGCGGATCCGGGCCCGGGCCGCCGTCACCCCGCCCGGGGAGTGGATCGTCACCACCCCGGTGGGTGAACCCCACTACTTCGTCCGCCGCTCCTACCTCGATCTGGCCGAACGGACCCTGCCCGACCGCCGGGTGCTCGATGCCGCCACCACCGACCACCCGGTCCACATCGAGGCCTGGGCCCCCCGCACCCCCAACGTGGCCGCCTTCAACACCGCCGGCCTGCGCCGCTGCCGCCTCACCGACACCCTGCCCGACCGGGTATGCGACGTCACCTTCGACCGATTCGACGACGGCTCCCTGTCGGGCATCGTGCGGGGGGCGGTGAACAACTACTACTGCTTCGACCCCTTCTGGGTGCAGGTTCGGGGCCACCTGCCCGGCCCCGCCAGCTGGGAACTGCACGACGCCACCGTGGCCGAGATGGCGGCCTACAACGCTCGGGGCGTCACCACCGGCTTCGACGGCCACAACATGAGCCCGGCCCACGTGGCCGCCTACCGAGACCTGCGGGCGGCGGGCCGGATTACGATGCGGATGCTGTGCGCGGTGGAGGGCGAGGGCTTCGCCTACCCGCCGTGGCAGCCCCTCACCCTGGCCCAGTACCAGGCCAACCTGGAGCTGGGCGGTTCGATGGTGGGCCTCGACGACGATCTGTTGCGGGTGTCGGGGGTGACGTGGGGCCAGGCCGGCCCGTGCTGGCCCGGCGGCATCCGGATGCACGACCCGTACCAGGGGCCGTTCGGCCAGCCCACCCGGGGCATGACCTTCCTGTCCGACGAGAAGCTGGCGGCGTTCGTGGCCTTCTGCCTGGGCGAGCGGGTGCAGGCCAACTTCGTCACCTCCGGCTACCGGGATCACGACGACATCCTGGGCGAGCTGGCCCGCGTCGGCGGGCCGGGGGCCGTCCGCCCGATCGCCCAGGACACGAACTGGCTGATCCAGCACGCCATCCTCATCACCGAGGCCCAGGCCGTCGCCTACCGGGACCTCGGGTTCAAGCTCACCACCTGTATGGGGTTCTCGGCGGCCAAGGGCGACCTGTACGGCGAACGCATCGGCCCCTGGGTGTGGCCGGACCAGGTGCCGCTGGCCCGCCTGCTGCGGGTGGGGCTCACCGTGGGCTGCGGCACCGACTGGGGGCCGAAGAACCCGTGGGAGAACATGGTGCTGGCCCAGACGCACGAGTTCTGGGGGTCGGGACGGCGCAACGACGGCCCCGACCATGCCGTCGACCGGGCCACCGCCGTCGCCCTGTGGACCCGGGAAGCGGCCAAGGTGCTGGCCTGGGACGACATCGGCACCCTGGCCCCCGGCCAGTGGGCCGACGTCATCGCCGTCGATCGCGACCCCCTCACCTGCGACCTCGACGCCTTGGCCGACACGCAGGTGCAGCGGACGTGGCTGGCCGGCCGGGTCGTCCACCAGGCCTGAGATCGGCCGGGGCGGGAACGCTTACCGCAAGGGGCGGAAGAACTCCCGCATCTCGCTGATGATGGCGTCGGGGCGCTCGGCCGGGGCAAAGTGGCCACCTCGGTCGAACACGCTCCACCGGCGCAGGTCGGTGGCCCGCTCGGCCACCGACCGCGGCACGAACATCAACTCCTTGGCGAACACCCCGAACCCCGTGGGGGCCTCGATCACCCGCTCCCGGTCGTGGACGGTGCCGGCCGGCTTGGTGAACTGCTCGGCGTAGAGCCGGATCGACGAGGCGAACGACGTGTTGAACCAGTACAGCGACGACAGCGTGCACAGGTCGTCCCGCCCGAACACCTCCAGCGGATCGCCGTCGCACCACAGGTCGCGCCGGTGCCACAGCCAGGCCCCGAGCCCGGCCGGCGAATCGGCCATGGCGTAGGAGAACGTCTGGGGGTCGCGGCGGTGGACGGCCACGTGGGCCTCGGTGGCCCGGCGGGCCTCGTCGGCCCGAGCCAGCATCCACTGCTCGTCTTCGGCGTAGTCGGACGGCTTGGGCGCCCGCTTGCCGAACATGCCGGGGATAACGGGGAGCGTGAGGTAGACGCCGATCAGCGACTCGGGATGGGCGTGGCCCAGCCAGCCGGTGATGATGGCACCCCAGTCGCCCCCCTCGGCTCCGAACCGCTCGAAGCCGAGCACCTCGGTCATCAGCTTCACCCACAGCTGGGCGATGCGGGCCACGTCGACCCCGGTGGTGGTGAGCGGCACCGACAGGCCGTAGCCGGGCAGCGACGGTACGATCACCTCGAAGGCGTCGGCCGGGTCGCCGCCGTGGGCCCCCGGGTCGGCCAGGGCGTCGACCACCTTGTGCAGGTCCCAGAACGTCCAGGGCCAGCCGTGGGTCAGGACCAGCGGCATCGGGTTCGGGCCCTTGCCCGGCACCCGCTGGAAGTGGATGGGGATCCCGTCGATCGAGACCTTGTAGTGGTCGTAGGCGTTCATCTTCGCCTCGACGGCCCGCCAGTCGTAGGTCTCGGCCCAGTAGCCCACCAGGTCGCCCATCCACTCCCGCGTAGCGCCGTACTTCCCACCGGGATTGCCGGGGTCGGCCGGCCACCGGGTCCGCTCGAGGCGGGCCCGCAGGTCGTCGAGCTCCGGCTGGGGAATGGTGATCTCGGACGGTTCCGGCGCAGGCGTGCTCATGGCGCCATTCTTAGGTCAGTCAGAGATACGGGGCCAGCGCAACGCTCGACGGCATGCCGGTGCGGGCCCCGGCGGCGGTGACCGACAGCGACGCCGCCGCCACTGCGGTGGCGGCGGCCGCCCGCAGGTCGGCCCCGGCGGCCAGCCGGGCGGCCAGCACACCGGTGAACGTGTCGCCAGCGCCGGTGGTGTCAACCACCGCCACGGGGTGGGCGGCCAGCGCCTCGGCGGAGCCGTCGGGCCAGGCCAGGAGGCACCCCTCGCCGCCCAGCGTCACCACCACCGGAGCCCCGCTGCGCCGGGCCAGGGCCGCCGCCCGCTCCCCGGTCGACTCCCCCTCGGGCGCAAGCTGGCCCAGCTCGGTGGCGTTGGGGGTGAGGATCACGCCGGCCAGCCGGCCGGCGGCCAGGGCGGCCACCACCTCAGGGATGACGGGGGCCGGGTTCAGGATGCAGGGCACGTCGGACGCCACCGCGGCGGCCACGGCAGTAAGCGCGACCACCCCCGGGATCTCGGTACTGACCACCACGCACCCGGCCCGCTCCAGCCGGGAGCCGAGCGCCGACGCCACATGCTCGGTGGCCAGGACGCCGTTGGCCCCCGGACCCAGGGCGATCAGGTTCTCGCCTTGCCCGTCCACCAGGATCAGGGCCACCCCGGTGGGCTCTCCGGCCAGGACGGCCACCCCGGAGCAGTCGACACCGTCGGACCTCAGCTCGGCTAGCGCGCCCTGCCCGTGGGTGTCAGCCCCCACCCCCGCCACCAGCGTCACCGACGCTCCGGCCCGGGCGGCGGCCACGGCCGCGTTGGCCCCCTTGCCCCCGCCGAACGTGCGGAGCCCGTCGCCGACCACGGTCTCCCCCGGGGCCGGCAGGCGGGCCAACCCGCCTACCACCAGGTCGACGTTGACGGCACCGACCACGATCACTTGCATCGGACGGCGACGGGATCAGGCTCGGGCGGGACGCAGCGAGCTGCGGGCGCCGGTGGACCAGTCGGTCACGAACCGGTAACGGTCACCCCGGATGATCGTGGTGCGCCACTCCACCGGGCGCCCGTCTCGGCAGCCCAGGCGTTCCAGGAAGAAGGCGGCATCGCCTTTGCGCAGACCGAGCCGGCCCCGGTCGGCCGGAGACGGGACGATCGGTGTCAGGCGCTCCCAGCCCTGGTTGGGCACGGGCGAGCCGATCTTGCCCAGCTCGGCGTAGAGGGCGGTATGGCTCCAGTCGACCGTGAGCAGCGGCGCTGCGATCTCGTAGGGCAGCCAGGCCCGATCGAGGGCCAGGGGTTCGCCGCCGGCCAGGCGAACCCGGGCCAGCAGCACCAGCTCCGCCGCCTCCGGCAGCTCGAGGTGGAGGGCGGCCACCGGGTCGGTGACGATGCCGAGCTCGATCACCTCGCTCGTCTGCACCACCCCGGCCGACTCCACCGACTCGAACAGGCTGTACAACGTGCCCAGCGACTGCTCGAACTCGGCCTTGTTGACCACCGTGCCCCGCCCCCGCTCCCGCTTCAGCAGCCCGGTCTTGTTCAGGTGGCGCACGGCCTCGCGCACCGTGTGGCGCGAGACCTGGTAGCCCTCGGTCAGCTCCAGGTCGGTGGGGAACTGGCCGTCGTCGAACTCGCCCGAGTCGAGCCGGCGACGCAGATCGGCCTCCAGCTGCGCCCACAGAGGCAGAGGGCTGGTTCGATCGAGCGGCTGTATGGTCATCAAGGAGTTCCTGTCGCCGGGTTCAGATCCGTACATCCCACCATATCAGTCATATTGTCTGGCCTCCCTATCGATGGCCGACACCGTTCCCGCAGGAGGTTGCCGGTGGAGCACTCAGCGCAGTCCACGTCGAAGATCGAGGTCGTGGTCGAGATCCCCAAGGGGTCACGCAACAAGTACGAGATCGATCACGACACCGGAGCCCTGTGGCTCGATCGCCACCTGTTCACCGCCACCACGTACCCGGCCGACTACGGCTTCGTGCCCCACACGCTGGCCGAGGACGGCGACCCGCTCGATGTGCTGGTACTGCTCGACGAGCCGACGGTGCCCGGCTGCCACATGTGGGCCCGCCCCATCGGCGTGTTCTGGATGGCCGATGAGAAGGGCCCCGACGCCAAACTGCTGGCCGTGCCGGCCGGCGACCCCCGCTGGGCCCACATCACCGATCTGTCCGACGTGGGCCCGCATCTGCTGGAGGAGATCCGGCACTTCTTCGAGATCTACAAGGCCCTGGAGCCGGGCAAGAGTACTGAGATCAGCCACTGGGACAACGCCGAGGTGGCCTGGCAGGAGATCAGGGACGCCACCGCCCGCTACATCCCGTCCTGAGCCGCAAGCCGGGAGCTACAACTCCACGTAGGTGCCGATGTCCATCGTGCGGTCGTTTGGCAGGTGGAAGTGCGAGGCGGGGTCGGCGGCGTTGCGGTGGAGGTAGGCGAACACATGCTCCCGCCACAACGCCATGCCGGGCCGGTGGGTGACGTCGAGCCGCTCCCGACCCAGGAAGTAGGTGGTGCGTGACGGGTCGAACGACACCGGGGTGCCCACCAGCTTCTTGAGGTCGGCGTCGAGCTGCGGGGTCTCGGTGAAGCCGTAGCGCATCTCCAGCTCGTGGATGCCGTAGTCATGGGCGGTGAACGTGGCTCGCTGGTCCTCCGGCACCACCGGATCGTCGGTGATGACCACCGACAGCAGCACCACCTGCTCGTGGAGGCTGTTGTTGAGCCGCAGGTTGGCGGTGAGGGCGGGCGGCTCGAAGCCCTGCATCCGGTGCAGGTACACCCCGGTCCCGGCCTGCCGGGTCGGACGCTCGATCGCCACCTGCGACACCAGGTCTTCCACCGTGCGGCCGGTCCGCTCCAGCCGCTCGGCCACCAGCACCCGGCCCGAATGCCAGGTGGTGAAGCCGATGAACCCGGCGATACCCACGACGAGGGGGAACCAGCCCCCGTCGGGGATCTTGAACAGGTTGGCCACGGCGAAGGCGGTGTCGATGGCCAGCAGGGGCGACAGGGTGAGGATGACCCGGGTCCACGACCAGTTCCAGAGCTGGCGGGCCACCTGAGCCACGATGGCGGTGGTGATGACCATCGTCAGGGTCACGGCCACGCCGTAGGCGGCGGCCAGGCTGGTGGACGAGCCGAAGGCGAACACCAGGGCCAGGCAGGCGATGCACAGCAGCCAGTTGATGGCCGGCACGTAGACCTGGCCCCGGGAATGGTGCGACGTCTGGACCACCCGGAGGCGGGGCAGGTAGTCGAGGTTGATGGCCTGCACGGTGAGGGAGAAGGCACCGGTGATCAGGGCCTGGGAAGCGATGACGGTGGCCATGGTGGCCAGGATGGTGAGGGGCCACTGGGCCCAGCTCGGGCCGAGCAGATAGAACGGAGCCCGCACCGCCTCCGGTTCCTGCAGGAGCAGTGCCCCCTGGCCCAGGTAGTTGAGCACGAGGGCCGGCAGCACCACCCAGTACCAGCTGATGGCGATCGGCCGGCGCCCGAAATGGCCCATGTCGGCGTACAGCGCCTCGCCCCCGGTGACCACCAGGAACACCGAGCCGAGCACGAGGAAGCCCTTGAAGCCGTTGGTGAAGAGGAACTCGAGGCCGTACCCGGGATTGACGGCCCGGAAGATGCTGGGCTCGGTGACGATCTTGGCCACCCCGAGGATGGCCAGGACGGCGAACCAGACCGTCATGACCGGCCCGAACAGCACGCCGATGGCGGCCGTGCCCCGGCTCTGGATGGAGAACAGACCGAGCAGGATCACCGCCGCGATGATCAGCACCCAGCTCTCCAGGGCCGGAGCGGCCGTGTTCAGGCCCTCCACCGCCGAGAGCACGGAGATGGCGGGGGTGATCATGCCGTCGCCGTAGAGCATGGCCGTGCCGAACAGGCCGGCCAGGATGAGCACCGTCACCGCTTTGCGCTGGCCCTGGTTGACCAGTGCGGTGAGGGCGAGGATGCCGCCCTCGCCATGGTTGTCGGCCCGCATCACGATGATGAGGTACTTGACGGTGACCACGAGGATCATGGCCCACAGCATCAGCGAAAGCACGCCCAGCACATGGGCCTCGGTGACGGCCAGCCGGTGGTGCTCGGAGTCGAGCGATTCTCGGAAGGCGTAGAGGGGGCTGGTGCCGATGTCGCCGTAGACCACGCCCAGCGCACCGAACGCCGCCGCGAAAGGCCCTACCCGTGCCGTCGAGTTACTCACCCCGAAAAACTACGTGGTAATCGGCCGGTACCGTCGCACCCTTCGCCTATCCCCGACTGCGGAGACGACGGCTACCGTTCGGCCCCATGCGGTTCTCTCTTCTCAACGCCGTGCGGAACCACCCCGATCAGGCCTATCCCCTGGCCGACGTGTACGCCGACTACATCAGCGACGCCGTGCTCGCGGAGGAGCTCGGCTTCACCCGATCGTGGTACGGGGAGCACCACTTCCGGCCCTGCCAGTGGACAGGCTCGCCCATGCTGGTGGCCACGGCGGTAGCGGCCCGCACCACCGCCCTGCGGGTGGGCACGGCGGTGGCTCTGCTTCCCTTCCACGACCCCCGCCGCCTGGCCGAGGACGCCGCCATCCTCGATGTGATCTCCGGGGGCCGGCTCGACCTGGGTGTGGGGCCGGGCTCGCAGTACGAGGAGTTCCGGACGTTCGGGGTGGACCCATCGGAGATGATCGGCCGGTCGTGGGAGTCGATCGACTGGATCCGCCGGGCCTTCACCGAGCCGGGCCCATTCAGCCACACGGGGCGCTTCTTCGACATTCCCGACATGACGTTCACCACCAAGCCGGTGCAGGATCCGGTGCCGGTCTGGTGGGGCGGCATGGGGCCGGCCAATCTTCGACGCTCGGCCGAGAGGGGCTTCGACCTGATCGCGCCGTTCAACGCCGGCTACGACCACGCCCTGGAGGCGGCAGGCCGCAACCCGGCCGACCACCAGGTGGCCCTGATGATCCCGGTGTTCGTCGACGCCGACGCCGACCGGGCGTGGGACATCGCCGGTCCGGGCCTCGAGTACTTCGTGAACTTCTACCAGCTCCGACGCAACCTGAACGGTGAGCCGGCGCCGGCCGAGGCCCGGGTGACGGTGGACATGCTCCGCAGCGGCAACGCTGGATTCTGGTTCGCCGCCGTCGGCACCCCCGACGACGTGATCGGCCAGCTCCGTCCGGTCGTCGCCGGCCAGCGCCTCGGCCGGTGCACGGAACTGGCCCTCCAGCTCCGCCAAGCCGGCATGTCCACCGCCGACACCCATCGGGGCATGCGGCTGTTCGCCGACGAGGTGATGCCCGCCCTGCTGGAGAGCTGATCGCCGGGCCGGATGGCAGCCGGCCGGCGACCACGGCCGACGGTTCCTAGGCCACGTCAGCCAGCTCGGCCTCGCTCGGAGCCACCAAATGGGCCGGGGTGGGCGGGCCGGGGGGTACCACCACCACCGGGCATGGGGCCCGGACCACGACCTGGCGGGCCGTGCTGAGCAGGCGACGTCGCAGCGATCGGCCGCCCTGCCCGATCACGAGCAAGCTGGCATCGCCGGCCTGGGCCATCGAGGCCGCTCACCGGTATGACCGGGGGCGAGGCCACCATGACAGCCCGGATGGGGCTGTTCGTTCCGGCCTGCATCGTCAGCGCCCAGGCGCAGTGCGGCTTCGCTGGCCGGCGAACCGTCGATCCCGACGACGATGGGACGGGGAAGGGTGGACATGGAGGCACCTCCGATACGGGGCGGCAGAAGGTACCCTATACACCATCTCAAAAGCAAGAACTGAACTTCATCTGTTACTGGGCGGTCCAGCCTCCGTCGACCATGAGGGTGGTGCCGGTTATCAGTGAGGCGGCGGGTGAGGCCAGGAACACCACGGCGCCGACCACGTCGCTCACCTGGCCGAAGCGGCCGAGGGGGATGCGGGCCAACAGGTCACCGCCGACGGCTGGGTCCTGCAGCCGGTCGTGCGTCATGGGGGTGTCGATGGCGGTAGGGCCCACGGCCACCACCCGCACCCCCTTGGGGGCCAGTTCCACCGCGGTGGACTTGGTGAATCCCTCCACGAAGTGCTTGGTGGCCGAATACACCGAATTGAGGGGCCGCCCGTTCTTGCCGAACGTCGACGACAGGTTCACGATCACGCCCCGCCCCTGTTCCACCATCAGCCGCGCCGCCGCCTGGGCCACCAGCACCATGGCCTTGCAGTTGACGTCGAGCATGGCCTGGATGTCGTCGGGCGTGTAGCTGAGGAGGCTGCCGGGCCGGCCGATGCCGGCGTTGTTGACGCAGATGTCGAGGCGCCCCAGGCCGGCCACGGCGGCCTGCATGGCTTCGATGTCGGTGACGTCGCACACGAGGGACCGGGCCCTGCCCCCGTCGGATTCGATGCGGGCCACCACGGCGTCGAGCTCGGCCGGCGTGCGGCTCATGGCAATCACCTCGGCCCCGGCGGCGGCCAACGCCCGGGCACAGCCGGCCCCGATCCCCCGTCCGGCCCCGGTGACCAGCGCCACCTGCCCGTCCACCCGCATCGAGGGCAGAGCCGCTCCCGCCTCGTCCGCCGCCTGTCCGTCTGTCCCCAGTTCGTTGGTCACAGCGCAGAGTCTGGCCCGGGCGCCGCCACAACGGGCAACCTCACCGACCGGCGGGCGACAGTTACGACCCCTGGAGATCGCGGCGGAGCTGGCGCCGCACCGCGGTGCGGCCGTTCGCCGTCCGGCTGAGGCGTAGCGCCAGACTGGCGGCCCGGGTCGTGGCTCCCGGCGGGGCACCGCCGACGAGGTCGTTCCACAGCAGCGCCCACGGCGCGGCAATGGCGGGGCCGATCACGGGCGCCGTGAGGGCCGTGGTGAGGAGGGCTAGCCGGCGGGGCGGCCCGCCGATGGCGGCGGCGTGGAGGGCGGCGGTGGCCTCGGCGAAGCGGCCGGGGCCGGCGGCCAGTGCCTGCCGATAGTGGGCGGCCGCGGTTCCCGGGTTGGCCAGGATGGCCCCGGCCGCGGCGGCGGCGCTGGCCACGGCCGGGGCGATGCCCTCACCCTGGAGGGGGTTCACCACACCGGCGGCGTCGCCAACGAGCAGGACCCGGCCCCGGGCGGCGACGGTCCCCACCATGCCGATCTTCAGCCAACCGCCGAGCGGCCGATCCTCAACCGGGCCGGCCAGGAGCTGGTGCTGCTCCAGGTGGCGGCAGAACGCATGGAACTGGTGCACGGCCCGGTGGGCGCCGCTCCGATCGGCCCGGAGGCCGACCCCGAGACCGACGTTCGCCACATCGCTCTCGCCCGGGAAGATCCAGCCGTAGCCGGGGAAGCCCTGGCCCGGGGCGTCGTTCCACAGGGCGATCACCGGTCGCTCCACCGCTTGGTGCACGTAGGCCCGGTAGGCGAATCCCCACAACACGGCGGCACGGTCGACCAACCCGGCAGCCGAGCCGATGAGGCTGGTGGCACCGTCGGCGCCGACCACCAACTGGGTGGTGAAGCGCCGCCCGTCGTCGAGCTCCACGGTGTCATCCTGAACCGTCGAGACCCGCCCCTCGATCGGCTCGGCCCCGGCCGCTACCGCTGCATCCCGGAGCCAGCCGTCGAATCGGTAGCGGGAGACGGCCAGGCCATGGTCGGGGTAGGTGAGCCCGGCCCGGGCCGGCAGCACCACCCGACGCCCGGTCGGCCCCAATGCCACCATCGCCCCCACAGACCGGCCGGCGGGGGGTTCCAACCCGAGCGACGACAGCAGGGCCAGCGCCCGGGGGCCCACCAGGTCACCGCAGGCCTTGTCGCGAGGGAAACGGGCCTTGTCCACCAGGACCACCCGGGCCCCGCCCCGGGCCAGCAGCATCGCAGCCGTGCTGCCAGCAGGGCCGGCCCCCACCACCACAGCGTCGACGACTTGTTTGGCTTTCGACCGACCGGGGGATGACACGGTCGGGTTGTACCCCTCGGAGAGGAGACCCATGCACGGCGGCGATATCCGTACTCCGCCCACGCGGATGGCCAGGAAGCTCTTCGAACGGTTGCCGCCGCGCTACGACCGGCTGGCTGCCGTGTTGTCGCTGGGGCAGGACCGGCGCTGGCGGGCTGCCGTTGTCGACCGGATGGCGGCGTCCAGACCGCCACTCGTGCTCGACGTGGCCACCGGGCCGGGTGGGGTGGCGCTGGCCCTGGCCGCCCGCACCGACTGCCGGATCGTGGGGATCGACCTGAGCCCTGAGATGCTGGACCAGGGACGGCGCAACGTGGCTGCCGCTGGCCGCGGCGACCAGATCTCGCTGGTACTGGGGCAGGGCGAGCGGCTCCCGTTCGCCGATGGCACGTTCGACGGCGTGATGTTCAGCTATCTGCTGCGTTACGTGGCCGATCCGGCGGCCACCATCGCCGAGTTGGCCCGGGTGGTGCGGCCGGGTGGAACCGTGGCCAGCCTCGAGTTCGCCGTGCCAGGCCATCCCGTGTGGCGGTGGAGTTGGCGGCTGTTCACCCGGGCCGTGCTCCCCCTCGCCGGGGCGGCACTCGGGGGTCGGCCCTGGTTCGTCGTGGGCCGCTTCCTCGGACCCGACATCGAAGATCACTACCGTCGGTTCCCACTGGCGGCCACCGTCGAGGCGTGGGAGTCGGCGGGCCTCGCCGACGTCACCGTGCGCACCATGAGCCTGGGGGGCGGCCTGGTCATGACCGGGCGGCGGCCGGGCCCGCCATGACCGATCCTGGGCGACCTCTGGCACCGGCGTTCTATGCCGGGCCGGCCGGGCGGCGCCCCGGGGGTGACTGGTGGGCCCTCCTCCACCCCCCGTACACCCTGTGGCATCTGAGCTATGTCGCCATCGGGGCCGCCATCGCTCCCGATTTCGACGGCGTACGCCTCGTCGCCACCCTGATGGCGTTCTTCCTGGCGGTGGGGGTGTGCGCCCACGCCCTCGACGAGCTCCACGGACGCCCGCTGCACACGTCGATACCCGGCCCGGTGCTGGTGGTGGCGGCGGCGGCGAGCCTGCTCGGCGCCGTGGCCCTCGGCCTCGCCGGAGTGGGCCGGGTCGGGCCCGGACTGCTCGTGTTCATCGCCGTGGGGGCCGTACTCACCTGCGGCTACAACCTCGAGTTGCTGGGCGGGCGGCTCCACAACGACACCACATTCGCTGCGGCCTGGGGCGCCTTCCCCGTCCTCACGGCGTACTACGCCCAGGCCGAGACACTGCGGGCTCCGGCGGTGGCCGCTGCCGTGGCGGCCTACTCGCTGTCCAACGCCCAACGGTGCCTCAGCACGCCGGCCCGGGACCTACGGCGACGGGTGGCGTCTGTCGACGGGACCGTGATCGGCCGCAACGGCCACCGGAGCGAGGTCACCGTCGAGCGGCTCCTGGCCCCGCTCGAGTCGGCCCTCAAGGCCATGACGTGGGGAATAGTCGGCCTGGCGGTGGCGCTCGTGCTCTACCGGTCATCCATCGGGTGAAGCTCGGCGCGCGCCGGATCGCCTAATGTGGGCCCCGTGAGCCGGTTCGGGCACGTGCTCCTCGGGGTCGCCATGCTCGCCTTGGTGGTGACCGGCTGCGGTCGGTCACCCCGAGGGACCGGGGGCGTCGAGATCGGGGGTGCTGCCTACATCGCCGCCGTCGAACCCTTCCTGCCGTCGCCTCCGCACCCGCCCCCGGCCAACGAGCGGAACGTGGTGTTCGTCGTACCCCTCGACGGCCGGGCCTTACCGCTGGAAGTCCAGATCGAGGTGGTCGGCGCCTTCGCCGACAACTACGACATCCGCTTCGTGGACGACGTCGCCGCCGCCCTCGATGAGCGCGGCGCTCACCGTCCTCCGCAGGAGGGCGGGCTGCTGATCGGCCTCGGGCCCGTCACGACCGGGCCACCGCACACCACCCGGATCGAGCTCTACTGGAGCGACGATGCGGTGGAGGGTCATCTGGTGACCCTCGCCCCGACCGACGTCGGGTGGCAGGTCACCAGCGACGAGCCGGTGACCCCCGAAACCCTGGCCGGCCATGCCTGATCGCGGCGGTCGGCGCTGGGCCCCCAGGATGGCCGTCGGCGTCGGCCGCTGGTTCTGCGGACCGGGCGGCCAGGCCCGACTCACGATCACGCACTGCCTGCAGAACGCGGCGTCGACGTTGTTCACCCTGTCCATGGCCGGCTCGATCTTCTTCTCTGTGTCGCCCGACGCGGCACGGTGGCGGGTACTGCTCTTCCTGGCCCTCAGCCTCGCTCCGTTCCTGGTCATGGCCCCACTGGTGGGTCCGATCGTCGATCGGGTGCGGGGTGGGCTGCCCGTGGCGATGGTCCTGGCGTTCGCCTGCCAGGCCGTGCTGGCCGCCGCGCTGGCGCCGCGGCTCCGCTCCCCTCTGCTGTTCCCCCTGGCCTTCGGCGTGCTGGTGGCGGCGAAGACGGTGGGGGTGGCGGCCAACGCCGTCGTGCCCACCGTGGTCGACGACGAGCAGGATCTGGTGGCAGCGAACGCCCGCATCTCACGCAGCGCCACCCTGTCGGGCGCAGTGGCCGCGGGCGCCGGGCTTGGGCTCTACCGGTGGGCCGGGGCGGACGCCACCCTGTGGGCCGCCACCGGGCTGTACGCAACGGGGGCGGTGGCGGCGTGGCGGGTCCGGGCGGTGGCCGGTCGGCTCCCGCCGATCGACCGGGCCGCCGTGATCGATCTCGTGCGCCCCGATCTCTCCACCGCCGTGCTCGACATGATGGCGCTGAGGGCCGCCGTGGGCTTCGCCGTGTTCCATCTCGCCTTCTCGCTCCGGGCCGAGGGGACACCGGCCTGGGTGCTGGGCGGTGTGTTGGCGGCCCATGCCGCCGGCGGATTCGCCGGCACGGTGGTGAGCCCGTGGCTACGGCGTGGTCACAGTGAGCGGACGATGGTCACCCTCGCCTTGGCCGCCTCGGCCGCCGGTTTCGCTCTCAGCGCCGTGGTGGTCGGTCCACCTACCGTGCTGGTGGCGATGCTGGTGCTGGGTCTGGCCGCCAGCGTCGGGCGGCGGGCACTCGATGCCACCATCCAGGGGAGGGCCCGCCATGCCCGACGGGGTCAGGCCTACGCCAGCCTGGAGACCCGCCTGGTTCTGGCGTGGGTGACGGCCGCCTGCCTGGCTGTCGCCGCCCGGGCCCCGACCCTGGTGGGCATGGTGGCGCTGACCTTGTTCCTGTCCGTGGCGACGCTGGCCCACATGCGGCGCAACAAGCTCTTCGGTGGCCTGTTGCTCACGCCGGGGGCGGAGGAGCTTCCCGTCGCCCGCCGTCTCCTGTTGCGGGCCGAAGCCCTCGCCGCCGAGGGCCTGTTCGACGAGGCGATCGTGGTGGCCCGGGCGGCGGTGGAGCAGGCGGTGATGCGAGACGGTTGTGCCGGCCCGGCCGACGAGGCGGCCGCCCGCCAGGCCATCACCCGGGCCCGGCGTCTGCTCGACGGTCGCCCCGAGACCGGAGATGCCACCAACCCGGCCGCCTGACCTGCGTACCCATCCGGCGAGGCGTCGCCCCGCCGGTGATCGGGTAGGGGACCGGTATCCCATTCATCACTACGGAAACGAGCAGACGATGAGCGGCAACACGGACGATCTCAAAGGGCGGGCCAAAGAAGCGGCCGGCGATCTCACCGATGACGACGGTCTGAAGCGGGAAGGAAAGGTCGATCGGGCGTCGGGCAAGATGAAGGACAAGATCGACGACGCCAAGGACATGGCCAAGGACGCCGTGGACGGCGATCGGAAGTAGCCTGCCCGGCCCGCCGCCCCAACCCGTCGCCGCACCCGACGTCCAACCGGATGACGGCCCAGGAGGTCTCCACCTTGACGGGCGGGCGGAGCGGGCCCGGATGCCCGTTACGAGCGCTGACGAAACGGGTACGGTCGGGGTGACCATCACCTCGTCGTTACTCCGGACCCCGGTAGCGCGCCTGTCGACGTCGCTCTGAGGAGTCCGAGAATGCCTGGTTCACCCGTCATACCCACCATCCTTCGCGTCGAGGCGCTCCGATGACGGTGGTCATGGTGCTGGCCGCCATCGTTGCTGTCGTGGCGGTAGTCGGGGCGTGGAGCTACAACGTCCTGGTACGAGACCGCATCCGGTGTGACGGAGCTTGGGCCCAGATCGACGTTCAGTTGACCCGGCGCTACGACCTGATCCCCAACCTGGTCGAGACCGTGAAGGGGTACGCCGCCCACGAGCGGGACCTGCTCGAATCGGTCACCCGGGCCCGTTCCAACGCCATGAACACGGCCCGGGGCGGATCGCCCCAGCGGCAGGCCGAGGCCGAGGACGCCCTGACCGCCACCCTGGCCAGCGTGTTCGCCGTCTCCGAGGCGTATCCCGATCTGAAGGCCAACCAGAACTTCCTGGCCCTCCAGGAGGAGCTCACCTCCACCGAGGACCGGGTAGCGTTCGCCCGGCAGTTCTACAACGACGCAGTGGAACGGTTCAACGCCAGAATCCAGACCGTCCCCAGCAACCTGATCGCCGGCCCGCTGGGATTCACCCCCCGTGAGTTCTTCGAGGCGGCGCCAGGGGCGACCAACCCGACCGCCGTCACCTTCTGACGCCGATGGCCCAGCGTCGCGACCTCGTCGCTCAGATCGGCGCCAATAAGCGCCGCACGGTCTACATCATGGCCGGCTTCCTGCTGCTCATCGTGGCCGCCACCGCCGCCTTCGACCTGGCGTTCGCCGGCGGCCCCTGGGTCATCGGCGGCGCCGTGGTGGTGGCCCTGGTCATGGTGTGGAGCGGCTACTTCTACTCCGACCGGCTGGCCATCGCCGCCGCCCACGCCCGGCCGGCCGATCCGGAAGAATATCGGCAGCTGCACAACCTGGTCGAAGGGCTGTGTCTCGGAGCCGGGATCCCCAAGCCGAGGGTGTACATCATCGACGATCCCGCCCCTAACGCCTTCGCCACCGGACGCAACCCCGAGCACGCAGCCGTGGCGGTGACGACCGGATTGCTGGCGATCATGAACCGCCCCCAGCTCGAAGGGGTGCTGGCTCACGAACTGAGCCATGTCGCCAACTACGACATCCTCGTCAACACCATCGCCGTCACCCTTGTCGGCTTCCTTGCCCTGCTGTCGGACGTGGGGCTGCGGCTGCTGATCTTCGGCCGCGCCGGCGGGCGGCGCGACCGGCAGCAGGGCGGGACGCAGGTCTTCATCCTGGTTCTGGCCCTGGTGTTCATGATCCTCGCCCCGATCGGGGCCAAGGCGATGCAGTTCGCCGTTTCCCGGCGCCGGGAGTCGCTGGCCGACGTGTCGGGGGTGCTGATCACCCGGAACCCGGAGGGACTGATCGAGGCCCTGGAGAAGTTGCGGGACAATCCGTCGGTGATCGCTCGGGCGCCGGCCGCCACCGCTCACCTGTGGATCGAATCTCCCCTCGACGCCGCCTCGAAGGGACCGCACGGGTGGTTCAACCGCCTGTTCGAGACCCATCCGCCCATCGAACGCCGCATCGCCGCTCTGCGGGAGGCGGCGGGAGGCGTGACCGCCGCCAGCTGACAGGGCTCACGGCTGCTCCGCCTCGGCTTCACCCTTCGGAGCCGGTCCGTGGGCTAGACCAGAACGTTGGCGAAGATCTGCCAGGCCAGGAGGGATTTGGCCACGAAGCTGAGGACGATGTAAAGCCGCTCGCCGTGCAGGTAGTCCCGCCACGCGCCATGGGCCCGGTACTGCAGCCATTGGTTGACAGCGAAGCAGTTGAACAGCACGAAGATGCTGGCGAAGATCCCGTAGACGAAGGTGGGGACGTTGCTGCCGGCCCCCACCAGATAGACGAAGATGGCGATCCACGGCACGGCACCGGCGATGGAGCCGAAGACGAACGGCGTCCACACGGCGTCCGGGCCCGGCCTCGAGGTGGTCTCCATCAACCAGCCGAACAGGATCATCGAGGCGTTGACCCCGAAGAGAGCCACCAGGGCGGCGATGTCGCTGATCCCCGTGATCCCCGCCACCAGCACGATCATCAGCGACGCCGACACGCTGTACTCGACCCACCGGAACCGGTTGCGCTGCGCCGCCAGCTCCCGCCGGTAGCGCCCGAACCCCCAAGGTGAGGCCACGAGGGCGTGGAACACCGCCGAGAGCAGCGAGAAGGCGGCCACCGCCGGGCCGAGCCGGTAGCTGAACAGAGTGGAGAGCCGGGCGCCGTCGACCGGCTGGCCGGGCTGTCCCGAGGCGAAGGTGGCGCTGACCGGGAGGGTCACGCCCTTCGACAAAGCGAGCATCGCCCCGCCCTGAACGGCATGGAAGACGGCGGCCACGATGTTCCAGCGGCGGAGCTGCCGGCCGGTGTCGCCGGATGAGGGACGATCAGGGGCGCCAGGGGGCCCGTCGGGGGTCCCAGCGGTGTTGTCGGCGCTGCGGTCGGGGGTGCCGGCAGTGCGATCGAGGTCCTTGATGTCCGACATCAGGTCGGTCCTTTCGGGGGGTGTGCGATTGGCGAAGCCCGGCCGGGTGGGGTCATCCCGAGGTGACGGCGGTGGCCCGCAGGAGAGCACCGATACCGCCCTCCAGCAGGCTGCCCGGCATCAGACGAACCTCTGCCCCCTGCAGCAGGGCAGTGCGGACGCAGACGTCGATGAGTCGCCCGGCGGCCACCTCCTGGATTCCCATCTCGGTCAGCTCCCGTTCTTCGAGCGCCACCTGTGAACCGTCGATCGCCATCCACCCCAGCCGGTCGTCGGATGGATCGTCGTGGATGAGGAGAGTGTCCACCATGGCCATCTGGAGCGCACCGACCACGGCCCTGGCGCCGGAGGCGGCGTGGCGGGCGCCGCCGAGTTCGGCCCGGAACGCCTGGATCTGAGCCACCGTGTCCTCAGCTTGAACGCTGCGGACCAGCCGTTCGACCTCGGCCGCCGCCGCGTCGGGGTCGTTGCGGGTCCCGGCATCGAGCTTGCGGATGAGGGGCACGAGGGCGGCCGGGGCGGCCGCCAGGAACGAGTGCACGGCGTGGTCTTCTCCGGCCACGAGTACCCGTTCAGATTGGAGCCGGCCGGCCAACTCGGCCACGGTCTCAGCCACCTCCGTGGCGTTGGCCTCCCAGGTGTTGATCGCTCGCTGCTGGATTCGACGCTGCGACCAGCCTCCCTGCTGCGTGCGGCGGAGGGGAAAGTCGGCGCCCTCCATCTGTTCGTCGACAACGTCGCCGTCGGCGGCGACACCCCAGATATCGGCCCCCTTTCGGTCGAGCAGGACGACGAGGTACGGGGTGGCGGCCTGGGCCGATGCCAGGAGCGGAGTGAGCCAGGCCGTTGGGCTCCACCGGGCCCCGTCGCCGCCGGAGTCGGCCGGGAGGGCGCGCCGCAGGAGGACCTTACCCTCGGCGGCGATCACCGCCAGCACGTCGCCTTCGCCGTGGTCGGCCTCGTCGTCGGCCGGAGCTGCCGCCGGATGGTTCTCCGGAGCGCCGGTGATGGCGGCGGCGACACTGACGGTGTCGACCCCTATCGCCTGGTCCATGGCGGCCAGGGTTGGCTCGTCGGCTCCGGCCTCGGCCAGCTCGCGCCGCAGGTTCTTCCAGCGCAACGTGGCGTGCCGGGCCGCTTGCGGGTCCTTGCTCGGCGTGGGTAGATAGAGCGAGGCGACGGGCCCCGGGGCGTGAAGGCAGGGGGCGAGTTCCGGGTCGAGCATGCACCCGGGATGCCCGTTCAGCCAGGGGGCGAAACCGTGCGACCGGCCCGCCAGTAGGGTCCTACCGCTCGCCGCCGCCTACTGTTGTTGACAGCCTGAAGAAGTCAGCTGCACGGGGGGACCGTCAGCTGTGGGGGAAGGACAGCCATGATCAACTACGACCTGCACATCCAGGGGGGCACCGTCGTAGACGGCACCCGGGTGCCGCGCTACAACGCCGACGTCTGGATCAAAGACGGCCGCATCGTCAAGGTCGGGGGAAAGACCGACGGGGTATCCGAGCGCGTCATCGACGCCAAGGGACTCATCGTCGCCCCTGGCTTCATCGACCTCCACACCCACTACGACGCCCAGATCCGGTGGGACCCGTGGTGCACCACGTCGTCGTGGCATGGCGTCACCTCGGTGGTGCTGGGCAACTGCGGGTTCGGGTTCGCCCCGGTGAAGCCCGACTTCCGGGAGCGCTCGATGCTCACCATGGTGCGCACCGAGGCCATCCCCATGGCCTCGATGGTGGAGGGCATGCTGCCCAAGTGGGACTGGGAGACGATCCCGGAGTACCTCGACTCGCTGGAGCGTGCCCCGCTCGGCATCAACTGCATCCAGTACATGCCCACCGCCTCGCTCATGACCTACGTGATGGGCCTGGAGGCGGCCAAGACCCGCCCGGCCACCGATGCCGAGCGCAAGGAGATGCAGCGCCTGCTGGCCGAGGGGATGGACGCCGGCCTGTGCGGCTTCTCCATCCAGCGCCTCGGCCCCAACTCCACCCAGGCCGACTTCGACGGGTCGCCGATGGTCACCGACACCATGTGTGACGAGGACATCCTGGCCCTGGGCGAGGTGCTGGCCGAGCGCG
>CADEDH010000052.1 GCA_902826025.1 uncultured Actinomycetes bacterium
GTTCGGTGGTTCCGGGTGGGGCGCCGGCGGCGTCGTTGCACATCCGGATGAACGCGTCGGCCCGGCGTTGGGCGTCGCTGCGTTTCAGGTCGGAGAGGGTGGCTGCGTCGCCGAGGCGGGCTCGGGCGTCGGTCCAGTCGGCCGGGAATTCGGCTTCGATGTAGTGGTCGAAGATCTCCCGGGCCCGGGCACCCTGATCGGCAGCGAACT
This sequence comes from uncultured Actinomycetes bacterium, assembly GCA_902826025.1. Taxonomy (GTDB): domain Bacteria; phylum Actinomycetota; class Acidimicrobiia; order Acidimicrobiales; family SZUA-35; genus CADEDH01. Next base: position 211 of record CADEDH010000052.1, read on the forward strand.
GACCAGCGAGGTCCCATGTGTTGTCGATGCTGTTGTGGACCAGGCGGACGTTGCGGTTGGCGTGGTTGCGTTCGTTGTCTTTGAACGCGCTGTTCATGTCGGTGGCTCGTTCCCAGTCGAGCACCTTGCCCTGGAACCCGTCGAACGATTCCTCAGCCGCCCACCGCAGGAACTTCTCCTGACGGGCCGGGACCTTCTCGGTGATCCGTGGGTTGGCGTGGACCCGGGCCACCACCAACGCGTGGTCCGCGCTGATCCGCCCCGCCCGCAGCGCGGCGGCGATGTGGGGCAGGTCCCGCAGGGCCCGGGCCAGTTTGGCCCGCCGGCCTGCTTCGCCAGGCGACACCTTCACCACGTGGGAGATGTGGGCTTTCACCGAGCGGTGACCGTCGATGCGGTGCAGGCGGCCGGTGTCGATGGCGGCTACGTTGTCGATCTGAGCTGCCCCCACCAACCGGTGCAGGTGTTCCAACCGGTGCTCAGCCAGGAGCACATCGGCGGCCTGCTGGGGTTGGGTCAGCTCGGCGGCCAACGCTTCGACCGCAGCGACCGCGGCGGCGACCCGGGCGCTGAGTGCCTCGTTCGCAAACCCGGGTGCCGCCACCGAATCCATGAGCCAACACTACGCAGGGGGTGTGACAGTCAACCCCGAATCCAGGCCCCTACGGCGAAGAAATCCGAAGATAACAGGAAACGCGACACAGAATGGAATTCTGCGTCGCGTATCGTGCGACCGATGGCCACTGTGATCAACGTGACGATCCACGCCCTTGATCCCCGCCGGCTGGCGACGTTCTGGAGCGAGGCGCTCGGCTACCCGATCGTGCAGGACGACGGGGACCTGGTCCGTCTCGCCGGCCCCCGCACAACAGGTGCGCCCGACCTGCTCTTCCTCCGGGCGGAGGAACTGGCACCGACCGGTGGCCGGTTCCATATCGATCTTGCCGCCACCGACATCGACGTCGAGGTCGAACGGCTCCTCGCACTCGGGGCACAGCTCGTCGACGGCGAGAACGAATCGGGTCGGGCCCGTCGACGCGAGGCCCACGGCATCCCCTGGGTCGTCCTCGCCGATCCCGAGGGCAACGAGCTCTGCCTCGGCCACCGACCGTAGCCAACGCCATCCGGCGATCAGCCCGACTTCTGCTGGATCCCGAGTCGCACGTAGTGCCGCATGCACCAGGCCCCACTGTCCATGTTGGTCGGCGTGAGCCGGCGGGCCGTGTCGTCGAAGATCGAGGCCGGATCGGTGGCGATGTCGAGGGTGTTGGGGGCCAGCGCCGCCAGCGCGTCCGCCAGTTCGATCGCTTCCACCCCCTGCGTCGTGGACGGCGGCAGCAGCGGGATCGGACGGTCATTGCTGGTTCTCCGGCGACGGAGCACCGTGTTGGCGCCATTGATTACGCTGGTCCGAAGGTAGGCGCCGGGGTTGTCGATCACGTCCCATCGCAGCGACAGGGCCAGGAATGCATCTTGGACCACGTCCTCGGCTTCCTGCCGGCTCCCGACGATGAGCGCGGCCAACCGCAGCATCGGCTGGGACTCCCGATCGTGCAGGCTCTGGAAGCCTGTACCTGCGAGCGCGGCATCCTCCACACCATCAACGATGCGTGAAAGGCGCCGTCTGTCGCACCCCGGAGTTACCGACGGACTCCCCGCTGCGAAATGCGTACAATGCATCGAGATGAAGGTGCGGCTCGCGGCGACGGTGATCGGTTGTCTGTCGCTGGTGTGGGCCGCCATCGGGCTCTACATCGTGAAGCTCGCCCTGGAGCCTCGTGGTGAGCCGGACGACGCCGCCATCCTCTTCGTGCCGATCCTCACCGCCGCCGCGCTCGGTGTCGTCCTGTCGGCGCGCACCCTGATCGCTCGCCGCGACGCGCTCCCGCTCGGCATCTTCGCCGCTGCGCTGGCCGCAGTGACGGCGCTCAACTCGGTCATCGTCGCCTTCGCCGACTACGGACCGTGGACCACAGCCGACACGGTCACCTGGGTGCTCGGCTGGGCCAACCTCGTCATCCTGGCGGTGGCCGCCTGGACCCTGTGCCGGCCGGAACGGCCTGATCGACCGGGGGCGGCCAACGGCTGACCTACCCGGCAAGCACCGGCAACAGAGCCTTGGCCACGGCCTCCGGTTTCTCCTCGTGGGAGAAGAGTCGGGCCCCCTCGATCACCTCCAGCCGGGCGTCGGGGAACGTGCCCACCATCTCCCGGGCCCAGGCCAGCGGGAAGAACGGGTCGCCGGCACCCCACACCAGCTGCACCGGAACGTCGATCCGGCGGTGCAACCCACCGAGCTCGTGCACGTGCTCGGTCCGGAAACTACGGAGGACCCGGATGGCGGCCTCGAGATGCTCGGGGCTGTGGCGCAGTGGGCCGAGGAAGAACTCGTCGAACTCGCCGTCGAGCAACCCCTTGTCGGCGAAGGCGCCCCCCAACAGGAAGTCGCTGCGCCGCACCCGCCGTCGGCCGACGGCCCACCGCAGCACGGCCGGGAACCCGGGGGCGTTCCGTCCGGCCAGGAACAACCTGAACCGCCAGTTCAGCCCCTGGGGCTGCTCGGTGTCGATCAGGCCCATGGCCCGCAGGCGGGGATCACCGGCCATGGCGTGGCGGGAGATGAGGCCGCCGCTGTCGTGGCCCACCACCGCCACCTGGTCGAGCCCCAGAAGATCCACCACGGTGCGCACCGCTGCGATGTGCCCCTCGACCGAGAGGGGAGCGCCGGGGCTGAACCGGCTGGAGCCGGCACCGGGCAGGTCGACGACATGGCAGGTCACGTGATCGACCAGATGGGGGAGCAGGCCCCGGAACGTGGCGCCGGTCACCGGCCAGCCGTGGACGAACAGGACGTCGGGCCCGGTGCCCACCCGGCGATAGGCGAGCTCACCGGCCGGTCCCACGTCGAGGTACCGATCGGGGGCCCTCCGGAACAGCTCCACGGCGTCAGCCCTGCTCAGTGCCGGCATTAGACTCTCCCTCCGCGATGGTTCGCAGGCTTTCTTGTAGTGGTCACTGCGAACTATAATCGCAGTGGTCGCTACAAACAAGGGTGCGATGGGTCACAAACACACCAAGGAAGAGATCCTGGCTGCCGCCCTGGAGTCGGCGTTCGACGAGGGTCTCAGCCAGCTGACCTTCGGTCGCCTGGCCAAGCGGCTCGGCATCAGCGACCGCGTCGTCGTCTACTACTTCCCCACCAAGGACGACCTGATCACCGAGGTCGTCACTTCGCTCGGCCTCCAGCTCCAGGCGACGCTGGCCGCCGCCTTCGCCGCCCCCGCCGCCGACCACGTGGCGCTGGCCCGCACCGCCTGGCCGATCCTGGCCCGGCCCGACGTCGACCCCGTGTTCGCCCTGTTCTTCGAGGCGGCGGGCCTGGCCGTCGCCCGGCGGGAGCCCTACCACACCCTGGTGCCTCAGCTGATCGAGGCCTGGATCGCCTGGGCCTCGGCCCTCATCGAAGGGACACCGGCCGTGCGTCGGGCCGAGGCGGAGGCCGCCGTAGCGGTGATCGACGGGCTGCTGATCCTGCGGCTCACCGCCGGCCCCGACCAGGCCAACCGGGCCGCCCGCCGCCTCGGCATCCGCTGAGTTCCATTGAGCCCGGCGGCGCCCGGTGTTGGCACGGTCGATCCGGCTGGGCCACCCTAGGAGATATCGCGAAAGACGAAACAGGGGGTCGACCCGACATGCCGATCAAGCAGATCATCCCCGGTGTCAGCGTCATCGACACCGACACCCACTGGTCGGAGCCGCCCGACCTGTGGACCTCGCTGGCGCCGGCCAAGTACAAGGACCTCGTGCCCCAGATCAAGGAGCACAAGGGCCGCCGCCGCTGGGTGGTCAACGGTGACATCCCGCTGGCCGGAGACTCGGCCGTGAGCGCCATCGCCCCCGACGGCGGCAAGATGCTCGGGCTCAAGTTCCTCAAGCACAACATCGACATGGTCCACCCGGCCAGCTACGACTGCCAGGCCCGGCTCGACCTGATGGACGACATGGGCGTGAGCCACAACATCGTCTACCCCAACGTCGGTGGGTTCGGGAACCAGAACTTCCTCCGCATCGAGGACCGGGCCCTGCGCATCGCCTGCGTGGAGATCTACAACGACTGGATGGCCGACCTCCAGCAGCGCTCCGGCGGCCGGATCCTGCCCATGGCCCTGGTGCCGTGGTGGGACATCGAGGCCTCGGTGGCCGAAATCGACCGGATGCACAAAGCCGGGGCCCGGGGCATCGTGATGTGCTCCAACCCCCACGACTCGGGCATGCCCGACTTCGCCCAGCCCGACTGGCGCCCGTTCTGGGAGGTCTGCGAAGGGCTGGAGATGCCGGTCAACTTCCACATCGGCGCCTCCGAGGGCGACATCGACTGGTCGGGCAAGGTGCCCTACAAGTCGTGGCCGGGCGACGTGAAGATCTCGCTTGGCGGGGCCGCCATCTTCCTCGGCCAGCTCCGCTGGATGGTGAACCTCCTGGTCAGCGACGTGCCCGAGCGGCATCCGAACCTGAAGTTCGTCTCGGTGGAGAGCGGCGTGGGCTGGATCCCGTTCCTGCTCGACGCGCTGGACTACCAGTGCGGCGAGACGGCCCCCGAGCACCTGGCCCATCTGTCGCTCAAGCCGTCGGAGTACTTCCAGCGCCAGTTCTTCGGCTGCTTCTGGTTCGAGCACCGCACGCTCAAGAGCTCGGTGGAGATCCTCGGCGCCGACAACATCATGTTCGAGACCGACATCCCCCACCCCACCAGCCTCTACCCCGACGGGGTGGAGCGGGTGCAGAAGGCGATCGCCGATCTCGCCCCCGACGTGCAGCGCAAGATCCTCCAGGGGAACGCCGCCAAGTTGTACAAGATCGAGGTGTAGCGCCCCCGCCGTGGGCTCCGCCGCCTGCCGCGTGCCAGACTGCGGTATGGCCCACGACGAGCCCACGGCGGGCGTTCCCGAGCCCCATCCCCACCAGCCGGTGCGCTACATCGACCGCACCCGGGCCTGGTACTCGACCCTCGGCTACGACCCCTACCGCTGGCCCTGCAACACCGAGGTGCCGTTCCAGCCGTTGGCCAAGCCGCTGGCCGAGAGCCGCCTGGCCCTCATCACCACGGCCGCCCCCTACCGGCCCGAGCTGGGCGACCAGGGCCCGGGAGCGGCCTACAACGGGGCGGCCAAGTTCTTCGAGGTCTACACCCGCCCCACCGAGCCCACCACCGACGACGACCACGACCTGCGGATCTCGCACATCGGCTACGACCGGAACCACACGAACGCCGACGACCGCAACACCTGGCTGCCGATCGAACGCCTGCAGGAGGCCCGGGCCTCCGGCCGGATCGGGGCCCTGACCGAGCGCATCTACGCCGTGCCCACCGTGCGCCGCCAGCGGTCCACCACCGATGAGCACGCCCCCCAGATCGCCGCCCTCCTGGCCGAAGACGCAGCCGACGTCGCCCTGCTGGTGCCGGTCTGACCGGTGTGCCACCAGACCGTGAGTCTGGTCGCCCGCCATCTGGAGGCCGCCGGCATCCCCACCGTGATCATGGGGGCGGCCAAGGACATCACCGAGACGGTGGGGGTCCCCCGTTTCGTCTTCTCCGACGTGCCCCTGGGCAACCCCGCCGGCCTACCCCACGATCCCGACTCCCAGCGCGCCGTGCTGGAGCTGGCTCTGCGAGTGCTGGAGACGGCTCCCGGGCCCCGCACCACGGTTCAGTCGTCCGTGGCCTGGCCCGGCGACGAGGGCCCACACGCCTGGAAGCGGGACCTCATGAACCTGTCGGCGCTCACCCCGCAAGCCATCGCCCGGGCCAAGGCCGATTTCGAGGAGCAGAAGCGGCGGGCCGGCCTCGGCTCATCGTCCTAGCGGCATCTAGGCTGGCGGGCCATGAGCGACCACCCGATCTCCCGGTTCCCGGTGCCCACCCTCGACGAGTTGCCCGACGACATCGCCGGCATGATCCGCACCGTGTCGGAGAAGTCGGGGTTCGTCCCCAATGTGTTCCTGGCCCTGGCCCACCGGCCGGCCGAGTTCCGGGCCTTCTTCGCCTATCACGACGCCCTGATGGACAAATCCGAGGGGTTGTCGAAAGCCGAGCGGGAGCTGATCGTGGTGGCCACCAGCGCCCGCAACGACTGCCTGTACTGCGTGGCCGCCCACGGTGCCATCCTCCGCATCCGGGCCAAGCGGCCGCTGCTGGCCGATCAGGTGGCCACCAACCCCCATAAAGCCGACCTGAGCGAGCGGGAACGCCACATCGTGGCCTTCGCCCTGCGGATGGTCGACGACTCGTCGTCGGTCACCGACGCCGACCTCGACGACATGCGGGCCAAGGGCTTCACCGACGACGAGATCTGGGACATCGGCGCCATCACCGCCTTCTTCGCCCTGTCGAACCGGATGGCCAACCTGACGTCGATGCGGCCCAACGACGAGTTCTACACGATGGGCCGGGGCTGATCGCTCCAGGCGAGGGGCGGCGGCTGGCCGCCCGGCTCACATCCCGTCGTCGGTGGTTTCCTCGATGACCTTGCGCCAAGCCTGGAGCTGCGACACGTAGGGGAAGTCGAACTGGTCTCCCAGGCCGCCCACGATCTCCCGGGCCTGCTCGGCCACCGCTTCGGCCTTGTCGGGGGTGAGGGCGGCGATGAAGCTGGTGGACAGGACCCGGTCCACCACCCCTTCCACGGTGGTGGGATAGGGGTTGGCGATACGCCATTCGTCGACCGAGCCGAAGCGGGAGTCGGAGTTGATGGCGCGGCGCCAGTGCATGTCCCGGTAGCGGGGCGTGTTGCCGGCGAACCGGTCTACCAGTTCGGTGAGGGCGGCCACCCACGGCTCGCTCTCGTCTCGCACGTTCCACACGGTGACCAGGTGTCCGCCGGGCTTGAGTACCCGGTGGATCTCGTCGAGCGCCGGGCGGTAGTCGAACCAGTGGAACGACTGGGAGGCCACGATGGTGTTGGCCGTACCGTCGTCCATGGGAATGGCCTCGGCCGAGCCGATGCGCACCTCGGCCTCGGGCACGGTCTCGGACAGCAGGCTGCGCATGGTGATCACGGGCTCAACGGCGATCACCGGCTGGCCCAGATCCACCAGCTGCCGGGTGAAGATGCCGGTGCCGGCTCCCAGCTCGACCACCACGCCGTGCCCGTAACGGTCCACCACCCGGCGGGCCACGCCCGGGTGATAGGTGGGACGGCTCCGGTGGTAGCGGTCGCCTTCGCGTGCGTAACCCGTTGCTGCTGCTTCGTGCACCACTCCATCATGGTGCCCGGATACGTCGCGCTTCACGCCGCTCGGGCCGAGATAACAACGTGGATTCCCCCGGAACGGACACGCTCCCATCTGGGTACTTGTGCCGACCGGGGAACTTCACCCAGCATCCTGGCCTGCGCTCCCGGGTCCCGGGCAGGCTCGAACGGCCTGGTTACGCTCCCTGTCATGCCTCGACCTGAGCTGGTGATCTTCGACTGTGACGGGGTGCTGGTCGACTCCGAGACGCTGGTGATCGAGATCGAGCGCCAGATGCTGGCCGAGCTGGGGGTGGCCATGACGGCGGAGGAGATCAACCGCCGATTCACCGGCCGCTCCGATGCCGCGATGCACGCCGAGCTGAGCCGTGAGCTGGGCGTCGACCTGGGCGAGGAGTTCTCGGCCCGCCGCACTGAACGGGTGTGGGCGGCCTTCGACTCATCGCTGCGCGCCGTGGCCGGCATGCCCGAGGTTCTGGCCGGACTGGCCCTGCCCCGGTGCGTGGCCTCGTCCAGCGTGCCGGCCCGGATCGAGCGGTCGCTCACCGTGACCGGTCTGATCGATCACTTCGACGGCCGGCTCTACAGCGCCACCATGGTGCAGCGGGGCAAGCCGGCCCCCGACCTGTTCCTTCTCGCCGCCGAGCGGTGCGGGGTCGAGCCCGGCCGGTGCCTGGTGGTGGAGGACTCGCCGTACGGGGTGGCCGGGGCGGTGGCGGCTGGCATGCGGGCCATCGGGTTCACGGCCGCCGGCCACAACCTGCCCGACGCCGCCGAACGCCTCACGGCGGCGGGAGCCGACCTCGTGGTCGAGCGGGCATCGGATCTTCCCGCCTGCTGGAGCTGAGCGGGCCGCCGCCTCAGGCGTCGTCGTCGAGCACGATGCGTCTCGGGTTGCCGGTGAGCAGGGGGAGCGGGACGGCCTGGAGGCGGGCCACGCCGCAGTCGAGCAGGTAACAGGCCCCCACGATCAGGGCGTTGAGCGGGACCAGCCGCAGGTCGCCCGTCATCTCGGCCACCATGACGACGGCCACCAGGGGCGAGCGGACGCTGGTCGCCAGGCCGACGGCCATCACCACCAGCATCCCGTCCCACCACGAACCGGGCAGGCTGAGGCCGATCTCGGCGGCGGCATGGTAGGTGGTCAGGGCGGCGCCGGCCGCCACCGCCAGCGAGGGTGACACGATGCCGCCGGGGGCGCCGGCCCCGATGGCGAACGTGGTGGCCACCAGCTTGCCCGCCAGGAGGGCCAGGGCCAGGGCGACGGTGGGCTCGGTGGCGGCCTGGCGGATGGCTTCCATGCCGTTGCCGGCGGCGACGGGCACGGCGGCCACGGCCACCCCGGCGGCCAGGGCCAGGGCGGCCGGGCCCAGCCAGCGCAGCCAGGGCTCAGGTCCGTCGCCGGCCCGGGCCGTGCGGGCCGCCAGATGCTCCCTGACGAGGAAGAAGATGCGGCTGGCAGCGTAGGCGGGAACGAGGGCCACCAACGCCAGCAGCACCGTGGCCCCGCTCAGCGGGTGGTCGGCAGCGGGAAAGATCGTGCCGCCCCCGAACAGGAACCGGGTGGCGGCGAAGCCGACCACCGCCCCGCCGGGGGCGTAGAACCAGGCACCCCGACCCGCCACCGACCCCGCCACCGACTCCGGCTCGCTTCCCGGGCCCGTTGGCGATCTCCGGTCGGCCCGGAGGTGCTCGTCGGTGTACAGGATGGCAGCGAGCGGGGCGTGGTAGGCGGCGCTGAAGGCGGCGGCGACACCGGCGCTGGCCAGGGGGGCCACCGGGCGGCGGGCGAGCCGGGCGGCCGACACCCCGAGGCTTCCGCCGGTCTCCACGATCGCCGACTCCCGGCCGATCGAGGCCAGGCCCAGGCTGGCGGCCAGCGTGCCGGCGGCCCGGGTGAGCGAGCCGGCCAGCGACGGTCCGGGGCCGTCGCCCCGGGCGGCGGCGGCCACCGCCGCCATCCCCAGGCGCCGGTGGTAGCGGGCGGCGGCATGGCGTCCGACGGCGACGGCGCCGAACACCGCCACCGCCACGGTGGCCGCCAGCCGCCAGCGAGGCAGCGAGGCGGCGGCGTCGATGGGGTCGCCTGATCCGGCCAGCACGGTGAGGCCGTGCTCGATCAGCCACCGGAACCCGCGGGCGAAACCGGCGGCCGCCACGGACACCGCAGCCACCAGGACGGCGCTCACCGGCCCGTCGAGCCGGGCCGGAACCGAAATCCGGCGGCCGCGGCGCGACACGGGCCGCACCCGGGGCCCTGCCGCGTCGTTGCGCCGAACCAGCTGCATTCCTCCAGCCTGGCCCGGCTCGATCCATCTCACAAAGCGACGCTGAGAAGATCTTCACATAGGATCTGCCTATGGATATACGGCAGGTGGCGTTCGTCGTGGCCATCGTGGACCACGGCGGCTTCACCCGGGCAGCCGCCGCGCTCGGCCTGGCGCAGCCATCGCTGTCCCAGGGCGTGCGCCGCCTGGAGGCGGAGCTGGGGGCACCGCTGCTGGCCCGGGTGGGTCGCCGGGTGGAACTGACCGAGGCCGGCGAGGCGTTCCTGGGCCCGGCCCGCCGGCTGCTGCGGGAGGCCCAGCGGGCCCGGGACGTGGTGGCGGCCCACGCCGGGCTGACCGCCGGCACCCTCGACCTGGTGGCCCTGGCCTCCCTCGCCGTCGATCCGGTGGCCGGCCTCGTGGCCGACTATCGGGGCCGCCACCCCGGGGTGACGGTGCGGATGCTCGACCCGACGAGCCCGGCCCACCTGCTCGATCTCGTCCGCTCCGGTCGGGCCGAAGTGGGGATCACCGAGGCCGACCGGTCGCTGGCCGGGCTGGCCTCGGTCACCCTGTCTCACCAGGTGCTGGTGGCTGTGCTGCCGCCCGGCCGGGCGGGCGGCCCGGGGGCGGACGCCTCCGGCCCGATGACGCCGGACGAACTGGCCCGGGAATCGATGGTCGTGACCCCGCCGGGGACGTCGCTGCGCACACTGGTCGACCGGTTCGTGGGGGCGGGCTCGTCGGCCCTGCAGGTGGCGGTAGAGACCGATCAGCGTGACGTGCTCGTGCCCCTGGTCCTGCGGGGGGCCGGAGCGTCCGTGCTTCCTCCGGCGTTGGCCGCGGCGGCCGCCGCCGGCGGGGCCGTGATCCGGTCGCTCGATCCACCGGTGGAGCGCCGGATCGTGCTCGCCCACCCGCCCGACGGCCTGTCCCCGGCCGCCACCGCCTTCGTGGCCGAGGCGCGGCGGGCCACGGAGTCACCGCCGCCGGATTGACTGTCACACCCCCCGGCTAGGGTCGGTGGGCATGACGGTCGTCGGCAACTTCGAGCAGCTCCGCCTCGATGCGGGCCAGGGGCCGGGCCGCTTGTTCGACCCGGCCATCCGCCCTCCGGTGCTGGCCCTCCGGCGGGACCTGGTGCCCGGCGTGGCCTTCCATCCGGCGGTGGCGGCCTGGTTCGAGCGCCGGTTCCCGGCCGGGCCCACCCCGCCCCAGGTGGAGGCGTGGCCCCTGATCGCCTCCGGCCGTCACACCCTGGTGGCCGCCCCCACCGGCTCGGGCAAAACGTTGGCCGGGTTCCTCATGGCCATCAACCGGCTCTACCTGGCTCACGCCAAGGGCGCCGACGTGTCGGGCACCCGGGTGGTGTACGTGTCGCCCCTCAAGGCCCTGGCGGTCGACATCGCCGAGAACCTGGAACGGCCCCTGGCCGAGATCGCCGAGACGGCGGCCGCCCTCGGGCTGTCGGCGCCCGCCCTCACGGTGGCGGTGCGCACCGGAGACACCCCCACCAGCGAGCGCCAGGCCATGGTCCGCCGGCCCCGCACCTTTCTCATCACCACCCCGGAGTCGCTGTACCTCCTGGTCACGGCGGCCCGGAGCCGGGAGGTGCTGGCGGCGGTTGAGACCGTGATCGTCGACGAGATCCACGCCGTGGCCCGAGACAAGCGGGGTTCCCACCTGGCCCTCACCCTGGAGCGGCTGGCCCACGCCGCTCGCCAGCCGCCGGCCCGGGTCGGCCTGTCGGCCACCCAGCGCCCGATCGATACCGTGGCCCGCCTGCTCGTCGGCACCCGCACCGATGCCGCCGGCGGGGTCGACTGCGCCATCGTCGATGCCGGCCACCAGCGCCACCTCGACCTGGCCATCGAGTTGCCCGACAGCGAGTTGGAGGCGGTGGCGTCGGCCACCCAGATGGCCCAGGTGCTCGACCGGATCGCCGAGCTGGTGGATGGGCACCGCACCACGCTGGTGTTCGTCAACACCCGGAGCCTGGCCGAGCGGTTGGCCCACGAGCTGGGGGAGCGCCTCGGCGATGACGTGGTGGCGGCCCACCACGGCAGCCTGAGCCGGGAGCGCCGCCACCGGGTGGAACGCCGGCTCCGGGCCGGCGAGCTGCGGGCGCTGGTGGCCACCGCCTCGCTGGAGCTGGGGATCGACGTGGGCCCGGTGGAGCTGGTGTGCCAGATCGGCTCGCCCCGCTCGATCGCCACCTTCCTCCAGCGGGTCGGCCGCTCGAACCACACCCGGGCCGGCACCCCCCGGGGTCGCCTCTACCCCCTCACGCGAGACGAGCTGGTGGAGTGCACGGCGCTCGTCTGGGCTGTGCGTGAAGGCCAGCTCGACGTGCTCCGGCCCCCGGAGGCCCCGCTCGACATCCTGGCCCAGCAGATCGTGGCCGAGACCGGGGCCGAGCCGTGGACGGCCGACGGCCTGTACGAGCTGGTCACCCGGGCCTCGCCCTACGCCGGGCTGAGCCGAGCCGAGTTCGACAATGTGGTCACCCTGGTGAGCGAGGGGATCATGACCGGCCGGGGCCGGCGGGCGGCGTGGGTGCACCACGATGCCGTGAACGGCGAGCTGCGGGGCCGGCGGGGGGCCCGCCTCGTGGCCATCACCTCGGGCGGAGCCATACCCGAGATCTACGACATGCGGGTGGTGGCCGAGCCCGACGAGACGTTCATCGGCACCGTCACCGAAGACTGGGCCCTCGAGTCGGCGGCCGGCGACATCTTCCTTCTCGGCACCCACTCGTGGCGGATCCGCCAGGTCACCGGTGGGGTAGTACGGGTGACCGACGCCGGCGACGCCCCGCCCACCGTGCCGTTCTGGACGGGGGAGGCCCCGGCCCGCACCGCCGAGCTGTCGGCCCAGGTGTCGGCCCTGCGGGCCCGGGTCGACCAATACCTCCGGGCCGGCAACCCGGCGGGGGCAACCGCCTGGCTGCAGGAGGCCACCGGCATCGAAGGCCACGCCGCCGCCCTCATGGTCACCTACCTGGCGGCCGGAGTGGCCGTGCTGGGGGCCATGCCCACGGCCCAGCACCTGGTGATGGAGCGCTTCTTCGACGACGCCGACGGCATGCAGCTCGTGATCCACTCGCCGTTGGGCGGTCGCATCAACCGGGCCATGGGCTACGCCCTGCGCAAGCGGTTCTGCGTCGGGTTCAACTTCGAGCTCCAGGCGGCCGCCAGCGACGATGCGGTGGTCATCTCCCTCGGGCCCCACCACTCGTTCCCCCTCACCGACGTCCGCCACTTCCTCCGCCCCGACACGATCCGGCCCACGCTCACCCAGGCCGTGCTCGACCAGCCGGCGTTCCAGTCCCGTTGGCGGTGGAACCTGAACCGGGCCCTGGTGGTGCTGCGGATGCGCAACGGCCGGCGCAACCCACCGCCGATCCAGCGGATGGAGAGCGACGATCTTCTGGCCGCCGTCTTTCCCGACGCCGCCGCCTGCCAGGAGAACGTCACGGGGCCCCGCACCATCCCCGACCATCCCCTGATCCGCCAGACCATCCACGACACGCTCACCGAAGGCATGGACGTCGATGGTCTGATCGAGCTGTGGCGGGCCCTCGATGCCGGCACGGTGACGATGAGCTGTGTCGACACCACCGAACCGTCGGCGCTGAGCCACGAGATCCTCACCGCCCGGCCCTACGCCTTCCTCGACGACGGCGAGGCCGCCGACCGCCGCACCCGGGCCGTGCCCCTTCGCCGCACCCTGCCGCTCGACCCATCGAATCTGGGGGCGCTCGACCCGGCGGCGGTGGCCGAGGTACGGGCCGAGCTGGCCCCCACCCCCCGCACCGCCGACGAGCTGCACGACCTCCTTCGGGACCTCGTGCTCCTGGGCGCCCACGAGCCGTGGCGCCCCTTGTTCGACGAGCTGGCGGCCCGGGGTCGGGCCGCGGCCGTTTCCTGGGCCGGGGCCGAGCGATGGCATCCGGTGGAGTCGGCCCACGCCGTCGCCGTGCTCATCGGCGGGCCGGCCGGAGCCGATGACCGGGACGGGGAGCCACTGTTCCCCGAGCAGGTGGCGGCCACCGTGGTGCGGGGGCACCTGGAGCTGCATTCGCCCGTCACCGAGGCCGAGCTGGGCCGGATCACCGGCCTGTCGCCCACCCTGCTCAAGGTGGCGCTGGCCACCCTGGAGACCGAAGGCTCTGCTATCCAGGGCCGTTTCACGGCCGGTGCCATCCAGGGCCGTTTCACGGCCGGTGCCATCCAGGGCCGTCTCGCTCCCGGCGTGGAGGATGGACTGGCAGAGGAGGCGGCGGTGGAGTGGTGCTCCCGGCGCCTCCTGGCCCGGATGCACGGCCGCTCCCGGGGGGCCCGGCGGCGAGCGGTGGAACCGGTCACCCCCGAGCAGTTCGTCCGCTTCCTCACCCGATGGCAGCATGTGGCCCCCGGCACCCGCTTGGCCTCGGCCGACGGCCTGGCCCGGCTGGTGGAGCAGCTCCAGGGGTGGGAGGCGGCGGTGGCGGCTTGGGAGCCGGACCTGTTGGCCGGCCGGCTCGAACGCTACGACACCCGCTGGATCGACCAGCTGTGCCACGCCGGCGAGCTGCAGTGGCTACGCCTGTCGCCCCGGGCTGCTGCGGCCGACCCCGATCGCCGGGGTGGCGGCCCGTCGAAGGCCACCCCGATCACGATCCTGTACCGCCACGACCTCCCCTGGCTGCTGAGCGCCGGACGGGGTGAGGCCGAGCCGGCCCGACCGTCGGCGGGGGCGGTGGCCGAGGTGGCCGAAGCGCTCGGCTGCCACGGGCCCCGGTTCCTCACCGAGCTCACGGCCGACACCGGCCGCCTCGCCCCCGACGTGGAGGCCGCCCTGTGGGACGGGGTGGCCCGGGGCCTGTTCACGGCCGACGGGTTCGAGGCCGTCCGGTCGCTCACCACCGGGGGCCCCAGCCGCCGGGAGGAACGCCAGGCTCGGGCCCTGTCCCGCCTGCGCCGCCAGGGCGTGCGGGCGGCCCACGGCGCCGGTCGGTGGGCCCTCGTGCCCCCGGCGGGCGGGCCCGACGGGGAAGAGGCGGCCGACCGGCACGATCTGGCCGAGGCCCTGGCCGACCAGCTCCTGGCCCGGTGGGGCGTCCTGTTCTACGACCTGTACGCCCACGAGAACCTGGCCGTCCCCTGGCGGGAGTTGCAGTGGGCTCTGCGTCGGCTGGAAGACCGGGGCCTGGTGCGGGGCGGGCGCTTCGTGAAGGGCTTCAGCGGCGAGCAGTTCGCCCTGCCGGAGGCTGTGGAGGGACTCAACCAGGTCCGCCGTCACGAACCGACCGGCCACACCGTCTCCGTCTGCGGCTGCGATCCTCTCAACCTCACCGGCGTCATCCTCTCCGGCCCCCGCGTGCCCTCGCGACGGACGGAACGGGTGGTGCTGCCCGTCTGAGAAAAGGGCGGCGGCCCCACGAGGTGGTTCTTTAGACTCGCCCGATGATCGAGCTACGGGGGATCGAACGAGACGAGGTACCCGCCTTCCGGGCTGCGGTGACGTTCGGATTCGGTGCCGACGAACTGCCAGAGGCCGAGTTCACCCCGGAGGCGGTTGACGCCTTCCTCGACGTCGCGGCCCTGGCGACCATGATGGTCGGCGTCGACCGCGGTCGGTTCGTGGCCACCTTCGCCTCCCGTGACTTCGATCTGGCGGTGCCCGGCGGAGCGTCGGTGTCGATGGCCGGGGCCACCATGGTGACGGTGCTGCCCACCCACCGCCGCCGGGGCCTCCTCACCGGGCTCATGGAGCGCCACCTCGCCCAGGCGGCACGACGGGGTCAGGTCCTGGCCGGGCTCCGGGCCTCGGAGGAGACGATCTACGGCCGGTTCGGCTACGGCAGCGCCGCCCCCTGCTATGCCCTGCAACTGCCCGCCGACACGGTGGCGGTTCCACCTCCGGTCGGCGATGCCGGCGGGGCGCAGCCGGCGCTGCGCCTGGTGGGGGCGGATGAAGCGGCGACGCTGCTGCCACCCGTCTACGACCGGCACTGGCGCTGCGTTCCCGGCCTGTTGAGCCGAACGCCGGCGTGGTGGCAGGAGCGCCTCCTGCGGGATCCGGAGCATCGCCGACGGGGGGCGACGGCCCGCCGTCATGTGGTGGCCGAGCAGGGCGGCGCCGTGACCGGATGGGCCAGCTACCGTCAGCTCGACAACTGGTCGGCGGGCCGGGCCGACGGGGCGGTGGAGGTGGAGGATCTCCACGCCTTCGACGACCAGGCCCGTCGGGCGCTGTGGCACTTCCTGGCCCACGTGGATCTGTACCCCAACGTGAGGTGGGGGGACTGCGCGCTCGACGATCCGATCTTCCTCGAGGTCGACCGCCCCCGACGGCTCATCACCCGCCTGCAGGACACCCTGTGGCTCCGCTTGCTCGATCCGGCCAAGGCATTCGAGGCCCGGCGCTATGAACGCGACGGTGAGGTCACGCTGGCCGTCAACGACCCGCTGGGCATCGCCGACGGTACCTGGCACCTGCAGGTCGAGGAAGGCCGGGGCCGATGCCGGCCGGTGGCCGGGCCGGCCGAGGTCACACTCGATTGCCGGGCCGCCGGTGCCGCCTACCTGGGCGGGGTGCCGCTGCTCACCCTGGCCCGGGCCGGCTGGGCCGAGGGGGCGAGCGATGCCGTGGCCCGCCTCGACGGCATGCTCCGCACGGCCCGGGCGCCCTGGTCACCCGAGCACTTCTGATCGGGGCACCCGATGCGCAGACCGTCGTGACCCGCACCTAGCCTGGGTCCCGATGTCGGACGAGCGGCCCACCCGCCTCACCCAGTTCAGCCACGGCGCCGGTTGAGGCTGCAAGCTCGCCCCGGGCGAGCTGGCGCAGGTCCTGCGCCGCCTCGACAATCCGATGCCCCCCGAGCTACTGGTCGGTTCGGCCAGCGGTGACGACGCCGCGGTCTGGCGCCTGGACGACCACCGGGCCCTCGTGTCGACGGCCGACTTCATCACCCCCGTGGTCGATGACGCTCGGATCTGGGGTCGGGTGGCGGCCACCAACGCCGTGTCCGATGTCTACGCCATGGGAGGCCGGCCCCTGTTCGCGCTCAACCTCGTTGGGTGGAACGTGCAGGCGCTTCCCACCAGCCTCCTCGGCGAGGTGCTGGCCGGAGGGCAGGATGTGGCCGCCGCCGCCGGGTTCGTGATCGCCGGGGGCCACACCATCGACGACCCGGAGCCCAAGTACGGCATGGCCGTGACGGGCGAGGTCGACCCCAACCGGATCCTCACCAATACCGGCCTCCGGGCCGGCCAGGCCGTGGTCCTCACCAAACCCCTCGGTGTGGGCGTGGTCACCACCGCCATCAAGGCCGACCAGGCCGATGCCCCCACGGTGGAGGCGGCCGTGACCGAGATGACCCGCCTCAACGATGTCGCCGCCCGGGTGGCGTTGGCCGCCGACGCCACCGGCTGCACCGACGTCACCGGATTCGGCCTGCTGGGTCACCTGGGCCGAATGACAGTCGAGTCGGGAGTGACGGTGACGGTGGACTTCGAGGCCCTGCCCTTCCTGCCTGGCGCGGTGGACCTGGCCCGCCAGGGGATCATGCCTGGAGGTAGCCGGCGCAACCTGGCGGGTCACCTCGAGTTGCTCGACGCCGGCGGTCACGACGAGACCGAGCAGCTCCTGGTGGCCGACGCCCAGACCTCCGGTGGGCTCGTGTTCGGGATCGACCCGGCCCACGTCGACGAGGCCTTGCGCCAGCTGGCCGAAGCTGGGCACACCGCGGCCCGGATCGGCACGGCGGCCGCCGGCCCGGGCGGCATCGTCCTGCGCTGAGCCGGACCCGGGCAGGGGCGAACGAGCCCGCTCAGCCGGTCGAGAGCGTACGCTGGCGGCGAACCAGCGCGGTGATGGCCTGGTCGGCCGTGAGCCGCAGCTGGGCCAGCGCCACCGGCGTCGGCATCCGTCCCTCCCGGGCCTCCCGCTCGATCGTCGCCGCCTGGGCCGACAGGGTGAGCGCTCCCACCGTGGCGCTGCTCGACACCAACGGATGGGCCGCTTCCACCACCCGCTCCAGGCTGCCCTGGTCGTAGGCGTTCTGTACGTCGCTCACCAGGCCCGGGGTGTCGGCCACCCACACGCCGATGATGTCGTCGACCGCCGACGGATCATGGGACACCAGGTCGGCCAGAGTGGCCAGCGCCGCTTCGTCGATCACGCTGGGCACGGGGGCCGACGGCGGGGTGTTGCGCAACACTTCGGCCAGGGTCTCGATCCGCACCGGCTTGGGCACGAACCCGGCCATGCCCACGTCGAGGCAGCTGGAGCGGATCACGGCGATGGTGTCGGCGGTCATGGCCACGATCCGGGGGGCGTGACGGGGCAGGAGACGGCGGATACGGCGGGCTGCCTCGATCCCGTCGATGCCGGGCATCTTCAGATCCATGAGCACCAGGTCGTAGCCCGAGCCGATCGTGGCAGCGGCCACCGCCTCCAGCCCGTCGGCTGCGACGTCGGCGGTGTAGCCGAGCCGTTCCAGCAGCGCCAGCGCCACCTTCTGGTTGACCCGGTTGTCCTCCGCCACCAGCACCCGGAGGGGGTGCACCTCGCCCAGCAGCGGTTCCCCGGCCGGTGGCCCGCCCGGCGGTCCGGCTGATGATCCGGCCAGCGGGTCGGTCTCGGGTTCCATGGCCGCCAGCCCCATCCCCAGCCCCAGCGTCTTGCGGACGGCGGCGAGCAGGGCGGCCGGCTTGAGCGGGCGGGCCATGAGGCTCGTCGGGCCCCCCGGCGGTTGGGCCCCGGGGGGCAGCCCTACCGGGCACAGGGGTAGCACGGGGACTCCGAGCGCGCCGGCCAGCCGTTCCCACCCAGCCGCCCCTTCCACGGTCGTTCGCAGGCGGCTGTCGATCAGGGCCACGTCGGGACGGGGATCGGTGCTGTCCAACGGGGAAAGCGAGTCGCCTGTGCGCACCTCCATCCCCCAACTCTTCAAGGTGTGAATCAGGGCCGATCGATGGGCCGGCGCCAGGCCCACCACGAGCGCCACGCGGCCCGCCAGCTCCGCCCCGTCGGGACCGAAGGCACCGGCCCCGGTTTCGTCGGCCCTGGTTTCGTCGGCCGGGTCGTCGTCCGCTGCCGGCAGCGGCACGATCACCTCGAACGTGGTGCCCCGCCCCGGCTCGCTGGTGGCGCCGATCGTGCCGCCCATCAGCTCCATCAGCTGCCGGGAGATGGCCAGCCCGAGCCCGCTGCCGCCAACGCCCTGGCCGGCTCCCGCCGCCAGCTGGGTGAATGGTTCGAACAGCCACTCGATGCGGTCGGGCGGGATGCCGATGCCGGTGTCGGTCACCGAGATCCGGAGCCGGCTCGGGCCGGCCGCCGTCACCTGCACCGTCACCTCACCCCGCTCGGTGAACTTCACGGCGTTGCTGACCAGGTTGATCAGCACCTGGCGGATCCGGGTGGCGTCCCCCAGGTAGCGGGCAGGCAGGTCGGCGTCCATGTCGTAGGACAGCTCCACCGGCTTGGTCCCGATGGTGGCGGCCGCCAGGTCGAGGGCGTCCTCCACGCAGGCCCGGAGGTTGAACGGGGCGACCTGGAGCTCCAGGCGGGTCGCCTCGATCTTGGTGAAATCGAGGATGTGGTTGATGACGGCCACCTGGGCTTCGCCGCTGATGCGGATCGTCTCCACGTAGGCCCGTTGTTGGGGCGACAGCTCCGTCGCCTCCAGCAAGCCGGTCATGCCGATCACACCGTTCATCGGGGTCCGCAGCTCATGGCTCATGTTGGCCAGGAACTGGCTGCGGGCCCGGCTGGTGGCATCGGCCGTCTCCGCCGCCCGTCGCAGCTCGTCGAACATGAGGTTGCGCTCCAGGGCGTTGGCGATCTGGCCGGCCACCGTCTCGGCCAGCACCCCCTGGCTGGCTCCCAGCGCACTGCCCAGGGCCACCAGGGCGAGGGCCCCCGCCACCCGGTCCCGCACGACGATGGGGACGGCGAGGTGGCCGGCCTGCCAACGCCCGTCGGTCTCGGTGCTGCCCTCCCAGATCGGCCGGCGTTCGGCCACCGCCCGGCGCATGGTGTCCCAGGCGGCGGCGCTCTCGGGGGAGGCCCGGCGACGGTCGGGGGGCCCGGCCGACGTGTCCTCCCGCCGGCGGCCCGGCCCGGCGCCGGAGGGGACGACCGGGCCCAGCTGGCCGTTGTCGCCCACCACGCCGAGCAGGCAGCGGTCAACGCCGCGCAGGCCGCCCAGTTCCCGGGCGGCCCGGGCCAGGCGCTCGTCGATGGGGGTGACGTCGTCGAGGAGGCGGAACACGCGGTTGATGGTCTCGATGTCCCGCACCCGCTGGGCCGCCAGCTCGTGGGCCAGCGCGCTGGCCCGCTCGGCGCTGGTGGCGGCGGCCAGGCGGCGGATGCCGAGGATCGACACGGCCAGGAACCGGCCGGCGTGCTCCAGGAGGCGGATGTCGTCGCGGGAGAACGCCTCGGTCTCCTTGCGGGCCACGTTGAGGGTGCCGATGCTGTCCCCGCCGGTGAGCAGCGGCACCACCACCACCGACCCGTAGCCGTGGCCGGCCACCATCTGGAAGTCGGGCCAGGGCGATTGCGCCGCCACCGGCCCGTACAGCGGGCGGCCGGTACGGATCACCTCTTCGAGGGCCGAGCCCTCGGCGTCCAGAAGGTCCCCGACCCGCTCCACTCCCAACCCCCGCAGACCCCAGACCCGGAGCTGCCCTTCGTCGGACACCAACCCGATGGAGGCCCGACCCACAGGTATCACGTCGTCGAGGTGCGCCTTCGCCACCTCGAACAGCCGGTCCTCGTCGTCCAAACCGGTGAGGGCGGTCGACATGCGGACCAGGGCCTCCATCCGCAGCGCGAACCGCTCGGGATCGTCGATCGGGGTCGGGGCGGGCGAATCCGACAGGCTCACGAACCTCTGGTCGGCCCAGCAGGGCCGATCTTGACCCTGGGGACTCATAACCTTGCCCCATGTCCCAAACCATCGAGACCCCGGCCCGTATGGCCATCGTGGAGCGGGTGGCCGCCCTCGGCCCCACCTTCGCCGCCCGGGCCACCGAGCTCGACCGGTCGGCCACCTTCCCCCACGCCAACTGGGCCGACCTGAAGGCGGCCGGCCTCCTCGGCATCTGCATTCCCGAAGCCGACGGCGGGCTGGGGGGCGACTTCGTGGGCTACGCCCTGGCCTCGGCCGAGCTGGCCCGCTGGTGTGCCGCCACGGCCCTCACCTTCAACATGCACGTGGCCACCACCCTGCTGGTGGGCCAGATCGCCGACGACCTCGATCTCACCCCGTCCGAGCGGGATCTCCTGCACCGGCGCCGGACCGAGCTGCGCCGGGGGATCGTGGAGCGTCAGCTGATCCACAGCCAGCCGTTCTCGGAGGGCATCGACCCCGGGGCCACGTCGGGGTTCGCCACCACCGCGGTGCCCACCGAAGGGGGTTACCGGGTGACCGGCCGCAAGATCTTCGCCTCCCTCAGCGGCGGCGCCGACATGCACAATGTGGTGTGCACCGTTCCCGGTGACGACCGGATCCGGTTCCTGGGTGTGCCCGCCGGCAGCCCGGGCGTCACCATCGAGGGTGACTGGGATCCCCTCGGGATGCGGGGCACCGACTCACGCACCCTGCTGCTCGACGACGTATTCGTGCCGGAGGACAACGAGTGGGCACCACCCGGGCTGTTCGACCAGGCGGCCCGGCGCTGGCCCTACTTCTATATGACGCTGTCGTTCTCCTTCGTGGGTCTCATGCGGGGCATCCTCGACCACACCGGGGCCTACCTGCGGGGGGAGGGCTCGCCCAACACCCGGCGGGACCACCCGGTGAAGCAGCAGGGGTGGGCCCAGATGAACCTCGTCCACGACCGGGCCCGGGCGCTGCTCCATCAGGTGCTGGGGGAGTGCGGGGTGGACCCCGACCCCGACCGGTTGCGGCGGGCATGGTCGTCGATGATCACGACCATGGAGGGCGCCCCCGAGGTGGCGGCGCTGGCGTTGCGGGTGTGCGGTGGCCGCTCGCTGCTGCGCCCGTCGTATCTGGAGCAGGCCTATCGTGACGCCAGGTGCGGGGCCACGATGCTGCCCTGGAGCGCCGAGATCTGCCTCGAACGGCTGGGTCGTTGGGGTTTGTATCAATAATCACGCCAGCGGGCCGATGGTCGATACGGCCTGCCGATGGTCTGAACGATTCCGAATACCTATCCCCGATGTCCTCCTCCGGCCGAAACCCTGAGGGAAGGACGCGGGATCCAACGCCTGCGTCCGATGGGGTACCAACCGGTATCGAGGTGCGAGGGATCACGCGTGGAAGACATCGACGAACTCCTTCAAGAATTCCTGGTGGAGAGCCACGAGCTGCTCGACACGCTCGACGAGTCGTTCGTGCTCCTGGAAGAGAACCCGAGCGACTCGGTCGTGCTCGGCTCGATCTTCCGGGTGATGCACACGATCAAGGGCACGTGCGGCTTCCTGGGGTTCAACAACCTGGAGGGGCTGGCCCACAAGGCCGAGAACCTGTTGAGCCTGTTGCGCGACGGGAGCCTGAGCCTCAGCACGGCCATGACCGACGCCCTGTTGGCCACGGTCGACCGGATCCGCCGCTTCCTCGATGTCATCGAGGCCACCCAACACGACGAGGGGGTGGAGACGGCCGACCTCGACGCCCGCCTGGTGGCGCTGGCCGAGGGGCGCCCCGAGCCTGACGCTGAGACCTCGGCCGACGCTGAGAGCCCGGCCGAGTCCGAGCCGGCGGACGATCTGCCCCTGCCCGCCATCGAGTCGGCCGACGCCGGCCGGGTGGGCGATCTCCTGGTGGAGGCGGGCGACACCAGCCGCACGGCGGTGGAGATCGCGGCGGCCGAGCAGCAGTTCGGCGACCAGCGCCCGATCGGCGAGATCCTGGTGGGCCAGGGCGACGTGGGCGAGGCCGAGCTGGCCGCCGCCCTCGATCTGCAGGGCAGTGCCGATCTGCAGGGCAGCGGCCGGAACGCCGCCGACTCCACCATCCGCGTCGACGTGGACCTCCTGGACGACCTCATGACCCTGGTGGGTGAGCTGGTGCTGGCCCGCAACGAGGTGATGCAGCTGGTCGGGGTGAACCCCGACGGGGCCTTCGCCGTGTCGGCCCAGCGCCTCAACCTGATCACGTCCGAGCTGCAGGAGCGGGTCATGAAGACCCGCATGCAGCCCATCGGCACCGTCTGGGGCAAGCTCCCCCGGGTGGTGCGGGACCTGGCCCACCAGCTGGGCAAGCAGGTCCGTCTGGAGATGGAAGGCA
This sequence comes from uncultured Actinomycetes bacterium, assembly GCA_902826025.1. Classification (GTDB taxonomy): domain Bacteria; phylum Actinomycetota; class Acidimicrobiia; order Acidimicrobiales; family SZUA-35; genus CADEDH01. The sequence continues at coordinate 22,980 of CADEDH010000052.1, forward strand.
AGGAGACCGAGCTCGACAAGAGCCTCATCGAAGCCATCAAGGATCCCCTCACCCACATCGTGCGCAACACGGTGGACCACGGCATCGAGACGCCGGACCAGCGGCGGGCGGCGGGCAAGCCGACCGAAGGCGTGCTCCGCCTGACCGCCGGCCACGAGGGCGGGCAGGTGAACATCGAGATCCGCGACGACGGGGCTGGCATCGACCTCGACCGGGTGCGGGCCAAGGCGGTGGAGTCGGGCCTGGTGTCAGTGGACTTCGCCAACGCCATGTCCGACGCCGAGGCGGTGCAGCTCGTCTTCATGCCCGGCTTCTCCACGGCCAAGCAGGTCACCAACGTGTCGGGTCGGGGCGTCGGCATGGACGTCGTGAAGACGAACATCGAGAAGATCGGCGGCTCGGTGGAGGTCCGCACCTCGGCCGGCCAGGGCACCACGTTCAAGATCAAGATCCCCCTCACGCTGGCCATCATTCCCGCCCTGATCGTGGGATGCGGGGGCCGGCGCTACGCCATCCCCCAGATCAACCTGGTGGAGCTGGTCAAGGTCGATAACGACGAGCGGGGCCGGGGCATCGAGTACCTCCACGGCGCCCCCGTCTTCCGCCTCCGGGACCGGTTGCTGCCGGTGGTGGACCTGCGGGGTCGCCTCGGGGGCAGCGAGCCCGAGGGCACCGATTGCGACATGGTGGTGCTGTCGGCCGAGGACCACCGCTTCGGGGTGCTGGTGGACGACATCTACGAGACCCAGGAGATCGTGGTGAAGCCGCTCGGTCAGGTGGTGGCCGACGCCCCCATGTTCTCCGGCGCCACGATCCTGGGCGACGGCCGGGTCGCCCTCATCGTCGACGTCATGGGCCTGGCCCAGGAGACCCGCATCCTGTCGGGCGGGTCGGACGCCACGGCACTGCGGGAAGGGGCGGCCGCCGCTTCCCTGAGCGACGTCGACGCCATGAAGTCCCTCCTGCTCCTGTCGGTCGGGCAGGGTCGCCGGGTGGCGATGGCGCTGTCCGACGTGGCCCGCCTGGAGGAGTTCTCGGCCAGCCAGCTGGAGATGTCGGCCTACCGCCCCGTCGTCCAGTACCGGGGCGAGATCATGCCACTCATCGACCTGGCCCAGGACCTGGGCTACGGCCGGGCCATGGCCGGCGACGACGGCGGCCCGGTGAACGTGGTGGTCTACCACCACCATGGACGCGACGTCGGCCTCCTCATCGACGAGGTCCTCGACATCGTCGATGAGCAGGTCGGGTCCACCGGCAACGGCGGCACCGTGGTGGTGTCGGGCCGGGTGACCGAGTTGTTCGACCCCGGCGCCCTACCCAGCCTCGCCGCCCTCGACCGTGAGCTCCAACTGCAGGAGGCACAATGAACCCGGCCGTCCACAGCCGAGCCAGTGAGCGCCAGCTCTGTACCGCCCGGGTGGGTGACCTGCTGCTGGGCCTCGACGTGCTCAGCATCCAGGAGGTCCAGTCGTCCAACGACGTGACCGTCATCCCCCAGAGCGCTCCCGCCATCAGCGGGCTCATCAACCTGCGGGGCCAGATCGCAACCGCCATCGACCTTCGGGTGGTGTTCGGGGTGGCGCCCCGGCCCGACAGCGATCTCATCCAGATCGTGGTGCGCCACCGGGGCGAGCCGGTGAGCCTCCTGGTAGACGAGATCGGCGAGGTGATGACGCTGAACGACGAGATCTTCGAGACCCCGCCCGAGACGGTCGACTCCCTGACCCGGGAGCTGGTGACCGGCGCCTACAAGCTGGAAACCGAACTCCTCCTCACGCTCGACGTGGACCGGGTGATCGCCACCAGCAGCCCGGGGGCGGTGAGCGGACAATGAGCTCCGACTTCGATCTGAGCGTGGCCGTGTTCCAGCCCGACGACAGCGGCACGACGCTGTGGGACGACGACGATTCCTGGAGCTCGGCCTATACCGCGGCTGCATCCCACTCGCCGGCGCCGACGCCGGCCCCCGCCGCCAACACCGCGGCGGCCCCGTCACCAGGCCCGCCGACCGGCGCCGCACCGTCGTCGCCCGCCTCCTCGGGAGCGCAGCCGATGATGCGGGCCACGATCGGGACCCGGCTGGCCATCCTGGCCGCGGTGATGGCCGTGCCGCTGGCCGGCGTGACGGCGGTGGGCATTCTCACCGCCGGGGAGATGGCCCAGGAGAGTCGCAACGTGTCGGAGCGGGCGGTGCCGGCCACCCTCCTGGCCCATGAGTTCGAGAACGCCGCCACCGACGCCCAGCTGTACGCCTCCAAGGCCATGTTCCTGGAGCCGGGGCCCGAGCACGATGCCGCCATGGCCCAGCACGAGGCGTCGGTGGACGAGGCCATGCGGTACCTCGACGAACTGCGCCAGGGGATCACCGACCTCGACGGCGAGTCGGCCGACCTCGAGGCCCTGGCCGCCGACTTCGCGGCCTGGCACGACTCGGTCGACCAGGCGGTAGACGGCTACGCCCAGTACGAGAGCCTGGCCGGCCAGGCCCTCGACATGGCGTACGGCCAGACCCAGTCCAGCACCGACGTCCTCGACCGGACCCTGCTGGTCGACGCCCTCGGGGCCCGGACCCAGGCCGCCGACCAGGTGCGGGAGTCGTCCGAGAGCTTCGCCGCCATGCGGGAGTCGCTGCGGTCGCTGACCGAGGACACCTATCAGGTCCACATGGTGGAAGCCCTGAGCCACCTCAATTCGGAGGCCAACGCCGCCACCCGGTGGCTGCTGCTCACCCTCGGCGTGGGCCTGGCCCTGGCTACCGTCGCCGGGCTGTTCGTGGCCCGGTCGATCCGGCGGGCCGTGTCGCGCAACACCTCGGCGCTGGAGCACGCCTCGGCCGAAGTGGAGCAGGCCGCCACCGAGCTGGGCGAGATGACGTCCAACACGGCCCGGCAGGTCAGCGACGTGTCGAGCCTGGCCGCCACCGTGGCTTCCGACATCTCGGCCGTCGGTCAGGCCATCGACGGTCTGTCGGCCTCGATCGACGAGATCTCCCACAAGGCGGAGCGGGCCTCCGTGGTGGCCAGCGATGCCGCCTGGCGGGCCAAGGACACCAACGCCACCGTGGCCAAGCTCGGCGCCTCCTCGGAGCAGATCGGGGAGGTGATCGAGGTGATCACCTCGATCGCCAAGCAGACCAACCTGCTGGCCCTCAACGCCACCATCGAGGCGGCCCGGGCCGGCGAGTCGGGCAAGGGCTTCGCCGTGGTGGCCAACGAGGTCAAGGAGCTGGCCAAACAGACGTCCTCGGCCACCGAGCAGATCGCCGGACAGATCGCCACCATCCAGGAGGACACGTCGCGCTCGGTGGAGGCCATCGAGGCCATCACCGCCGTGATCGACGAGATCGCCGAGATCCAGGTGTCGATCGCCAGTGCGGTTGACGAGCAGACCTCGGCCACCTCCGAGATCGCCCGCAGCGTGGGCAGCGCCGCCGACTCGGCCCGCACGATCGCCGGCACCGTCGACGTGGTGGTGGACGCAGCCGAGGGAGCCGACCGTGAGATCGACTCGACGCTGAGCGCGGCCCGGATGGTCCAGTCGATCGCGGTCGAGCTACGCGGCCTGGTCGGGCACTGAGAGCCGGGAGCGACGCATGACTGAGGGACGGCGTTCTACCCGGGTGCTCGTGGTCGACGATTCGCGGGCCATGCGGATGACCCTTGCCCGCCTACTGAGCGGGCTGGGGATGGAGGTGACCGAGGCTGCCAACGGGATGCAGGCGCTCGAGGCGCTGGCCACCGATGGCCCCTACGGGATCGCCTTTCTCGACTGGTACATGCCCGAGCTCAACGGGCTCGACCTGGTCCGCCGGGTGCGGGCCGAACCGGCCTACGACGACGTCCGCCTGGTGATGGTCACCAGCGAGTGCGAGGCCCCCCTCATCGTGTCGGCCCTCGAGGCCGGGGCCGACGAGTACGTCACCAAGCCCTTCGACCGCCGGGTGTTCGAGTCGAAGCTGGCCGCCATCGGCATCGGGCAGTACCAGGTGCCACCGGCTAGCGGGTTGCGATGATCTCGCTCGCTCCCGACGAGTTGCAGTGGCTGCAGAGCTTGCTCGACACCACCACTGCCATCCAGCTCGACGCCGCCCGCAGCGGGCGGGTGGGCATGCGCCTGGCGCCGGTGGCCCAGCGGGCCGGGGTGGCATCGGTGTCCGAGCTGATCGCTCTGGCCCGGCGGGAGCGCCGAGGCCCCCTGGTCGACGAGATCATCGACGCCATCGCCACCCACGAGACGTCGTGGTTCCGCGACAGCGATCCGTGGAAGGTGCTGGCCCGGCTCGTGGTTCCCGAGGTGATCGCTCGCCGGGGGCCCAGCCGCCCGGTGCGGATCTGGTCGGCGGCCTGTTCCAGCGGGCAGGAGCCGTACTCGATCGCCCTGGCCCTGACCGAGACCCTGGGCCCTCTGCGGGGTCGGGTGCAGATCACCGCCTCCGACTTCTCGGCCTCGATGGTGGAGAAGGCCTCCCAGGGCCGCTTCACCCAGCTGGAGATGAACCGGGGCATGCCGGCTCGTCTCCTGGTGAAGTACTTTCAGCGTGACGGCGCCTACTGGCGGGTGAACGACGACATCCGCTCGCTCGTCACCTTCGAGCAGCGGAACCTGGTGCGTCCGTTCGACGGCATGCCCACCTTCGACGTGGTGTGCCTGCGCAACGTGCTCATCTACTTCGATCTCGGGGTCCGGACCAAGATCCTGAGCGAGATGCGGCGAGTGGTGGCCGACGACGGTTGGCTGCTGCTCGGTAGCTCCGAGACCCTGCTCGGCCTCACCGTCAGCTGGGACTACACCACGATCGACGGCACGGTGCTCTACCGGCCCCAGGCAACAGGGGAACGGCGACCATGACGTCTGCGTTCATGCCCACCGGCGGGCTCGCCATCACCTCCGACGACCTGCTGGTCGTGCTGGCCGACCTGTGGGAGGCCACGTTCGGCTGCGAGGTCGCCGAGACCGACGAGCGGCTCGATCCCACCACCGCCTGGTGGGCGGCGGTGGACCTCTTCGACGACGACGGCGTGGTGGCCGAGGTGGTCATGGCGGTGGACGAGTCGGCCCTGGTTGCGGTGGCCCGCGTCACCTTCGGGGTCGACCGGCCCCAGCCCGACCAGATGACCGATGTCGTGGCCGAGGCCGCCAACATCATGGGAGGCAATGTGAAGGGGATCCTTTCGATGCGGACCCGTCTGTCGTGGCCCCGAGCCGGCCGGGGCGCCCCGCCCCTCGGCCGGCAACCCCGCACGTCCGTCTACGCCACCGACGATCGGGGCCGCCGGATGGAAGCCCATGTGATCCACACCGGTGCCGGCGTCGACGCCGGTTCCAGCCGAAACGAGGAATGATCGTGCCCCCCTCGTTGCTCTCCCGGATCAGCCTGCGGCTGTTCCTCGTGATCACCGCCCTGACCGTGGTGGCGGCGGTTGTCAGCTCCGCCACCGTGACGGTCAAGGCCATGTCTGAGGTCACCGCCGCGTCCCACCGCCTCGGACAGCTCCAGCAGGCGATGACCACCGCCCGGGAAGCCGAACGGGCCATCGACACCCAGCGGGCCCTTCAGGCCGAGTACGCGGTGGACGGCGACCCGGCCACACTCGACTCGTTCCGGTCCATGGCCCAGTCGGCTCAGGACATCATGGGCGAGCTCACGGGGGCGGGCCAGGTCCTTCCCGACATGGCCGCCCAGGCCGAGCAGGTGCGGGCGCTCGACGCCGAGCACGATCGGATAGTCACCGAGGTGATGGTCCCGGCCCTCGAGGCGGGCGACACGGCGGCCGCCGAGGACGCCCTCCGCCGGGCCCGGGACAAGCTGGAAGAGGCAGGGGCCGCCATCGACCAGGTCCTCGACGCGCTGGGCCGGGAGGAGGTCGCCATGGAGCAGTTGGTCGATGCCCGCATCGGACGGGCCTCCACCTACCTGATCATCACCGAGCTCGGTTCCGGCCTTATCGTGCTGCTCGGGGTGTCGGGCAGCGCCTGGGCTCTGGCCCGGCGGCTACGGGGCAGCGTGGAGCGCCTCGACCGGACCCGGGGCGAGCTCAGCCGCAACGACCGGTCGCTGCTGGGCCAGGTGGCCGACACCCAGCGAGAGGTGGAGCAGATCGCCGGCTCCAGCCGGGACGTGATGTCGGAGATGCAGGTGCTGGCCGGTTCGGTGCAGGACCTGGGCGCCGCCATCGCCGAGATCGCCGCCAGCTCGTCGTCGGCCTCCACGGTGGCTGCCACCGCCGTGGCCCGGGCCGACGAGACGAACGAAACGGTGGCCACCCTCGGCCAGTCGAGCGCCGAGATCGGCCAGGTGATCGAGGTGATCACGTCGATCGCCAAGCAGACCAACCTGCTGGCCCTGAACGCCACGATCGAAGCCGCCCGAGCCGGCGCCGCCGGCAAGGGGTTCGCCGTGGTGGCCAACGAGGTGAAGGAGCTGGCCAAGCAGACGTCGTCGGCCACCGAGCAGATCTCGGCCCTGATCGCCGGCATCCAGCGCGACAGCGAGGGATCGGTGCGGGCCATCGGGGAGATCCGGGCCATCATTGGCGAGATCTCCGACATCCAGACGGTGGTGGCCGCCGCCGTGGAGGAGCAGGCCGCCGTCACCAACCAGATGTCGTACACGGTCCGGGCCGTCAACGACGGCATCGAGCAGCTGGCCGGCCGCACCGTGGCGCTGCAGAGCTCCACCGAGCTGACCGTGGCCGGGGTCAACGCCTCGGCCGGGCACCGCCACGAGATCGACGAGGTGGGCGACGAGCTGCGGGGCCTCCTGGGCGGCCACTCGGCCTGAGCCTACGGCCGGACGGCCTGCAGGTGGTCGTTGAGGAAGGTGCCGGCCGGGTCCATGCTGTCTCGCACGGCCCACCACTGGTCCCAGGCGGGATGGATGGCGGCCAGACTGCGGCCGTCGAGGTGGTGGACCTTGGCCCAGTGGGGTCGGCCGTCGTGGTCGCGGAACACGGCTTCGGCCGCCCGGAACAGAGGTCCGTCGTCGTCGGCCGCCGGCAGGTGGAGTGAGATCGTGACCGTGGGCCGCTCGTAGGCGGTGGACAGCCACACGTCGTCGGCGGCCAGCGTCCGGTACTCCACCGGCCATCCCATCGTGGGGAAGTCCCGGGCCAGAAGCTCCCGTATGGCGGCGAAGCAGACCGGGCCAGCCTCGGCCGGCACGCTGTACTCGATCTCCGAGTGCCGCCAGTCGCGGTGGCTGGGCAGCACCTCGTAGCTCCAGGCACACCGCCGGCCCTCGGGGCCGAGCGGGTACTCGGGCTCGTCGTCGGTCTCGTCGATCACCTTCACCACCGCCCGGTCCCGGGTGGGGTACCAGAACAGCTCGGCGTGGCGGTTTGCGGTGGCCAGTTCGTCGAACCGGTCGATCACCTCGGCCAACGGGGCCACGAAACCCTGCTCCCGGAGCCGGAAGGCCGGCCGGAGCTGGAGCTCGAGCCGGGTGACGATCCCCACCGCTCCCAGATGGAGGCGGACGGCCGGGAACAGCTCGGGCCGCTCGGTGGCGCTCACATCCACCAACTCACCCGAGGCCAGGGCCAGCCGGGCCCCCACCACGGCCGACGACAGGTTCCGCAGCGTGCGGCCGGTGCCGTGGGTGCCGGTGGCGGTGGCCCCGCCGATGGCCTGACGATCGATGTCGCCCTGGTTGGCCAGGGCCAGCCCGGCTTCGTGGAGGGGACGGCCCAGTGCGTGGATCGGCGTGCCGGCCCACACCCAGGCCCGCCCGGTGGCGGCATCGGTGCTGATCACGCCGCTCAGGCCCGACAGGTCGGCGATCACCCCGTCGGTGGGCACCAGCGGCATGTGGCTGTGGCCGGCCCCGGCCACCCGCAGGCGGCGCCCGGCGGCACCGGTGGCGGCGGCCAACGCCGCGGCGTCGGCCTCACTGCGGACGTGGTGGATCGTCGCTCCGTCGGGGGCCCGCAGCTTGCCCGACCAGTTCGTCCACACCGCCTGCGTGACGGCGCCGCTCTCGCTCATGCCGCCACGATAGGCAGCACTTCGGGGGCACTGGGCAGCACGGAGGCGGCGTCGACCCCGAGCCAGGTCTGGGCCAGCGTGCCGAGGTAGACGTCGAAGGGCACGGCTACCTTCAGGTTCCCGTTGGCGTCGAGGTCGGCCAGCGACGGAGCCTGCCCGTAGCGGCCGGGCAGCACCGGGCCGAAGAGGAGCATGGTGGAGGCGGCCCCGTGGTCGAATCCGCTGCCGTTCTGCTTCACCCGGCGGCCGAACTCGCTGGTGGTGGCGACCAGCACCCGATTGCCCCAACCCAGGGCGTGCATCCTGGTCAGAAAGCCGTCGACGGCGGCGTTGACCTTGCCCATCAGATCCGGGTACTTCCACTCGTGTCCGTCGTGGGTGTCGAACCCGGCCAGTCGGGCGTGCACGATCCGTAGGCCGATGTCGGCCTCCAGGAGCTGGGCGGCGGTGGCCAGGCCGACACCCAGCTCACCTCCGTCGGCGACCATCGGGTCCGCCTTGTCGAGCTTGGTCACCCCGTTGGGAAGTGCGGTGCTCGTTTGCAGGGCACCGCCGATCTCCAGCAACTGCTGCCAGGAGGCGGCCAGGCGGGAAGCCATCGGGCCCCCGGTGATCCCGGCGACCTTGCGGCGGTACACGGGATAGATCCACTCGTCCTCGGTCAGCACGCTCAGCTGGTCGAGCGAGTCGATGGACAGGGTGGGGGCCTTGGCGTTGTGGAACCGGGGGGTGAACCCGGCCACTGACAGCCCGACGGTTCCCTGGCCGGTGTCGAGGGCGTCGGCCAGGCGGGCCAGGAACCCGGAGCGGATGCTGTTGCGGCCGGTCGGGTCGCCCGTCTCCCAGCGGGCGACCATCTCGAAATGGCTGAGGCTGCCGTCGACCGGGCCCACCCCCTCCACCACCGCCTTCTGCCGGCGCCACAGACCGGTCAGCTCGGGATGGAGACCGACCTCGTCGTCCAGGGGCAGGACGTCGTCGGCCTTCACCGACATCCGGGGCCGTAGGTCGTAGTAGCGCCCGGAGTTGGCCGGTACCACGGTGGACAGGCCGTCGTTGCCGCCCTCCAGCTCGATCACCACCAGGATCCGCTGCTCCACCGGGGCCGGGGTGAGGAGACCGGGGAGGGCGTCGACGGCGGTGAGCCCGGGAGCTGCCGCCGGGGTCGGAGCGCCACCGGCAACGGGTGCCCCGGTGGGGCCGGGCGTGGTCTCGGGGGTGGCGGTGGGGGAGCCGCCCCGCCGGCCGACGGCCCACGAGGCGGCGCCGGCGCCACCGCCCAGGGCGAGGCCGCCCAGCATCTGGCGGCGGGTGAGGCGGGGGCCGGCGGTCATGTCAGTTGGAACTCCGGGCTGCTGAGGGCGATGCTCCAACGCAGGTGGGCCAGGCTGGCGTCATCGAGCCGGGTGCCCTCGCCGGCCCGGCTGAGCGCGTCCAACGTGGCGTCTCCCACCACCAGCAGCCCGCACCGATCGAGGATCTCGTCAACCGTGGCGGCAGCGCCGCCCGGGATCTTGTCGATGTCGAGGTAGAGGGAGAGGCTGGTGCGCCGCAGCACCGAGTCGGCGTCGAGCCAGCGCTCGCCCACCGGCCAGCCGGCCACGTTGGGAGGTTCGTAGAGGGCCTGGCCCAGGTGGCGGGGGATCCACAGCTCGTTGAGGTCGGCCGCCGTCACCTGTTGGAAGGCCAGATACCACTCGAAGCCGGAACGGGGCCGGCGGTAGTGCTCGGCCCGGAGTTCGGGATCGTTCAGGATGCGGGTGACGAGCGGCTTGATCTCGAGCTGCTGGCCCTGCCACCAGGCGCCGAGGTCGGCGGCGGCCGGAACGCCCAGCTCCGTGCCCACCAGGTGGTACCACAGCTTGGCGGCGATGCGGGCCGCGGTTGCCGGGTGGTCGCACAGCCGGTCGACGATCGAGGCCACGTCCCACTGTTTCGTCTCGCCCAGGAAGCCGACCGGCTCGGTGGACGCCCGGGCCGGGTCGAAGCGGACGGCGTAGGAGCCGTCCTCCACCTGCCAGCCGGTCATGGCCCGGGCCGCCGCCCGTACGTCGGCCTCGCTGTAGTGGCCCACGCCGGTGGTGAACAGCTCCATCAGCTCCCGGGCCAGGTTCTCGTTGGGATGCTCGGCCGTGGATCCGTTGGCGTTCAGATACATGATCAGCGCCCCGTCCACGCAGAACTCCTGCAGCAGGGTCCGGAAGCTGCCCAGCGCGTTGCGGCGCAGCAGGTTGAGCTGAGGGCCGATGAGCTGCTGGTAGCCGGCGGCGTAGCGGTGGGTGGTGAGCACCGTGTGCCAGAAGAAGGCCATGCGGTCGATGAGGCCCGCCTCGGGCAGCACCATCCGGCCCATCCACCAGCCGACGATGTCGTCGCTCTCGCCCGAGGTGGGCGCCAGCTGCCCATCGGACGGGGCCTCGACCAGGGCCGTGACCGCGTCGGCCCAAGGAAGCGCCGCCAGTTCCTTCACCTTCGCCATGTCGACCCGCATCGTCGCCCGACGGGTGAGGAGAACGTACGCGGACAGCTCGGAGTTCCGATCCGCCATCTCCACTGGCGGGCACTATAGCCCCCCCATGGCCCATACTGAGGCCGTGACCTCCACCTACAGCCCCGAACAGCTCCACCAGTACGTCGTCACCACCTGCCAGGCCATGGGCAGCGAGACGCTGGAGGCCACCTTGGTGGCCGACCAGCTGGTGGGGGCGAACCTGGCCGGCCACGACTCTCACGGGGTGGGGATGCTGCCCACCTACGTCGAGGCTGTGCGGGGCGGCCGGCTCAAGGTGAACCACCACGCCACCGTGGCCCGTGACTCGGGCTCGGTGCTGCTGATCGAGGGCAACTGGGCCTTCGGTCAGGTGGCCGGGTACGAGGCGACCAACCTGGCCATCGAGCGGGCCCGGGAGACCGGGGTGGCTCTGATGGGGCTGCGCAACAGCTTCCACATCGGCCGCATCGGCCACTGGGGCGAGCAGTGCATCCGGGCCGGGATGGTGTCGATCAACTTCGTCAACGTGGCCGGCCACGAGCCGCTGGTGGCCCCCTACGGCGGGTCCGAGCCCCGGTTCGGCACCAACCCGGTGTGCATCGGCATCCCCGGGCGCGACGGCCAGCCCGCTGCCCTGCTCGACATGGCCACCAGCGTGATCGCCATGGGCAAGGCCCGGGTGGCCAAGCTCAAGGGCGAACCGGTGCCCGAGGGCACCCTGCTCGACGGCGAGGGCCGGGTGACGCGTGACCCCAACGGTATGTTCCGCCACCCCCGGGAGGGGGCCCTGATCGCCTTCGGCGAACACAAGGGGTCCGGGCTGGCCATCATGTGCGAGCTGCTGGGCGCAGCCCTGGTGGGCGGGCTGACCCTGGCCCCCAAGTGGGAGCGGGACGGGTCGGCCATCAACTCCATGCTGTCGATCGTGATCGACCCCGACTCGCTGACCAGCCGCGACGGCCTGGCGGCGGAGGCCGACGCCTTCCTCGACTACCTGCGGTCGTCGGCCCTGCGTGAGGGCTTCGAGGAGCTGCTGGTGCCGGGCGAGCCCGAGCAGCGGGCCCGGGAGGCCCGGGCGGCGGCGGTGCCGGTGGACGACGGCACCCTGCGCGAGCTGCGGGTGGCCGGCTCCAAGGCCGGCCTCAGCGAGGAGACCGTGGCTGGGTTGCTCGGGGGCTAGCGCCCCCGCCGGCGCTTCGCGCCTCCCCCGTCTGCCGGTGGGGCCCCACCCACCGGCAGCGCCTGCGGCGCTGGGTTGCTCGGTTCCTAAGCCGCGGCCACCTCGGCCAGGGTGGCCAGGAAGCGGTCGTTCTCCTCGGGCGAGCCGATCGTGACCCGTAGGCCCTCCCCCGGGAACGGGCGGGTCACCACGCCCTGGCGCTCCAGGGCCAGGTAGATCTCCTCGGTGCGGGGCCCGAGGGCCAGGAACACGAAGTTGGCCTGGGCGTCGGGCAGCTTCCAGCCGGCCCCCGTGAGGGCCCGCACCAGCCGGTGCCGCTCGGCCACCAGCAGCTCCAGTCGGGGCCGGATGTCGTCGAAGTGCTCGATGGCAGCCAGCGCCGCCGCCTGGACCAGGCTGTTCGTGCTGAACGGCAGCAGCAGCTTGTCGACGTCGACGATCAGCTCGGGATCGCCCACGGCGTAGCCCACGCGGAGCCCGGCCAGCCCGTAGGCCTTGGAGAACGTGCGCAGCACCACCACGTTGCGGTGGTGGGGCACCAGATCGGCCACCGGGTCGCCCAGGGCCGGGTCGGCGAACTCACGGTAGGCCTCGTCCACCACCACCACCACGTCGTCGGGGATCCGGGCCAGCAGCCCGGCGATGGCGGTGGTGGACACGGCGGTGCCGGTGGGGTTGTTCGGCGTGGCCAGCAGCACGAGCTTGGTCCGCTCGGTCACGGCGTCGGCCACCGCCGCCAGGTCGAAGGCGTGCTCCACCAGGGGGATACGCACCGGGGTGGCGCCCATCTCGGTGGTGAAGATGGGGTAGGCCTCGAACGAGATCCAGGGGAAGACGGCCTCGTCGCCGGGGTCGAGGTACAGCATGCACACCTGGCGCAGCAGGCCGACCGAGCCGGGGCCGGTGGCGACCCGGTCCCGGTCGATCCCCAGCCAGCTGGCGATGGCGCCCCGCAGGGCCCCGGCCCCGTGGTCGGGGTACCGGTTCACGGTGGCGGCGGCCTCGCGGATGGCCTCCACCACCGCCGGGATCGGGGCGTAGGGGTTCTCGTTCGACGCCAGCTTGATGGCGTCGGTGATCCCGTGCTCCTCCTCGGCCTGCACGGCCGCCTTGCCCGGCTTGTAGACGGGCAGGGACACGGCCGAGGGCCTGATGCGACCAACTGACATGCCGTGTTGTCTACCCGGCCAGAGCGGCTTCCATCGCCGCCAGCCCGGCCAGTATGGCGGCGGCCCCGGCCTCGTCGACGGCGGCGTAGGCCGGCAGCACCATCTGATCGGTCAGCTCCTCGGCCGCGTTGTGCTTGGCCCGGTCCTCGTCGGTGATGGCGGGGGCCTCGGCGTAGCCGAAGGTGGTCACGTCGGCCGGCCGCTTGATGGCGTGGGCCACGGCCGGATCCAGGTTCTGAGCCCGGATGGCGGCCAGGTGGCACGACCCCCGGAACTCCCGCAGCACGGCCACCAGTTGCATGGCCCGGGCCGGCAGGTCGTCGGCCAGGGGCTCGGCCGAGATGGCGGCGTAGAGGGCCAGGGCCGCCGGGTCGGCGGCGTTGTTCACCGCCTCCAGGGCGGCGCAGAAGGCGTCGAGGTCGGCGATACCGGAGAACTTGGCCCGGCCGAAGGCGTGGAGGCACTCCATGTAGACCCGTCCCGCCTCCCGGGGGGCCAGCTTCTCCCGAGCTGAATCCCACATCTTGGCCACCAGGTCGGGGGCGAAGTAGCCGAAGGCGCTCTGCACCACCCGGGGCTCGACGTCGCCCAGCACGCCGCCCCGGCCCAGGAAGTAGAAGCGGAACCCGTCGAGCCCCAACTCCTTGCCCCGGGGCACCGTGATCTCGCGGTCGAAGTAGTGGGCGGCGCCCAGGCTGCCGATCTTGGGGCAGGCTGCCTGCACCAGTTCTGTGGGGGTGGTCATAGGGGGTCTCCTTGGTCGCGGACCGCATCATCTCAGCGCACCCCTACGACCTGCACAAGATCACCCAGATCGGGGAGCGCCGGAGCCCATCACGGCCGGTCCTGGCTGCCATACACTGTGAGGGGCGAACGGAGGCAGACGACCGTGCGGGTGTTCCCTGTTCTGAAACCGGCATCATGGCAGGGCTTGACCTATGGCGCCCGGGCCCACATATGGATCGGGACCCCGCAGGCGCCGGAGGTGGTGGTGGCCTACGGCTGCTACGACGGGGGCTTCGCCTCCTACATCACCAACGAAACCCCGGCCTACAACGATCCCGACGTGCTGGTGCGGGAGGCGTTCGACAACCTCAAGGCCCACGACGTCGAGCTCCAGGTGGTTGGCACCGGGGCCGACCGGGTGGTCATCGCCGCCGGCCCCTTCGCCGCCGAGCAGGTGCTGAGCGAACGCCACGTTCTGGCCATCCACGACCGGCTGGAATCGGCCGAGGTCGTGGTGTCGATCCCCCGACGCGACGCCCTGCTGGCCTGTCCGGCCGACGCCTCCGAGCAGCTCCGGCGCACGGTCACCGGCCTGCACCAGGAGGCGTGGCGGGGCTCGGGCCAGCCCGGCGAGCAGGTGCTCGACAACCAGGTGCTCGATGCGCTCATCGTGTTCGCCGCCGGCCTCAAGGTCGACGTGATCCCGCTGGGGCGGCGGGCCGCCACCGCAGTTGGGGCCCCGGCTCGCTGGGGAGCCTGGTCGGCCGTTCAGTAGCGTTCGCTCCATGAGCGAACCCTGGGAGCTGACCGCCTGTGAGGCCCGAGACCAGATCGGGCGGGGTGAACTGTCTCCGGTGGAGCTGCTCGAATCCTGTCTGGCCCGGATCGACGATGTCGACCCGGCAGTGAACGCCCTGGTGATCCGGGCCGACGAGCGGGCCCGGGCCGAGGCCCGGGCTGCAGCCGACGCCGTCACCCGGTCGGCGGGGGCCCGGTCGGCCGGGGAGCTGGGCCCGCTCCACGGGCTCCCGGTGGCCATCAAGGACCTCCAGGCCACGGCCGGGATCCGCACCACCTACGGCAGCCCCGACTTCGAGCACCACGTGCCGGCGGCCGACGCCGGAATCGTGCGCCGGGTGCGGGCGGCGGGCGGGATCGTGGTGGGCAAGACCAACATCCCGGAGCGGAGCATCGGGGCCAACACGGTCAACCGCCTGTTCGGGGCGACTGGCAACCCCTTCGACACCGGGCGGACCTGTGGCGGCTCGTCGGGTGGCTCGGCCGTGGCCCTGGCCACCGGCATGGTGCCCCTGGCCACCGGCTCCGACCACGGGGGCAGCCTCCGGATCCCGGCCTGCTACTGCGGGGTGGTCGGCCACCGGGCCACCCCGGGGGTGGTGCCGTTCGAGGAGCGGTCGATCGCCCAGACGTTCTACTCCGTGCAGGGGCCGATGGGTCGCACCGTGGCCGACACCGCACTGCTGCTGTCGGTGGTGGCGGAGCGCGACCGGCCGGGTGACCCGATGGCGTTCCCCCTCGACGCGCCGGCCCTGCGGCGGCTGGAGCCGGTGGACCTGGGCAGCCTGCGGGTAGGGGTGAGCGAGGACCTGGGCGGGGTGTTGGTGTCGGGGGCGATCCGGCGGACGTTCGCCGACCGGGTGGCCCGGATCGAGGGCCTGGTGGGCTCGGTGCGACCGGTGGCGGTGGATCTGCGGCCGGCGGCCGAGGTGGACTGGCTGCTGCGTAGCGACGTGTTCGTCACCCAGTACCACTCCGAGGCCCAGGGGTGGGACGAGCGGTTCAACCCCAACATCCAGAACACCTACCGTTCGGCGCTGGCCACCCCCATGGAGCGGATCGCCGCCGCCCGCCGCACCCAGATGCGTCTCTACCAGCAGTTTCAGGCCCTGTTCGACCAGGTGGACGTGGTCCTGTGCCCGGGGGTCAGCGTGTCGCCCTTCCCCTGGCGGCAGCTCTACCCCCTGGAGGTCGACGGGGCCCCGGTCGAGAACTACATGGCCTGGCTCACCCTCACCGCCGCCATCACGGTGATCGGCCACCCGGTGACGGCCCTGCCCTGCGGCCTCGATGACGAGGCCATGCCCTTCGGGCTCCAGCTCATCGGCCCGGCCTACGGCGACCGGCGGCTGCTCTCGGCGGCCGCCGCCCTGGAGGCAGCGCTGACCGACGATCCGGTGACGGCCCGACCCGTGCCCCGCTTCGACGGGCCCCAACCCGAGACTCCGGCGCTGCGCACCGAGGGACGGCTGGTGCACTAGCTACCGGCAGGTAGGGAGGTCCTACGACCTATGTCCAATTACAAACCGCCGCGGCTCCTGTAAATCTTAAGAACGCACCGGTGCGAACCGGAGCCAATCACGGGTGGCCGATCGGGCAGGATGCGGTGCCGGTGTTCAGGTCGCAGTCGAGTCGGGATGGGTCCATTCCCTCGCTCCCGGGCCCCTCCCGGCTCGACGCGTCCTCTGCTCCCGCTACTCCTGCGCCCCCCAGATGAGCCCGGGGTCGGCCTGGTCGGTGAGGCGGGCGGCGCCCGTTCCCCGATCGATGTTCAGGTTGACGCCGTTCAGGTAGCTCGACGACACCGGATCGGCCAGGAACAGCATGGTCGGCGCCATCTCCGACGGCTCGGCCATCCGGCCGGCCACCGCCTCGGCATGGTCGATGATCTCGTCGCCCAGGCCCCGGCGGAAGTCGGCCATGATCCCGGTGGCCGTGATGCCGGGGCACACGCTGTTCATCCGCACCCCTGTTGGCAGCAGCTGTACCGCCCGCCACAGGGTGTAGTACTGCACCGCTTCCTTGGAGAAGGCGTAGCCGTCGCCCACCACCTCGGGGTGGGCCTCGACCCAGGCCAGGCCCGCATCGAACGAGTCCGCCGCCATCAACTCCCGGTGTTCGCCCACCCGTTCGGGCCAGTTCCGCCCGGCGGTGGAGGCGATATGAACCACGGCGCCTCCGGAAGGAATCCGGGGCAGCAACGCCTCGGTGAGGTGGCGCAAGCCGAGCCAGTTCACCCGCATCACGTCGGTGGCGCTGAACCGGCCCCCGTTGGGCACCCCGGCGCAGTTCATCAGGGCGTGCACCGTGCCCGGCAGGCGGGCCGCGGCCTCGTCGATGCTGGCCGGATCAGCCAGGTCGCAGCGGAGGGAGGCCACGTCGCCTCCTACCGGGGCCACGTCGAGGGCGTGCACCTGGGCCCCCTGGGCCACGAGCAACGAGGCGGTGGCGGCGCCGATGCCGGTGGCGGCTCCGGTGATCACGACGGTCCGGCCGGAGAAGTCGAGGAGTGCTGCCATCCGCAGAACGGTACCCCGCCTAAGGTGGGGCCCATGCAGATCGTCCTGGCCGGAGAAGGAGCCATCGCCCAGCGCCACGCCCAGGCTCTGGCCCGCATAGAGGGGGCCGAGGTGGTTTCGGTGGCCGGGGGGAAGGCGGAGGACACCGAGGCCTTCGCCGCCTCCATCGGGGCACCCCACTGGTCGCTCGATCTGGCCGAGAGCCTGGCCCGACCCGGGGTGGAGGCCGTGATCCTGGCCACCCCAACCCCCCTCCACGCCGCCCAGGCCGTGCAGGCCATGGAGGCGGGCAAGCACGTGCTGGTGGAGATCCCGATGGCCGACTCGCTGGCCGACGCCGAGGCCGTGGTGGCGGCCCAGGAGCGCACCGGCGTTACCGCCATGGTGTGCCACACCCGGCGCTTCAACCCCAGCCACCAGTGGATCCACAACCGGATCGTCTCGGGCGAGTTGACCCTCCAGCACCTGGTGGTGGAGACGTTCTTCTTCCGCCGCACCAACACCAACGCCCTGGGCCAGCCCCGAAGCTGGACCGACCACCTGCTGTGGCACCACGCCTGCCACACGGTCGACCTGTTCGGCTACCAGACCGGCCGGCCCACGGTGGGGGCCTGGGCCCAGCAGGGGCCCCGCCACCCCGAGCTGGGGATCGCCATGGACATGACGGTGGGCCTGCGCAGTGACGCCGGCCAGCTCTGCACCCTGTCGCTGTCGTTCAACAACGACGGGCCCCTGGGCACGTTCTTCCGCTACATCTGCGACAACGGCACCTGGATCGCCCGCTACGACGACCTGGTGGACGGGCGGGAGCAGCCGGTCGACCTGTCGGGAGTGGCGGTGTCGAACGACGGGATCGAGCTGCAGGACCGGGAGTTCCTGGCCGCCATCGCCGAGGGCCGCCAGCCCAACGCCTCGGTGGCCCAGTGCCTGCCCGCCATGGCCGCGCTCGACCAGCTGGAGCGTTCGCTCAACCCGGGTCAGGGCTGATCAGGCCCCCGGGGCGTGCTCCCGGTGGGTTGCGACCCAGTCGAGGAACCGCTCCCGGTCCCAGGTGTTGATCACCTGGTCGCGGGGGACCCAGCCCCGCTGGGCGGTGAGCACGCCGTATTCCATGCGGCCCAGCTCCGAGGTGTGGTGGCTGTCGGTGTTGATCACGAGCTTCACACCCCGCTCCACGGCCCGGCGCACCACGTCGGAGGCGGCGTCGAGCCGGTCCAGCGCGCCGTTGATCTCGAGGGCCACGTCGAAGGCGTAGAGGGCCTCCAGCACGATGTCGATGTCGAGCTCGATGCCCGGCCGGCGCCCGATGTAGCGGCCGGTGAGGTGGCCGATCGAGTCGACCGTGGGGTCGGCGATGGCCTTCACCAGCCGGGTCGTCTGGTCCCGGGCCGAACCGTCGAAGTGGGAGTGAACCGAGGCCACCGTGTAGTCGAACTCCCGGCGGAAGTCGGGGTCGTAGTCGAGCCCGCCGGCGGCGCCGATGTTGAGCTCGCAGCCGAACAGGATCCTCAGATCGGGGTACTCCTCCTGAAGGGCCCGGATCCGGTCCCGGTGGGCCAGCATCTGGGCCCGGCTGGACCCGTTGATGGCCAGGTCCTCACCGTGGTCGGTGATGGCCAGGTAGGCGTAGCCCCGGTCGGCCGCCACCTTCACCATGTCTTCCAGCGGGGCCCGGCCGTCGCCCGATCGGTCGGTGTGGTAGTGCAGGTCGCCCCGGATGTCGGCCAGCTGCACCACCTCGGGTAGCTCGCCCCGGGCCGCCGCCTCCACCTCGCCGGTGGCTTCTCGCATCGGGGGCGGCACGAAGGCCAGGCCCAGCGCCTGGTAGATCTCCTCCTCGGTGCGGCTGGCGATAACGGCCCCTTCGGCGTCGAGCAGCCCGTATTCGTTGAGCAGCCAGCCCCGGTCTATCGCCCGCTGGCGCAACTCGATGTTGTGGGCCTTGGAGCCGGTGAAGTACAGCGTGGCCGCGCCCAGCTGGTCGGGGGCCACCACCCGCACGTCGACCTGGAGGCTGGCTCCGGAGGCCCCGGGGGCGGTGAGGAACGAGGTCTTGGTGTCGCCCGAGACCACGATCTCGTACACCGCCGGGTGGCTCCGAACCGCCGCCATCACCGTGTCGGGACTGGTGGCGGCGACCGTGATGTCGATGTCGCCCACGGTCTCGGCCATGCGCCTCAGTGAGCCACAGAACAACACGTTCTGGACGCTGTCGACGAGCTTCAGCTCGTCGACCAGGCGCTCGGCCAGCGGCCGGGCCCGGGCCACCGGGGTGCGGCGGTCCTTGCCGGTGAGGCCGAGGCGTTCGATGGCCCTGGCCAGCTTGGCCTCGCTGGCGGCCCCCATTCGGGGCAGGGTGCGCACCTGCTCGGCGGCGATGGCGGCCTTCAGGCCGTCGAGATCCTCTACCCCCAGCTGGGAGCGGAGCTGTTTCAGGGTCTTGGGGCCCAGGCCCGGGATCCGGCTCAGCTCCACGAAGGCCGGCGGGTAGGCGGCCCTCAGGGCTTCCAGCTCGGTCACGGCGCCGGTGTCGACCAGCTCCCGGATCTTGGCCGCGATGGCTTTGCCAACACCTTTGATCTTCTGCAGCTCGGCCTGGGTGAGGCCGGTGAGGTCGGCTCCGTGAGCCTCCACCGCCAGACGGGCGGACTCGTAGGCCCGGACCTTGAACGACTGGTTGGTTTCCTCGTCGAGCGTGGTGAGGGTGGCCATCTCGGCCAGCATCGCCAGCACGTCGGCCTTGGTCGTCATGCCATCAGTCTACGTGCCCCCCTTCGGGGGCCCGGACGTTCCACCGTCGGCGAAACGTCCCGGAATCTGGGGATGGGGCCCGCCAGCCGCTACTCTTTGTCGCTGGTCGCGGCACAATAGACATCGGGCGCTGGTCTGCGAGGACGAGGTTGAGAGACAACGGGATGGGGCCAACCACGCTGGCGTGGGAGCTTCGCGGTCACACGGTCGAAATGGCCCAGCTCCACAAGGACTACAAGCCGATGCTCCGCCTCGTGCGCGAGCTCATTGGCGTCGTGCCCAACTGCGACCCCTACCTCGAGATCTGGCCGGCCGGCTTCCGCACCTACAACCTGCTGGTGCCGAATCTGCTCAACGTGCCGCAGCTCCTTCTCGGCCAGGGGGCGCCCAAGGACCTGGTGGGCCTGGGGATGTACGTCTCGAGCCGGGCCGCCGAGTGCATGTACTGCTCGGCCCACACCTGCTCGTTCGCCCTGCGCCGGGGGGCCTCGGCCGGTGCCCTGGTGGGCGACTACACCCCGGTGGAGGAGGCGGTGGCCATGCTGGCCCACGCCCTCGGCTCGGTGCCCACCTCCATGACCGCCGCCTACACCGACGAGATCGATCGCTACCTGGCCCCGGAAGATGTCGAGTGGGTGGTCATGGGCATCGCTCTCATGGGCTTCCTCAACAAGTTCATGGACGCCATGGGGGTGCCGCTGGAGGCCGAGGCCATCCACGACGTGGCCGACCTCATCGAGCCCACCGGCTGGAACACGGGCAAGCACCTGTGGGACGACGTCGACCTCGACGATCATCACGCCGACGGCGCCGTGCCCAAAGACTCGCTCGGTACCTACCTTCGGGTGCTGCGCCACGCCCCTGGCGCCATCAAGCTGGAAAGCTCGTGGACCAAGGGGGTGTCGGGCCGGATCGGGCCCGCCCTGATGATGCTGGAGGACAAGGTGGGCTACGCCTTCCCCATCCTGGCCACCCTTCAGCACAAGCGGGCGGTCAAGGCCATCGCCGCCGCCTTGCGGGAGAACCTCGACCCCAACCTCACCAAGCTCGGCCTGCCGGCCAAGTGCATGGTCGGGCTCGTCTTCGCCAAGGTGGTGGAAGACGAGATGCTGATGTCGGAAATGATCCAGCTGGCCCAGCTCCTGGCCCCCGAGATCGATACAAGGCTCCTGGTCGACGTGGGCAAGTACGCCGTGTACCCGGCTGAGTTCGCCGAGATCCCGCGGGGCCTGTCGAGCCGGGAGGCGGCCGCCATCATGCTGGCCAAGGCGGCATCCACCAGCCCGTCGAACGTCAACGAGATCACGGTGTCCACCGTGATCGGACATCTCACCCCGGCTCAGATCGTGGAGACCGTGGTGTGGCTGTCGGTGTTGCAGATGCTCCACCGCCTCTACGCCTACTATGACGCGCGTATCGGCCTGATCTGAGCCCAGGGAGAAGCCCCGCTGGCTGCGCCCCTCACCCCCGACTTCATCGAGCATCCCTGGGAGCCGCTGGCCGGGGTGACTCTGGATGGTGGGTTCGTCACGGTGGCCTGGGCCGACGGGGCGGAGTTGGCCTGCTACGGCCTGTGGTTGGCCGAGAGCTGCGCCGGGCTGGGGTTGGATCCGGTGACCCGGGAGTCGACCCTCGACCCAGCCGACCTGCCCCACCCCGACGCCCTGGTGGCGGCCGACGTGGGAGACGACGGCCGCCTGGTGCTGCGCTGGCGGCTGGTGGGCGAGGCCGGGCCCGACACGGTCACCGAGGTGCATCCCGGCTGGCTGCGCCATGTGGCCGACGGCCGCCACCAGCCCGGCTCGGCCCTGCCGGATCCCGAGCGCTGGACGGCGGCCAGCCTGGGCGGCGAGCCGCCCTCGCTCGACGGGGCAGCCATCCTCGACGACGACCGGACGCTGTTGGCCTGGCTCGACCACCTGATTCGCTACGGGCTGGGTCGCCTGCGAAACACCCCGGCCACCGACGCCTTCCTGCCCGAGCTGATCCGGCGGATCGGGCCCATCCGGGCCACGAACTTCGGCGAACTGTTCACCGTACGAGCCCGCCTCGCCGACACAGGGGGAGAGGGCGCCGACTCCACCGCCTACACCGGCCTCCGCCTCGGTCAGCACACCGATCTCCCGACCCGGGAAACCCCGCCCGGGTTCCAGTTCCTCCACTGCCTGGAGAACACCGTGGCCGGGGGCGCCTCCCGCATGACCGACGGGCTCACCGTGGTCGACGAGCTGCGCCGCCGGTACCCGGCCGACCATGAGGCGCTCACCACCCTGCGGTGGAGCTTCCTGAACCGGGCGGTGGACGAGGAGCATCGGTGGGCCGGGCCGATCATCGACCATGCCTCGGATGGCGACCCGCTGCCCCTGACCCTGCGGGCCTTCTACCCGGTGCGGGCGTTTCCTCTGATGGATCCGACCGACCAGCCCCGGGCCTACGCCGCCCTGCGCCGGTTCTCCGAGGTGGCCCACGACGAGCGGTTCCAGCTGTCGTCGCCGTTCCGCCCTGGTGACCTGGTCGGCTTCGACAACCGGCGGATCCTCCACGGCCGCGACGCCTACCAGCCCGGCGCCGGTTCCCGTGTCCTCCAGGGCTGCTACCTCGACCACGACGACCTGTATTCCCGGTTTCGGGTACTGACGAGAAGGGTGAAGTCATGACCTCGGTGTTCATCACATGCGCCATCACCGGGGCCGGTGACACGGTGGGCAAGTCGGACAAGGTGCCGGTGACCCCAGCCGAGATCGCCGCCGATTGCATCGCCGCCGCCCGGGCCGGGGCCGCCGTGGTGCACATCCACGTGCGGGAACCGAACGGTGCCCCGTCGCGCAACACCGAGTACTACGCCGAGGTGGTGGACCGGGTCCGCAGCTCGGATGTGGACGTGGTGGTCAATCTGACCGCCGGGATGGGGGGCGACCTGGTGTTGGGCTCGGTGGAGCAGCCCCTGCCGCTCGATGAGGCCGGCACCGACATGGCCGGGGCCACCGAACGGCTCGATCACGTGCGCCGGCTCCGGCCCGAGATCTGCACGCTCGACTGCGGGTCGATGAACTTCGGCGAGGGCGACTACGTGATGACCAACTCGAGCTCGATCCTGGCCGAGATGGCCCGGCAGATCGGCGAGCTGGGGGTGCGGCCCGAGATCGAAGTGTTCGACACCGGGCATCTGTGGCAGGCCAAGAGCCTCGTGCAGGCCGGGCTGATCGAGGATCCGGTGATGGTCCAGCTGTGCATGGGCATCCCGTGGGGGGCGCCCCCCGATCTCAACACGTTCATGGCCATGGTCAACAACGTGCCCGACAGCTGGGTGTTCAGCGCCTTCTCCATCGGGCGGGACCAGCTGCCCTATGTGGCCCTGGCCGCCATCGCCGGGGGCAACGTGCGGGTGGGCCTGGAGGACAACCTGTACCTGGGGCGGGGGCAACTGGCCACCAACGCCCAGCTGGTGGAACGGGCGGTACAGATCCTCCAGTCGATCAACGTCGACGTGAAGGGCCCTCAGGAGGTCCGCGACCAGCTGAAGCTCACACGCCATGGTTGAGCCGCCGCCCGGGTGCGCCGCCGTGATCGGCTGCGGGGTGATCGGGGCCGGATGGGCCGCCCGCCTGCGGCTGCGGGGCGTGCCGGTGCGGGCCTTCGACCCGGCGCCGGGGGCGGCCGACGCTGTGGCCGAGGTGCACGCCAACGCTGCGGCGGCCTGGGCCGAGCTGGGCCTGGAGCCGACGGCGGTGGGTCAGCTGACGTGGTGCTCGTCGATCGGCGAGGCGGTGGACGGCGCCGACCTGGTGCAGGAGAGCGTGCCCGAGCGGCTCGACTTGAAGCACGCCACGTTGGCCGCCATCGACGCCGCCGCCCCGCCCGGGGCGTTGATCGCTTCGTCGACCTCGGGGTTCAAACCGTCGGTGCTGGCCTCGGCCCTCGGCGAACCCGGGCGGCTGGTGGTGGCCCACCCGTTCAACCCGGTGTACCTGTTGCCGCTGGTGGAGATCGTGGGGGGCGAGGCCACCACGCCGGCCACCATCGATCGGGCCCTGGCGCTGTATCGGGCGCTGGGTATGCACCCGTTGCACGTGCGGGTGGAGATCGACGCCTTCATCGCCGACCGGCTGCTGGAGGCGATGTGGCGGGAGGCGCTGTGGCTGGTACGCGACGGGGTGGCCACCACAGGCGAGATCGACGACGCCATCCGGTACGGATTCGGTCTGCGGTGGGCCCAGATGGGCCTGTTCGAGACGTACCGCATCGCCGGCGGGCTGGGCGGGATGCGGCAGTTCATCGCCCAGTTCGGCGAGGCCCTGGCCTGGCCGTGGACCAAGCTCACCGACGTACCCGAGCTCGACGACGAGCTGATCGACCGGATCGCCAGCCAGTCCGACGCCCAGTCGGGCGCACATGGCATCCGGGACCTGGAGCGGATCCGCGATCGCAACCTGGCCGCCATCCTCCGGGCCCTGGAGGCCAACGACTGGGGTGCCGGCCGCACCTTGGCGGGCCTGCGAGAACTCTCGGACGGCTGAGGTGGGCGCGCCGCTCATTGGATGAGGCTTCCGTCGGGGCGGTAGGTGCGCCACCGTCCGGTGTCGGG
>CADEDH010000053.1:0-34231 GCA_902826025.1 uncultured Actinomycetes bacterium
GTCGGACACCCCCGCACCAACTCCACATACTCCTCGAGATGGATGATGCGATCCTTCTCGGCCTGCTTCAGGGCAGTAGCTCGCCGTATCTGCGTGAACAGCTCGGTCTCGGTCGGCATGGTGGTTCTCCCGTTCCGGCAGGACCCGCTTGCCCGGCAACAACAACCGGCCGCAATCCTGCGTTCGTTGCCTTCCACAACGTACGGAAGCCAGGTTTCGGGACAAAGAGGCTGCCGGTGACGATCAAAGGTCCCAAGTCTGACGGCCGACTTACACGAGAATGGATGCACCGACGGTGACCAGCGGAAAGACCGCGGACCCGGCATTCGTAACCTTCTGTTCGGCCACCGGTGGCTCCCGTCACATCCGTGCCCGCATTTGTGACCGGTGCCGCCGGAGGGCAGAAACCGGGCACGGTAGAGTTGACCAGTGCCAGGCAGGCGAGGTGAGGTGCGTTCGCCGGAACGCATGGGTTGGTGGCAGCTGCCACGCTCGCTCGACCGCGGCGATGATCCGGCGATGGCGCTACCACGCCTACGTCTGGCCGACGTCCTCCGGCTGCAGCAGATCGGAAGCGCCCTGGCCGGGGTGGTGCTGGTCGTAGGCCTCGCCGTGCTGTCCGGCTACGCCGTGGGCAGCAGCCGCATCGTGGAGATCTCGCCATCCCTACCGCCGATGTACCCCATCACCGCCGTGGGGCTGGCCCTGGGCGGCGCAGCCGTGCTGGCCATGCAGCGGGACGGGAACAGCCGGTGGGTCGGCGGGGCGTGTGCCGTCTGCGTAGTGGCCATCGGAGCGGTGGAGTTGGTCCTCAACCTGGCCGGCGCCGGCCCAACCTGGATGGAGGGCCTGTTCCGGTCCGATGTGGCAGCGCTCGCCACCACGCCGGTAGCCGGCCGGCCCGTTGTCGAGACGTGCATCGCCTTCGTACTGGTGGGCACGGCGCTCACGCTCATCGCCCTCGGCCGGCGGCCTGTGGTGGCCCAGGCCCTCGGCGTGGCCGCCACCGCCGTCGGTGTCTCAGCCGTGGTGGGTTTCGTGCTCGGCGTGGACCGACGAGACCTGGGGGCGGCTGTGGGCGTGGTGGGCATGGCCCTCCACACCGCCATCGGCATCGCCCTGCTCGGCATGGCGGCGGTGCTCCTCCGGCCCAACGTGGGCGTGGTGGGCCAGTTGTTCGACGGCGGCGTGACCGGTGCCCTCAGCCGGCGCCTGACCCTGGTGATCGCCGGCACGCCGCTCGTGCTGGTGACAGTGGCTGCGTTGCTGTTGCGGCTGGTCAGCGACCAGGGTCTCGTCCTGTCGGTGTTCTCGGTGGTCCAGATGGCCATGCTGGGGGCCCTGGTGCTCGTTCCGTCGGCCGTGATCGTGCGCACCGAATGGGAGCTGCGGGAGCGGCTGGACACGGTGCAGCGGCGGGCCGAGTCCACCGACGACCTCAGCGCCGTGGTGGAAGCCATCACCACCGAGCTCAGCGTCACCCGGCCCGAGATCCCGGGCTGGGAGACCGGCATGCGCTACGAGCCGGCCTTCGGTCATCTCACCGGCGATTCGGTGCAGGTGCTACGGCGCACGGTGCCCGAGCCCGCCACCCTGCTGGCCGTGTTCGACATCGCCGGCCACGGGGCCCAGTCGGCCGTGCTGGCCTACGGGCTGCGCACCCATCTCGCCGCCCTGTGGGAGAACGGGTCGGGCCTGGCCGAGATCGCCGCCAGCGCCAACGCCAAGATGCTGCGGCGCCGGACCAACGCCACCGCCGTGCTGGTGGAGATACCCGACCACACCGGCAACGTGCGGCTGGTCAACGCCGGCCACCCGCCGCCGGTGCAGGTAAAGGGGCGCAAGCTCACCCCCTGGCCCCGAACCGGGCCGCTGCTCGGCTTCCCCGGTGTCACCCATGAGGTGCGCACGATCCCCGTGGCCATCGGTGAGCTGCTGGTGATCACCACCGACGGACTGCACGAGGCCCAGACCGAGGGCCGAGTGCTGTTGGGCGAGGAGCGGCTGGCCGAGCTGATCGTCACCCGCTGGGACGACCCGCCCCAGCGGGTGGCCGACGCCTGCGTCGACCTGGCCCTGGAACACACCGGGGGCCGCCTGCGCGACGACGCCCTGGTCGTGGTGGCCCGCCGCTGCTAGTCGGCCGGAAGAACCCGAAACACTGCGAACTGTGGCGCAGGGTGCTGCATTCTGCGCGCCGGCGCCACAGTTCAGCCCCGGATGACCGGGATCAGGCGGCGCGGCCCAGGAAGTTCAGCATGCGGGTCTGGGCGCTGGCGCCCTTCTCCGGCTTGATGGCCGGGCCGCACATGCCGGGCGAGCGCAGGGCCTCGTCGGGCAGCGTCTTCCACGCCGCCAGCGTCACCTTGATCAGGCCGGGATCGATTCGCTCGTCGACCTTGGCCGTGCGGGCCAGATCCCACGTATGGACCACGAGATCGGCGCCCATGAAACCGATGAGATCGTCGATCGACATCGGGCCGAAGTCGGGCCCGAACGGATCCTGGGCCACCGCCTGCAGTGCACCGGGGTGATCGAGCGCCTCGAGCGTGGCGTCTCGCAGCTTGGACCAGGCGACCAACGGATCGGCTCCGACCTTGGGCAGCGTCTTGGGCCCCTTGCCGGTGGTGGCAAAGCTCTGCACCATCTTCACACCACCGATGGCGTGTTCGATGACGTCTTTACCCGTCCATCCGACACAGGGCGACTTGCGGGTGAGCGCCTTCTCCGGCGTGAGCCGCAGCACGTGATCGAACCCGTAGACCGACTTGATGTAGTTGCGGAGATTCACACTCATCGCCGCAAGGTATCGGGTGGTGAAGCGGCTGCATCGCCGTCGGTATGGGATCATCGTCGGGTTACGAACAGGGGGATGCGACGCGTGACTATCGAGTTGGCGATGGAGACCGTTGCCACCGGGCTCCGGTTTCCCGAGGGGCCGGTAGCGATGGACGACGGCTCGGTGCTGGTGGTGGAGATCGAGCGGGGCACGTTGAGCCGGGTCGCCACCGACGGCACGGTGGATGTGGTGGGCCAGTGCGGCGGCGGACCCAACGGAGCCGCCGTCGGCCCCGATGGCAAGGTCTGGATCACCAACAACGGCGGGTTCGCCTGGGTCAACGGCATGCCTACCGTGCAGGCCGACGACTACACCGGCGGCTCGATCCAGCGGGTCGACCTCACCACCGGCGAGGTGGAGACCGTCTACACCCATTGCGGACCCCACCAACTCAAAGGGCCCAACGACCTCGTGTTCGATCACACCGGGGGGTTCTGGTTCTCGGACCCGGGCAAGCGTCGGCACCGCGACCGCGACCGGGGCGGCCTCTACTACGCCCGAGCCGACGGGTCCGAGATCCGGGAGGTGATCTACCCGCTCAACCATCCCAACGGAGTAGGGCTGTCGCCGGCCGGCGATCGGGTGTACGTGGCCGAGACCGAGACGGCCCGGGTGTTCTGGTGGCCGCTGTCGGGCCCGGGCGAGATCGCCGGCTACCGGGGCCCCGAGACCCGGGCCAACCTCCTGGCCGGCCTCCCGGGGTGGCAGTGGCTCGACTCACTGGCCGTCGACGAGGCGGGCAACGTGTGCGTGGCCACCATCCGCAACGGCGGCATCACGGTGATCCCGCCCGACGCCCCCGACGGGCCCACTGCGATCGAGCACGTCCCCACCGGCGACCCGGCCACCACCAATATCTGCTTCGGCGGGCCCGACCGGCGCACGGCCTGGATCACGGCGTCGCACTCCGGCCGCCTCCTGCGCACCACGTGGCCCCGGCCCGGCCTGGCCCTGGCGCACTGAGCCCGATCTCTGTGCACAGCGCACCGCCGGCGGTGCGCTGTGCACAGAGAGGTGGGATGGCGCCTCCCGAGAGGCGGCACGTACGATCGGGCCACGGGAAGCCGACCCGGGACGGGGGTACGTGATGGGTGAGGTCCACGAGCTGGTGGCGGCGGCCCGGGGCCTGCAGCCCCTGGTGCGCCAGCACGCCGACGAGGCGACGCAGCTGCGCCATGTACCCGAGGTGGTGGTGAAGGCCATGTCGGCCGCCGGCCTGTACCGGATCGCCGCCCCCGCCCTGTTCGGCGGGGCCGAGGCCCATCCCCACCCCACGATCGAGGCCATCGAGGCCATCAGCGAGGCCGACGGCTCCACCGGTTGGGTGCTGATGATCGGCATCGAGACCGTCGGCATCGGCGGCTCCCTCATGCCCCACGAGACGGCGGCCCGCCTGTTCGCCGAGCACCCCGACCTCGTGATGTGCGGCGCCCTCAATCCCCAGGGCCGGGCCACGAAGGTCGACGGCGGCTGGCGGGTCACCGGCCGGTGGCCTTTCGCCTCCGGCTGCCACCATGCGGATCTGTTCTGGGGCCAGTGCATCGTCGAAGGATCCAAGCCGGTGCGGACGCTCGAGATCCTCGTGCCCCGCAACCAGTACGAGATCATCGACACCTGGCGCACCAATGGCCTGCAGGGCACGGGCAGCCACGACGTGGCCGTCCACGACCTGTTCGTGCCGGAGGAGATGACCACGTCGGTGGCCGGCGGGTCACCCCGCCACGACGGGCCCCTCTACCAGCTGCCCCCGTTCTCCCGGCTGGCCTACAACAAGGTGGGGGTGTCCACCGGCATCGCCCGCAGCGCGCTCAACCACTTCGTGGACCTGGCCGAGGGCAAGGTGCCCCGCCTGTCCCGCACGACGCTGCGGGAGCGGCCCCGGGCCCAGCTCGCCATCGCCCAGGCCGAGGCGGCACTGCGCAGCGCCCGGGCCTTCGTGTTCGAGGTGGTGGAGGACGAGTGGCAGACGGTGCTGGCCGGCGGCCGCTGCAGCCGGCGCCAGCGGGCCCTCGTCCGCCTGGCCTGCTCCCACGCCTGCCAGGAGGCGATCCGGGCCGTGGAGCTGATCCACTCCGCCGCCGGCACGTCGGTCAACTGGGCCGACGACCCGATCGGCAAGGCCCGGCGCGACGTGGCCGTGGTGGCCCAACAGCTGATGGTGGCGCCCCAGTTCATCGACGACGCCGGCCGGGTGCTCCTGGGGCTCGAACCCCTCGAGCCGATCCTGTAGCGATCGGCCGGCCCGGCCCTAGCGGGGGCTGGCAGTCAGGCCGCTCAACGACTCGATGCCGTTGACGACGCTGAGCACGGCCTGAGACGCGCCGCCGATCCCGGCCCGGGTGTCGCCACAGGCCGCGATCTGACGGTCGAGCTCGGCGTCGACCGATTCCTGGATGGCGCCGATGGCGGCCACCGCCGCCGTCACCCCGTCCATCTGGGCCCGGCTCGCCTCGATACCGGCCTGGATGGCCAACGTGGCCTCCGTGATCTGCTGGGTGGTCTCTGCGGTCGTCGCCGCCAGGTTCTTGACTTCGCTGGCGACCACGGCGAACCCCTTGCCGGCGTCGCCCGCACGCGCCGCCTCGATGCTGGCGTTCAGCGCGAGCAGGTTGGTACGGGAGGCGATTTCCTGGACCATGGCCACCAGATCGGCGATGGCCCGGCTCTGGCGGTCGAGCTCTTCGAACCCGGAGCGGGTGTGCACGCTGAGCTGGTGCGCGTCCTCGGCCTGGCGGGTGGCCTGGCGGGCCAGATCGCCGACCCGACGGGTGCCGTCGTCGATCACGGCCACCGAGCCGACGGCCTGCTCGATCTCGCTCCGGATGCGGCCCGAGCGGGCACCGAGATCGGTGGCCTGGGCTGTGACCGCCCCGATCAGGTCCCGCTGCCGGACCAAGAGCAGCTCCTGGTCCGACGCCAGACTGAGCCGGCCCTCCTCCTGGCGCTCGGTGTTCACCCAGTTGGCCACGATCGTCCCGATCTGCATCAGCACGAACACGACGTGCACCCCGGTCCACAGCAGGGGCTTGCGCTGGGCCTCGGGGGTGGAGAAGGCGAGGGTCGGGTCGATGAGGCTCATCCCGCCGTGATGCAGCACGGTGTAGACCAGGCCCACGAGGAACGGCCGGACGTCGACGTAGAGCCCGATGAGCGAGAGTGCCACGAACCACTGGAAGTGGGCCTCGATCATGCCGCCGGTGAAGTGGACCAGGATCGATGCGCCCACCACGAGGCCGAGCGATGCCGCCCCCGACCGGAGGAATCGCCCGGCGGCCCGCCAGGCCCCCACGGCCAGCAGGAGCGGCGGTAGTGACTCGAGCGCAGCGTGGACCGGGCCGTACCCCCGCACCAGGGCGATCAACAGCAGCACCGGTGTGTGGAGCCCGAGGAACCACAGGATCAGACGGTGCCGTGACTCGAAGTCCTCATCGGAGACGGCGTCACCGGTGGGGAGCCGCCCGATCAACGAAGCCAGGTCCATGCCGTGCGCATCGACCGGGCCGCCCACCGGCTGAACCTCCACGGCCGAAACAGTCCGTTCGCCCCGGGCGCCATTTCCGCTCTCTCGGCGGTGGCCGGTACCGCTCTGGACAGCTCCGGCGCCAGGCGCCGACAATGGGCTTCGCCGCTCTCAGGGGGTGGGATCGGCAAAGGGGGAACAGCATGTCCGACCTGCGGCACGGCCCACTCACCGGCATCAAGGTGGTCGACATGACCGTGGCCATCCAGGGCCCGCACGCCGCCGCTTACCTGGTGGACATGGGGGCCGAGGTGGTGAAGGTGGAGCGGCCGGGCGGCGAGCTGAACCGGTACGTACGGGGGCCGGCCTTCACCGCTCCGGTGGAGGTGATGGGCACCCAGTACGTGGCCATGAACCGGGGAAAGCGGGGGGTCGCCATCGACGCCCACCACCACCTGGGCCGGGAACTGCTCCATCGCCTGGTGGCCGAGGCCGACGTGTTCGTCACCAACTACCGGCGGGAGGCGCTGGAGCGGATGGGGCTCGACTACGAGACCCTGGCCGCCCTCAACCCGGGCCTGGTCTACGCCCGGGTGTCGGGCTTCGGACCCCAGGGTCCCGACGCCGACAAGGCCATGCTCGACGGAGCGGCCCAGGCCCGCAGCGGACTGGCCGCCATGTCGGGCCCGGAGGACGGGCCACCCATGCCGCCGGGGGCGGCGGTGGCCGACCACGTGGGCTCGATGCAGCTCGCCCTCGGCGTGATGACCGCCCTCTACGCCCGGGAGCGCACCGGGCGGGGCCAGCAGGTCGACACCTCGTCGCTGGGGGCCATGATGTGGATCCAGGCCTGGGAGATCGCCCACTCCGCCATGTCGTCCGACTCCGCCGTCCTGCACCGGGCCGGGTCCCACAACCCCAACATCCTGTGCCCCTACGGCGTCTACCGCACCAGCGACGGTGGTGCCTTCCTGCTGGCCGTGGCCATGTCCAGCGCCAGCTGGGACGACTTCTGGATCTTCGCCGACCAGCCCGAGGTGGTGCTCGACGAGCGGTGGAACACGGCGGCCAAGCGGATCGGGGCCCGGGGCTCCACCGACGGGGTGGACGAGATCCGGGAACGCATGCGCCAGGCTTTCGCCTCCCACACCACGGCCGAGTGGGACGAGTTCTTCGCCGACCAGCCCGAGATCATCTTCGAGAAAGTGCAGAACTACGCCGATCTGCTGGCCGACCCCCAGGTGTCGGCGAACGGCTACCTGGCCGAGGTCGAGGTGCCCCACCACGGCCCGACGCCAGTGGTCACCAACGTGGTCCATCTGAGCGACACCCCGGGCGCCGGGTTCCGCCGTCCCCCGCCCCGCCTGGGCGAGCACACGGCCGAGGTGATGGCCGAGCTCGGCTTCTCCCCGGCTGAGATCGACGAGATGCTGGGCCTCGTGGCGGGGGCCGATCGGGCTGTGATCCGCTCGGTCTACGGCCGCACCGACGACTGAGTACGCCCTCCGGCCGCCTCGGGTTCGCCCCGCCATCGCCGACGTGGCCAGCGACGGGGCGGCGGGAGTGCAGGCCATGGTCGACGCCATCGGCCGCCTCGACGCCGCCACCCATCAGGGCGCGGCCGCCGCCGGCGGCGTCCGCTGACCCGATCACCGGAGGCACTGTCGGGGCAGTGCCCCGACGGGACTTATCGGCTGTCACCCCCCGGGATTACTGTGACGGGTAAGCCCGGCGGGCTGCCGGGGACAGGGGGTACATGATGGCCGAGCGCACCTACGACCGGACCACACAGGACGTCGGCAACCTGGTGGCGTTGGAGCACGTGAACGTCACCGTGCCCGATCAGGAGCTGGCCGCCCTGTTCTACGTCACCGGCCTCGGCTTCACCCGGGACCCCTACATCGACTTCGGGACGATGAACATGTGGGTCAACGTCGGCGGTCAGCAGTTCCACCTGCCGAAGTCGAAGGCCCAGGTGGTCCGGGGCACGATCGGGCTCGTGGTCCCGAGCCTGGCCGAGCTGACCGGCCGTATCGGGCGGCTGCTGAAGACCTACGGCGCCCGGTTCGACGGCTCGGCCTTCAGCTGCGAAGAGGCTGGCGACCAGACCTTGGCCGTCACCTGCCCCTGGGGCAACCGGCTCCGGGTCCACGAGGCGGGCGACGGGTTCGGGGGTATGCGCCTGGGTATGGCCTACGTCGATCTCGACGTGGCCCCGGGCACCGCCACCGGCATCGCCCGCTTCTACGACGAGCTGTTCGGAGCGCCAGCCTCGGTGGGGGCCACGGCGGGCGGGGCGCCCCGGGCCGAGGTGCGGGTGGGCTGCCACCAGCTCCTGTGCTTCAGCGAGACCGAGGCCGAGATCCCGGCCTACGACGGGCACCACGTGGCGGTGTACCTGGCCAACTTCTCCCGGCCCTACGCCGCCCTGGGCGAGCGGGGCCTGATCACGCTGGAGACCAACGACAGCGAGTACCGCTTCACCGACATCGTCGACCCCGACTCGGGTCAGCTGCTCACCACGATCGAGCACGAGGTCCGCTCGATGTTCCATCCCCTCTTCGGACGGGAGCTGGTGAACCGCAACCCGACGCAGCGGATCACGGCCTACCACCCGGGCGAAGACAGCTACGTCGGCCTCACCCATGCCGGCCTGGGCTGACGCCTCGGTGGAGGCGAGCCATCCGGCGGGGGCCCACCCGGTGGTGGACGCGGCCCGGCGTCTGGTACCGGAGGTGGAGGCGGCGGCGGGCTGGATCGAGGCCAATCGCCGGCTGCCCGACGCGTTGGCTGATCAGCTGACCTCGGCCGGGCTCAACCACCTGTACCTGCCGGCCTCGGCCGGCGGCCCCGAGGTCGACCCTCTGAGCGCCATGACCGCCATCGAGATCCTGGCCGCGGCCGACGGGTCGGCGGCGTGGTGCGCCCACGTCTCGTCGGCCAACGCCTGGCAGATCGCCACCCTGGGGCCCGACGCCGTGGCCGCCATGGCCGAGCTGGCCGGCGGCCCGCCCCGGCGCTTCTCCGGTTCCAACCGGCCGTGCGGCACGGCCCGCCCGGTGGAGGGCGGCTACGTGGTGAGCGGCCGGTGGGACTTCGCCTCCAACTGCCTCCACGCCGACTGGTACTGCGGCGCCTGCGTGTCCCTCGAAGGCGGGGCCGACGAGAACAGCCGGCAACGCACCCGGGCCGTGTTCCTCCCCATCGCCGACGGCACGATCGTCGACACCTGGCAGGTGGCCGGTCTGCGGGGCACCGGCAGCAACGACTTCGCGGTCGATGAGGTGTTCGTGCCGGCCGACCGGGTGAGCGCCGGCCGACACCTGGCGGCCCAGACCGGCCCCCTCTACCACCGGCGCCTGTCGATGGTGGTCAACTGGGCCCTCACCGCCGGGGTGGCCCTCGGCCTGGCTCGCGGAGCGCTCGACGCCTTCGGCGACATGGCGTCGGCCGGCACCGCCGGGGCCGAGCAGCCGTTGCGGGAGCGGGCGCCGGTGCAGCTGACCGTGGGCCGGGCCGAGGCCCGGCTTCAGGCGGCCCGGGTCTTCTGCCGCTCGTCGGTGGCCGAGGTGTGGGAGGCGGCGGTGGCCGGAGCCGACGACGGCGAGCTCGACAGGCTGATCCCCCCGGCCCGCCTGGCCATCGTCCACGCCCTGCACGAAGCGGTCGAGGTGGTGAACCCCCTGTTCCACGCCGGAGGCACCCGGTCGATCTTCGCCGCCCACCGCCTGGAGCGCTGCTTCCGAGACGCCCATGTGGCCCTCCAGCACGGCGCCGGATCCCCCGCCCACTTCGAGGCCGGCGGCCGCCTGGCCCTCGGCCTGCCCGCCCGGGCCCCACTCTGGTAGGGCGCCCCCTCCGAGCCGGCAGTCGCCGCCCGATCTGATCGACAAGCGGCGATACGACCGTCGCGAGCCGTTCGGCCCGTGCCACAATCCATGGTGTGCAAGGATCACCAGGGCGGCCGCCGACTCCACGGCCGGGAACCGTGCTGCGGGTCGCGGCCCTGGCCGCCGTGGCCCTGCTGGGGGCGGCCGGTTGCGGGCTCATCAGGCCGTCCGAAGGATCCAGCCCCACCACGGCCCCAGCCTCCCCCGTATCGGTGGCCGCCGGCGGGTCACTCTCCGCCCCCCCTACCCTGCCGGCCGGGGCCTCTCTCTCGTCGACCCCCGCCACCACCCCCGCCCCGCCGCTCGACCCTACGTTCGAGGCCATAGCCACCCGCACCATGATGACGGACGAGGCCCGGGGGCTCCTGGCCCGATCGACCCCCGAGCTGACCGACCGGGCCACCATCGGCCAACAGTGCAGCCTGGAGCCCGACGTGTCGGTGCTGGGCTGCTACCAGGCCGGCCACATCGCTGTCCTGTCGGTCGCCGACCCCCGCCTCGACGGCATCACCGAAACCACTACTGCCCACGAGATGCTCCACGCCGCCTGGGCCTCGCTGGGGGTGGTGGAGCGGTCACGGCTGGCCACCCTGCTCCAGGCCGCCTACCAGACCCACGCCACGCCGGAACTGATCGAGCGGATCGACATCTACCGGGCGCTCGACCCGGCCGTGATCGACAGTGAGCTCCACTCGATCCTGGGCACCGAGGTGGCCGACCTGGGGCCTGAGCTGGAGGCCTACTATGCCCGGTGGTTCACCGACCGTTCGGCCGTGGTGAACCTGGCCCAGGAGGCCCAGGGTACGTTCGCTTCGCTGCGCCAGCAGGTCGACGACCTCGATGCCCAGCTGTCTTCCAAGCGGACGAAGCTCGACGCCGAAGACGCCGATCTCCGGGCCTGGCGGGCCGACCTCGACACGAGGTCGGCCGAGCTCGACTCGCTGCGCAACGAGGGCCGCTTGGCCGAGTACAACGACGGGGTCGACCCGTTCAACACCGACGTGGCCGCCTTCAATTCCGCCGCCGGCACCCATCAACAGGCCGTCGTGGAGTTCAACGACCTCGTGGTCGAGCGCAACCAACTGGCCGCCGCCTACACCGACCTGGCCGAGCAGATCGACACCACCGTCTCGTCGATCGGCGGGTAGCGGAGGCAACCAGGAGGCCGATTCGTGCCCGGCCGGGCCGGAGTGCAAGAGTCTTTCCCCCGGGCCGCCGGACCGACCCTGGCCGAGGCACCTCAACACGGGAGGCACCGCATGGACGCCCCATCCGTATCGTTCGATCTCCGCCGGGCCGAAGCCGCCGTCCGGGAGCTGTTGTTGGCCGTGGGCGAAGACCCCAGCCGCGACGGCCTGGTCGACACCCCGGCCCGGGTGGCCCGCAGCTACCTCGAGCTGCTGAGCGGCTATCACGAGGATCCGGGCCGCCACCTGGAGCGCCAGTTCACCATCGATCACGAGGAGATGGTGATCGTGAAGGACATCCCGTTCTCGTCGATGTGCGAGCACCACATGCTGCCGTTCATGGGTCGGGCCCATGTCGCCTACCTGCCCAGCTCCACCGGCAAGGTGTGCGGGCTGTCCAAGATCGCCCGGCTGGTCGACGGTTACGCCCGCCGGCTCCAGGTGCAGGAGCGCCTCACCGGCCAGGTGGCCGACGACCTGATGAACCGTCTCGGGGCCAGCGGAGCGCTGGTGATCCTGGAGGCCGAGCACCTGTGCATGACGATCCGGGGGGCCATGAAGCCGGGGGCCCTCACCACCACGTCGGCCGTGCGAGGCTCACTCACCGATCAGTCCAGCCGGGCCGAGGCCCTGTCACTGATCATGGCCGGGCGCTAGCCCGGCCGGTGCCCGCCGGGTGCTGGCCCGGCCGGTGCCGCAGCTCTCACCGAACCAACCATAAGGGGGACATCATGGCGAGGAAGACGCAGGCCGAACGGCGGGCAGCGGGCAAGGACGTGCAGCGCACGCTGCGGGGCGGTGACGCCGGGGTCGAGGTCGACGCCGACGCCGTAGCCGCCGCCACCGAGGCCCGCCTCGGCCCGCTGGGCTCGTTCGTGCTCGACTTCGCCCTGGGCGACATCTGGAGCCGGCCCGGTCTGTCGCGGCGCGACCGGAGCCTGATCGTGATCACGATCCTCACCACGCTGAATCAGCTCACCCAGCTCCGCTCCCACGTGCAGGGCGGCATCCACCACGGCCTCACCCCGACCGAGATCGAAGAGGTGATGGTGCAGCTCGGCGGCTACGCCGGGTTCCCCCGGGCCATCGACGGGATGACCACGGCCCGGGCCGCCATCGCCGAGCTGCAGGGGGTGGCCGAGCTGCCCCCCAGCCCCCCGGCCGAACCCAGGGACGACGACCAACGCAGCGCCGATGCCCGCGAGGTGATGGGCCGTCTCAGCGCCAACCAGCCCCCGGGCGGGCCGGGGGTCGACATGGGGTCGTTCGCCGCCACCGCCGGCCGGTTCGCCTTCGGCGAGCTGTGGGCCCGGCCCCAGCTGGCCCGCCGTGACCGGTCGCTGGTGGTGTGCGCCACCCTCACCACCCAGGACAAGCCAACCGAGCTGCGGTTCCACCTGCAGGGAGCCCTCAACCACGGCGTCACTGCGGCGGAGCTGGAAGAGCTGATGATCACCGTGGTGGGCTACGTCGGCTTCCCCACCGCAGTGGAAGGGTTCCGGGCCCTACGGGAAATCGAAGCCCGCCAATAGAGGCGCGCACCGCTTTCCCGCCCACGGCTCGCGGGACTGTCGATCCGGTGCGGCCGGCGCCGTCCTTCCCGAGTGGGCGGAACAGGCCACTAACCAGCCCTGGACCGTGTACGGCTGGCTCGGAACACCTGACCCACGCTGTCGGCGGGCGCGGTCGCCGGGTGGTGAGTAGGGTTCGGATCATGCGACTCGGCGTGATGATGTTCCCCACCGACACCGCGATCCAGCCGATCGAGCTGGCCAAGGAGGTGGAGGCCCGGGGGTTCGACGCCCTGTGGTTCCCCGAGCACTCCCACATCCCGGTGTCCCGCCGTACCCCGTGGGGCGGACGGGAGGGCGCGCCCCCGCTGCCCGAGATGTACTGGCGGGCCCACGACCAGTTCGTGGCCCTCACTGCGGCCGCCGTGTCCACCACCACCCTGCGGGTGGGCACCGGCATCACGCTGGTGGCCCAGCGCGACCCCCTGTGGCTGGCCAAGGAGGTGGCCTCGCTCGACATGATCTCGGGCGGCCGGTTCATCTTCGGCATCGGCTACGGCTGGAACCACGAGGAGATGGCCGACCACGGCATCGACGTGAAGCGGCGCCGGGGCCTGGTGCGGGAGAAGATCCTGGCCTGCAAGGAGCTGTGGACCAAAGACGTGGCCGAGTTCTCGGGGCGGTACGTGAACTTCGAGCCGTCGTGGGCCTGGCCCAAGCCCACCCAGAAACCCCACCCCCCGATCGTGGTGGGCGGCTCCCCCACCCCGCTCCACTTCCAGCACATCGTGGAGTTCGCCGACGGCTGGCTGCCCAACGAGGGCCGCTACCCGATCGAGGAGAAGTGGCCCGAGCTGCAGCACCTGGCCGAGGACTCGGGGCGGGACCCGTCGACCCTGTCGCTCGGCATCTTCGGCATCAAGCCCGAGGCCGACCACATCGAGAACATGGCCGCCGTGGGGGCCACCTACGGTGCCATCGGGCTGCCGTCGGCGGGGGCCGACGAGATCCTGCCCCTGCTCGACACGTACGCCGAGCTCGTGACCCGGTTCCACTGACCCGATCGACGGAGGTTCTGACATGGCGAGCTCGACGACCGGCCGGGTGTTCGTGGGGGCGTCGCGCTTCGCCCCCAACGCCCCGGCCGAACACCTGGGCGGATTCTGGCGGATGGACCCCGGGGCCAGCACCTGGACCCCGCTGACCAAGGGACTGCCCGACGCCCCCCAGGTGCGGACGGTGGTGGTGCACCCCGACGACCCGTCGGTGATCTTCGCCGGCGTGCACGACGGCCCCTACCGCTCCACCGACGGGGGCGACACCTGGGAGCGCCTCGGGCTCGACGCCCGCCTGCCGGTCTGGGCCCTGGCCTTCGATCCGGTGGATCACCGGGTCTGGTACTGCGGGATCGGCCCCTCCCGCCTCTACCGCTCCACCGACAACGGCGACACCTGGGCCGACCTGTCCAACGCCGTGCTGCCCGAGCGGCTCGACATGGGCTTCCCCACGCGGCTGATCTCGGTCGTCGTCGACCCCACCGACCCGGCGTCGATCTACGCCGGGGTGGAGGTGGGCGGGGTCATGCACTCGGCCGACAGGGGCGAGACCTGGACCGACTGCTCGTTCGACCTGGTCCGCCTGGCCGAGGAGCGCCCCGAGCTGCGGAGCCGGCTGCTGAGCGAGACCGAACTGGAGGGCATGCTCGACACCCACGCCCTGGCCGTGAGCCCGGCCGCCCCGGGCCGGCCGTTCCTGGCCAACCGGATGGGGCTGTTCCGCTCCGACGACCAGGGCGGTCACTGGGCCGACCTCAACGTCGGGGCCCACTCGCCCCTCACCTACTGCCGCCACGTGATGGTGTCGCCCCACGACCCCGGCACCCTGTTCGCCTGCTTCAGCGACGAGGCCCAGGGCGTGGCCGGCTCGGTGTACCGCAGCGAGGACCTGGGCCGGAGCTGGACCCGGTACGACTCGGTGACCCCCACGTCGACGATGATGAAGGTCGACGTCGATCCCGACGACGAGGACCGGGTGTGGTGCGCCACCCGCGACGGCGAGGTGTTCACCACCGCCGACGGCGGCGCCACCTGGACCGAGCATCATCTGCCTACCGGCGGGCGTGACGTCTACGCTCTCTGCGCCGGCTGATCAACCCGGGAACTCTGACGTGGCGTGCCGCAAACCGGTACCGCACGTCAGAGTTCCCAGCGGTGGGCCGGGCTGACGGTGAACTCTGACGCCGGGCGGCCGAATCCGCCACCGGACGTCAGAGTTCGGTGGTGTCGGCGGCTGAGAACAGGACACCGGCCGCTTCCAGGGCGTCGAGCTCGGCCTCGCTGTAGCCGGCGGCGGCCAGCACCTGGCGGCCATCCTGGCCCATGGTCGGGGCCGGGCGGCGGACGGAGGCCGGGGTGGCCGAGTACCGCACGGGATGGGGGATGACCCGGTAAGGGCCGGCCACTGGATGCTCGGCCAGGGGTAGCCCGGCCACGACGTCGTCGAGCGAGGCGGCCTCGGTGGCCGGAATCCCGTGCTCGGTGCAGAAGGCCAGCCACTCCCCGGTCGACCGCTGGGCCAGGATCGCCGCCACCTCCCGGTAGAGGCTGTCGCTGTTGGCGATCCTGGCCTCCCGGGTGGCGATTCGGGGATCGCCGATCAGCTCGGGCCGGCTGCCGGCGGTGAACAGAGCGTGGTAGTGGTCGTCGGTGTAGGGCAGCACGTTTATCCACCCGTCGGCCGTGGCCTGGGGCCGGCGCTCGGCGGTGAGGATCCGTCGGTAGCCGGCCTGGTCCACCGGGGGCTCGGCTATGGCCCCCGCCCCGTGCTCCACCAGCACGAAGGCCCGCATCACGTCGATCATCGGCACCTCGACGTGCTGACCCTCGCCGGTGACGGCCCGGTGGTAGAGGGCGGCCATGACCGACGAGGCGATCGTGAGGCCGGCCACCTTGTCGGCCACCAGCGTGGGCAGCAGGCTGGGCTGGAACCCCTGACGGGCGAACAGCTCACCGATGCCGCTGGCCGACTGGATGATGTCGTCGTAGGCCGGAGCGTTGGCCGCCGGCGAATCGGATGGGTAGCCGTGGGCCTGGCAGAAGACGATGTCGGGGCGGACGGCCCGCACGTCGTGGTAGGCCAGGCCCAGCCGGCCCAGCGGCCCGGGCCGGAGGTTGGTGACCACCACGTCGGCCTCGGCCGCCAGGCGGAGGAAGGCGGCCTGGCCGTCGGGGTGCTTGAGATCGAGCCCGACACTGCGCTTGTTGCGCAGCAGGTTGAGCGACACGCCCGACAAGCCGGGCACCGGCCCCGGGCCCATGGCCCGGTTGGTGTTGCCCTCCCGGTCCTCCACCGACACCACGTCGGCCCCGAGGTCGCCCAGCACCTGGGTGCCGAGCGGGCCCATCACCACCGAGGTGAGATCGAGAACCCGCACCCCGGCCAGGGGCCCGGGAGCGGCCGGTGACGGGGCGTTCGGTTCGGCCATCCCCCGACCATAGGTGTTCGCCGAACACGAGACCCAAGGGGACCCGTCGGGCTACGATCTGACCCGGCGGAGGTACGGGCGGTCAGGCGAAGGGCGCCCATGGTCGAACGATCCAGCAGAGACGACGCCGTCCACAACCGCATCCAGGGGATGCGCACCGAGCGGGGCATGTCCCGCCAGGAGCTGGCCCAAGCCCTGGGTGTGCACTATCAGACGATCGGCTACCTGGAGCGGGGCGAGTCGGCCCCCAGCCTCCATCTGGCTCTGCGCCTGGCCGAGCTGTTCGGCGAACCGGTGGAGGGCATCTTCTCCCTCCACCCGTTCGGCCGGAGCGTCACTCGCCCTTGAGGGCCT
This sequence comes from uncultured Actinomycetes bacterium, assembly GCA_902826025.1. GTDB lineage: Bacteria > Actinomycetota > Acidimicrobiia > Acidimicrobiales > SZUA-35 > CADEDH01. The sequence continues at coordinate 16,726 of CADEDH010000053.1, forward strand.
TCATGAACATCCCGTTGTCGAAGAAGTCTCGCCACAGGGTGATCTTGTCGTCGCCGTTCACCTCGAACACGCCGGCCACCGGCAGGGCGATGTCCTTGCCCTTCATCACGAACCGGTCGATCCGGTCGTTCATCACCGTGGTCTCATTGGCCACCTGACGCAGGACCTCGAACTTCACCGGGTTGGGCCCGCTGAACATGGGCTCCAGGAAGGCCCGCATCTCGTCGGGGCCGGTCATGCCCCCGATCGGCACGTTCTCGTAGTAGCAGTCGTCGGCCACGAAGCTCATCGCTTCGTCGAGCTTCTTGTTCTCGATGGCGGCGATGAAGGAGTTGACGGTGGATTCGGCGCTCATGATGGCGAGACCCCCAGGATCTGGAGCGGCGCCGGCTCGGTGACCGGCGCCCGGACACCCTCCCGTTTAGCACGGGCCGGCCGTGCGGCGCCTGCCGGCGCGGTGGGTTGGGCCCCACCGCCAGTGGGGGAGCCCGACGAAGGAGGGCGCCGGGGGCGCGAGCCCCCGAACGGACCGGCGCCTGCCGAGAACCTGTGACAAGATCCTGCTCATGCTGCTCGAGGGGAAAGCCGCCATCGTGACCGGAGCCGGGTCGGGGATCGGAGCGGCCTCGGCCCTCCGTTTCGCCACCGAGGGGGCGGGCGTGGTCTGCGCCGACATCCGCCTGGCCCGGGCCCAGGAGACCGTCGACGCCATCGTGGCCGCCGGGGGCCGGGCGGTGGCGGCCGAGGCCGACGTCCGCTCGGCCGCCGACAACGAGGCCATGGTCAACCTGGCCGTCCAGCACTTCGGCGGCCTCTACGCTGCCTTCTTCAACGCCGGAACCATCCGGCCCGGCAACGCCGTGCGCCTGTCGGAGGACGACTGGGACGTGGTGATGGACACCAACGTGAAGTCGATCTTCCTTGGGGCCAAGTTCGCCGTGCCGGTGATGGCCGACGGGGGCGGCGGGTCGATCATCAACACGGCGTCGGTGTCGGGCCTGCGGGGCGACCGGTCGGGGATCGCCTACGGGGCGTCGAAGGCAGCGGTGATCAACCTGACCCGATGCCTGGCCGTCGACCACGCCCGCCAGGGAATCCGGGTCAACGCCATCTGCCCCGGCGCCATCGACACCCCGCCCATCAAGCGGATGCTGGCCTCCGACACGGCCCGGGACGGGGCGGGCCGGGCCCATCCCCTCGGCCGGATCGGCCAGCCCGACGAGATCGCGGCGGCCGCCGTCTGGCTGGCGTCGGACCAGTCGTCGTTCGTCACCGGCGAGGCGCTGGTGGTGGACGGGGGCTACAGCGCCGCCTCGAACCCGATCGAGATGGGCGACCCTCGGCCCCAGGGCCTGCGGCGCCCGCCGTCGGCTTAGTTCGGAAGGGCCGATCGTCACGGGGTCGACCAGGGGCCTGCGGCGCCGGGCCGGTGGCGGCCCGATGCTGGTGCAGCAGGGCCGCTTCGTCTTCCCCGACGACGACCCGCTGCCCGACCTCCGTCGCTACCTCGTCACGATCACCAACCGGGGGCGGGACCTGGCCGCCCTCACCCGCCTGGAACCGGCGGTGGCAGCCGGGGTGGCGCCGTCGATCCGGCTGATCCATCTCGGCGGGCCGGCCGACCGGGTGACGACCCGGCGGGTGCGTGACTGGGCTACCGAGATCCGGGGCTCGATCCGGGGCCGGGCCTACCACGTTGAGTTGACGGAGTTCGATCCCCTCCAGCCCCTGGCCCCTCCGGGGTCGACGTTGCGCCGGCGCTCAAGTGGGGGTCGGAGCGACGGGGCGCCACTGCTGGTCGGGCTGATGGGCGAGCTGACCCGCCAGGGCCAGCACCCCGTGCCGGTGGTGCGGTTGGGGCCGATGACGGAGCGGCTGCGCAGCGTGGTGGTGACCGTGGCCCACGGGGGGCCCAACGGGCTCGCCCTGGCCGTACCCCTGGGGCACCGGTGGACAACGGCCCCCGAGGTGACGGCCGATGTGCGAACGGCGGTGGACCGCCTGCGGGTCGACCCCGCCCATACCGACCTGGTGCTGGAGGCGCCGGCGGATCAGGGCCACCGGCTGGGTGCGTCCGAGCTCGCCACCGTGGTCCGCCGGGTGCGGGAATCGGGCCCATGGCGCAACGTGGTGCTGCTCAGCTCCGGCGTACCCGCCATCGTGCCCCGCCCCGACCCCGACCGGCCGCTGCTGGTGGTACCCCGGCTCGACTGGCCCCTGTTCGGACAGCTGCACCTGCTGCTGGGCGACGAGCGACCCACGTTCGGCGACTACGGCACCCGTCACCCGCTCCGCCTCACCTGGCCGGGCACGAAGCGGGCCAACGTCCGCTACACGTGCGAGGCCGAGACGCTGGTGGCCCTGGGGGCGCCCACCCGCAACGGCGTGGGCGACGGCCCCGGCTACGCCGCCCTGTGCCGGGCCGTCGCGGGCCACATGATGTTCCGGGGGTCGGGCCACTGCTGGGGCTGCCGGATGATCGAGGCCGCCGCCGGAGGCGGCCCGATCGGCACCGCCGCCGCCGGGGGCGGCCCGATCGGCCCGATCGGCACTGCCGCCGACGAGATCGTTCCGGCCCTGCAGTCGACCTGGGACACGGTGGGCCTGGTCCACCACATCACCGAGCTGACCACGCAGCTGCGCTCGCTGTAGGTGGGATCAGGAGCCGGCGGCCCGGGTGGTGACGGTGCCGAGGGCGAGGAGGCGGTCGTCCTGGCCGGTGTCGACGATCATGCACCGCACCAGAGCGCCGTGGTCGTCATGGCGGAGGACCTCGGTGCGGGTCTGGTAGGGCCCGGCCTTGCCCAGGCCGATGTAGTACACGTGGATGTCGGTGGCGGTAGCCGGCCGGCCGATCAACGCCGTCGACACTGATCCGGCGGCCGAGGCCATGGCCGAGATCGTCACCCCGCCCTGGATGGCACCCAGCGCGTTGCCCACCCGGCGGCCGGGGTCGAAGGTGAGCGTGCCGGCGGCGACGTCGGTGCGGAACCCCATGTAGGTGTCGATCGGGGTGCGGCCCCCGGCCGGCACCGGGTCGACGATCGAGGTCCGGGCCTGGGGTGGGGAGACCCCCCGCATGTCGGGGGTGCGGGGCAGCCGGGTGAACGTGATGAGGCCGTGGCCCACGAGCTGGCCGCTGCCGTCGACGACCCGGCTCTCGGTGATCACGTTGTTGCGGCCGGCTCGCACGATCTCGCCGGTGGAGACGAGCTCGTCACCGGTGATGCGGCGATCGACCAGGTGGGCCTCCACGTCGAACGTCACTGTCCAGTCGGGCTTGATGCGTTGGATCGACAGCACCCCGGCCGGAAGGTCGATCAGCAGGCCGAGGGCGCCCAACATGAGCCGGCCCCGATGGTCGCTGATGTGCGGGCCGGTGGCCATCGTGGTGACCAGCCGCTCGCCGTCGAAGTCGAGCACGAGGCCCAGGTGGCGCAGGATGTGCCCCGTCCACGGGTAGGGCTCCCCAGCCTCCCACGGCCGATCGGTTTCCTGGGTCGTCATTGCCGGGCCAAGCTAGTGGGCCGGCCCCCCACCCGTCGAAGGCGACCCCAACCGCGCCACCATGAGGGCGACATCGTCGGGTCGGGCCTCGTCGACACCGAGCTGGTGCAGCAGACTGTCGCACACCTCTTCCAACGGAAGCTGGGCCACGGCCCGGGTCGCCGCCTCCAGCCGGGCGAGGCCGGCGGTGATGATCTCGCCCCGACGCTCGACCAGCCCGTCGGTGTACAGGACGAGGAGCGTCCCCGGCTCGACCTCGACCCGGGCCTCCCGACGCGGCAGCCGCGTCAGCCCTACTCCGGTCAGCGGCAGGCTCTGGGCGGCGTCGAGCCACTGTCCCTGGCCGCCGGGCGAGAGTGCCAGCATCGGGGGGTGACCGGCCGAGGCGTAAGCGAGGGTGCCGGTCCCGGGGTCGTACCGGGCGTAGCAGACGGTGGCGAAGTCCGTGACTTCGGTGCGGGTCAGGAAGTCGTCGAGGTGCTCCAGCAGCGCCCCCGGGTGGAAGTGGGGCGCCAGCGCCGCCAGCGCGGTGCGGAGCTGGCCCATGGCGGCCGCTGCCGGCAGCCCGTGGCCGATGACGTCGCCCATGGTGAAGCCGATCCGGCCGTCGTCGAGGGTGAAGGCGTCGTACCAGTCACCTCCCACTTCGAGCTCGGCGCTGCCGGCCACGTACCGGGTGGCCGTCTCCACGTGGGCGCTGCGGAGCGGCCCGGGCGGGAGGAGGGCCCGCTGCAGCGACAGGGCCGTCTCCCGCTCCGACGCCTCCCGGGCCCGGAGCGCCGCTTCGGCCTGCTTGCGCCGCGTGGCGTCCTGCACCAGCCCGTACAGCGCCATCCCCGAGTCGCTCCCCCGGCGCTCGGCCTGGGTGGCGATCCAGTGGATCGACCCGTCGAGGTGGACGACGCGGTGCTCGATGCGGAGGGGCTCGCCGGTCCTGGCCGTCCGGCCCACCGCCGCCTTCACCGCGTCGAGGTCGTCGGGGTGGGCGCGGGCCAGGCACAGCTCGGGACTGGCCGGGGTGTCGGGCGGTAGGCCCACCAGCTCCAACACCCGGGCCGAGGCCACCAGCTGCCCAGTGTCCAGATCCAGCCGCCAGCTCCCGGCGTCGGCCGCCCCCAGGGCCAGGCGCAGCTGCTCCTCCTGCTCCTGCAGGGCGCTCTCGTAACGCTGCCGCTCGGACAGGTCGTAGAAGTGGCACACCACGCCAGGGCGGCCGTCGGGCAGCACGACCCGTTCGAGCTGCCAGTCGTACGCCTCGACCTCGCCGATGTCGTACCGGGCTTCGATGGTGCGAGGGGCATGGTACGGCTCGCCGGTGGCAAGGGTGTTGCGGAACCGGCCGATGGCCTCGCTGGCGAACGGTTCGGGCCAGATGATCCGCAGCACGTCGGCCAGGTCCCGGCCCAGCAGCGGGCGTACCAACTCGAACACCTTCTGGGCGCCAGCGCTCACGTGCACCAGGCGGAAGTCGGCGTCGATCACGTAGACGCCGAAGGGCGAAGACTCGACGAGGTGCCGGAAGGTGTCGTGGGCCCGGCGCAGGTGGGCCTCCGCCCCCCGCCGGTCGGTCACGTCCTCGGTGGCGATGATGATCCCGCCCACCGCGCCGCCGGCATTGCGCCACGGCAGGACATCCCACCGGATCCAGTGCTGGCGGCCGTCGGCCCCCCGGTAGCTCTCGCCCTCGGAATGGAGCGACTCGCCGGCCAGCGCCCGCCGGTTCGCCTCCCGCCACGACGGCTTCATCTGGGGGAAGATCTCGTAGTGCCCCGGCCTGTGAGGTCACCGGTGAGGTGGTAGTCGCGCAGCCAGCGACGGCTGGCGGCCAGGTAGCACAGATCACGGTCGAGCATGGCGACGGCGGCCGGCGCGTGCTCGATGAACAGCCGCAGACGTTCCTCGCTCTCGCCCAGCTGCCGGGTGGGGCGAAGCCGCTCCAACATGGCGGCCACCTGGTCGCAGACGGCCTGGACGAGCTGCACCTCGTCGCCGGAAAACTCTGTTCGGGCGCGCTTGATGAACGCCACCGTTCCCAGCAGGCGGTCACCGGCCAGCAAGGGGAAGCCGGCGTAGGCCCCGTAGCCGGCGGCTTTCACCGCTTCCGTGCCGGGAACGACGGAGTTGGCGATGTCCTCCACCACGAGCCGCTGGCGGCTGGCCGCCACCCGCCCGCACAGCAGCTCGCCGTAGCGCATCGTGGCCAACAGCGTCCGCTCGTCGGCGGTCAGGCCCCCCCAGGTGTTGACCCGCATCGACTCGCCCTCCGGGGGCTGGTAATTGACGTACATCTCGGCGCCCACGGCCCGGGCGACGTCGCCGAACACCTTCGTCAGCAGCTCGGCCTCGTCGCCGTCCCCGAGGATCAGCGCCCGTGAGATGTCGGCCAGGAGGACCAGCTGCGCATTGCCCATCTGTGGGGCCTGGGAGGCTGCTCCCGGCTCCCGAGGCTCGCTCCCTTGCCTGTCGTCGCGTCGCACTCAGCACCTCCGTACTCCTCCGACGCTCGGCGAACCGCCGACCGGGAGGAGACCACCACCGATCTGGCCCAGCCTAGAACGGTGGATAACGGGACGAGCCGTCGGAGCACACGGTGCGATCCGGTCCGCCACTAGCGTGCAGAGCCGTGGAGGAGCTGCGCTACGAGTTCACCGCCGAGCTCTGGCTGTACCCGGGCGAGGCCGGGTGGGTGTTCGCCACCCTGCCGGTGGACGACGCCGAGGAGATCCTGGAGCTCGTGCCGCACAAGCGGGGGTTCGGGTCGGTGAAGGTGACAGCCCGGATCGGGGCCACGGAATGGTCGACCTCGATCTTTCCCGACAAGGCCAGCGGCTCCTACCTCCTGCCGGTCAAGCGCCCCGTGCGCACCCGGGAGAAGGTCGACATCGGCGACGAGGTGCCGATCGCCCTGTCGGTCCGCTTCGACCCCTGAGGCCGGTCAGGCCCCGGGGGCGAGGGTGGCGATGATCTGGCGGAACACGCGGCCCTTGTGGCGGTAGTCGGTGAAGGCGTCGAAGCTGGCGGCGGCAGGTGAGAGCAGCACCACGCCGTCGGGGCGAGCCCAGGACCACCCTTCCTGCACCGCCTCGCCGAGGTCGGCGCAGGGGCGGGCCTCCACGTTGGGGCCGGGGTTGGCCTCGATGGCCTGTTGGATCTTGGGCCCGGTGCCGTAGGTGGTGAGCACCAGCGTGGGGGTGTTGCGTCCGGCCAGGCCCTCGGCCAGGGGCTCGTAGTCGATGTGGCGGTCGAGGCCGCCGGCGATCAGGGCCACCCGGCGGCCGGCGAAGGCGTCGAGGGCGGCCAGCGTGGGCAACACGTTGGTGGACAGGCCGTCGTCGATGAAGTCGACCCCGCCCACCGTGGCCACCTTCTCCAGCCGCGCCTCCAGCGGACGGAATCCCTCGGCTGCGGCCCGCAGGGCCCCGGGGTCGTCGGCGCCCGGCACGCCGATGGCTTCCAGGCAGGCCCGGGCCACGCAGGCGTTGACCCAGTTGTGCGCCCCCAGCAGGCCGAGCGGCTCGGCCCAGCCCGGCGGGTAGGTGCGGTCGGTGATCCAGCGGACCTCGGGGCCGAGCTGATCCCGGTGGGCCACCAGCAGCTCGCTCACGCCCGAAGCCACGGTGAGCCGGGCCCCGGGCTGGGTGCACAGCGACAGCTTGTCGCGGTAGTAGTCCTCCTCGTCGCCGTGCCACGGGAGGTGATCGGCGCTGAGGGAGGTGACGGCCACCACCGGTGGGGTGGAGGCCAGGTCGGTGGCCTGATAGCTGGACGTCTCGATCACCCACAGGTCGACGTCGTCGGGGGATGGGGCCCCGATGTCGTAGGGCGGGTCGCCGAGGTTGCCGCCGGCGAACGTGCGGAGGCCCAGGCCGGTGGCCAGGTGGGCGGCGATCGAAGTGGTGGTGCTCTTGCCTTTCGTGCCGGTGACGCACAGCACCCTGGCCGGGTCGACGCCCTCCAGCCACAGGCCGAGCCCGCCGACCACGGGTACGCCGGCCGCCTCCAGCTCGGCCACCTCGGGCCGGCGGCGGCTGATGCCGGGTGTCTTGACCACCACGTCGGCCGCCAGCATGGCGTCCAGACCCTCACCCTGGGTGGACAGGGCGATCTCGTCGGTCACCTTGTCGGGGGCGTCGTCGACGAGGACAGGCTCCACGCCCATGGCCCGCAGGCGGCGCAGGCTGGCCCGACCCTCGGTGCCGAGCCCCCACACGGCGACCCGGCGGCCGGCCAGATCGGCCCAGGCGATACGGGGCCGAGCCGTACCGCCGGCACTCCGCCTCATGGTGGGCCGGCGCCGTCGGCGGCGCCCTCGGCACCGGCTCCCGGCTCGAGGTCGACGGGCGCGTGGGCCGATGGGATGCGGTGCTCGCTGAGCGGACGGAGCAGGGTGTCGGCAAAGGGGGCAACGTCGCCCGGTATGAGGGGCCGGGTCTCGGCCGCCAGCTGCTGGACGAGCGCCGAGCCCTGCCGGTCGGGGCGGGCCGCGGCCAGCACGATGGCCACCCGGCACTCGTCGACGTCGCCCACGCACTCGAACGGCTTGATGTCTCCCGACAGGCCCAGCAGGGCCCGGAACTGGGTGGTCAGCTCGGTGTTGGCCAGCGGTTCGGGGCCGACGGTGAACACGGCCTCCAGCCGCTCCCGAGGGAGGAAGGGGGACAGGATCAGGTCGATGAAGGCGCACTTGTCACAGCGGCCGCACCAGTGGTCGAGCCGGTGGGCGGGATCGATGTGGAAGGCCCGGTTGCAGCTGCGGAACGACAGGTGGTAGCGCTCGAGCGGGAGGAACCGGTTGGCCACCCACAGCTCGCTGAACGGGCGGAGCCACGAGTAGTACTCCACGGCGGCGCCTCCCGGCACACCACCGCTGCCGGCAGAGGCGGGGGCGGGGATGGCCTCGGCCAGAGCGGCCCGGAACAGGTCTTCGAAGGCGAGCGACTTCGACCACTGATGGTTGACCACCCGTCCGTTGCGTTCGGCGTTGCCCGACGATGCCGACCACTCGTTCGACATCACCACCGCATCGCGGCCGTCGAGCAGGGCGGCGGTGACGGCGATGGCCGAGATCACTCCGGTGACGGGAACGTGGCCGTTGCGGTAACCGAGCTCCCGGGAGCGGAGGACCTTCGGGTCGAGCAGGCGCTCGGCCCGGATCACCGGTAGGTCGGCGACGGCCAGTGCCGTCTCGATGGCGGCGAACCGGTCTCCCTCCCGGGCCACCACGAACAGGGCCGGATCGTCGACCCGGGGGCGGATCCCCTCCACGGTGACGATCGAATCCAGCCCGCCGCCGAAGGGGATCAGGGGGCGCCCTAGCGGTGCCCCGGTATCGACGCCCGGGCTGGGGGGCGCGGCGGGCGCCCGGTGGGGGGCCACGATGCGCAGCCCGGCCAGATCGAGATCGTTGCGGAAGGCGTACTCGCCCAGACCGTCGAGGTAAAAGGCCTCGAGCAGCCGGCGTTCGGCCGGGGTGAGGCCGGGGTCGGGCACCTCCACCACCGGCGGGGCGGCGGCCTTGTAGTACGAGATGCCGGCCAACAGGAACAACAGGTGGGCGGCCCGGTGGAGAGCGGGATCGTCGGGCTCGACGGCCGGCCATGGGGCACTGGTGCCCTCGGGCCGGAGAAAGGTGATCTGCTCGGTGAACGGCAGGTCGTCGAGGGCGTAGTGGCAGACGAGCCGCACCCGGCCCGGGAGCCGGTGGTCGAGGCGGTGGCCCACGTAATGGAACCGGGTGACGCCCTGGGCCCGGAACCGGGGCTGCTCGGGGGCCACCGGCTCGTCGGGCGACGTGACGGCGGGGTTGGTGATACTGGTCATCGGTTCACGGGGGGACGGATCATGGACGGAGGCGGGCCAACACGGCGAAGCGGCCACAGGGCCGGACGAGGCGGTCGGAGAAGAACGCATCGTGCTCGGTGCCGACGGGGGCCAGGTGTATGTTGGCCGGTTCGACCCCGACCTCGGTGAGCACGAGCTGGTTGGCCGACCAGAGGTCGAACAGCCAGCGGCCGGTGCCGTCGGGCCGGAGCACCTGGCCCAGGAGGGGGCCGAAGGCGGCGGCCGCCGACTCACGAACGTCGTCACCCACCTGGTAGCGGTGCGGCGGTACGGCCGGACCGATGCCGGCCACGATGCGGCCGGGCTCGGCGCCGAGGGCGGCCATGGCTTCGACGGCGGCGGCGGCGACGCGGGCCACCGTACCCTTCCAGCCGGCATGGACGCAGGCCAGGACCCTGGCCGACGGATCCACCAGTACCAGCGGTACGCAGTCGGCCACCATGGCCACCAGGCCGGTGCCGGGATCGGTGGTGACCAGGGCATCGGTGGCCAGCACGGCGTCGTGGTCGCCCCGGGCACCCCGGGACCGGTCGGCCGGGCCGACGTGGGCCACCGCCCGGCCATGGGACTGGACGCAGAACACCAGATCGTCGAGGGAGAGGCCGAGTGCGGTGGCGGCCCGGGACCGGTTCTCGATCACGTTGGCCGGATCGTCGCCCACGTGGAGCCCGAGGTTGAGGCTGTCGTAGGGGGCCGGAGACACCCCGCCACCCCGGGTGGTGACCACGGCATCCAGGGCACCGGTGGCGTCGAGCGCCGGCCACCGCAGCACCGGGACGCGCCCGGCGGTGGCGAACGTGTAGCGCTGGTCCAGCTTCGACTCCGGCACGGTCGCCAGCCTACCCGTGCCCTGTGACGCTGATCGGCCGACTCCCTCCCGCCGGTGGCCGATGAGCGAACTCCGGGCCAGAGGCGTCACGGGCGAACGCCCGGATGGGGGCGGGACCGCTCGGCCTGAGCTTTCCGTCGGTCGGGGGTCGCATCGGCCCTGTCGCCGGCCAAGATGGGACATGCTCGACGACGAGGTGAACCCCGACGACCCGGATCTCGAAGACATCGCCCCCGGTGATCTCGATGATCTCGATCTCGGCGGCCTGGATCTGGACGGCCTGGATCTCAGCGCCCTGGGCCTCGACCTCGACGATCTGGACGAAGACAGCTTCCTGAACGACGACGAGCTCGAAGCGGTGGGCGAGCTGGCTCGGGCCCAGCTGGCTGACGGCCCCCTACTGGTCGACGAGCTGCTGGTGGCGGCAGCCGACGCCGGCATCATCGACCGTCTCCTGCTCAGCCTCGATCCTGAAGACAGCGATGTGCTGGTGGCCGAACTCCTCGACGACCTTCTGACCTTCGACCCTGAGCTGTGGGCCTCCGGGCGCTGGATCGACCGGGTGGAGCGGGTGCTGGCCGGGCGGGTGTTCACCCATCGCGTCACCGCCGACGAGGTGGCCCGAGGCTGGATCGACCCTTGGCCCGATCTGCGGGTGCTCGATGTCGACCACGACGATCCCGATCCCCTCGAGCCCGAGGCCAACGGGGAGGCCGGAGCCGGCACGGTGAACCAGCCGGCGTTCGACCAGACCGACGGAGACCGTCTGCTGCTACCGGCCGCCCTGTGGCCCGCCCTCGCTCCGGGCGACCTCATCGCCGTCCGCCGTCAGGGAGCGGCAGTGGAGGTGGAGCCTGTCGGCCCGCCGTCACCCGACGCCGGCCGGCGCGAGCGGGAGGTTCTGGCCGCCGCCGTGGCCGCCGGCCCCGGCCCCGACAGCGGGGTCCCCGTGCTGTTCGCGCTGATGGACGCCCTGATGGAAGACCCGGCGCTGTTCACCGAGCCGGTGCCCCCGGTCCGGGAGTTGGCGGCGGCGGCCGGGCTGTCGACCGACGGGATCGGGATCGGCCCCGCCGACAGGGTGTGGGACGAGCCAGGCGCCGAGCGGATGATGGCCGAGCGGGCCGTCTCCTCCTACGACCTCGACGAGTGCTGCCTCGATGCCCTGGCCCTGGTCAACCGCCGGTGGCGGGCTGAGCTCCTGGGCGTCACCGAGCTGGCCGACACGCCCCCGCTAGACGAGGTGATCGACGCCTTGGGCCACGGCGACGTTGGCCCGGCCCTGGCCGATGCCATGGACCGGCCCCGGGTCCACGACGAGCTGCGGGCCTTCGCCAGGACCCTGCTCGACGCCACCGACGGCGACGACCCCCGGGCCATCGGCCCCCGCCTGCTCATGGCCTACCTCCTCGAGCGCGACGGCGACCTGACCGGGGCGGAGGAGCTGTACCGCCTCGTCCACGACCGCCAGCCCGACTCCCCGGCCGCCCTGGAGAGTCTCGCCTTCCTGGCCTTCGACCGCAGCGACTTCACCAACGCCGCCCGCCTGCTGCGCCGTGTCTACGAGGCCGACTATCCGCTGGTCAACATGACCGAGCAGCTCGCAGCCTGCCAGATCATCCCCGGCCGCAACGACCGCTGCCCCTGCGGCTCGGGCCGCAAGTACAAGGCATGTCACCCGGGTCAGGCCTTCATCCGCCCCGAGCAACGCATCACGGTGATGCTGTCCAAGCTGGCCAACTTCGCCCTGTCCCGCCCCCGCCGGGACGTGCTGGCCACCACCGCGCTGATTGCCGGTCTCGAACCCGACACCCTGCTGGGCAGCCGGTTCCTGTTCGAGCGCTACCTGCTCGACGCCGGCAACGCCGCCGAGTACCGCCGTCTGCGGGGGGCGCTGCTGCCGGTCGACGAGGCCGAGCTGCTCGACCGACTCGTCGGTCTGACCCCCATGATGGTGGAGGTGGTCGACCTGCGGCCGTCACCCCAGCCGGGCGGCGCCGCCACCGCCACCCTCCGCCCGCTCAGCCCCGCCGGGGACGACCGGATGTGCGAGCTCGGCTACGGCGACCCTGACCTCGAGCCGGGCCAGGTGGCCATGGTCCATCTCCTCGATCGCGCCCTGGTGGGCCAAGTGGCGATCGTCGAGCCCGGACACCGGGCATCGCTGGCCGCCCTCCTGGCCGACGGCCCACTGCCCCTGATCGGGTTCCTCAACTGGTTCGCCGACGTCCCCGTGAGTTGATCGGCTGATCGGTCACCGCTCACCCGCTCGTGTCACTCGGCGACCAGGCGGGCCGACGTCAGGTAGCGCAGGCCGGCCAGGGTCTCCCGCATCGGCGTGCCCGGGGTGCCCTCCACCGTGACGAACACCCCCTCCGGCAGCTCAGGGTGCACGACCTCGCCGTCCTCGGCGTAGTTCATCCGGATCTCGACCACGGGATCGTCACTGAGAGCCCGGAAGTACTCACCGTCGATCACCGAGTGGTGACCCTCGAACGTCACCCCCAGGGCCCGGGCCAGCATCGCCGCCACGCGTTCCAGATCCAGGGCCGTGGTGTACGTCTCGCTGGTGGCAGTCATCCCCCCACTGTGGCCGCCGGCCGGCGCCCCCGCCAGCGGCGGGCGGCCGACCGAACAGAGCCGACCCCGGGGCGTTACGCTGGGCCGCTCCGGAGCCGATCCGACAGCGGAGGGAAATCGAGCACCAACCATGAGGCGCCCATCTCTACCCACCGGCAGCCGCCGCTGGATCCTCGCCGCCGCCGCTGTCGTCGTGGTGCTCATCGTGGCCTTCTCGGTCGCCTCCAGCTTCTACATCGACCTGCTGTGGTTCCGGGAGTTGAAGTTCACGTCCGTGTTCTGGACCACGCTTCGCACCAAGGTCCTTCTCGGCCTGGTGTTCGGCCTGCTCTTCTTCGCCCTGCTCTACGCCAACCTGTTGATCGTCCGGCGCTCCAGCCCCTCGGGGCCGCCGTTGCGGATCGTGTCCCCCGAGCAGGAGGCGCTCGATCGCCTCCGCCGCCTGGCCGACCCCTACCTGCGCTGGGTGGTGCCGGCGGCCTGCGCCGTGCTGGCCCTGCTGGTGGGGATCAACAGCGCCAGCCAGTGGTCCACCTACCTCTTGTGGCGCAACGGCCAGGGCGAGTCGTTCGGCGTGCAGGAGCAGCTGTTCAACCGGGACCCGTCGTTCTACATCTTCACCCTGCCCTGGCTGCACTTCCTCCAGAGCTGGGTGTTCTCGTCGCTGCTGGGCGTCACGGTGCTGGCCGGCATCGCCCATTTCGCCTGGGGTGGCATTCAGCCCACCGCCCCCGCATTCGCCGACAAGGCCTCGCCCCTGGTGCGGGGCCACCTGTCGGTCCTGCTCGGCCTCACCCTGCTGTCCCGGGCCTGGGGGTACTACCTCGACCGGTTCGACCTGCTGTCGTCCACCCGGGGCGAGGTGCAGGGGGCGTCGTACACCGACATCCGGGCCCAGCTGCCCGCCCTCAACGTGCTCACCCTGGTGGCCATCATCTGCGCCCTGCTGTTCCTGGTGAACATCAAGCTCCGACGCTGGAGCCTGCCCGTGATCGCGGTCGGCCTGCTGGCTGCGGTGTCGATCCTGCTGGGCCGGGCCTACCCGGCCTTCGTGCAGCAGTTCAGCGTGAAGCCTCAGGAAGCCCAGCGGGAGGCCCCCTACATCCTGCGCAACATCGAGGGCACCCGCACCGCCTTCGGCCTCGCCGACATCCAGACGGTGAATCGCCCGGCGGTGGAATCCGTCACCCCGGCCGACATCGCCGAGAACCGGGCCACGATCGACAACATCCGCCTGTGGCGCCCATCGGTGATCGTGGAGAACTTCCAGGCCCAGGAGCGCAAGCAGCCGTACTACGAGTTCGCCGACATCGACGTCGACCGCTACGACATCGGCGACCAGCGCCGGGTGCTCCTGCTGTCGGGCCGCGAGGTGAGCCAGAGCGGCATCCCGGGCAGCGGGAACAGCTGGCAGAACAGCCACCTCATCTACACCCACGGCTACGGGGCGGCGGCGGCCCTGGTCAACAGCGCCTCGGCCGAGGGCGCCCCGGCCTTCACCCTGGGCAACCTGCCCCCCGAGGGCGAGCCGACGATCACCCAGCCCCAGGTCTACTACGGCGAGCTCAACGAGGTGCCGTTCGTCGTCACCAACACCCGCGCCGAGGAGTTCGACCCCACCACCGGTGACCCTTCCACCTCACCGGGCGGGATCGAGCTGGGCAACCGGTTGCAGCGGGCCATGTTCGCCTGGCGCTATAACGACGTGAACCTCCTCATCTCCGGCCTGATCAAGAACGACAGCCGGATCCTGCTGTACCGCCAGGTCCAGGCCCGGGTAGACAAGGCGGCCCCGTTCCTCACCTTCGACGCCGACCCCTACCTGACCGTGGTCGACGGCAAGCTGCTGTGGGTCTTCGACGCCTACACCACCACCACTGCCTACCCCTACTCCCAGTCGATCGATCTGAACGCCGCCACCCAGGGCGACCTGACCGGCCGGGCCAACTACATACGCAACTCGGTGAAGGGCACGGTGGACGCCTACACCGGTGAGGTCACCTTCCACCTGGTGGACGACACCGACCCGATCGCCCGGGCCTGGAAGAAGGTCTACCCCGACCTGTTCAGCAGCGAAGAGCCGTCGGCCAGCCTGCGGGCCCACTTCCGGTACCCGGAGAACCTGTTCCAGATCCAGGCCAACCAGTACGCCACGTACCACGTCACCGATCCCCTCGAGTTCTATCAGAAGCAGAAGGTGTGGGCGATCGCCGCCAACCCCACGGCGCCCGGCGCCAGCCAGGGCGAACTGCCCCCGATGCGGCCGTACTACGTTGAGATGCGGCTGCCCGGATCGGACGAGGAGCACTTCCAGCTCATCCTGCCCTTCACCCCGGTCGGACGGGAGAACATGGTGTCGTGGCTGGCGGCCGATTCAGACCCCGGCTCCTACGGCACGATCCAGAATTACGTCTTCCCCACCGAGTCGCAGGTGCAAGGGCCGAGCCAGGTCAATTCGCTGGTGAACCAGGAGCCGAGCTTCTCCACGTTCCGGACGCAGACCGGCCAGCAGGGCTCCTCGGTCGACTTCGGCGACCTCCTGGTCATCCCGATCAACGACGCCTTGCTGTACGTGGTGCCGGCCTATGTGCGGGCCGACCAGGCCAACGCCATCCCGGAGCTGAAACGGGTGCTGGTGGTGAACAACAGCGTCGTGGGCGTCGGCTCCAACCTGAACGAGGCACTGGCCGCGGCCACCGGGGCTGAGGTCCCGGCCCCGGGTGGCGGCACCGGCACCGGCGCCGAGAGCGGGCCCGGCGGCGGGAGCGGATCGGGCGGTACCGGCACCGGGACTGACGGCACGGTCAACGCTGAGCTGTCCAGCCTGCTGACCGAGGCGCTGGCGCACTTCACCGCCGCCGACGCTGCCCTCGCCGCAGCCGACCTGGCCACTTACCAGAGCGAGCTGGCCCAGGCCGAAGCCCTGGTGCAGCAGGCCAACGACCTGATGGCGGGGGGCTCGTCGGCCGACACCGGCACCGGTACCGCCACCGAAGGCTCCAGCACCGTGCCCACCATCGAGTCGTCCCCTCCCACCTCCGGCTTCGGCTCCTCGGTCTCCGCCGGCACCGGCCAGAGCGGCACCACGACCACGGCCGCCGGCGCCACCACGAGCACCACGACCACCGGCAGCGGTGCCGGCACCACCACCGGCTGACCGTCAGCCACCCACCGAGCGGAGGTCGTCGTCGTCATGGCACCACCCAGCTCGGCCCGGCACCGGGCCGAGGCGTTCTGCGCCGGCGTTGGACTGCGGGCGCCGATCCTGATGGCGCCGATGGCAGGGGCATGCCCGCCGGCCCTGGCCGTCGCCGTGGCCGAGGCCGGCGGGATGGGGGCGTGTGGAGCACTGCTCATGAAGCCGGCGTCGATCACCCGCTGGGCCGAGCAGGTGCGGACGGGAACGACCGGGCCGTTCCAGCTCAACCTGTGGATCCCGGACCCCCCGGCCCGGCGGGACGGCACGGCCGAGACGGCAGTGCGGGACTTCCTGGCCCGGTGGGGCCCCAAGGTGCCGGCCGAGGCGCCCGACGCCCCGCTCCCCGGCTTCGACGAGCAGTGCGACGCCCTGCTCGGGGCCCGACCGGCCGTTGTCTCCTCGATCATGGGCCTCTACCCGGCCCCGTTCGTGTCCGCCCTCCACGACCGGGGCATCCGGTGGTTCGCCACCGTCACCACCGTGGCCGAGGCGGTGGCGGCCGAGGCCGCCGGAGCCGACGCCGTCGTGGCCCAGGGCATGGAAGCCGGAGGCCACCGGGGCGCCTTCCGGGCCGACCAGGCCCTGCACCGCCTGGTCGGCCTGTTCTCGCTGGTACCGGCGGTGGCCGACGCTGTGTCGGTTCCCGTGATCGCCACCGGCGGTATCGCCGATCCCCGCGGCGTGGCCGCCGCCCTCACCCTCGGAGCGTCGGCGGTGCAGGTTGGCACCGGGTTCCTGCGCTGTCCGGAGGCCGCTACCCCTGCCCCCTGGGCCGACGGGTTGGCCAGCACCCGCCCGGAGGACACGATCGTCACCCGGGCCTACTCGGGCCGGGCCGGGCGGGCCATCGCCACCGCCTACGCCGTGGCTGCCTCCGGGCCCGACGCTCCCGAGCCGGCCCCCTACCCGATCCAGCGGGCCCTCACCGGCCCGATGCGGGAGGAGGGGGGCGCCGTCGGCGACCTCGACCGGATGCAACCCTGGGCCGGCCAATCGGCCGCCCTGGCCCGGGCTGTGCCCGCCGGCGAGCTGGTGGCGGAGCTGTGGGGTGGAGCCCAGGAGCTGCTCCCGTGACGCTGAGCCTCGCCGCCCTAAACTGCACGTCTAACTCGCGCTGAGCGCGAGTTAGACGTGCAAATTCCTGGCGATCAGCCCTCGTAGAGGGGGCCGCGGATGAGCTGGCCGGGGTAGGCCCCGGTGTGCTCCCCGTTGGCGATCAGCACCTGGCCGTTGACCACGGTGGCGGCGATGCCGTTGGCTTTCTGCACCAGGCGGGTGGCCCCGCCGGGCAGGTCCCAGGCCACCTCGGGCATGCCCGGGCCCACGGTGTCGGGGTCGAACACCACCAGGTCGGCGGCCATCCCCTCGCGCACCAGGCCCCGGTCGTGGAAGCCCCACGCCGTCGACGGCTCCAGCGTCAGCATTCGCACCGCCTCCTCCAGGGTGAAGGCCTGGCGCTCCCGGGTCCAGTGGCCCAGCAGGTGGGTCTGGATCGAGGAGTCCATGAGCTGGCTCACGTGGGCCCCGGAGTCGGAGAACGTCACCACGCA
>CADEDH010000053.1:34331-38150 GCA_902826025.1 uncultured Actinomycetes bacterium
AGGAGTCCATGAGCTGGCTCACGTGGGCCCCGGAGTCGGAGAACGTCACCACGCAACGCGGGTGGCGCATGATGTCGAGCACGATGTCCTGGTCGCCGTTGAGGATGGGCTGGAGGAAGAACTGCTCGAAGTTCGTCTCCACCGCCAGGTCGATCATGCACTGGGCGGGGTCGACGCCCCGCTCCCGGGCCACCTCAGCCACCGAGCGGTAGGGCGGGAGGGGGCCGTCCATGACCCGGATCCAGTCGTAGTCGGGCTTGCGGGCCTCGGCCCCAACCCCCTTGGGCCACGAACCGTCGCGGGCGGCGGCCAGCAGCTTCTCCCGCATCGACGGGTCCCGTAGGGCCCGCTGCTGCTCGTCGAGCGGCCAGCCCCGGAACTCCTTCCACTCGGTGAGCGCGTCGAACGGGACCTGGGTCTTGAACGACAGGACCACGTTGAACTCGCGGGCGTGGGCCTGGCCGAACATGCGCCCGCCCTGGGCCGCGGTGGAGTCGAGCAGGTCGAGCATGGCCAGGTGCTCGCCCTGGGGTTTGCGGCCCGAGGCCACACCGAAGGTCACCGGGATTCCGGTGTCGACCGCCAGGCGGCGGAGGCGGCCGTAGTAGTCGGCCTGCTTCTCGGGGTCCCGGCCCACGTCTTCGCCGGCGATCTCGAAGATGCCGCCGCCCATGTCGCCCATCACCCGCACCAGCGACTCGACTTCGCCCCACGAGGCCAGGCGGCTGGCCACCGGCCGATCGTCCGATGTCTGGTGGTTGAAGGTGCGGCTGGTGGTGAAGCCCAACGCCCCGGCCTTCATCGAAGCCCTGAGCTCGGCTGCCATCACCTCCAGGTCGGCCTCGTTGCCGGCTTCTTCGAAGGCCCGCTCCCCCATGGCCCAGGTGCGCAGGGCCGAGTGGCCGACGTAGCCCGAATAGTTGATGCCCTTGGGCAGCCGTTCGAGCGTGTCGAGATATTCGGGGAAGGTCTCCCACGTCCAGTTGATACCGGCCGCCATGGCCTCGGCCGAGATGTCCTCGGCCCGCTCCAGGTTCCGCACCACCAGCTCGCGCTCGGTGGCCCGGGCCGGCGCCAGGGTGAAACCGCAGTTACCCATCACCACGGTGGTGATGCCATGCCAGCACGAACACGTGCCGAGCGGATCCCAGGCGATCTGGGCATCCATATGGGTGTGCCCGTCGACGAAGCCGGGGGTCACCACGTGGCCCTCGGCGTCTATCTCGCGCTCCCCTTTGTCGGTGATCCGACCGATCTTGGCGATCTTGCCGGCCACCACCCCCACGTCGGCCCGGAATCGGGGCAGACCCGATCCGTCGACGACGGTGCCGTTGCGTACCACGAGGTCGTAACTCATGGACCAACACTAGCCACTGCTGGCTCGCACCCTGAAGCGGCCGCCGCCGGCGGTGACATCGGGATCGATCCCGGGGGCCGGTTGGGCCAGACTGAGCCGATGACCGATGTCGACCAGATGGTGCTCCTGGAACAGGACGGGGCGGTGGCCCGCCTGGTGCTGAATCGGCCGGAGAAGGGCAACGCCCTGCCCTTCGACGCCCTCGACCGCCTGGTCGAACTGCTCCACCGGTGCGAGGACGACGACGACATCAAGGTCGTGGTGCTCGAGGGCCGGGGGGCGTCGTTCTGCGTGGGTGACGACTTCGAGGACATCGCTATCGCCTATGGCCACGTGGGGGCCGAGCCGGGTAGGCGGCCGCCCCGGCTCAGCCAGCGGGCCCGCCTGGCCATCGACCGCCGCCTGGGCGGCGCCATCTGGGCGTTCCAGAACTCGGTGAAGCCCGTGATCGCTCAGGTCCACGGCAACTGCGTGGGCATCGGGATCATGCTGGTGGAGGTGTGCGACCTGGCGCTGTGCGCCGACACCACCCGGTTCAGCCACGCCGAGCAGCGGCTGGCCCTGGCCGGCAACACGTTCAACCTGGCCACGCTGATCCTGATGTACGGGCCGAAGAAGGCCCGGGAGCTGCTGTTGCTGGGTGACATCTTCGACGGTCCCGAGGCGGAGCGGATCGGCCTGGTCAACCGGTCGGTGCCGGCCGACGAGCTGGCGGCCACGGTGGCCGAGTGGGCCGAGAAGGTGGCCCGCAACGCCAAGGACGCACTGGTGATGGGCAAGGCGGCGCACACCATGGCGCTGGCCTCACTGGGGGTGAGCGGCTACGTGCATTCGGGCGTGGTGGCCCACGCGCTGGCCACCAACGTGAAGTACGACGAGGGCGAGTTCAACTTCTTCCGGGCCCGGCGCGACGGCGGCACCCGGGCCGCCTTCGAGACCCGGGACACGTTCCATCGGGAGGGCGACGCCCCGGGCCATCGGGAGGGCGACGCCCCGAGCTCCTGATCGCGCCCGGGCTGCCGGGGACCAGGCGGGTTTCCCCGGCGCCGTTCCCGGAAAGACGGACCCGGCAATGAGGTTCGGCGGTGGCGAAGGAGGGATGGCGGAGCGGCATTCCACCGAGGGATGCGGGCCGGAGTGCAAGCGGTGCCTGGCTGAGGGCGCACAGCGGCGGGATCCTGATGCCTGGGACGACCTCTACCGTCTCGTCTACCCCCGCCTGTTCGCCTTCGCCCGCAACCGGGTGGGCGACGACGCCGACGCCGATGACGTCGTCAGCGAGACGATGACCCGGGCCCTCCACGGCATCGATCGGTTCCGGTGGCGGAACAGCGTGGGCATCGAGGCGTGGTTGTTCGGGATCGGCCGCAACGTGCTCCATGAGCATCACCGGCGGGCCAGCCGCATGTCGCCCGTTCCGGAGCCCGTGATCAACCAGGGCCCACCCGACGACCCGACAGCCGAACCGGCGGCCCGGATCCTGGCCCACGAGGAGGCGGACGCCGTCCGGCGGGCGCTCCACCGCCTCCGACACGACGACCGGGAGGTACTCGAACTACGGTTCGTGGCGGGACTCAGCTCGCAGGAGATCGCCCACGTGATCGGACGGAGGCCGGGAGCGGTGCGGATGGCCCAGTCCCGGGCCCTCGATCGTCTGCGTCACCTGCTACAGGAGGGTGGTGCGTCATGAGCCGGGAGCCGACGTCGCAGGAGGTGCACGATCTCGTGGCCGAGGCGTTGCGCCCCGCTGACCGGCAGCCGGATCCGGCGCGGCTGGCCGCCTTCCGCCGCCAGGTCATCGACAGCGCTCCCACAGGGCCCGGCGGACCGGTCGTCCATCGGGCCCACCGACCCGACCGGGCGGGGCGGGGCCGCTGGTCGCCGGCCCGGCCGAGCGGGCGCGTGGCGGGGGCCCTGGGCGGGGCCGTTGCCGCCGCCTGCGTCGCACTCGTGGCGCTGGCCGTGCTGCGGCCCGAATCGGAGCAGCCCGACGGCTTCGTCGGCGTCGCCGTCTCGCCCCCCGGTGCCCCCGGGAGCAGTCCCGGTGGCGAGGCGTCGGCCCGGGTCCAGATCGCACCGGGCGGGGGTGGCCATGTGGTGCGGATCAGCACCGCCGACCTCCCCCGGCCCGACGGCTTCTACGAGGTGTGGTTCGCCCGGACCGACGCCGCCGCCGGCCTGCAGGTGGTCTCGGCCGGTACGTTCCGCCCCGATGGGCAGGGCCGGGTCGATTCCCGCTTCGACACCGCCGTGGATCCCGCCGACTTCCAGCTCGTGCTCGTGACCCGGGAACCGCTCGACGGCGACCCCCTCCCCACGACCGACGTGGTCCTGCAACTCGAGCTGCCGCCGGCCTGAGCGCACGGCGCGGTCAGGGGGACGGCACGGAGGCCGGCACGGGGGCCGGCACAGCCTGCACCACGACGTTGTCCTCGTAGGACCGCGCCTCCGGGTCGAACGCG
>CADEDH010000053.1:38250-46915 GCA_902826025.1 uncultured Actinomycetes bacterium
CACAGCCTGCACCACGACGTTGTCCTCGTAGGACCGCGCCTCCGGGTCGAACGCGCCACCGCACGTGATCAGGGTGAGTACCGGGCTACCACCCCGCTGGAACAGGTCGGTGACGGGCAGCGACGCCTTGGGGAAGAACGCCGGCTCCCCGACCACCCGGAACGACCGGCTCGACCCGTCCGACGCTGAGACGACGATCTCGTCGCCCGAGCCGATGTCGGCCAACCGGAAGAACACGCCCCGCGCCCCGTCGTAGTCCACATGGCCGGCCAGCACGGCCGAACCGCTCTCACCCGGCACCGGTCCCGGTCCGTACCACGCAATCGTCCCGGCCTGGGGCGGCAGATCCAGCGCCCCCCGGTCGTCGATACCCACCGCCACCACCGGCGCCGTCAACCCCAGGCTCGGGATGCCCACGGTCACCGGCACCACACGCCGATCGGCGAGGCTCATGGCACCGGCGGGCAACGGCCCGGTCCACGGTTCGGCTCCGGCGTCCGCCACCGCCGGCGACGCCAGGGGGGCGGGGCCCGCCGCCACGGTGCCGACCGAGGGGCCGGTCGTCCCCAGCCCGGCCACGGCGGTCGGGCCGGAACCGGTGAGGCGAGCGACACCGAGCGCGCCGGCCAGGGCGACAGCCGCCAGCACCAACCAGGCGGCACTCGCTGGCCGCTGCGGTCCGGGCGACGACTCCCCACCCGGCCCGCCGGCCAGGCCCGAGTTCCCGGACGGAACGCCGCCCGTGGGTACGACCTGGGCCGCGGCCACGCGGTCGGCGTCGGGCTGCGTCCACGCCGACAGGAGCAGCCGGAGTGAGCCGTTGGCCGACCGGCCGGTGAGATGCACGACAGCGATCTCTCCCGGTTGCACCTGGACGACCTGGCGGAGCGGTGGGCCCCCATCGGCGGGTTGGACGGTGATGGTGTGATCGCCGGGGCCGACGGGGGTCGGCGGAAGCTGATCGGCGGCGGCCAGGTTGGCGGCCGCCGGGTACAGCGGTGTCCCGTCGAGCTCGACTGAGACCGGCCCGGTGGCAGCGACGTGACGGAAGCGCAGCTCGGCTCCTTCGGGGGTGACCCGCCGACCGTCGTCGGGGAAGGCCCGCCAGGTCGGCTCGCCGGTGACGTCGAGCAGGGCGACCACCGTCACCTGCTGGCCCGCCGTCACCTCGAACAGCCCGCTCAGCAACGGCGCTGCGGTCGACGGGTCACCGGCCCGCCGCAGGTCGGCCCGGTGCTGGCCGACCGGTAGGGCCAAGGGCTCGGTGACGCGGCGGAACTCGAAGCCGGTCAGCGCCGGCTCGGCCGCCCCGTCGAGGTAGATGTCGGCCGGTATCCCTTCCAGACCATGGACCACGACGACGGTGCCGAGCCCGGCGCCAGGCTCGGCCTGTCCGCCGGCCGGAGCGGCGAAGGCAGGCAGGCCGGCCAGCGCCACCGCAGCCAGGGCCGCCAGCGCACGGCGGAGAGACAGCGATTGGCGGCGGGGCGATGATGATGAGGGTTTGACCATGGAGCGGCCTGTACCCCGTAGGCCGCAGGCGAGACGGCACGGACCGCCCCGAACCGTGGGCGATGTTCTCCTGTGACAATCGCCGGCCGTCCGACATGTACCGGTACCGCCCTCACGGTTCGGCGACCCCCGCCTCCCGATCCCGATGGGCCACTTCGACGCGCCCAAATACTTGTATCTACGTTCTTTTGTGTCAATTGCGTTAGAGATCGACTCGATGGGGGCACGCTCCTGACAGCAAGCAACCGAGACAACCACTACCGATCAACGGAGCACACCATCATGAACCTGACGACTGAAGAGCTCGACGCCGAGACCATCGAGTGCCTCCCCGCCCGTGAGGTGATGAGCACCTGGAGCCGGGGCGGACGCAAGAGCCACTGGGGCGGTGGCGGCGGCGACAGCTACCACTACAGCAGCGACGACGACGTCAACATCCTGAACGGGGCGAACCTGTTCAGTGGTAACAACATCCTGAACGGTAACGCCGTGGTCGTGAAGCTGTAAGTCCGCAGGCTCGGCATTTCCGCCATGCCGGGCCCTGGAGCGGAGCGGGGAGGCCCTGGGCCTCCCCGCTCCGGCGCGTCAGGCGAGCGGTCACGGCCGCGGCACGGAAGGAGTCTCACCCATGCAGAGCATCGAATCAGGCGACGAACTGCGGCCGGCGGCCGGCCTGGAGCTGCTCGGCTCGTTCGAAGGTGCCGGCACCCGGGCCTCGACCTATCTCGTGCGCCGCCACGACGGACAGGTCGTCCATCTCTCTCGCCTGCTCTACCTCATCCTGCTCAGCATCGGAGTCCTGCGGCGAGCCGACGCCGACCAGGTGGCCCGGGAGGCCAGCCGCCACATTGGCCGCACGGTCGACGCCGACGGCGTCCGCCATGTGGTCGACACCAGGCTGGCGCCGGCCGGTCTGGCCTCCCGCCGACCGGCTGCCTCCGCCACCCAACCTGACGCCATCGACCACCCGGCCCCGCCCGAGGGCGACGCTCTGCGGGCGGCGCCGCTGCTCGCCCTCCGCCTTCGCCGAGGGCTCGTGCCCGAGCCCGTCCACCGCCGTCTGACGCAGGCCCTCACCATCCTGTTCCGTCCCCTGATCGTGGCCGCCGTGTTGGCGGCCTTCGTCGCCGTCGAGCTGTGGCTGGTCGTCAGCCTGCGCCACGACATGACCGCCGCCTTCCTGAGCCTGGCCCGTTCACCCGGGCTGCTGTTGGGCGTCGCCGCCCTGACGGTGGCGTCGGCCGCCTTCCACGAGTTGGGCCATGCCGCCGCCGCCCGCTACGGCGGGGCCCGGCCCGGTGCACTGGGCGTGGGCGTCTACCTCATCTGGCCCGTGTTCTACACCGACGTCACCGACGCCTACCGGCTGGGACGACGGGGCCGGCTGCGCACCGATCTGGGCGGTGTGTACTTCAACCTCGTCTTCCTGATCGCCACGGCCGCCGCCTACGCCCTGCGCCCGTCGGCCCCGCTGCTCGTGTTCCTGATCGTGGGCCAGACCGAGACCCTGCGCCAGTTCCTGCCTTTCATCCGACTCGACGGCTACCACATCGTGAGTGACCTGGCCGGTGTGCCGAACCTGTTCGCCTACCTCCGGCCGGTTGTCGTCGACGTGCTCCGGGTGGGCGACGAGCGGGAGCGACGGGCGGCCCGGGCCCGCCTGGCCCAGCTGACACCCCGGGCCCGGCGCCTGATCACAGTGTGGGTCTGTGCCACGGCACCGATCCTGGCCCTCAACCTGGTGATCGTGGTGCTGATCGCCCCCCGCTTCATCGGCACCGCCTGGGCCGATCTCAGTGCCGACCTGGCCGTCGCCCGCCGCGCCGCCACCGGCGGTGACACCGTCGGCCTGATGTCGACGCTCCTGGAGGTGGCGTTGTTGGCGGCACCGGCGCTCGGGTTCATCTACCTGGCGATCCTGGCCGGGAGCCGTGCGCTGCAGGGCATCCGGCGGTGGTTCCGCCGCCGGCCCTATCCGACGGCGATAGCCGTGGTGGTCGGCGTCGGGCTGCTGGCGGCCGAGCTCACGCTCGTCTGGCCGAACGCCATACGCACCTCGTTCGACCAGGCCCGCGAACCGGGCCAGTGGGTGGCCGAGCCGTCGCCGCAACCCGCCCTGGTCTCGGTGCCGGCACCCGATGTCGTGGGGCAGCCGGCCGAGGTCGTCCAGCCGATTCCCACCGTTCCCCCACCCCCGCCCCCGCCACCGGCGGCCGCTCAACCGTGAACCGGGGCGGGATCGGCCGGTGACCCCCGCCCTGATAGTCAGCGGGTGAACCGGGGTGGCCGCTTGTCCCGCATCGCCTTCACGCCCTCGAGGTAGTCGGACTGCTGCATCATCTCGTCGATCAGCTCCTTCGATCGCTCCACCGACGACCGGGGGTCGACATGCAGCAGGTCGCCCCACAGCTGGCGCTTGGCCGTGGTCACCGAGTCGGGCGACACGCCGGCCAGCAGCCGGGCGTAGCCGGCCACGTGATCCCGGAACCGGTCGGGCGGGAGCACGTCGTTGAACAGGCCCCAGTGCCGCATCTCCTCCGCCAGCACCACCCGGCTGGTGTAGAGCAGGTCGGCGGTGTGGGTGACGCCGATGAGGCGGGGCAGGATCCACGACAGCCCGTACTCGGCCGGCAGGCCGAGCCGGGAGTTGGCCGTGGTGAACTTGGCCCCCTCCACGGCGAAGCGGAGGTCGCAGAAGGCCATGAGGGCGATGCCGATCCCGGCGCAGGCCCCGTTTACGGCGGCGATCATCGGCTTGCTCAGCCCGAGCTGCCACACCATGTCGCCATCGAACTCGGGGCGCACGCCGTAGCCGGGGTTGGCCGCCTCCCGGGGCAGCGACGGGTCGTAGTGGTCGGCCTCAACGTAGTGGTCGAGGGCCTTGAAGTCGGCCCCCACGCAGAAGGCGTTGCCGGCGCCGGTCACCACGATCACGCGAACCTGGGGGTCGGCCTCCAAGGTGGCGCAGATCCAGCGGATCTCGGCGTGCATCCGCCCCGTCCACGAGTTGCCCCGCCCGGGTCGGTCGAGCCACAGGGTGGCCACCCCGTGCTCGTCGATCTCGTACCGGGTGACCTTGAGCTCCATCGCCCCAGGTTCACCCGCGGCCCGAGCCGACGTCAACGCCGACCCGCCCCGACAGGTCAACCAGTGGTCGACCCGACCGGCGCGCAGTACGTCGCGCTGGCTGAGCGGTATGGTCGGGGCTCGGTGGCGCCGCCGGATGCGGCTGACCGGTAGGGGGCAAGTGGTGGAGATCCGCGCTGACCAGATCGGGAGCCTGCTGCGGCCCGCCTGGCTCCTGGACGCCCGAGCCAGGTTGAGTGCGGGCAGTCCCGAGCTACGGGAGGTCGAGGATCGAGCGATCACCGAGGCGGTCGCACGCCAGCTCGCGATCGGCCTCCCGGTCGTGGTCGACGGCGAGTTCCGGCGATCGGTGTTCTGGCTCGACTTCATCGCCGGGATCGACGGGCTCGTCGTGGTCGACGGCGACGAGCGAGCCGCCTTCAGCGCTGCGCCGGGGAGCGCTGCCTATGTGCCGAAGGGCACTCGGGCTGTGGCCAAGATCAGGCCCGGTGAATCACAACTCGCAGGCGACTACCGGTTCCTGGCCGATGCCATTGCCGCCCATCACCCGGCTGGCTCGCCCGGCCCCGGCGTCATCGGGAAGATCACCTTGCCATCGCCGACGCGGGCCCACGTGCTCAACGGCCGGGAGGCCGCCAGCCGCGATGTGTATCCCGACATGGACGACTATTGGAACGACCTGATCGCCGTCTACCGGACGGAGATCGCTCGACTCGAGGAACTCGGCTGCCGATACATCCAAATCGACGAGCCCTACTTCTCCTCCTTCGTCGACCCGGCCCAGCGAGCCGTGCTCGAAGCACTGCACGGCGACCTCGACGACCTGCTGATTCGCTACGTGGAGGTGGTGAACGAATGCGTAGGCCATCGCCGCAGCGACACCATCGCCGGCCTCCACATCTGCCGGGGAAACGCTCGCAGCACCTGGTTCGCCTCGGGCGGATACGACGCCATCGCCCCGATCGTGTTCGCCAGGACCGAGGTCGATCGGCTCCTGTTGGAATATGACGACGAACGATCGGGCAGCTTCGAGGCCCTTCGCCTCGTCCCGGCCGACACGACCGTGGTCCTCGGACTGGTGACGACCAAACACGGGGAGCTTGAGTCCATCGACCATCTCCGCCAACGAATCACCGCCGCAGCCGAGCTCGTCCCGCTCGATCGCCTCGCCCTCAGCCCACAATGCGGTTTCGCCAGCGTGGCCGAAGGCAACCTCCTCACCGAGGACGACCAATGGCGCAAGCTCGAGCTCGTCGTCGAAGCGTCAGAGCAGATGGGGGACTGACCGCTCAGGCCCCGGTTCCGGCCTCGGCGGCGAAGACCGGCACGTCGGTGCGGTCTTCCAGCATGCCCGGGCCTTCCTTGGGCAGGTTCTCGAAGTACATCATGGCCTTGGGGAGGTCGCCCTCCCACACATCAGCCGGCAGCTCGTAGAGCACCTCGATGCCGTTGCCGTCGGGATCCATGATGTAGGCCGAATGCGTCATGCCGTGGTTGCCCCGCAGCGCGATCGGCACCTCGTTGTCCTGCAGGTGGTGGAGCATCTGCAGGAACGACTCACGGTCGGGGTAGGCCACGGCGATGTGGTTGACCCCGGCCCGGCGGGCCGACACTCGGTAGCGGTCGGGCACCGGCGGCTGGTCGGCCGGGTCCTTCACCTGGGCCAGGGCGATGTCGTGATGGTGACCGGGGCCGGAGCGGTAGAACCGCATCTCGGTGCCCATGTCGACCTCCACCACGGACTCGAAGCCCAGGATCTCGGTGTAGAAGCGGTGCGACGCCTCGATGTCGCGCACGTTCAGCACCAGGTGGTTCACTCCGACCGGCCGGGCCGGTCCCTTCGACGGACCATTCGACGTCATGGCGGTCACGCTCCTCGCCTCGTCCCCCTGTGGTCCAAGGCTAGCCGGGGCCCCCGATCCGATCGAAACTGGCGCTAGGACGGGAGCGTCCGGGTCTCGAATCCGTTGCCCTTGAGCTGCAACACCGACGAGCCGGAGACGCTGTAGTTGGACCGCTTGCTCGCCCCTCCCGGCTTCAGCGAATGCTGATACACCCACGGACCATAGGCGGTGTAGCAGGAGCCGCTGATGTTGCAGACCTGCACGACCACGCGCACCTGGCCCTTCGTGTTCAGGAGCCCGACGCACTCAGCGTAGGCGTGCTGGCTATCGGGCCTCTTGGCGTAGCAGCCGGTGGCGGCCGAGGCAGGTGAGACCTCTCCGATCACCGGCATCAATGCCGACAGGATCATCGCGCCGATCATCGTCAAGGTCTTCGAGAGCCGCTTGGTCATGGGGCGGCATGCTAATCCCCCATTCGGGGGAACAGCCCACGGGGCCCTCACCTCAAATCACGGGTGAGAGCCCGCCGTCGACGTTGGTCGAGGTGCCGGTGATGTAGGAGGCCTTGTCGGAGGCGAGGAAGCAGGCCAGGTTGGCGAACTCCGACGGGTCGCCCATACGGCCCAGGGGCACGGCCTTGCCCTGACGCTCGAGGAACGCCTCGAAGGTCAGCTCGGGAGCCCGCTCCTGGTGGAGGCGGTGCCACTGGCTGGTCACCAGCACGCCGGTGTTGATGCCGTTGACCAGGATGTTGTGGGGAGCGAACTCGGCGGCCAGCGACTTGGTGAGCGCCATCCCGGCGGCCCGGCTCACCGACGTGGGCGTGGAGCGGGCCCCGGGGGCCTTGGCCCCGATGTTCAACACGTTGATGATCCGGCCCCAGCGCTGCGCCTTCATGTGGGGCAGGCACAGGCGGATGAGGCGCACCGCTGCCAGGAACTTGAGGTCGAGGTCGTGCTGCCAGTCGTCGTCGTCCGACGCCTCGAACGGCCGACCGGCCGAGGTGCCGGCGTTGTTCACCAGGATGTCGATCGGCGCCCCCACGGCGGCCACCGCCTCGGCGTGGGCCGCCGGCAGGGCGGCACCGTCGCTCACGTCGCAGCTGACGCCGGCCACCCGCACACCGGGGGCCGCCTCGGCCTCAATCAACCGCACGGCCTCGTCGATCGTCTCCCGGGTACGGGCCAGGATCACCACCGACGCCCCTGACCGGGCGAACTCGAGGGCCATGGCCCTCCCCAATCCGGAGCTGCCCCCGGTCACCAGCGCCGTCCTGCCATCGAGCCTCACGTCCATGGATCCGACGCTACTCAATTTCCAACCACAGAAGCTGAGGCGGGTCACGTGGAACGAGGCGGGTGCCGGTACCTACGATTGCCCGATGTCGAGACGTGACCAGATCCGCATGACCGACGAGGAGATCGCCGCCTACCTGGGTGAGCCCCACCTCTGCACGATCGGGACCGTCGGCCCCGGCGGCACCATCCACATGGTGGCGATGAACTACGGGTTCATCGACGGGACCCCGGCGTTCTGGACCTATCAGAAGGCCCAGAAGACGAAGAACCTGGAGCGCAACCCCACGATCTCGATGCTGGTGGACTCCGGCCGCAAGTACTCCGAGCTGAGGGGCGTGTCGATCCAGGGCCGGGGCGAGCTGATCACCGACACCGACGCCGTGCTGGCCCTGGCCGACTCGATGGGCGAACGCTACGGCCGTCTGGCCGAGGACGCCCGGGCCTCGGCTCCCAAGAGGGCCGTGGTAAAGGTCGTGGCCGACAAGATCCTGTCGTGGGATCACACGAAACTGGGGGGACGGTACTGATGAACATGACCGACACCGACAAAGGGGCGGCCCACCGGGCCTGGTCGAACCAGACGGTGGAGGCGGCGCTGGAGCCGGACCTGCCGATCTGCGACGCCCACCACCACCTGTGGCTCGACACCGGCCACACCGGCTGGCCCTACACGCTGGCCGACCTCCACACCGACACCGGCGCCGGCCACAACGTGGTGCGCACCGTGTTCCTGGAGTGCGGGGCCGAGTACCGCACCGACGGGCCGGCGCATCTGCGCTGCGTGGGCGAGACCGAGTTCGTGGCCGCCCAGGCCGAAGCCGCCGCCGGCTCGGGGCGGGCTGAGATCGCCGCCATCATGAGCTCGGCCGACCTGGCCCTGGGCGCCGCCGTGGAGGAGGTCCTGGCCGCCCACGAGGCCGCCGG
>CADEDH010000054.1:0-6477 GCA_902826025.1 uncultured Actinomycetes bacterium
CGAACGGGATCGACGGGTGGTGCGCTACGGACTGCCGGGTGATTATCGCACTTGAGCGATTATCGCTTTGGTGCGATAGTTTTACCATGTGGCCCAGATCGAGCTTCACGACGAGGTCGTCGAGTGGATGGACTCCCTCGGCGATAGAGAGTGGGAGCGAGTTGCCGTGGTGGTCGATCGGCTCGCAGTGCTCGGTTCGTCGGCGCGGATGCCCCTGTCGAGGAGCTTGGGCGATGGCCTCTTCGAGCTTCGCTTCACGCTCGGACCCACCGCCAGGCGGATCACCTACCGGTTCACTCGAGACGGCCGGATCATCCTGCTCACGACATTCCGTAAACAGCGCAACAACGAACACACCGAGGTCGACCGCGCCCGCAAGGTGGCGGCGGACTGCGCCGAGCAATATCCGTGAAGGGAACTGACATGGCCAACTACTCCCGATGGGAAGACATCAAGCGGCGACGCCCGGAGCCCACCCATGAGGTGCGTGCTGGTATCGAGCAGGACCTTGCTCTCGGTCAGCTGATCTACGATCTTCGCACGGCCGCAGGGCTCAGTCAGCGTGAGCTGGCCCAGCGGATGGGCACGACCCAGTCTGTGATTTCCCGGCTGGAAGAAGGCGGCGGAGCACGCAACCGCATCGACACCCTGGCCCGCGTCGCCACGGCGCTCGACCGGCACCTTGTCGTCTCATTTCCCGAGAAGGTCCCAGCAATCCTCAAGGACGCCGTTCAGGTCGCCTGATCGCCGTCGAGTCGTGGCGCTTGAACAGTCGAGTGCCCGACGGCCCGGTAGCGCACGGCCGAGGCCCGACCCTTGACGCCCACCTCGGCGAGAGCAGCATCGACAGCGTCGTCACCGAGAGTGGCCCGAGCATCGGCCTCAGAGATCCGCTCCCATCGCAGCTGCCCAGTCGACGGCCGAGAAGCCATGTCGCGGGGAGCAGTCACCGCTTCCCACCATAGCCAGGCATGGGCCGGCCGTAGCGACATGCAGGGCGCCGCCCCACACGGCGACGCAAGCGATCGTCGACGCCGTCAGCCGGCGATGGTCTGAAGGCCTCGCCGTTTCAGGTCCGAACGGACCTTGGCGTACCCAGGCGTTCAGCCGGTAGCTCCCGGAACGTCGATCCGGTCCGCCCCGACCAGGAAATCGCCGAGCCGCTGGCGCACCTCGAGCGTGGTGCCCGCCGACGCAGATGGAAAGCAGACGAATCCGGCCCGGTGGACGGGATCGATGTACTCGGGATAAGCGAGCTCGACCGGGCAGTCGATCGATGCCACGCCGGGCCCGTCGGACCCGACGAGCCAGAACTCTGACCAGATCTGGGCGTTGTACTCCAGCACCACCATGACGGCGAGGCTCTGGGCCGAGAGTACCTCGTACTGGCGCCCGGCCTCCGGTGCCAGATTGTCAGGTGCAACGACGGCGATGTCCTCGCCGAGGTCAACGTCATACGGACGGGCAGCGATTTCTCTCAGGCTTCCGGCGATGGTCGGCCGCTCCTCCACCGTCCAGGTGTCGTAGTTGAGCACAGTGATCATGCCCAGCGCCCCCACAAACAGCCCGGCCCCGCCCGATGGCAGCCACCGCCTACGGGGCAGGGGGTGGTACCAGCTGGAGGTCGGGTGCAACCTGTAGGCCAGCCACGCCGAGCCCAGGACCAGTAGCAACGCTCCCTGGAAGAAGACCGCTGACCACACTAGGCCGCTCTCTCTGGCGTGCCAGGCACCGTCGTCAGCGATCAGGGCCACCACCCGGCCGGTGAGCGACGAGGTCCGGATCGTCAGATTCTCGTCGTAGCGAGCCCCGGCGAAGTTGAAGGGCTTCTCCCCCTTGATGATCCAGACGGATCCGTCAACCCGCTCCCCGATCACGGTGTTGGAGATGGTGGTTCGGTCAGCGCCATAGCGTCCATGGCTGACGCTGACCTGTCGGTCGGTGTCCATGATCCGACCGGCCTGGTCGGTGGCCGGGCCGTAGACCTCCGCCACCGCCTGTGCGGTGTACGCGACGGTGAAGCCGATCTGCCAAGCCATGAGCGCTATCGAGATGACGGCTCGGCGGGGGCTCGAAGGGGTCCTGGGGAACAGGCGCCGGAGGCCTGCGGGCCGACTGCCCGCTACTCCATCCCCCGACGACCCGGTGTCCGCGCCGACCATCGCTGTTTCCTCCACCGTGAGCCGCAGGCTAGTACGGCGTAGATGGTCTTGGGCGTTGGGCTCAGGGGTGCGGTCGCGAGTGCGGGGGTCAGCGAGGGCCGGGGCCGGTGCCGCTCTTGATGCCGGCCACGAGGGTCTCGACCAACTGGACGTGCTCCGGGGCCAGGGGGCGGTTGGGGTTCAGCGTGATCGCGATCCCGTTGTTGGCCAGGTCAGCCCGTAGGACCCGGCCGTTGGCGTTGCCGGAGGCGACGTCATCGAGGATGGGCCGGAGCACCACCTCCCAGTGGTACACCTGGGAAGCGACGACGTTGGCGGGCGCCAGCGACGACTGGTCGGACTGGTTGCCGATCCACACGGCGTTGGCCTCCTGGGCCGCCGAGATGGCGCCCGTCACCATCTGGGATGATCCGGTGAGCACGTCGGCGCCGGCCGCGGTGTGGGCCCGAGCGGTCTCGGCGGCGATGGCGATGTCGCTGAATGTGCCAGTGTAGGCGACCTTCACGTTGACCCCGGGCCTGGTGGCCTGGGCCCCCTGGGCGAAGCCGTCGATGTAGGACTTGGCGTCGCCCACCTCGATCGGCCCGACCACACCCAGGGTGCCGCTACCGCTGAGCGTGGAGGCGAGGGCACCCAGCACGTACCCGCCCTGCTCGGCCGCCACCTGGTAGGCGTACACGTTGGGGGCCACGGTCGAGTCGCTGGCCGCGGTACCCCAGGCGAAGGTGACGTCGGGATACTCGGCGGCCAGGGCCAGCAGTTCCGGCCCGAACTGGGAGCCGTGCACGATGACCAGGTCGTAGCCCTGGACGGCGTACTCCCGGGCGGCGGCGGCAACGTCGCTGGCCACGAAGGTGTTGTCGCGTACGTCAACCTGGATCGCCCGTTCGCCAGCGACCACACCGAGGGCGTCGACCATGCTCTGGGTGAAGGCCAGATCGTTGCGGGCGCTGGGGGCCACCAGGGCCACCCGGAGCGGTCCCTGCGGGGCGCCGGCCCCCACCACATGGAACTCGACCCGCCGATCGAGGCCGGCGAGCGAGCCCCCCAGGGCGGCGCTCTCCCCCCGCCCGGCGACGGTCAGGCCGCCAGCCGGGACGCCGAGGCCCACGAGGTAGTCGCGCACGCTGGTGGCCCGCTCGGCGCTCAGGGTGGCGTTGGCGTCGGGGGCGCCGAGATCGTCGGTATAGCCCAGGATCTCCACGGTGAGCTCCGGGTAACCCTGCAAGATGGTGGCCACATTGTTGAGTACGCGCTGCTGCAACTCACTGAGATCGGTCTGGCCGACCGAGAACACGATCGGGGTGGCGTCGAGAATCCGGTCGAGTTCCCGCTGCAGGGCTGCCACCCGCGGGTCGGCAGCCTCCAGTGCCGCCGGGCCGGTGCTCCCGGTCGTGGCTGCATCGGAGCCGACGACGAGCAGCGAGGTGTCGATGATCACGCCGCCGTCCTCGTAGGTCTGTGCTGCCTGCAACAGCCCGTCGAGTTGCTGGTCCGATGGGACAGTACCGACGAGTCGGATGACGGTGCCGTCCACCACCACATCGACGTCGGTGAGCCCGGCCGCCCCGAGGATGAGCCTGATCTCGTCGGCCTCGTGGTCGATGTCGACCGTCTCGGCGCCAGCGCTGATCTCGTTGGTGCCGTCCTCCCCATCCCCATCCACCGCGGACCAGGCGAGAAAGCCCAGACCCATCACAGCCACCATGGCCACGGCGCCGATGACGCCGGCGAGCCCGAGCGACCGCCACCGGCCCGGCGCGACGGGAACGACAGGACCCGCCGCCCGCCCCGGACCGCCAACCGTCAACTCCCCGAGCAGCACGTCTATCTCATCGACCGCCTCCGGTGATGGGGGTGGGCCGGCAGGTTCAGTCGACGCCGTGTCGGGTGAGGGCTGCTCGTCACCGGGGCCAGCGGGACCGGGCACGTGTCCCCCGTCCCACAGCGCAGCCAACTCCTGGCGGTTGCGGGCCAGGCGGTCGATGAGCGCAGCCCGCCGCGAGGGCGACGGGTCCTGCGTCAACTCGATCCTGATCTCGCGCTGCTCGGCTGCGAGCCGCCGCACGTCCGGTGTCGATCCACTGCCGAGGTCGCCCGCCATCGCTCACCCCTTCGCTCTCGCTCCGTCGAAAGGCCCTACCGCCAGGTCCGCCTACATCTCGACGCTCACGGAGTATAAGACTCGTTGAAAGGTGAACCAAACACGTCGCAACATGGCGCTTGGGAGGCGCACCATCGTTTGCACCGATGAGCCCCAGGACTACGAAACGTCGGGCTCGCCGGTCAACTGCCGCCCGACGCACCAGCCGAGCACGGCGAGCGAGACGGTGAGGGCTACGGTGCGGACGAGGTTGGCAGCGAGCAGGCTGTCGATCGTCGCCGCCGACTGGCCGATCTGGTCGAGCCGGTCGTGCATCGGGATGGCCCACAGCACGGTGCTCAGGATGCACGTGGCGCCGCTCAGGCTGACCACCGCCCCAGCCCAGCGGGGCACGTCGGCCGGCCGGGTCCAGTAGAACGCCGCCGCACTGGTGAAGCCGAGGAACCCGGGCACGATCACCGGCCACACGATCGCCTGGTTGTAGTGCTGGTGGTAGTTCGGGAACTCATCGGCCCCCACGGCCCGAAAGAGCGGGTACATCACCTCCTGGGCCAACCAGCCGAGGGTGGCCGAGTGTGCCGTGAGCCCGCTCACGGCCACGAGGTTCCAGGCCCGCCACCGTGACCGGTGGGTCCTGCGGCTGATGGCCGGGCCCGTCGGGTGGGGCGGGATGTGGGTTGCGTGGGTCATGAGTGGCTCCTTGGTCGAGGCCCTCATACTTTCGATATCTAGACACATAGTCAATATATTTAAACATAGTAGATAGGCTGCGGCCGGTGTCCGACACGGGAGCGCAGGGTGGCCGGCGGTACGACAACAGCTCGCGCCTGGTGCAGGCACGCGCCACCCGGCTGCGGGTGATCGGCGCCGCTCGCAACCTGTTCGTGGCGCAGGGCTACGAGTCGACCACTATCGCCCAGGTCGCCCGGGCCGCTGGCGTGTCGGTGCCGACAGTGCAGAAGGTGTTCGGCACGAAGGCGGGCCTGGCCAAGGCGGTGTACGACGTCACCCTGGCCGGTGACGACGAGCCGATCCCCATGGGCGAACGCCCGGTGTTCGAGCGGCTGGAGGCCGAGACCGATCCCCGCGAGGTGCTCCGCCTCTACACCCGGATCGGTCACGATCTGTGGAGCCGGCTGGGTGATCTCTTCCCGGTCATCCTCGCCGGGGCCATGAGCGGCGACGACGACCTCGTGGCCCTGAGGCAGACCATCGCCGCCGAAAGCCGGATCGGCGCCCGTGAGCTCGTCGACAAGCTCGTCGCCGTCGGCGGCCTCCGCCCCGACCTCGATCGGGGCGATGCCATCGACGCCATGTGGTGGCTGATCCAACCTGAGCAGTACGTCGTGCTCGTCGGTCAGGCCGGCTGGTCTCTGGACCGGTTCGTGGCCTGGTTCGACGCCACCGCAGCCCGCCTGTTGCTGGCCGATCCGCCCTGATCGTCCGGTTCGGGGGCCCTCCGGGGTTCCACCGGGTGCTACCCGGGTAGCCGATGGAACAGGTTCGCTCGCGGGAGCGGATGCCGAGCCACAGGAGACGCGACATGCCCGATCACAGCGAGCAGACCAACACCGGGGGCAAGGCCGAGGGAGACGACGAAGGCAAGGCTCTGGAGATCAACGACAAGACCGAACACGACGAGCCTGACCTGGAGAGCCGCTCGGACGGCGACTACGAGGGCAAGGCTTTCCAGATCAACGACAATTCCAAGACCGCCGACAAGTAGCCCACCTCGTCACGGGCCCGACTGCTGAGCGCCCGACGGGGTCCGAAGCCATGGACGTGCCCGCCCCTATGAGTGGGTGTGTCAACGCCCGCTGAAGGCGCCGGTGCTCAGCCCAGCGCGGCCCGAAGCGCCGCCACCCGTTCCGGCCGCACGTGGTACCACGCCCAGGTGCCCCGCTTCTCCGAGGTGACGAGCCCGGCCTGACGCAGGATCTTGAGGTGGTGGCTCACCGTCGGCTGGGACCGTCCCGCCGGCTCGACCAGATCACACACGCAGGCCCCGGCCGGCCCGGCGGCAGTGATCATCGACAACAGGTGCAGCCGCACCGGGTCGGCCAGGGCGTGGAACCCCTTGGCCAGCTCGGCCGCCGCCGTCTCGTCGAACCCGCTGCTGCCGACGGGGGCGCAGCACGCCGTTGGCTGGACCTCGGCACCCGCATCGACCTTCGAGCTCGCCATCACAGATCTCCCGACCAATCTCCCGAC
>CADEDH010000054.1:6577-28659 GCA_902826025.1 uncultured Actinomycetes bacterium
CACCCGCATCGACCTTCGAGCTCGCCATCACAGATCTCCCGACCAATCTCCCGACCAATCTCCCGACATTCATAGAAGAACGTCGATGTATTCATTGACATCTGTCGATGAGTGGGTAGGATGCAGCCATCGACAGACGTCAATCTAGCGTCACCCCAGCAACAGGGAGCAACCCATGTCACGAGTCCAACTGGCCCTGAACGTGAACGACCTCGACTCCGCCATCGCCTTCTACTCGAAGCTGTTCGGGGCCGAGCCGGCCAAGATCCGCGATGGCTACGCCAACTTCGCCATCGCTGAGCCGCCCCTCAAGCTCGTCCTCATCGAGAATCCGGGCCAGGGGGGCACGCTCAACCACCTCGGCGTCGAGGTGGAGAACTCGGCCATCGTCAACGACGCCATCGTCCGCCTCGGGGGCGAAGGACTCGACACCACCGTCCAGCAGGAGACCGCCTGCTGCTACGCCGTGCAGGACAAGGTGTGGGTCCACGGCCCCGACGCCGAACCGTGGGAGGTCTACACCGTGCTGAGCGACGCCCCCGACATGGCCTGCGCCCCCGCCCCCGACGGGTCCGGCACCTGCACTGCCGCCCCCGAGACGGTGGCGGTGGGAACGAAGTCCACCTGCTGCTGATCCCGGCATGACCGGCGCCCGCACCGACTCCCACAGCGCCCCTGATCCCGCCACCCGCCACCCGCAGGCTGGCCCCGCCGTCTGGCGGGAGGCCGACGTCCGGGCCGACCGGACCTGGGAGATCGAGCTGGGCGACAACGCCCGCAATGCCATCGTGGGGGCGGCGACAGCGGCCCGGGCCACCCTCGCCGGTGCGTCGTTGGGCTCGCTGACCCGGGAGCAGTTCCCGCTCCCGGCCGCCCTCCACGACGAGGTGGCCCGCTGGTCGTCGATGCTGCAGGGCGGCTGCGGGTTCGTCCTGCTGCGAGGGTTCCCTGTCGACCTCCTCGACGGGCCGACCACGGAGGTGGCCTGGTACGGGCTCGGAACCCATCTCGGCCGGCCGGTGACCCAGAACGCCGCCGGCGAGGTCCTCACCCACATCCGCGACGAGCGGCTCCCGGCCTCGGCCGGCACGGTCCGCCTCTACCGCACCCGCCAGCGCCAGGACTTCCACACCGACGGGGCCGACATCATCGGCCTGCTGTGCCTGCACCGGGCCCTGCGGGGTGGCCAGAGCCGGATCGTGTCGAGCTGGGCGCTGTACAACGAGATGCTGGCCACCCGCCCCGACCTGCTCGAAGCGCTCTACGAACCCGTCGGCTGGGACCGCCAGGGCGACGTGCCGGCCGGCCAGGCCCCCTGGTTCCCGCTGGCCCCGATCACCGACGTCGGCGGCGCACCGCGCCTGTTCTACATCGGGTGGTACATCCGGGACTCTCAGCAGCACCCCGACGCCCCCCGGCTCACGCCCCGCCAGATCGAGGCCATGGCCCTCCTCGAACGCCTGGCCAACGACTCGGCGTTCCACCTGGAGATGGACTTCCGCCCCGGCGATGTCCAGCTGCTCAACAACGGTCGCATCCTCCACGCCCGGGAGGCCTATGACGACCATCCCGACCCCGCCCGCCGGCGCCACCTCCTGCGGCTTTGGCTCGCCGCCCACAAGTTCGCCAGTCTGGAGGCCGGACTCCGGGGCGGTATCGCCCCGCCAGCGCCATCCGCCGAGCCTCCGATCGCCTCCGACCCACGACAGGACCGCCCGTGACCGACATTGCCGCCGACACCCGAACCCCCGGCAAGCTCTCCACCCTCGACCGGCTTCTGCCGCTGTGGATCGGCATCGCCATGGTCGTCGGGCTGCTCCTGGGCCGGGCCTTCCCGGGGCTCAACGACACCCTCGACAAGGTGAAGATCGACACCGTCAGCCTGCCGATAGCCATCGGCCTGCTGCTGATGATGTACCCCGTGCTGGCCAAGGTGAAATACACCCGCATCGGCCATGTGGTGGCCGACCGGCGCTCTCTCGTGCTGTCGCTCGTGCTCAACTGGCTGATCGGTCCGGCCGTCATGTTCGCCCTGGCCTGGCTGCTCCTGCCCGACCTGCCCGAATACCGCACCGGCCTCATCATCGTGGGCCTCGCCCGGTGCATCGCCATGGTCCTCATCTGGAACGACCTGGCCTGCGGCAACCGGGAGCTGGCGGCCGTGCTGGTGGCCCTCAACTCGATGTTCCAGATCGTGGCCTTCTCCATCCTCGGCTGGTTCTACCTCCAGATCCTTCCCGGCTGGCTGGGCCTCGACAGCAACGGCATCGACGTGACCGTGGGCGAGATCGCCAAGAGTGTGCTGATCTTCCTCGGTATCCCCCTTCTCGCCGGGTTCCTCACCCGCACCTTCGGGGAGCGGGCCAAGGGCACCGAGTGGTACGAGCAGCGCTTCATCCCCCGTATCGGCCCCGTCGCCCTCTACGGCCTGCTGTTCACCATCGTGATCCTTTTCGCCCTCCAGGGGGAGAGGATCACCAACCAGCCCCTCGACGTGGCCCGTATCGCCCTGCCGCTCCTCGTCTACTTCGCCATCATGTGGTTCGGCACCTTCGCCCTGGGCCTGCGCCTCGGCCTGCCCTACGACCGCAACGCCTCGATCGCCTTCACTGCCGCTGGCAACAACTTCGAGCTGGCCATTGCCGTGGCCATCGGCGTGTTCGGCGTGTCGTCGGGTCAGGCCCTGGCCGGGGTGGTGGGCCCGCTGATCGAGGTGCCGGTGCTGGTGGCCCTGGTCTACGTATCGCTGGCTGCCCAGCGGAAGTACTATCCAGCCGCCGTCAGATAGCTACAAATCCATACCATCCGAACTGTTCGATGTGAAACCGGATCTGAGGCGGTTTCTGAGCCGATTTAGGTCGAAGCGTCAGCACTGTCTGTGTTCCCGTCGTGCGAAGCTGTGACCTGCACAATTGCGCTATCGGTTGCCGCTCCGGGCTGTGGCTGGGACCATGTCCGGCAAGCGCGGTGGGCCCGCGGGACCAGCAGTTACCGCTGCTGCCCGTGCGGGGGCCCTCCACGTCAGGCGGGTGGGGCTGCTGAGTTTCCGCCACTCCGGCCCTGCCCGCCGTCCAATCGAAACCCGGCGCGGGCCTACTGTCCATCGGCTTGCGCCGATTCGTCGACCTGGTATGACCCGCTAGGGTCGCGGGCGGCGGCAGAGCGGCAGGACCCTACTCCCGTCGGCGGCGGCGGCGGACGGGAGGCAACTCGGTGTCGTCGGCCCCCAGGATCGAGGGGGGGCGGCGTTCGCCGCTGCGCCGCCGAACTGGCTGGCGCACGATCGTGCGGAGGTCGTCGGGCCTGGTGGTGCGGGGGTCGGTGAGATAGATCTCCTGGTATATACCGGTGCCTTCCAGGCTCTGGTCGGCGGCGGCGGCCCGCACCCGCTCCAGCGTCGACCCGATCGTCTCATACGACCCCAGGTGCAACGCCTGCACCACGAGCCCGTGTCCCAAGTGCCGCACCCCCACCCGGCACAGCCCCCCATTGCGGTCCTTGCGGAGCAGGGATCGGCCCAGCGCCTCGTCGTCGGTGTCGTCGGGGAGGCAGATCCCCGCCGTCCAGTTCCACACCCCAGCCAGGCTGGGGTCGAACTCGGTGTGCTCGGCGTGGTGCCAGAACCCCTCCAAGGGCAGGTCGGCGTACCCGAACCGTTTCCACGGGCAAGCCCTGGCCACCACGGCGTCTGCTACTGAACGCAGATCCTCCAGGTCGGACAGCACATCTCCATTGATGTCGATGGCCAGATACCTTCGCCGCGGTATTCGCACCACGGTCGGGCTGGTAGAGGCGGCATAGTCCGCTCGATCCAACGTTCGGTTCGACTGGTCGATCACAGCGACTCCTCGGCGTAAAGGGCTGGTGATCGCTCCGCTTGAATGCGCGCTCAAGTACAGACCGGTTTGGAGCTATCGGTTGAACGGTCGGAACGAGGTTCGTTCTGTCGTGCAATGCGACAGGCTTGAATCAGGCTGATCTTGGACGGCGGCAGGGCGAGACTTGGCGTCGCCCTGGTTGTGAGACATTGACGCTACCACGTTGCGACCCCATGTCGCTTCTGTTCAATCCTCAACGGTCCATCAGCTACGTCATAACCAAACATCGGACCAGGTCGGTGGCGTGGGAGCACCTGTCGGGGGCAGTTCTTCGAGCGAGGAGAGTCCCATGAAGGTATGGATCGACGGGCACCTGTGTACCGGGGTGGCCCTGTGTGAGAAGTCCTGCCCCGAAGTGTTCGTGATGGCGGACGACGGCATCGCCCACGTGGTGGGGCCTGACAGCCGGCCGGCGCCGAGCGGGGTGGCCGTCGAGTTTCCCGAAGAACTGCTGGAAGACGTGTTGGAGGCGGCCGAGGGCTGTCCC
This sequence comes from uncultured Actinomycetes bacterium, assembly GCA_902826025.1. Lineage (GTDB taxonomy): Bacteria > Actinomycetota > Acidimicrobiia > Acidimicrobiales > SZUA-35 > CADEDH01. The sequence goes on from CADEDH010000054.1 coordinate 10,943, forward strand.
GAGGAGTGCATCTTCATCGAGCCCTGACGGGCCTCCACCTACGCCGCCGGGTACGGCCCCGGGCCGGCCGATCAGGCCGGTGGGGGCCCGTACTCGGGGGTGGCCGGGGTGTGCTCGTCGAGGGGATAGATGGGCCGCCGGACGTTCTCGAACCGGAACAGCGAGTTGTCGCTGCTGGTGACGCCCTCCCCGTTGCAGGCGATGTCCCGGGCCGAGATGCCGGAGAACCCGGCCCGATAGTGGATCCGGGATTTGAGTATCAGGAACCGCATGGCCGTGGGTTCGATGCCCACCGACCGGAAGCACCCGGGGTCCGACGGCTCCACGTTGCGGGAGCACACCACGATCTTCACCGACCCCCTCCGAGGCTCGCCGGAGGCGAGCGTGTTCGCCGCAGGCGTACCCGAGGAACCCGAAGGGTTCCCCTCCAACGCCCCCACCTCGAGCACGGCGGTGGGGCCCATGTCGATCAGGGTGCCCCGGCCCATGGCCACGGTCACCGGGAAGATCCCGTCGGTCAGGGTCCGCACCCGCCCGGTCACCACCAGCGGCTCGCCCCGGCGTCCGATGGCCGGCATGTCCATCTTTCCCCCGAGGGCCAGCGTCACCTCGGCCCCGACGCCGGCCGCTGTCATCTCGGCCACCGCTGCGGGGTCGCAGATGGCGAACATCGCCACATCGGCCAGGCCCTGGGCCAGCACCTCGGCCAGGACGGCCGTGGTGTCCTGGGTGCCGCCCGAGGCGGTGTTGTCGGCGTGGTCGAGCAGGATCACGGGCCCGTCGAGGCGGTTGTCGCCCCCGTTCAGGGCCTTGGCCTCGGCGATCGTCTCGGCCAGTGGCCGGCTCCGGAACACGAACTCGGCCCGCTCGGCCCAGGCCGCATCCAGGAGTTCGTCCCGGGCCGCCTCGGCCCGGGCCCGGTCGCCGTTCGCCACCGTCACCACCGACAGCCCGGCGTGCCAGATGTCGGCCATGGGGAACCCGCCGAACACCGACGCCGCCAGTAGCCCCGACGCCTCGTGGCGGCGGGCCATCTCCAGCAACGGCCCCATCGGCTCGTCGACGTGGCCCATGCGCAACGTCTGGGCCAGGATCGGCCGGCTGCCCCACACCATCACCGGGCTCACCTCGCCGTCGAGCGCGGCCACCAGTAGCCGCCCGGCATGGCGCCCGGCCTCGTACATGTCGAGGTGGGGGTAGGTCTTGTAGCCGACGGCCACCGTGCAGTTGGCGATCATGGCCTCGGTGACGTTGGCGTGCAGGTCGAGGCTGACGGCGATCGGGAGATCGGGCGCTATCGAGCGGATCCGGGCCAGCAGCGTGCCCTCGCCGTCGTCGGTGGTCTCGGCCACCATCGCCCCGTGCAGGTCGAGGAAGCAGGCGTCGCACCCGGCCGCCACCGCCTCGCAGATGGCGTCGGTCATGAAGGCGTAGGCCGACGCCTCCACCTTCCCGCTGGGTGCGGCATTGCCCGCCACCGGCGACACGATCTCCATGCCGGCCTCGTCGGCCACGTCGAGGAAGGCGCCGATCCCGGTACCCGTGCCTTTGAACCGGCGGTACACCTCGGCCCCGGTCGGCAATTCACCCCCGCCCCGGGCGAACCGGCTGAGCGGCGTCGGTACCGGGGAGAAGGTGTTCGTCTCGTGCTCCATCATGGCCACGACCACTCGCCTCGTCATCGCCCGATACTGGCCGATGACGGCGCCCGCCGCCCAGTGGGCCATGTCACTTCTGAGGCCGTCTCACTCCAACGACGTTGTGGACACGAGCCGCCAGTCTGGAGCCGGCTCGGTGTCAGCCGGTGTCAGCCGGTGGGGGCGTTCGGGTGGCCGGGGCCCGGGCGGGCCTGCATCCGGCGCACGTCGATCGCTTCGCCGCACTCGCTGCATACGACTTCGGCGTGCATGTCGTGGTTGCAGGCGGTGTGGTGGAACACCAGCGGGGTGCCCTCGGGTCCGGTCAGCCATTTGTCGCCCCAGGCGGCCATGGCGGCCAGGATGGGGAACACGTCGCGCCCCTTCTCGGTGAGCCGGTACTCGTGGCGCACCGGCCGCTCCTGATAGGGCACCCGGGTCAGTATCCCCTCGTCGACCAGCCGGTTGAGGTGGGTGGTGAGAATGTTGCGCCCGATACCGAGGGTGGTCTGGAACTCCTCGAACCGTCGGTGGCCCAGGCAGGCCTGGCGGATGATCAGCAGGGTCCAGCCGTCGCCCAGCACATCGGCGCTGCGGGCGATGGTGCAGGGCCAACCGGACGTGTCGGTGCGGCTCATGTCATCATCCTAGTGGGTTGCTTCACGGAACGAATAGCCACTAGGGTCGGTTCTGTGACAGAACCTACTCGGGCTGAACCAGCCATCAGCCCGTGGCCGACGTTTGTCGTGTGCGCCATCGCGGCGTACATCGCCACCCTCGACATGTCGATCGTCAACGTGGCCTTCGCCGAGATCGCCCGGTCCTTCCCTGGCTCCAGTCGGGGCACGATCTCCTGGGTTGTCACCGCCTACTCGATCCTGTTCGGCTCCCTGCTCGTGGTCTCGGGCCGCCTGGCCGACCGGGTGGGCCGCCGCCGGCTCCTGCTGATCGGCACCGGGCTGTTCCTGGCCGGCTCACTGGCCTGCGCCGTCTCGCCCAGCCTGGGGCTCCTGGTGGCTGGCCGCGCCGTCCAGGGCGTGGGTGGGGCCCTGCTCGTGCCCGCCTCCCTCGGCCTGCTCCTGGCCGCCTTTCCCGACAGTCGTCGCAGCCAGGCCGTGGCCTGGAACGGGGCGGTGGGCGCGCTCGGCGTCGCCTCCGGGCCCACCCTGGGCGCTCTCTGCGTGGCTGCCTTCGGCTGGCGCTCCGCCTTCTGGATCAACGTGCCGATCTGTGTCCTGGTGGCCGTGCTGGCCTGGCGGGTGGTGCCGGAATCCCCACGCAGCACCGGCCCCCGGCCCGATGTTGCGGCCTCGGTGGTGCTCACGGTCTCGGTCGCCTCACTGGTGTGGGCCATCTCCCGGGCCGAGACCCTCGGGTGGGCCGACCGGACCGTGGTCGGCCTCCTGGCCCTGGCCGTAGCCCTGGGCGCAGTGGTGGTGCAGCGCTCCCGGCGTCACCCCCGGCCCCTGCTGCCGCCGTCGCTGTTCACCCGGCGCTCGGCCACCGCAGCCAACCTGGCCACCATGGTCTTCGGCGTCGCCTTCTCGGCCAACCTGCTGAACAACGTGCTGTTCCTTCGCACCGTGTGGCGCTACGGGGTGGTGCGGGCCGGGCTGTTCTCGGTGCTCGCTCCCGTGGTGGTGGCCGTCACCTCGGTGGTGGCCGGCCGCCTGATGCGCCGGGTCGGCTTCCGTCCTCTCCTGGTGGCCGGCCCCCTGGGCATGGCCGCCGTGGCCGTCGGCCAGGCCCGCCTCCTCACCGACTCTCCGGCTCCCGTCACGCGCTGGCTGCCGTTGATGTTCCTCCTCGGCGTGGGCATCGGCCTGACGTTCCCGGTTTTGGCGGCGGCCAGCGTCCACGGTCTGCCCCCTGAGCACTTCGCCCTCGGTGGGGCGGTGAACAACACCGCCCGCCAGGTGGGGGCGGCGGTGGGGGTGGCGCTCGTGGTCACGATCCAGGGCACAGCCGACGGCATCGCCGGGTTCCGGGCCGGGTGGCTGTTCGTGGCCGCCTGCTGCGCGGCGGCAGCCGCCGTCTCCCTGGCCCAGCCCGGCCCCCTCGCCGCGCCGGAACCGCAGGTGGGAGTGGCACCGGCGGCCAGCCGCAGCGCCACGGTGTGAAAGCTCGACGGTTGGGCGCATCAAGTGCGCCGGCCGACCCGCTGGCTGCTACCGTCCCGGAACCTTTCAGGGTCCGGAGTGGGGGAATGATGGCAGAGACGGTCGAGCACAAGGGTATGGACACCATTGATTGGCTGCGGCGGGTCGGCATGGTGGCCAACGCCCTCACCGGTGACATGGATGGTCAGGAGGTGGCGGAGATCGTTCTCCACCAGGGCATGGCCGGGATGAGCGCCTCGGGCGCCATCGTGGTCTTCCGCTACGGCGACCAACTGCTCCCGGTGGCCACCATCGGTTCCACCGTCGAGACCCTCCATCGCACGTCACCCCTCTCCATCGATCGCCAGCTTCCCATGTGCCATGCCCTCGTCCACGGCGAAGCGGTGTGGGTCACCAGCCGAGACGACGGCCTCGCCCGGTTCGCCAATCTCCGCAACGCCCACCCCGGCTCGCAGGGGTGGGCGGCGGCGCCGTTGATGACGGCCGGGCGACCCTTCGGGGCGCTATCGCTCGTGTTCGACACACCACCGACGCTCGGTGCGGTGGAGCGCCAGTTCGTGACCACCCTCACCGGCCTGGCCGCCCTGGCGCTGAGCCCGCTGGTCCAGCGTCTCGGCCCCGATGGGGTCGACCACCGCCACGTGGGCCAGGAGCTGTTGGAGGCCATGCTCTCGGCCCCGCCCGACGGGGTGATTGCGGTGAACGCCGAAGGTCGGATCGTCCGGGCCAGCCGGCAGCTGTGCACCATGTTCGGCTACGAGCCAACGGCCCTCGAGGGCCAGCTGTTGGAGGTGCTGCTGCCCGAGGCGTCGCGCCTCGAGCACCGGCGCGACCTGGAGCGGTACCTGGTGGAGCCGGGGCCCCGTCCGATGGGATCGGGCCTGGCCCTCAGGGGGCGCCGGGCCGACGGCACGGAGCTGCCGGTGGACGTGTCGCTCAGCCCCTGCGCCACCGTCGGCGGTGTCCACGTGATCGCCGTGGTGCACGACGCCACCGGTCAGCGGGGCTGATCCACCGGCCTGGCATTTCGTTCGAGAGTCGAAGATCGCGTACCGTTGACCTTCTGATGGGCACGACATCGACAACCGTACGCGAGGAACGCCTCCCACCCGAGGGCACGCCAAAAGAGGTGGCGCCCGGCGTGGTGCGGATGCAGCTTCCGATGAACATGCCCGGCCTGGGCCACGTGAACTGCTACGCCATCGAGGACTCCAAGGGCATCGCCCTGATCGATCCCGGTGTGCCCAGTGCATCGTCATGGCGGGCGCTCAACAAGCGCCTGGCCGAAGCCGGGCTGCCCATCGCGCGGGTCCACACGGTGCTGGTCACCCACTCCCACCCCGACCACTACGGGGCGGCCCAGCGCCTGCGCCGGCTCACCGGCGCCGACATCGTCACCCACGAGAACTTCAAGACCTACTGGGACCCCCACGAGGAGGACGACTTCGTCCGCGAGGTGGCCGTTCCCGGAGACTACGAGGCCCAGCTCAGCGCCATCGAGAAAACGCTGATGAAGATGGCCGGCCGCGAGAAGAACTCGCCGTTCGACCGGCCCGTGCCCTGGGGCGGCCCGCCGCCCGACAACCAGTGGAAGGAGCGCTTCAAGTGGCGGATCCTGCCGTTGCTCCTGTCCAAGGTGTGGCAGCCGCCCAAGCCGTCGCGCCGCGTAGTCGACGGGAACGTGATCATGCTGGCCGACCGGGAGTGGCATGCCGTGTTCACCCCGGGCCACACCAACGACCACCTCTGCCTGCTCGACCCGACCGAAGGGATCTTCGTGTCGGGCGACCACCTGCTGCCCACGATCACACCCCACATCTCGGGGCTCACCACCCAGCGCCAGCCCCTGACTGACTTCTTCGGCTCACTGGAGCGGATGCACAGCTTCGACGGGGTGAAGACGGTGCTGCCGGCCCATGGGTTCGAGTTCCACGACCTGCCCGGACGGTCCGACGAGATCGTCGAGCACCACCACGGGCGCCTGGCCACCCTCACCAAGGCGGCGGCCGAGGCGCCCGAGAACGAGCTCACCGTCCCCCAGTACTCCCAGCACCTCTTCCGGCCCCACGCCTGGGGGGTGATGGCCGACTCCGAGACGTTCGCCCACCTCGAGTACCTGCGCCAGACCGGCCGGGCCACCGCCCGCCCCGTCGACGGCGAGCTCCGCTACCGCATCATCGCCGATTAACGGTCGCGGACTTGGAGCACGCCGGCGGCGTGGAGCTCCTCGATCGTGGCCGAGTCGTAGCCCAGCACCTGGCTCAGCACGTCGTGGTTGTGCTGGCCCAGGGTGGGGGCCTGGATGTCGGGCAGTTCGGGCTGGGCCGAGAACTTGAACGGGTAGCCGGCCACCGTCACCTCGCCCAGCACCGGGTCGGGCACCCGGCGCACCATCCGGCGGGCCTCGAAGTGGGGGTGGCCTACGGCGTCGTTGGCGTCGAACACCTCGCCCAACGGCACCCGGTGCTTCAGGCAGTGGGCCACCAGCGTCTCGTTGTCGCCGAAGCTCAGCAGCCAGGCCTGCACCATCGGCACCAGCTCGTCGTGATGGTCGACCCGGGCCGAGAGGGTGGCGAAACGGGGGTCGTCGATCAGCTCGGGCTGCCCCATGGCCCGACACAGGTTGGCCCACTGCCGCTCCAGCACCAGCAGGTAGCCGTAGTTGCCGTCGGGCAGGTCGTACACCCCGATGGGGCAGTACATCGGGTGGTGACGGGCGTAGCGGCCCGGTCGCCAGGTGCGGTCGGAAAGCTCGTACTGGGCCATCTGGTCCTGCAGGCCGAACATCACGTCGGCCATGGCGATGTCGATGTGCTGGCCCTCTCCGGTGCGCTCCCGGTGGAGTAGGGCGTAGCCCAGGGCGGCGAAACCGTGAACGGCGGTGGAGTTGTCGGCCACGGCGAACCCCACCGGCACCGGCGGCCCGTCGGGATCGCCGCACAGGGCCATCACCCCCGAGGTGGCCTGGATGATCCCGTCGAAACCGGGGCGGTCGGACCACGGCCCGGTCTGGCCGTAGGCCGTGACCGACACCATCACGATCGACGGGTTCAGCTCCTTCAACGCCTCGTAGTGCAGGCCCCGCCGCTCCATCACGCCGGCGGCGAAGTTCTCCACCACCACGTCACACCGGGGCACGAGCTCCCGCAGGATCCGCATGCCCTCCTCGGTGTCCCAGTTCAGGCACAGGCTCCGCTTGCCCCGGTTGTTCTGGATGAACACGCTGGAGCGACCGTCCTTCACCCAGCGGATGAACCGGCTCGGGTCGCCGTCGGGCGTCAGTTCCACCTTGATGATCTCCGGCCCCAGCTCGGCCAGGAGCCGAGTGATCCCGGCCCCCGCCAGGTACTGCGACAGGTCGAGTATCCGGTATCCCTCCAACATCGGTCGGCCCATCGTGGTCACACCCCCGGTTCGATCGGGCGCGGTCCCCGGCGCCCGACTCCCATCCTCTCACGGGCCCCCACCCTGGTTCGAAAGCGACCCGGCGCCCACCGTCGATCTACCATTCACCGATGAACAAGGAAGAGTTCTTCCGCCACGCCCGGGGGGACGTGGCGGGCCCGCTCGACGGGGTTCGTATCGTCGACTGCACCACCGCTTGGGCCGGCCCCATGGCCGGCTGCCTTCTGGCCGACCTGGGGGCCGACGTGGTCCACATCGATCTGCCGGGCGACATGCCACCCCAGGTGCCGCCGCTCATCGGGGGCACGTCGCTCAACTTCGTCAACCAGACCGTCAACCGGAACAAACGGAGCCTGTCGCTCGATCTTCGCCGCCCCGAGGGCCGCGACGTGTTCCTCGACCTGGTGGCCACGGCCGACGCCGTGGTGGAGAACTTCCGCCCCGGCACCCTGGCCAACTGGGGCATCGGCTACGAGCACTGCGCGGCGGTGAAGCCCGACATCGTCTACGTGTCGATCTCGGGCTGGGGCCAGTACGGCCCGTGGGCCGAGCGCGCCGGTTACGACCCCGCCGCGTTGGCCGCCGGCGGGTGGATGTCGCTCAACGGCAGCCCCGACGGGCCGCCGGTGAAGGCCCCCACGTTCCTGGCCGACGACCTGGCCGGCCTTCACGGCGCCCTGTCCACGTTGGCCGCCCTCAGCCACCGCAGCCGCACCGGCGAGGGCCAGCACGTGGACGTGTGCCTCCTCGATGCCCTGCTGTTCCACTGCGATGGGCTGCTGTCGCTCGGCGCCACCGACGTGCCCCTCCAACGGTGGGGGGCCCAGGTGAACGTGACCCACCCGTGCGACGTCTACACCTGCGCCGACGGCAGCCTCTACCTGGCCATCGCCCTCGACAGCCACTGGCGCCGGTTGTGCGAGGTGATCGGCCGGGGCGACCTCACCCGGGCCCCCGGCTTCGGCCGCAACGGCGAGCGGCTGGCCAACCGGGAGGCTGTCAACGCCGTGGTGGCCGACTGGTGCGCCCCGCTGCCGGTGAACGAGGCCGTCGACCGGCTCCTGGCCGCCGGGTTGGTGGTGGCCCGGCTCAACACCTTCGCCGAGGCGGCCCGGGAGCCCCACGTGCTGGAGCGCGACATGCTGCAGACCGTCACCCTGAGCGACGGGTCATCGGCTCCGCTCACCGGGCCGGCGGCCAAGTTCTCCCGTACCCCCACCAGCGTGCGCTGGGCCGCTCCCGTGCCGGGAGCCCACAACGCCGCCGTGCTGGGCGAGCTGGGCTACGAGGCCGACCGCCTCGACGAGCTACGGGCCGCCGGCGTGATCTGAGCCAGCCGGCGTGATTCTGGTGTCCGGGGCGGCCACCCGTCCGTGACGGCCCCGGACACCAGAAGAGGCAGTGCGACGCGGGCTACGCCCGGCCGTGGCGCAGGAGCTTGCCCGGGGTGTTCCCCGTGCACTCACCGTCTTCGAACGTGACCTGGCCGTTGACGATGATGTCCTTGTAGCCCTTGGCCCGCTGGATGCGGCGCCACTCGCCGCCCGGGAAGTCGTAGGCCACCTCGCCCAGCCAGCTCGGATCCATGTCGAGCTCTTCCATGTCGTAGACGAGCACGTCGGCCGCCGCCCCCTCCCGCAGGGCACCCCGGTCCTTGAACCCGGCGGCGTGGGCGGCCAGGGTCGACATCCGGAAGTGGGCCTCCTCCAGAGGCACCACGCCCTCGTCGCGCACCAGCCACCGGAGAAGGTCCGTGGTCCAGGAGCCGCCGTTGAAGAACTTGGTGTGGGCGCCACCGTCGGACACGCCGGGCAGGGTGTACTGCGACGAGGTGAGGAGCTCACCGTTGAACGGGGCGTTGAACTCCTTCTCGGCCATGAGGAACTCGACGTTCAGATCGCCGGCCAGCGACAGGTCGATCATCACCTCGATGTGGTGCTTGCCCTCTTCCTGGCCGATCTGGCCCAGGGTCTTGCCCACGTACTGCTGCAGGTTCTGCTGGCGGTTGACGCCCTGCACCACCAGCTTGTCGGGGGCTCCCGACACGCCGGCCTGGATAACTTTGAGCTTGCGGTCGGCCGCCTCGGCCTCCTCGATCACGGCCCGGCGCAGCTCGGGATCCTGCATCTTGGCGATGCGTTCCTCCTTGGTGCCGGTGGTGATGGCCCGCCACGCCGGGGAGGCGTCGTACAGGTTCCAGTGCTCCAGCGTGAACGCCGTGCCGGCCCGTAGGGTGGCCGTCTGGCCGTAGATGGGCAGGCCCTGGTTCCAGCACTTCTCGATCCAGCGCAGGCTGCGGCGGTGGACCTCGGGGTCTCGTCGGGCGGCGATGATGGCGTTGTGCAGGATCGGCCGCTTGGCCACCGCCGCCAGCTTCTCCAGGAAGGCCAGGTCGGCCTTGATGTCGCCGGTGGCCTGGGTGATCTGGATGAAGCCCTCGTCACGTTCGGCCAGCACCTCGGCCAGACACAGGATGTCGTCGTCGCACATGGTGTCGGTGACCATGGGTGAGCCGTCGTAGTCGGCCTGGGTGGAGTGCTCGCCCAGGCGCTGGATGGAGAAGCCGCAGAGGCCGGCATCCATGCCCTCGTGGAGCAGGCGCTGCATGTCTTTCCGCTCAGCCGGGGTGGCGGGGCGGGTCTTCGCCGCCTCCAGCCCCATTACGTAGATCATCAGCGATGCCGTGGGCATGTACTGGATCACGTTGACGCCGAGGGGCGAGCGCTCGAGCGAGTCGAGGTACTCGGGGATGGTCTCCCAGTCCCAGCTCATGCCCTGCTTCATCGACTCGTACGGGATGGCCTCGGTGCGGGTCATCATCAGCATCGAGCGCTCGCGGAAGTCGGGCTTCACCGGGGCGAAGCCGAATCCGCAGTTGCCCAGCACGAGCGAGGTGACGCCGTGCCACCCCGACGTGGTGCAGTACGGGTCCCATCGGACCTGGGCGTCGTAGTGGGTATGGAGGTCGATGAAGCCGGGGGCCACGATCAGCCCGTCGGCGTCGATCACCCGCTCGGCGCCGCCCTCGACCCGGCCGCCGATCTTGGCGATCTTGCCGTCCTTGATCCAGACGTCGCCCCGGTAGCGGGGCACACGGGTGCCGTCGACGACAGTGCCGCCCTTGATGTGGATGTCATATGAAGCCATGAGCTGGATCCCCCTGGTGCTGCTGGCGTTGTGGACCCGATTCTACTACCGAGGTGTGACAGGGGCCCAAGATCAGCCGGGGCGGCGGATGCTCGAGTTGACGCGGACCTCGTGGAAGGGGACGTCGTTGTCGACCGAGGGCTCCTTGGGCAGGCTGAGCATGCGCTCGCCCAGGATGTTCTTCTGGATCTCGTCGGTGCCGCCGGCGATCGACTGGGCCGGCGTGGAGGTCAGCACCTCGGCGATCATCCCTCCGGCTGCAGTGCCCGGCCCGGTGAGCATGCCCTCGGCCCCGGCGATCGCCGTGTGCAGCGCGTTGCACCGGCGGGCCACCACGCTCGACGACAGCTTGCCCAGCGATCCCTCCGGTCCGGGGGCCCGCCCGGCGGCCCGGGCCGCCCGGGCCCGCTCGGCTGTCCACCGGGTGGCCCGGCGGAAGGCGGTGAGGGCGGCCATGTCCTGGCGGACGAGGGGATCGGCGACCCGGCCGGTGGCCTCGGCCCGGGGTGTGACCAGATCAGCCCGGCCGGCACGTTGCGGGTACCAGGAATAGGTGGCGTTGTACGCCGCCGCCTCCTCGGCCGCCTCGATCCGGGTGCGGCCCTCGGGGGCCTTGCGGGGCCCGCCTCGACCCCGGGGAGCGGTGAGGTTCCGTTCGTGCATGAGGGTGGTGATGGCCACCGCCCACCCCAGCTCGGGTTCGCCCACCACGGCGGCCGCTGGGACCCGGGCATCGGTGAGGAAGACCTCGTTGAAGCTGGCGTGGCCGTTCATCTGGCGCAGCGGCCGCACCTCCACCCCGGGCTGGCCCATGTCGATGACGAAGTACGTGATCCCCCGGTGCTTGGGCACGTCCCAGTTCGTGCGGGCCAGCAGGATCCCGAAATGGGCCTTGTGGGCGCCGGTGTTCCACACCTTCTGGCCGTTGACTATCCACTCCTCGCCGTCGAGCTCGGCCCGGGTGGTGAGGCCGGCCAGGTCGGACCCGCTGCCCGGCTCGGAGAACAGCTGGCACCAGCGGTGCTCGCCGGTGAGGATCGGGCGCAGGTGGGCCGCCTTCAGCTCGTCTGACCCGTGGGCCAGAAGGGTGGCGGCGGCCAGGCTCATCCCGCCCCCGGCGGCCACCCCCGCGGCGCCAGCCCGTCGCATCTCCTCGGTGACGACGGCGGCGTCGGTGTTGGACAGTCCCTTGCCGTACCACTCGACGGGCCAGGTGGGGCAGCCCCAGCCCGAGTCGACCAGCAGCGGGCGCCACTCGGCCAACGGCCGCTCGGCATTCCAGTTGGCGTCGAGCCAGGCCCGCACGTCGCGGCGGATGGCGGCCTGGGCAGCGGTGTCGGCCATCGGTGTGTCCCCCTCGGATCCCCTGGCGTCGTCACCGGTCAACCTAGTCCCGGCCACCTCCCAGCGCGAACTGTGGCCTCCGGTGCTGGATTCTGCGCGCTGGCGCCACCGTTCGCAGGAGAGGGGAGGGGGGAGGGGGAGGGGGAGGGCGCGCTCAGAGGGCGCGGATCTCGGGCAACAGGCGGGAGCAGGTGGCGAAGAACTCGTCGCGTTGGGCCTCGGAGCCGGGCAGGCAGCCCAGGATCAGATGGTCGACGCCGGCATCGGCATAGCTCCGGATCCGGGCCAGGATCGAGTCGTCGTCGCCCAGCAGATAACGGGCTTTCACGCTCTCGGGCGACAGGCCACTCAACTTCAGGCTGGTGAGACCCCGATCGACGGCGGCATCGACATCGGCCGCCGGGATCGTGGTGACCAGCACCCCCATCGTCAGCGAGCCGGCCGGGCGTCCTGCTTCCACCAGCAGCTCGTCGAGCCGGGTCCGGCGGCTGGCCACCTGCTCCGGGCTCACCAGGTAGGGGGTGTAGCCGGCGGCGAACCGCACCGCCCGGCGCATCGCCGCCTCCGACCGGCCCCCCACCCACACCGTGGGTGCCGGCCGGGGCGCCGGCTCCAACGTGAACCCGTCGAAGCGGGCCCAGCGGCCCTCGTAGGTGAGGGGCTCGCCGGTCCACAGCTGGGTGATGATCTCCAGGGCCTCGTCGGTGAAGCGGCCCCGGGTGTGGATGTCGGCCCCGGTGGCGTGGAACTCGCCGGGGAACTCGCCGCCCACCCCGAACCCGGCGATCACCCGACCCGGAGCGGCCCGGGCGATCGTGGCCAGGGCCTTGGCCATCACCGCCCCCGAGCGGTAGGGGGCCACCAACAGGTTGAGCCCGATCGTGATCCGCTCGGTGGCGCCGGCGTAGAGCCCGAGGGCGGCCAGCCCGTCGATCAGGTGGCCGACATGGTCGCCGCACCACACCGAGTCGAACCCGGCCTCCTCGGCCCGCTGGCCGAACGCCTTCGGCCCCACGTCGTCGCCCTGGAACTGCACCCCGACGAGCATCAGCTGACGCCGATGAGTTCGCCTTCGGGGGTGAGCCGGCCGTTGGACCGGTTGATCTCCAGCGCCTGCTCGCCCTCGGGTGTACCGACGGGATAGAAGCATCGGTACACGTGGTCGCGGTCCACTGCCGGGGTCAGTTCCGGTTCCTCCTCCAGACACCGGTCCTGGGCGTACCGGCACCGGGGGGCGAACCGGCAGCCCCGGATCGGCTCCACCATGGTGGGTGGGCGACCGGGGATGATGGCCAGCCGGGTGTGGCTCGGATACTCCACCTTGGGGATCGACCGGAACAGGGCCTCGGTGTACGGCATCTTCATGTCGCGGAACAGCACCGGAGTGCGGGCCCGCTCCATGATCCGCCCGGCGTACATCACGATCACCTCCTGGGTGCGGCCGGCCACCACTCCCAGATCGTGCGTGATCAGCACCAGCGGCATGTGCCGCTCGGTCTGCTGGTCCGACAGGAGGTCGAGGATCTGGGCCTGCACCGTCACGTCGAGGGCGGTGGTGGGCTCGTCGGCGATCAGCAGCTTGGGCCCGCACGAGAGGGCGATGGCGATCACCACCCGTTGTCGCATGCCGCCCGAGAGCTGGTGGGGGTACTCGTCGAGTCGGGTCTGGGGCGACGGTATGCCCACCTGGCGCAGCAGCTGCAGGGCCGCCGCCCGGGCCTCCTTGCGCGACACGTTGTGGTGGATCCGCAGGCCCTCGGCCACCTGGTCGCCGATCCGCATCACCGGGTTCAGCGACCCCAGTGGGTCCTGGAACACCATCGCCACTTCGGGGCCCCACATGGCCCGCAGCTCCTTGGGCCCGAGCGCCATCATGTCGATGCCGTTGATCGACACCTCGCCGGTGGTGGTGACGTTGCTCTTGGGCAGCAGGCGCATCACCGATCGGGCGGTCACGCTCTTGCCCGAGCCCGATTCGCCTACGATGCCCAGCGCCGTGCCCCGCCGCAGCGTGAACGACACGTCGTCGACCGCCGTCAGCGGCCCCCGGGGGGTGGCGAAGGTGGTGGTGAGGTTCTTCACCACGAGCACGGGGGCGTGATCGTCGACGGTGTCGGCCACCGTGTCGACCGGGCCGTCGCTGTTGGGGTAGCTCACTGGGCGGCCTCTCCGACCAAGGGGAAGTGGCAGGCCACGAACTGCTCGGGCGCCACCTCGCGGATGACGGGCTCCTCCGACGCGCACCGCTCCTGGGCCAGAGGGCACCGGGTACGGAACCGGCACCCGCTGGGCGGGTTCACCGGGGAGGGCAGGTCGGCCGCCACCTGGGTGACGTGGGCCTCGATCAGCGGATCAGGGTGGGGTATGGCCGACAGCAGGAGGTGCGAGTAGGGGTGGGCCGGGTTGGCGAACAGCTCGTCGGGCCGGGCCACCTCGCAGATCTTGCCCAGGTACATCACGGCCACCCGGTCGCTGACGTTCTTCACCACCGCCAGGTCATGGGCGATGAACACCAGCGTGAGCCCGTAGCGGGCCTTCATCTCCTCCAACAGGTTCAGGATCTGGGCCTGGACCGACACGTCGAGGGCCGACACCGGCTCGTCGCAGATGATCACCTTGGGATCGAGGATCAGGGCCCGGGCGATCGACAGGCGCTGGGCCTGGCCGCCGGAGAACTCGTACGGCTTGCGGTCGAGCGAGGTGTCCGGGTTGATGCCCACGGTCTCCAGCATCTCCCGCACCTTGGGCTCGGCCCGGGCCCGCAGCTCGGCCGCCCGTAGCCCGGCCTGCTTGCGGACCAGTCGGAACAGCACGATGTCGATGGCGGCCGCCAGCACGAAGGCGCCCAGCTTGGGCACCCCGTCGAGGCCGGAGACGTAGAACACCTCCAACATCAGCACCGCCACCAGGGCCAGAGCAACGCCGGTGGCCCCGGCCCGGGCCGGCTTCAGCAGGGAGGCCAGGAACCAGACGACCACGGGGAGAGCGATGGCGATCACAAAGGCCCGCCCCACCCAGGCCGCGGTGCCGGCGAAGCTGTTCCAGGTCCGCCAGATCATGAACAGGGTCACGGCGGTGGCGAAGGCGGCGGCCAGCAGGCCGACGGCCGGCGAGACCTTGCCCAGCACCTTCGACATGACCCCGAACGGCACCATCACGGCCAGAGCCAGCCATATCAGACCCATGGAGCCCAGGATCGAGCCGATCACGCCCACGGCCGCCAGCGACGGGAAGCCGATGATCATGGCTGGCACCTGGGTCCAGCCCAGCGCTCCCTCCCAGGCCCGGTCCTCCGCCGCCTCGCTGGTGACCCACAGCACGAAGGCCACGAGCAGGAGGGTGAGCAATGGCACCATGGGCCGGATGACCTGGGCCGCCACCCGACTGAAGACCCGGCCGTAGGCCTCGAGCCAGGCCGAGGTCGGCGGCCGGCCCTCCTCTTCCTCCCACCACACCACCAGCGGCTCGGCGATGATGTCACGCACCGTGCGCCGGGGGTTCAGGGCCGAGATCGGATCCTGGAAGATCATCTGCAGGACCGGCCGGGTGCGACGCAGCGACTCGTCGTCGAGGGTGGTCAGCTCCACCTGGTCGAGCTTGATCGAGCCCGACGTCGGCTTGGGGATGGCCATGATGGCCTTACCCGTGGTCGACTTCCCACAGCCCGACTCGCCCACCAGGCCGAGGGTCTCGCCCTCCACCAGGTCGATCGAGATGCCGCTGACGGCATGGACCTTGGCCCCGCCCGCCCCCAGGGGGAACTCCACCACCAGGTCTTCGGCCCGCAGCAGGGTCTGCTCGGGGTCACGCAGATGGGCTTTACCCGTACCTGCCATCAGAGCACCGACTCCCGGGCCTCGAACCGCTCCTGCAGCCGGTCGCCCACGTAGTTGAGGGATAGGACGGTGAAGAACATGGCCAACGCCGGGAACAGCACGATGTGGGCGGCCACATCGAGGTCGGTTCGCCCCTTGTTGATCATGTCGCCCCAGGTGGGGGTGGGCGGTGGCACCGACAGGCCGAGGAACGACACCGCCCCTTCCACCACGATCAGGTTGGCCATCACGATCAGGGCGTAGCTGACAAGCGCCGGGGCCACGTTGGGCAGGACCTCTCGCAACATGATCCGGCCGTCGCGGGCGCCCATGGTCTTGGCCGCCATCACGAACTCCCGTTCCGACCACACCAGGGTGGAGGCCCGCACCACCCGGGCGATGGGGGCGATCGACAGCACCACGAACACCAGGATCAGGATGAACACCCGGCGCTGGGCGTCGGGGTCGAGGAACAGGATCAGCGACAGGGCCAGCAGCAGGGGCGGGATCACCAGGGTGGCGTCGAGCACAGCGGTGACGATCGTGTCGACCGTGCGGCGGTAGTAGCCGGCGGCCAATCCGATCGAACCCCCGATGAGCAGGGCGAAGATGGCACCGACGAAGGCCACGATCAGGCTCACCTGGGCGCCGTAGATGATGCGGGAGAAGATGTCGTGCCCGGCGCCGTCATTGCCCAGCCAGTAGGTGAGCGTTGGGCCATCCTTCGAGGTGCCCTTGAACGTCTTGGCGTAGTCCTTCAAGGGGAGCACCGGGGCGAAGATGGCGGCCAGCGTGAGCAGGGTGAGGTAGGTCACGGCCGCCCAGAACAGGGGGCCGAGCTTCTTGCGTCGACGGGCGCCGGGTATGCCGCCTTTCTCCGGGTCGGCCTCCAGCTGGGCCAGCTCGGCCGCTTCCGCCATCTCCACACCAGAGACCGCCAGCTGAGCCGTCATGCCGGGCGGGGACCCACTACCTACGGGGCTAACCATTGCCACCTCCCAGTCCCCCGCCCGTGGTTCGCAGCCGGGGGTCGAGTGCCAGGTACAGGAAGTCGACCATCACCAGGATCATCACGTAGAGCGTGGCGATGACCAGGGTGCCGCCCTGCACCGAGATGTAGTCGCGGCGGCTGATCGACTCGAACATGAAGCTCCCGATGCCGGGCAGGGTGAAGATCACCTCGGTGATGAGAGCCCCCCCGATGAGAGCCCCGATGCTGAAGCCCATCACCGTGAGCAGAGTGAACATCGAGGGCCGGAGGGCGTGATGCCACAGGATGCGGTTGGTCGACAGGCCCTTGGAGCGGGCCAGGTCGATGAAGGGGAGACGCAGAGTACCGATCATGTCGGAGCGGAGCAGCCGCATGAACACCGCCGACTGGCCCAGGGCCAGCGACAGCGACGGCAACAGCATGCGTTTGAAGTGCTCCACCGGGTTCTCCCCGAACTCCACGTAGCCGGCACCGGGGAGGACCTTGAGGCCCAACCGGGTGCCGAACACGCTGAGGCCGCCGATGGCGAAGAACAGCACGAGGTTGACGGCGATCACGAAGTTGGGCACGGCGAAGAAGCCGAGCATGACGGTGTTGATGACCCGGTCGGGGCGCCGGCCCTGCTTGTAGGCGGCGTAGACCCCGAGGGGGAAGGCCAGGAGCGAGGCCAGGATCACCGAGTACACCATCAGCTGGAGCGACGGTGTGATCGACTGGCCGATGCCCTCTGCCACCGGCTGGCGGCGCTGCACCGAGGTGCCGAGGTCGCCCATCACCAGGTCGCCCAGCCAGTCGCCGTAGCGGTTGAAGAACGGCTCGTCGAGCCCCAGCTCCGTGCGTACCTGCTCCACGGCGTCGGGGGTGGCCGAGGGCCCGAGGATGTTGATGGCGGGATCGCCGGGGAGGACCGCCATGAGGCTGAACACCACGAACGAGACAGCGATGAGGATGGGGACCACGCCCACGATCCGGCGCAGGGCGTACCGGCCGTTGGTCATGAAGGCGGCCACGGTGCCCACGATCAGCACGGCGGCGAAGATGTAGCGGATACGGGGCCCGAGGAACCAGGCCCACAACACCACGGCGATCAAAGCCGGCGCCGTCAGGCGGCTCGGTCGCTCTCTCAGCATTCGCACGCTGTCCTACCCCCTGGAAGTCGTTTATCGGTGCGGCCCCGCCAGGTGACGGGGCCGCACGCGGATCACATGGTCGGGCTCAGATCACTCCTGGCACTTGCCGTCGGTGCACCAGACCTGGG
>CADEDH010000054.1:28759-43468 GCA_902826025.1 uncultured Actinomycetes bacterium
AGGGTGTTGGTCTCCACGTTGAACGGGTCGTTGGTGGTGTTGAAGGCGAACTCGATCGTGTCGGTTCCGGCCTCGGTCTTGCACTTCTCCCATTCGGCTTGGGCCGCATCGAGGTCGAAGGCCGGGTAACCCGAATCCTCCAGGTAGCCCACCGAGCCGGGGGGGTACGGCCCGTTGGCCGGCTGGACCAGGCCCGCCTGGCGCTCATCGGCCACCCGCTGGGTGTCGATGGCCCCGGCCAGCGCTTTGCGGCAGCTCAGGATGTTGATCGGGCTCTTGGCGTTCAGCCCGCCGGGGTCCATCGGCAGGTTGGGCAGGCCCCGGACCGCGGGCCAGCGTCGGGTTCTCGCCGGCGCCGACGTTGAGCAGGATGTAGCTGGTCTCGGCGTAGGCGTCAGCCTTCAGCAGGGTGAAGGCGTCGTCGCCCTCGTACTTCGACACCTCGTCGGCGTTGGCCGTGTGGATGATGTCGAACTCACCCGACTTGAGGCCGTTGGACCGGCCCTGGATGTCCACCGCCACCACGAACTCGATCTCGTCGAGGTAGGGCAGGCCCTCATTGGTCACCGAGTTGGGGCCGTCGCCCCGCCAGTAGTCGGCGTTGCGGACGGCCACGAAGGCGTTGCCGTTGCCCGGCGTGTACGACTGGAACGTGAACGGGCCAACGCCCACTGGGGCCGCCGGGTCGCCGGTGGCCGCCGCCTTTTCGGCGTCGGTCAGCAGCGGGTTGTTCTTGAGGGTCTTCATCCAGGCGGGCGAGAACATGTAGCCGCACACCTCGTCCCGCAGGAGCGCCGGGCCGAGGGCATCGGGGTTCTTGTAGGTGACGGTCACGGTCTGGCCGGTGGCGGCCGTGTCGGCGATCGGGCTGAAGGCCGGGCCGGTGAGCGGGCTCTTGCGGCAGGCGTCGATGTTGTACTTCACCGCCGCCCCGTCGAGCGGGGTGCCGTCGTGGAAGGTGATGCCGTCTCTGATCGTGAGCGTCCACGTCTTGAAATCGGCGCTGGGTTCCGACGTGTCGACCAGGAAGGGCTGGATCTCGCCCTTGTCGTCGGTCATGAACAGCGGGTCGCTGATCGCCTTGAAGATCATGCGGCAGCTGATGGCGCACGAGGTGGCGTAGTGGACCCACGGGTTGGCCGAGTCGGCCTCGATGCCGTAGCGGAGCTTGCCTCCCCGCACCGGATCACCGGCCTCGGCGGCGCTCGTGTCTTTCCCGGTGTCGTCGCCGGTGGAGACGTCGGTCGAGGTGTCGGTCTCACCCCCGCCCCCGGTTGAATCGGTGGAATCACCGCTACTGCCACAGGCGGCAGCAACCAGCGCCAAGGCCATCATGGTCGCCAAAAGCTTGCTCAATCGAGACATCAGCTCGTGCTCTCCCCATTTGTCCGTCGTGGCCACGTCGGCGTAGCCCGATTTCCCGCCCAACGCTCCCAAAGCCGAGCGCCGGGCGCAAGTCGTTCGATGACTTCGGTCACATTCCGTAACTTCGACCGTTCCCGAGGCGCCACTCCGACGGGGACGGCCTAGTCACAGATCGCGGTCGATGCACCACACACGGTGACATCGAGGTGTCCGCCCGATCCCAGGCGCTATGGGTCCGGCTCTGTCAGCGCTCAATCCCGCCCCCAGTCGGGCCGATGGGAGCACCATGACGGCTCCTTCCCCCCTGCCCGCGCCCGAGAGCACAGCGTTCACCGCCACCGACGTCACTGTGGCCCGCAGCGCCGACGGTGACCGGGTCGTGGCCTCGATCACGGCCGCCTCGCCCGCCGAAGCGGTGGCGGCCAGCGCCGCCGTCGGGGCCGGGCCCTGGGCCGTGGGCCTGGTGTTCGCCGCCTCGCCCGAGATCCTGGCCGCAACCGGCGAGGGGCTCCGGGGCGCCCTCGACGGCATCGACGTGGCCGGCTGCACATCGTCTGGCATCGTCAACCGTCGCACCTGGGTGGAGGCGCCGGTGCAGGTCACGCTGCTGGGCGGCCCGGGTATGACGGCGGCGGTGAGCGTGGGCCAGCTGGACCTGGCCGACAGTCGGGCCGCCGGCCAGGCCGCAGCCCAGGCGGTGCGGGCTCTCGCTCCGCAGCCCCCCCACTCGGCCCTCATCCTTCTGGCCGATGGCCTGACCGGCGACACCAATCACATCGTGCGGGGGGCCTACGAGGTGGCTGGTGCCCTGGTGCCCATCGTCGGCGGTTGCGCCGGCGACAACCTGGCCATGAAGGCCACCTGGCAACTGGCTGGCGACCAGCTTCTCGCCCGCTCGGTGGTGGGCGTTGCCCTCGGCTCCACCGCGCCGCTGGGAGTGGGCGTGCGGCACGGCTGGAGCCCGATCGGGTCACCCATGACGGTGACCGCGGCCGAGGGCAACTCGATCCTCACCCTCGACGACCGCCCCGCCCTCGACGCCTACCTGGAGGCGCTGGGGTTCACCGAGGCCTCCGTCGGGCCCGACCTGGCCCGCTTCAGCCAGACCCGGCCTCTCGGCCTGGAGAGCCGGGGCGGCCACCAGGTGCGGTTCATCCGGGCCACCGACCCTCAGCGACGGTCGATGGAGTTCCTGGTGGCCATCGGCGAAGGGGAGTTGGTGACCCTGATGCAGGGCGGATCGGACACGGTGGTGGCCGCCGCCGGCTCGGCCGTTGACGACGCCCTGGCCCAGCTCACGGGCGATCCGTTGGGCCTGGTCGCCTTCGACTGCGTGGCCTGCCGGGGCGTGATCGGTGACGGCGAGCTGGCGTGCGAGACCGCCACCGTGGCCGGCCAGCTGCCGGCCGGTGCCACCCTGTCGGGTCTGTACACCTACGGAGAGATCGCCCGGCGCGGCGGCAGCCTCGGGTTCCACAATCAGACCATGGTCGTCCTGGCCGTCCAGTGACCTCCCGGTCGGCAGCCGCTGGACTCATCGGCCTGCTCGACACCTTCGCGCTCCATTCCGAGGATGCCGTCCGCCAGCGGGTGGTGGACTCGGCGGCCGAGCACTACGAAGCGGAGATCGTGGCCATCGTCACCGGCGGTCAGGTGGCCCAGGCCACCGGACTCGGCGGCTCGGCTGAGATGGAGCGGGCGGTGGTGGACCTCGTGGCCGCCGTCGGCTCCACCGCCTCCGGCTCGGCCGCGGCCGAGGCCGAGCTTCCCGGGCTGGGCCCGGTCACGGTGGTGTCGCTACCCATCGACGACGACGACACGAGCCGGTTCGCCGTCATCCGCACCGCCGGGCCGTTCGACCCGGCCGAGCTCCAGGGATGCCGGGCCATGATCCGCATCATGCGCTTGGCCGCCCGCAGCATCGACGCCTTCGAGCAACAGGTGAAGGTGAGCGAGCAACTGGCCCAGGAGGTGGAGCTCAACCGGCAGCTGGCCGACGAGTTGGCGCAGCGCCACACCGAACTCATGACCCGCATGCTCGACATCCAGGGCATGCTCACCGCTTCCACCGGCCCCGTGCTGGAGACCATCGTGCGCCAGGCCGAGGAGTTGCTCCGGGGCGACGTGGTGGTGCTGCAGCTGCTCCGGCCCGACGGGATGCTGGAGCTGGCCCAGCAGTCGGCCAACGCCCCGCTCTCCTTTCCCCGCAGCCTCGGCCTGGTGCGGGCGGACGAGGGGCTGGCCGGGCTGGCCATCGAGCGTGACGAGCTGGTGGTCACCCACGACTACGCCAACCATGAGCGGGCGATCCCCGGGTTGGTGAAAGCGGGCCTGACGGCCACCATCACCGCCCCCGTGCGCCGGCGCCACGAGGTGGTGGGGGCGCTCACCGTGTCGAGCCGGGAGCCCGATCGACGCTTCAGTCGGGACGAGATCGAGACCGTGCTCCTGCTGGCCGGCTACGCCTCGGTGGCGCTCACCGACGCCCTCACCCTCGACCAGCGGCAACGGGCCCTGGAGGAAGCCGAGTGGCAGGCCACCCACGACCCGCTGACCGGCCTGGCCAACCGGCGCCTGGTGATGGAGACGATCACCGAGCGGCTGGCCCGGGGCCGGGGCGAGATGAACGTCCTCTACATCGACGTCGACCGGTTCAAGTCGGTCAACGACCGGTACGGCCATCACGTGGGCGACCTCCTGATCCGGGAGGTGGCCGACCGGATCAACGTCAGCACCCGGGCCGACGATCTGGTGGGGCGGCTGGCCGGCGACGAGTTCATCGTGGTCTTCGGTTCCCGGGTGGATCTCCGCCAGGCCGGCCACATCGCCGAGCGGATCCGCCACCGCCTGAACGGACCGGCCACGGTGGGGGGCCGCACGGTGCCGCTCAGCGTGAGCATCGGCATCGCCACGGCCGACGGGGTGGCCACCGCCGACGACGTGATCAACGCCGCCGACGTCGCCATGTACCAGGCCAAGTCGGGCGGTCGGAACCAGGTGGGCCGCTACGACGAGACCATCCAGAGCGAGCTGCGCCACCAGGCCGAGCTGGCCGAGAGGCTCGAGAACGCGGTGGCCACGGGCCAGGGGCTGCACCTGGAGTACCAGCCGGTGGTGGACATCGAGAGCGAGACCGTGGTGGGCCACGAGGCCCTGCTGCGGTGGGTGGACCCGGTGCTGGGCCGGGTGCCGCCCGACACGTTCATACCGGTGGCCGAGGAGCTCGGCATGATCACCCGGCTCGACGACTGGGTGTTGGCCACCGCGGTGCGGGAGGCGGCCGAGGCCGGCAACGAGGCCCGGCTGTCGGTCAACGTGTCACCGGCCTGGCTGGCGGCGGGAGGTGCAGCCGACAAGGCAGCGGCGGTGGCCCTGGCCCACGGCTTTCCCCTCGATCGCCTGGCGCTGGAGGTGACCGAACGGGTGGCGCTGGCCGACAACGTGACCACGATCCTCCGTCAGCTCCGGGCGATCGGGGTGCGCGTCCTGCTCGACGACTTCGGCACCGGCTACTCGTCGCTGGCCTACGTGCAGCGCCTCGAGATCGACGGCATCAAGATCGACCGGGGCTTCCTCCAGGGGGTGGAGTCCGACCGGCATGCCGCCGCCATCCTCGAGGCGGTGGTGACCCTCACCGACCGCCTGGGGGCGTCGGCCATCGCCGAGGGGGTGGAGAGCCCGGCCCAGGCCAAGCTGTTGTCCGAACTCGGCTGCCGCCTGGCCCAGGGCTGGTACTTCGGCCGCCCCGCTCCCGCCCCCGGCGGCCTCCTGGCCCTCGGAGCCCGCGTTGCTCCCGGAACGCCCAGCACGGACTGTTAGAGGAGGGCGGGCAGCACCTCGTCGGTGAACAGCTGGAACGAGCCGTGGCTGAACGGGGCGCACATGAGGTAGTGCAGTCCGATCGTCTCCCGCAGTTCGGCGATGCGGTCGATCACCTCGGCCGGCGTGCCCCACAACACCACGTCGTCGATGTAGCGCTGGATGGGATCTACCGTGCCGTCGCTGGCGGCCGCCTCCTGCGCCCCCTTGCCCCCGATGTTGGCCCGCCCCTTGCCGGCGTAGGAGCCCACGGTCCACATGGCCCCCCGCCGGGCGATGGCCTCGGCCTCACTGCGGGTGGGGGCCACGGCCAGCAGCCGGGCCATCGGGGTCTCCCGCCCATCGTCGGGATCGTGCCCGGCCGCCAGCAGCTGCTCGCGGTAGAGGCGGTGCTTGCGGCCGATTTCGGCGTTGGAGGAATGGGGATCCATGAGGATGGGGTATCCCCGCTCGGCCGACCAGGCGATGGCGTCGGGCGACGACGACGCCACCCACATCGGCGGATGGGGCTGCTGGAGCGGCTTGGGTAGCACCTCCACATCGTCGAAGTGCCAGTGCTCGCCGTGCCAGGTGAGGCGCTCGTTGGTCCAGGCGGCGTGCACGATCTCCACGTGCTCCCGGAACCGGGGGTAGCTGTCGGTCTCGTCGACGCCGAAGGCGGTGTGCTCGGTACGGTCGAAGCCCCGGCCCGCCCCCCACAGCACCCGACCGCCCGAGAGGACGTCGAGCAGGGCGATCTCCTCGGCGATGCGCAGCGGATGGTAGAAGGCGGCCAGGGTGACGGCCATGCCGATGCCCAACCGGGCGGTGCGGTCGGCCACGTGCATGCCCATGAGATGGACCGACGGGCACACCGAGAACGTGTTGAAGTGGTGCTCGGCCAGCCACACGGCGTCGTACCCGGTGCGTTCCATCACGTCGATCCGGTCGAGCGCCCGGCCGTACACCTCGTTGAGCGGGATGCGGCGCTCGGGCCAGGAGAAGAACTGCAGCACTCCGACCTTCATCCCACGGCCCTCCTCGGTGGCGGGTGTCCCCCGCTACCGAGCCTGGCCGCGGGCCGGGCGGGGCGGCAAGTTGGTTGGGCCGCCTTTTGCCCAGCGCAGGGGCACCACCAGCCGGCCCCTGTCACCTATCGTTCTGGATCGGGTGGTAGTGACTCTCGCCGCAGGGGGGCCATGAAACTCGCCGTCGTCATCCTCGCTCACACCCATCCACCGCACCTGGAGCGTCTGGTGCGCCGGCTCCGGCCCACGGTCGACGAGGTCGTGATCCACGTCAACGCCGTGGCCGGGGAGGTGTACCAGGAGGCCCGTCGGCGGCTGGCCGACGATGGCCACGTCCACTTCACCGACGAGCGTCACCGGGTCCGTTGGGGTCAGTACAGCATCGTCGAGGCCTCCCTCGCCGGTCTCCGCCACCTGCGGACGCTGGGCCGCTTCGACCGGGTGCTGCTCATGTCCGGCCAGGACTATCCGGTTCGGCCCCTGACCGAGATCCGGGCCTTCTTCGAACAGCACCCCGACCGGCAGTTCATGGAGATGTTCCGCCTCGACCAGCCGAACTGGTTCGAAACCCAGGCTGGCCCGTACGCGCCGATGCGGCGCATACGGAACTGGCACATCTTCTACCGGTCGCGGATCCATCTCGACATCCCCGTGCCCCGCCGGTTACCTGCCGCCCTGCTCCCCCACGGAGGTTCGTTCTGGTGGTCTCTCACCGGCGACTGCGTGGACCACGTACTCGACACGCTCGACCGGAATCCGAAGGTCGAGCGCTATTTTCGGCACACGTTCCTGGCCGACGAGACCTTCTACCAGACGATCATCGGGAGCTCGCCCTTCGCCGCCACGGTCGACAACGACTTCCGGCGCTATGTCGACTGGACGAATCCCAACCCCACGCCGCCCCGGGTGCTCGAGATGGAGGACTTCGACAAGGTGGCGGCGTCGACCGCCCTGTTCGCCCGCAAGATGGATCCCGTCCGCAGTGCCGAGCTCCTGGCCCGTATCGATCGTGAGCTGCTGAAGGTGAGCGAGCCCGACCACACCGGTTCAGCCAGCGCTGGTCCCGGGGTGCCGACCCCCCGATCGCTCGGCGCGATGCCATAGGCGCCTTCGTTTCCAGGCGGCGAACGCGGGTCCCACCCCCGATCCACTGTCACAGCCTCTGGTTAGGTTGGGTCGTCAGCCCGACCAACGGAGGTCAATCCATGCCACAGTTCACGTCCCATGCGCCCGGCTCGCCCTGCTGGGTCGATCTGATGAGTCCCGATGTCGATGGATCGAAAGCGTTCTACCACGCGGTGTTCGGGTGGGACCTCGAAGACCAGCTCGACGACGAGGGGAACCGCATCTACGTGATGGCCCGTCAGAACGGGCTCAACGTATGCGGCATCGGGGGCCAACCCCCTGGTGTCGAGGGCATGCCGGCGGTGTGGAACACCTATCTCGCCGTGCGGGACCCCAAGGCCACGGCCGACGCCGTGGCCGCCAACGGGGGCACGGTGGTGATGCCGCCGATGGAAGTGATGGACGCCGGCGAGATGGGCGTGTTCAGCGACCCCACGGGGGCGGTCTTCTCCGTCTGGCGGCCCATCGAGCACATCGGATCCCAGATCTGCAACGAGCCCGACACCTGGGCCTGGAACGAGCTTATGAGCCGCGACATCGCCACCGCCCGGGAGTTCTACACGAAGGTCTTCGGTTGGACCTACGAGATGATGGACATGGGCGAGATGGGTGAGTACGGCGTGATCGAGGGCGGCGACCACGGCGGCCTGGGTGGCACCATGGCCATGCCCGACGGCATGCCCGACATGGTGCCCAACCACTGGGCGGTCTACTTCACGGTGGCCGACATGGACGCCACCCTCGGCAAGGTCCGGGCCGCCGGGGGCACCGTGGTCGAGGGCCCCTTCCCGGCCGGCGACATCGGCATCACCGCCATCCTGCACGATCCCGCCGGGGGTAGCTTCAACCTGCTGGAGCCGGCGTCGCAGGGGTGAGGGATCCGGCCCGGCCCGATCGACAATCGGGACCTTGGGCCCTAGGGGTGGGGCTGTGGCGTGGATAGGTTCCCGCCGTGGCCCAACTCTCCCGTCCCGCCCCGGCAGAGGGCGACCGCTCACTGGCGCCCATCCGAGCCATGATCCCCGACCGCTGCTTCACCCGCTCCCGGGTCCGCAGCGCCGTCGGCGTGGCCCAAGACGGCCTGCTGTATCTGCTCGCCCTCACGGCCCTGGTGTTCGTGCACCAGTGGTGGCTGATCGTGCCTCTCGAGCTGCTGGCCGGCCTGGCCGTGTCGGGCCTGTTCGTACTGGGGCACGACGCCGCGCACCAGGCGCTGTTCGACAGCCGCCGGGTCAACACCACCGTGGCCCGGATCCTGTTCCTCCCCTCGTTCCACGTGCAGGAAGCATGGGTGGTGGGCCACAACCGGGTCCACCACGGCTTCACCACCCGCCAGGGGATGGACTTCGTGTGGCACCCGCTCACCCCCGCCGAGTACCGGGAGCTGGGCCGGCTGGGCCGGCTCCGCCACCGCCTCGAATGGTCGTGGCTGGGATGCGGTGCCTACTACTTGCGTGAGGTCTGGTGGAACAAGATGATCCGCTTCGATCCCCCGCCCAAGCACGCCGTCGCCGTCCGCACCGACTTCCGGCTGGTGGCGGCGTGGGCGATGCTGACCCTGGGCGGCACGGCAGCCCTGGGATGGTGGGTCCGGGGCTCGGTGCTGTGGGCCGTGCTGCTGCCGATCGAGCTGATCGTGGTGCCGTTCCTGCTGTTCAGCGGGGTGATCGGCTGGGTCGTGTACCTGCACCACGTGGGCCCGGACATCCGCTGGTGGACGGGCGCCGAGTGGACCCGCCGCCGGGCCCAGACGGAGTCGACCACGATCCTGCGGGCCCCCTGGTACCTGAACGTCTTCCTCCACCACATCTTCGTCCACGTGCCGCACCACGTCGACGCCCGAATCCCGTGGTACCAACTGCCCCCGGCGGCCGAGGCGATCAAGGCCGAACTGGGAGCCACGGTGACCGACACCCGCCTCCGTCTGGGCGACTATCTGCACACCACCCGGGTGTGCAAGCTGTACGACTTCGATGCCGGGCGGTGGCTCGGCTATCGGGAGAGCGCGCCGGTGGGCTGATCAGATGCGGGGGGTGGGGCCGGGGAAGAACGGCTCCAGCTCCGGGTCGGCCCACGCCCGAAAGGGGAAGGCCCAGGCGATGTCGAGGTAGAGGTCGTACAGGTGGCTGGCCCGCCAGCACTCCAACGTGGCCCGTTGCGTCCCGGTGGGGCGGCCGTCGCCGTCCGCCATCACCAACTCCACCAGGCCGACGACGTGGGCGCCATCGCGCCGGACAGTGACCGTGACCCCACTGCCGGCCCGCCCCTCCACCACCTTGCGCACTTCGACTGGGCCCAGCGGGGAGATCGACGCCTCCCCCGGATCGGGCTCCTCGTGGTAGGGCAGCCAATCCTCCGGATCGCCCCCCTCGACCTCGAAGTGCTCGGCCAGGTACGTCGGGAGCAGGGGATAGGGCAGGAGGCGGGTCCGGTTCAGGGCCAGGGCCCGGTCGAGCAGGGCGCACCAGGCCGGGTGACACTGCAGGGGGTTGTCGGGCCCGAAGAGCCGCAGGGCCAGGCGTTCGGCGCCGTAGGCGGCCCAGGCTCCAGCCGGAAGGCAAGCCACCGCCAGGCGTTGGAGGAACGCGGCCGGGTCGGCCTGCGCCGTGATCGCCAGTGCCAGCACACCCGAGGCGATCGACTCCTCCTCGTCTCCGCTGCCGGCCGGGTCCCAGTCGTGCCGCCCCACGCGGGTGGCCAGCGCCACCAGATCGGGGGTGAGCGACGTCCGGGGGCGGCGCGGCGCCCCATCGTGTTCGCGGTCGTCCCCGCCCCTGGGTATCGGCGTCCCCATCGCCCCACGTCCTCTCGTCGTCCCATTCCCGCACGGAGACGATGGCATCTCGGACATAACCACTGCGCAACCGTTCTGACCAGGGCGAACGTAGCGAGTTGTGATAAGCGCCGGTGGGAGCGGGCGATCCCCACGAGATGTCAGACCAGGTGGAAGTACTCGTCCAGCCCGCTGATCTCGAACAGTCGGCTGGCGGCCCGGCTCGGCGCCACCAGGATGAGCCGGTGGCCATGCTCGCCGAGCACCGTATGGGCCGAGACCAGCGCCCGGAGCCCAGATGAGTCGATGAAGGCGACTCCCGACAGATCGACGGCTACGTCGGCTGCCGGCCCGAGGCCCTCGAGGGCCGCAGCGAGGTCGGGGGCGGTGTACGCATCGATATCGCCGCTCAAACCGAGGTGCCGTGGCTCTCGGCCCACGGTGGTGATCGTCAGATGGCTGGCGCCGGGTCGTCCCATGGTCACCGAACAATAGCCGACCGGGCGTAGGCGGCCCGGGGGCGGTGGCCCGGTCTCACCCTTTGGGGGCGCGGGCCGGCTCATCGCTCCCGCCCTGGTGCCGACTGGTTCATCGATGGTCCTGTTCCGCCGCCGCGCCACCGCCCCGCCGTCCGCCTCGACGGTACCGGCCAAGCCTTCGACGGACCACGGCGAGCTGGCCGCGCCCGATCTTGCCTCGTTGCTCGACCTGCTACCGGAGATGATCTGCCAGTTCCGGCTGGACGGCACCCTGGTGTGGATGAACCTCGCCTATGCCGCCCAGCACGGGCGAACCCGGGCCGAGCTCGTCGGCACCCGGTTCCTCGACCTGATCGATTCCGCCTCCCGGACCGCGGTGGCCCACAACCTGCGCCAGCTGGCCGGTCTCACCCCCCAGAACCCGTCGACCGTCACCGAGCATTCGGTGCGGGCCGCCGATGTCGGCGAGAGGTGGCAGCAGTGGGTGGATCGGGCCATCTTCGACCAGGGCGGCGCCATCAACTCGATCGTGTCGATCGGCCGGGACGTGACCGAGCGCCACGACCAGGGCCGGACGATCGACGCCCAGGCCGCCCGCCTGCTCGATCAGGCCTCCAGCCTGTCGATGCTCACCAACGATGCCCGCTCCGGCGGCCTCATGGGCCGGCTCGACGAGGCCGTGGCCCTGGTGGACGAGTTGAACGGCCGGCTGGCCGACATCAAGGCGATGTCGCAGACCATCGGTCGGGTGTCGGGCCAGACCAACCTCCTGGCTCTCAACGCCACCATCGAGGCGGCCCGGGCTGGGCAGCACGGCAAGGGCTTCTCCGTGGTGGCAGGCGAGGTGAAGACCCTGGCCGGTGAGACCAAGGCCTCGGTCGACGCCATCGACCAGCTGGCCCGCCAGCTCACCAACGACGTCGACCGCCTGGCCCAGGTGATCTCGGCCGTCAACTCGGTGTCGGAGCACGTGGCCGCATCGGTGCAGGACCTCACCGAGATCTCCACCGCGCTGCGGGACCTGGCCCGTCAGTCGACCTACGGTATGGCTTGACGGGCTCTGGTGGGCCGGGGCTAGTCGGGGTACTGTGGCCGTGATGGCAACGACCGATGTCGCCGAGCTGCGAGCCGCCGGGCGCTGGCCCGAATTGTGGGCGGTGCTGATGGCCACCGGTGGGATCGAGGCCGTGTACGAGCTGGCGGCCACGATGACCGACGACGAGATCGAGGCCGATCTGCGGGCCCGGCAGGCCCAGGCCCAGGCGTGCTCCAGCCCTGGGGCCCGGCGGGGCCGGATTGCGGCCCAGCGGTCCGTGCTGGAGCACGTGACCTCCCAGCTGCCGCACAGCGCCTGATCGCCGGTCGGGCCCGCCACCGTGATCGACGACGATGACGATGATCTGCCTGTGCCCGAGCGGCTGCCGGTTGGTCCGCCTCCGCCCCGGGTGGTGGAGCCGAGCAGCAGCTACTACAAGACCGTGCACGGCGAGCTGACCGACGATGGCCGGCCGTCGTTCCACGACTTCATGGCCATGGACCATCCAGGCATCGTGCACGCCTTCGCCCGCTGGTTCGACGAGTTGCCTCTGCTCCTGACGGACTACCCGGCCTACCGCCAGTTCGAGGCGGTCACCCGCTTCGGCTCCTACCGCTACCTGGTGGTGGGTTGGTTGGCCCCCGACGACACGGTGGTGCTGGTCGACATCGTGTTCGACTGGCTCGACCGGTTACCTGAACCTCCCGCCGGCCGCTGACCGGTCGGTTGGCCGCCCGCCAACCGGCGGCGGCGTCAAATCGCGAAGGCGTCACCCGGTGGCGTCAGACGCGGGCGGCCAGCGTCTCAACGTCGGTCAGGAGCCGGTAGAGGCGCTCATGCCAGTCTCTCTTGAAGCGGCGGATCGGGCGGTCGAGCCGGCGCAGCGCCGCCACCGCCACCAGCCACGGCAGTTCGCCGGGGGGCGGCGCCCCGTAGCCCGCCAGGAGACCGGCCAGGGCCGATTCGGCCACGGCGAGATCGCCGGAACGGCCAGCGAGCAGGTTGGTGGCGTAGGTGGCCAGGTCCTGCCCGGCCGGAGCCAGGCACAGCGTGTCGATGTCGACCAGTCCGAGGTCGCCCCCGGGGCGGGCCACCAGCTGGCCGGCATTGAAGTCGCCGTGGGTGAGGTGAAGCGGTGTGCCGGGTTCGGGACCGGGCGTCGAGGCGCCCAGGTGGACGGCTACCCGCTCGATCCGGGCCGCCAGATCGGGGGCGGCGTGGGCCGCCAGCCGCTGGACGGGAGCGGTGGCGGCCAGGAGATCCGACGGCCCGATCCGAGGTACCGGCCAGGCGCTCGGGCCGTCCCCGGCCCCCATGATGCGGCCGACCAGGGCGCCGGCGGCGTTGGCCCAGGCCACGGCGTCGGGTGGGCCGAGGGGACGCCCGGCCAGCAGCTCCTGCACGTACACGCCGGTCTGTTCGTCGACGGCCAGCACCTCAGGCGTCCTCACCACGGAACGGAGGAGGTCGAGATGACGTACCCCGGCCAGCAGTCGGTGGAGGTCGGCCTCCATCTTCACCACCACATCTCCGCAGGCGAGCACTGCCCGCTGGCGGGGCATCCAGGCCAGCCGCCGCCACGGGCCATCCGACCGCGCCGCGCCGGCCGGCACGAAGATAGCGGGATCGCCGGCCAGGGCCGGCAGGGCGGGATCGAATGGGTACCAGGCCACGGTGATGCCGTCGACCTCGGCGTTCGGCTGGTGCACACCGGCGGCCAGCAGCTCAGCCGCTGGGCCCGGTGCGCCGGGTGGCTCGGGCCGGAGCGGGGCTCCGGGCACGCGCCCGCAGGACACCACCACGTCGGCCCCGTCGGATCCGATGCCGGCCCGGTACCAGACGAGCATCGAGGAGCCCACGTCGTGCTCCAGGTACCGCAGGCGCAGAAGGGGTGGGGCGGCACCGGGCACCAACGTGGGCGCCAGGACTGCGGCCAACGCCGCCGGGTCGGTCAGGGAGACCGGGCCGAGCAGAGGGTCGGGGGGAAGCAGCACGATGGGCTGGTGGCGGGAGGGTTCGGGCCGGTGGGGTCGGGCTGCCGCCCTCCCCGTGGGGTGGGCGGACGGCAACCCTCCGCTTCAAGTCGCCCGGGAGGGTCCGATGGTTGCCTCGCCGGGTGATTCAGCCCACGTGGAGCAGGTCGACGACGAAGATGAGGGTCTCATTGGGGGCGATCACGCCGCCGGCGCCCCGGGCCCCGTACCCCATATGGGGCGGGATGTGGAGCGTGCGGCGCCCGCCGACCTTCATGCCGGCCACACCGGTGTCCCAGCCTTCGATCACCTGCCCGGCGCCGAGGCCGAACTGGAGGGGGTCGTTGCGATCCCAGGAGGCGTCGAACTGCTTCCCGGTCGACCACGACACGCCGACGTAGTGGACGGTGACGGTGGTGCCGGGGGTGGCCTCGTCGCCGGTGCCCACCACGTCGTCGATCGTCACCAGATCGGCGGGCGGAGGGGTTTCGGGCACGGTGATAACGGGCTTCTCTGCCATCACGCCACCCTATCGGCGGGTCGTCAGCCGCCGGCCCGGGGACGGAGCTCGATGACCGGGATGATCCGGCTGGTGCGGCGCTGGTAGTCGCCGAAGTTGGAGACCTTGCGGGCGCAGATCTCGAAGATGCGGTCTCGCTCGTCGCCCTGGAGCACCACGGCGTCGGCTTCGTAGGTGTCGGGGCCCAGCTCCACGGTGACGATCGGATTGGCCACCAGGTTGTGGTACCAGGCCGGGTTCTCGGGCCGGCCGCCGAGTGAGGCCAGGATGAAGGTCTTGCCCTCGGTGCGTACGAACCCGAGGGGTACGGTGCGCCGCTTCCCCGACTTGGCGCCGGTCGTGGTGAGGAGCAGGAACCGGCCGACGGCCAGGTCGCCCGGGAGTTCGCCGTTGTTGGCCCGGTAGGCCTCGATCAGAGAGGCGTTGACCGATTCGGTCACCGGACCGACGCCGTCGGCCTGGATCTCGGCCGCCATGGCGTTGATGCTCGACATCGCCAGGGGCGGGTCAGGTGTGGGTTCGGTGTCGGCCATGCCGCACCCTACGCCATGCTCGGAAGTTTCGCCGCAGGCGAAATCTCCAGGTCCCGAAGGGACACTCGGGGAGTTTCGC
>CADEDH010000055.1:0-8356 GCA_902826025.1 uncultured Actinomycetes bacterium
TCCACCCGGTCGTTGGCCGGCACCGTGACCCGCTTGCCGGCAGGTCCGGTGAGCGACAGGTTGGCGGCGTCGAGGGCCACGTCCACATCCATCGCCGCCCCGGTCTGGTTCTGGACCACCACCGGCAGCTCGAAGCGGTCGCCGAAGTTGAGGAACCGGGGGGCCGACGGGCGCACCATCAGCGGCAGCCGGGCCGTGATGGTGGACTCGCCCTGACCGAAGCGCTGGGCCCCGTCCACCGCCACCGCCATCACCCGGTAGCGGGTCAGGTTGTCGGGCAGGGGCACGTCCACCGTCACCGTGCCCTCGGGCCCGGTGGACCGGTCGGGGGCGTAGACGGCCAGCGGCTGGAGGTCGGAGCGGAGCTGGACGGGCTGGCCGGAACCATCGCCGGTGGCGGCCTTGGCCGCCAGCTCGCCGGCCGGGGCCGCCGCCCGGGACGCGGCCATGGTGGTGGACGTCGCCTGCAGCGCCGCCCCGCCGCCGGCGCTCTCCAGGCTGGCATCAGCGCTGGTCGAGTCGTCACCGCCGCCCAGCCCGGCCGCCACCAGGTCGGGTCGGCCCAGCAGGATCGAGGCCCGGGTGTACTCGCCGAACAGCGAGGAGTACTGGGGGGTGTAGAACACCTCCAGCGGGTCGACCAGGTCGTAGCCGGTGAGCGACAGCACGGCCTCGTCCACCACCACCAGGGCCACGTCGGCGCCGGCCACCGGGGCGCCGTCGGGCCCGGCTACGGCCACCGTCACCGTGGTGCCGGCCCCCGGCGACAGGTCGGCCGCCGCCGGGGTGGCCGTGACCGTGAGGGCCCGGGTGACGGGCGGGATCTTCAGATCGACCGTGCCGGTGGCGAACGCCGGTCGGGGCGGGGCCCCCTCGGCCGGCGTGCCGTCGTCGTTGGTGCGGGGGGCGGTTCCCACCAGGTCCACCTGCACGGTCACGCCCGGCGTCCAGGCCTCGTCGACCGGGATCTCCACCACCGCGCTGCCGTCGGCGGCGTCGAACGGCTGGGTCGACACGATCGGGCCCCGGGTGACCGTGGCCAGGCCCGAGGCCGGGCCGAACGGGCTCTGGACCAGGAGCCGGGCCGTGTCACCGGCGCCGTAGGTGGGCTGGTCGGGCACGATCGTGACCGGCTCCTGGGTGACCAGCCGAGCCGGGCGGGGATCGCCTCCCGACACCCACACGGTCAGCTCAGTGCGGTTGCGCTGGCCCGCTTCGTCGGTCACCACCGCCGTGACCCGCCACGTGCCGCCGATGTCGGTGGCCAGCTCGCACCGCATGGTGTCGGGGGCGGCGTCGCCCGGCGACAGGGCCACCGAGGTGAGGCTGCAGCTCTGGGTGTCGTCGCTCAGCTCCTCGGTCCATTGGCCGTTGCGGTAGACCCACTCCAGACGGCCGGCCGTCACCTCCACCGGGAGACCGGCCACGGCGTTGCCGTCGACGTCGGCCACCACGGCGTCCACCCGCAACGGGGTGCCCTGCTCCACGAACGGCCGGTCGGTGCGTAGGCCAACATAGGCCCGGGCCGGGTGCACGAGCAGATCGGTGCGGGAGGCCCAGCTCTGGCGGTTGACGTCGGTGACGGCGGCCTCGGCGCTCACCGTGGTGGGGAGGTCGACGGCGGGGCCGTCGAAGTCGAGGCGGAGGAAGTGCGAGCCGTCGGAGCCGGTGCGCCCGGCGAACGTCTGCACCTCGGCCTCGCCACCGGGGCCGCATCCGGGCGGGAAACAGGGGCCGAAGTCGGCGATCCGGCTGCCGCCGCCGAAACCGAGCCCGCCGTCGGCGAAGCCCCCCGACCACCATGGCTGCCAGATCCCGAAGTTGAACCGGTCCCAGCCCGGCGGCCGGTACGTGGTCCGGGCGGTGGTGACCGTCCACATGGTCTCGGCGTCGGGGAGAGGGCCGCCGGCGAAGTAGGCGGCATCGACGGCCAGGGTGGCCGGGTCGGTGGTGTAGTACGGCCCGGGCGACTCGGGCCGGGCCGTCACCTCGAACTCGGGGGTACGGAACTCCTGGATCTGGAGCTGATGGCTCCACGAGGCGGCCCCCGGCGGGAGGCCCGGCACGTCGGCCGTGAGCTGCACCCAGGCCGGGCCCAGGTTGGCCCCGGCCGGCACGGCCACGGCGAGGTTGAACCCGCCCAGCGGGTTGACGGGGGCGGTGCCCGAGCCGATCGGGGCGCCCTGGGGGTCGAAGGCCTGCCAGCTCACGCTGGTGGTGCCGGGCAGGGCCAGCTGGCCTTCGGTGGCGGCGGTGAAGCGGCGCAGCCAGCCGGTGATGCGGGCCGTCTCGCCCGGCTTGTAGATCCCCTTGTCGTCGAAGGTGTACCAGCGGGCCTCGTCGGCGGAGGTGTTCGGCGTCCACCCTCCGTACATCGACGACGCCAGCAGGGCCTTGGCCTCGGGCCCACCGGGGCCGTCGGGATCGGCCGCCTCCAGTCCGGTGACGGTGCCGTCGAGGGTGAGGGTGGCCACCCCGTGGCTGTCGGTGGTGACGCGGTGGTCGGTGCCGAGGGCGGTCACCTCTACCCCGGGGCGGGGTCGGCCGGTGGTGAGATCGGTGGTCCACACGAGGAGCTGGCGGCCGTCGACCAGGGCGTCGATCCCCAGGGCGGTGGTCTGGACCCAGGCCCAGGTGGGCCGGTTCATCCAGTACTGCGGATCGTTGGGGGAGAAGACGACGGTGGGGGCCACCTTCACCACGAGCTGGCCCGTGCCGGCCTGGTCGAAGGCGTCGCTCAGATCGATCACGGTGTCGGCCGGAGCATCCTCGTCGGCTGCCACCGGCACCTCGGTGTCGAGCACCGGCGGAAATGGCGGGCTGCCGGGATCGGTGTCGGAATAGGTGGTGTCGAGGAAGCGCTGAAAGGCGGCCAGGTCGGCCCCGGTGACCTTCCACGCCGACACCTGCAGCGCTTGGTGGTTGACGCTGGCCACGGTGAGGCCGGGCCGGGCCGCCATCGGGTCGGTGGTGAGGTACTGGCGGGGGAACGGGTCGAGCCGGGGTTGGGCCGGGCCGATCTCCACCTTCTCTTCGTGGGCCCGGCCCAACCGCTGCCCGAAGGCGTCGGTCAGGTCGGCCCCCACCCGCACGGTGTAGGTGGTGCGGCCCGTGGTGGCCCCGGTGACCACGAGCTGGTTGCCGCTGGCCATGACCCGCAGTCCGGGCACGTCGGGTGAGACGGTGACCATCGCCGGGCCGAACCGGTCGGCGTCGATGGGGTTGTTGAGGTCGATCGTGATGGGGGTGCCGGGCTGGCAGTCGCCGCCGTAGTTGCACTGGTGGCCGGTGACGGCGAAGGCGTCGAAGGTGCGGCCCGAGTAGGGGGCGGCCTCGGCCGTGGTGCGGGGTCCTTCGGCCGACGGGGTGCCGGGTCCGATCTCGATGCTCACGTCGGAGGCGGCGGGCAGAGGGTCGGCGGGGCGGAACGCCACCCAGCGGCCGGCGAGGGCACCCTTGACGGCCCGGGCGGCGGCGTCGTCGGCCGCGATCTCCTCGGCCGTGGCCAGGCGGAGGCCCCGCTCGTCTCCGGCGGCGGCTAGCCGGGTGGTGGCCAGCACCGCCTCGGGGTCGACCTGCTGGTCGAACACGGCCACCAGCACCGGCGTCAGCCCCAGGGGCTGGCCCAGGTCGGTGAACGACGCCACCTGGGGGGCGGGGGTGGCGAACGTCCAGCTCTGCTCGTCGGCCAGTTCCCCGCCGGTGGCCGACCGGGTGCCGGCCGGCACCGTGACCGTGTACTCGGTGGCCGCCGGGAGGCGGTCGGGGGTGCCCGACGGGTCGGCCCCCGGCTCGACCTCGAACCGGATGGTGCGGGTGCCGATCCAGCGCCAGCGTCCCTCGACCGCCGGCTCCAGCCGCACTGGCACGTCGGCCGCCGCCAGGTCGTCGACCGTTCCCAACGGCACCATGGGCTGATCGAAGGTGACGGTGAGGAAGGGGGCCACCCCCACCTCGCCTTCGGGCTGGACCCGCAGCACGTGGAGGGGGCCGCCGGCGGTGGCGGCCGGGTCGGGCGCCTCCGCCGTGAGCGGCGGGAAGGGGGCGGCGATCGTGTCGCCCACCAACGGGGGGAGCAGCGACTGGGCCGGCCGGTTGAACGCGGCGGTGTCGCCCGGCTCGGTCGTGCCCGGGCCGGTGTCGGGGAGGCGGGCCAGCAGGGCCTCGACCTCGGCCGGCGACAGGGCCGTGCCGTCCACCACCGGTGTGCGCAGGGCCTCCGGGGCCAGGGGCTGGCCCTCACTCAGCAGCACCCGGAGCTGGTCCGATCCCGCTCCGCCGTCACCAGCTCCCACCGGTCCTCCTCCGTCGCCGCCCGGGGCGGCGCCATCATCATCGCCGAACAGGGAGCAGCTCGTGGCCACCAGGGCGAGGGCCAGGGCGCAGGCCAGCGCCCGCCGCCATCCCGCTGCCCGCCCTGTCTGCCGGTTACTGTCCACGATGGCACTCCCCTCGTCCCTGACTCAGACGATGCCACGGCCGGCGTTGGTTCCCGGTGGATCGGCCGCGGGGACATGGCCCCAGCCGAGCCGTTACGATGCCCGGGTCGTGGCGGAGGCGGCGACAGAGACGAGCCGGGCGATGAGACGGACACGGGCACAACGGAGAGCTGGCGCGGTGTTGGCAGCGGCGGTGGTGGGGGCGGTGTTGGCCGCGTGCTCATCGTCCTCGACGAGCACGGCGGGTCCCGCCTCGACCGGCGCCACGGCCACCTCGGACGCCACCGATCAGCCCGTCGGCAGTGCGCCGGCGGCGACCGGGGCCCCGGGAGCGGCTCCGGCCATCGCACCCGGTCCGGCATCCACCGGCGCGGTGCTGACCACGCCGTGCTTCACCACCGGGCCCGGTTTCACCCTGCCCGTGGGCTACGTGGCCGCCGACGTGTCGGCTGCCCGAACCTGCGAGTTCGTCCTGCAGGCCGAAGGTCAGGCCGACACCACCGTCATCGCCGGGGAGCTCTACGCCAGCAGCTCGGGGCGAACGTTCGAGCAGTTCGTGGCGCTGGTCGAGACCGGCCTCCACCAGGGTCAGGAGCCAGACATCCTCGCCCTACAGCTGCTCAACACCGGGCCTAGCGGGCGGGATCTGCCGGTGCTGGACCGGCGTCAGCTCAGCGCGCCCAACCGGGCGGTGATCATCACCCACGAGTCCGACCGGCGGAGCGGGCTCGTCGCTTTCAGCGCAGTGGTGGACGTGCCCAACCCGGCCGGGACGCCTCCGACCCACGCCATCGTCCTGTGGGGCCTGCGGACCGAAGAGAACGATCAGCTCATCGTGGACCTGATCGATTCGATGCAGGACGTGCGGCCCGTCGCCGGGTGATCGGCGACGGCACGGGCGGCCCTGCACCGCCGGCCCGCCCTGGGCGCCGCTCAGAAGTGGTAGGGGAAGCCGGCCCAGTTGGGGTCGCGCTTCTCCAGGAAGGCGTCGCGGCCCTCCTGCGCTTCGTCGGTCATGTAGGCCAGGCGGGTGGCCTCGCCGGCGAACACCTGCTGGCCCACCAGGCCGTCGTCGATCAGGTTGAGGGAGAACTTGGCCATCCGCTGGGCGGTGGGGCTCTTGGAGCAGATTTCCCGGGCCCACTGGAGGGCCTCGGTCTCGAGGTCGGCGTGGTCGATCACGGCGTTGACCGCGCCCTGGAAGTGGGCCTGCTCGGCCGTGTACGTGCGGCCCAGGAAGAACACCTCGCGGGCGAATTTCTGGCCCATCTGGCGGGCCAGGTAAGCCGAGCCGAAGCCGCCATCGAAGCTGGCCACGTCGGTGTCGGTCTGCTTGAACCGGGCGTGCTCCCGGCTGGCCAGGGTCAGGTCGCACACCGAGTGCAGGCTGTGGCCCCCGCCGGCGGCCCAGCCCGGCACCACACAGATCACCACCTTGGGCATCATGCGGATCAGGCGCTGGACTTCGAGGATGTGGAGCCGACCCGAACGGCCGGGGTCGATCGTGTCGGCCGTCTCGCCCTCGGCGTAGCGGTAGCCGTCGCGGCCCCGGATCCGCTGGTCGCCGCCAGAGCAGAAGGCCCAGCCCCCGTCCTTGGGCGAGGGGCCGTTGCCCGTGAGCAGCACGCAGCCGATGTCGGTGCTCATCCGGGCGTGGTCCAG
The DNA here is from genome assembly GCA_902826025.1 of uncultured Actinomycetes bacterium. GTDB lineage: Bacteria > Actinomycetota > Acidimicrobiia > Acidimicrobiales > SZUA-35 > CADEDH01. The sequence continues at coordinate 6,102 of CADEDH010000055.1, forward strand.
CGCCCGGTACAGCTCGTCCACCGTGTGGGGGCGGAAGGCGTTGCGGATCTCGGGCCGGTTGAACGCCACCCGCACCGCGCCGACGCCCCGGGCCCGGTGGTAGGTGATGTCGGTGAAGTCGAAGCCGGGCACCACGTCCCACGCCTCGGGGTCGAAGATCTCCGACACCTTGGGCGTGGGGGACGAGGAGTTGGACGCCGCAGCTTGTTGGTCGGTCATAGGCGAACAGGCTATTGGCAGGGGCCGCCCTTGGGGGGCGGTCCGAGTGGCGCTCGGAGACTCGACAGATCAGATCAGGGATCGCCACCTCGATCGAGCGGTCAGGTCCGGGCGCTCCGGGCGCCGGTGGTAAGCCGCTGAGGAACCGGCAGGGATCCCGGGCGGTGAATGCGACGAAATGACGCTCCGTCGAGGGCTTACGGCTGGTTCAGTCGATCGTTGATCCGCTGAGCCAGGACGATGAGGATCGTGTCACGCCCGAGCGGCCACCACCACGGTTCTAGGCCGCCGCCGTTGGGCGGGCTGTTCCATACTGGCCTTCCGCTCGCCCGGTCAGCTGCTGGCTCGGGCCGGCGGGGCCGGGCGGTTTGGTCGACCACGGGAGGTGCCGGTGACAGGCGAGCTGATTGAGACGTCGGTCCTGATCGTAGGGGCGGGGCCGGTGGGTCTCACGCTGGCCATGGACCTGGCCGACCGAGGTGTCGACGTAGTCGTGGTCGAGATGCGGGGGCGGAGCGAGCCGCCGGAGGTGCGGTGCAATCACGTGTCGGCCCGGTCGATGGAGATCTTCCGCCGGCTCGGGGTGGCGGTGGACCTGCGCCAGGCCGGTCTGCCGGCCGACTACCCCAACGACGTCGCCTACCGCACCACGTTCACCGGCCACGAGCTGACCCGCATCCCGATCCCGTGCCGGCGTGACCGATTCACCGTCACCGACGGTCCGGATGGCTGGTGGCCGACGCCGGAGCCGCCCCACCGGATCAACCAGCTGTTCATGGAGCCCGTGCTCGTTGCGCACGCCGTTTCCCGCCCGAACCTCGCCCTACGACCCCGGACCCGGATCGAAAGCTTCACCGAGCACGAGGACGGGGTGGAGGCCATCGCCACCGACCTCGACCGGGGTGCGGAGCTGCGGATCCGGTGCCGCCTGCTCGTGGGGTGCGACGGCGGCCGGTCCGACGTCCGGCGCCGGATTGGTGCCGCCTTCGAAGGCGACGCCGTCATCCAGCGGGTGCAGTCCACGTTCATCCGGGCCCCGTCGCTGATCGACCGTCAGCGACACCCTCCGGCGTGGGCCACGTTCTCCCTCAACCCCCGCCGCTCGGGGAACTGCTACGCCATCGACGGCCGGGAGACGTGGCTCGTCCACAACTACCTGACCCCCGACGACGCCGACTTCGACGCCGTCGATCGCGACTGGGCCATCCGCACCATCCTCGGCGTGGGGGACGACTTCGCCTACGACATGATCAGCAAGCAGGACTGGTTCGGCCGGCGACTCATCGCCGACCGCTTCCGGCGGGGCCCAGTGTTCCTGTGCGGCGACGCCGCCCACATCTGGGTGCCTTACGCCGGCTACGGCATGAACGCCGGCATCGCCGATGCCGCCACCCTGGCCTGGTTGCTGGCGGCCTATCTCAACGGCTGGGCGCCGGCCGCCATCCTCGACGCCTACGAGGCCGAGCGACGCCCCATCACCGAGCAGGTGTCCCGTTTCGCCATGGACCACGCCCACGCCATGGCCCGCCAGCGAGGGGCCGTGCCGAGCGACATCGAAGACGAGTCGCCGGCCGGGGCCGCCGCCCGTCGGACGCTGGGACAGGCCGCCTACGACCTCAACGTGCAGCAGTACTGCGCCGCCGGCCTCAACTTCGGCAGCTACACCGCCCGGTCGCCCATCGTCGCCTACGACGGGGCGACCCACCCGTCCTACACCATGGGCTCGTTCACACCCTCGACCGTGCCCGGTTGCCGCACACCCCATCTGTGGCTCGACGGCCGGTCGCTGTACGACGCCATGGGCTCCGATTACACGTTGCTGCGGTTCGACCCGTCGCTCGACGTGGAGCCACTGATCGCCGCCGCCCGGCGGCGCCGGGTGCCACTCGCCGTCGTGGAGGTACCGGCCACGCTTGCCCCCGATCTGTACCAGCACCGGCTCGTGCTGTCCCGGCCCGATCAGATCGTGGCCTGGCGGGGCGAGTCGGTCCCGGCCGACCCACTCCAGCTGGTCGATCTACTCCGAGGAGCGGCAG
>CADEDH010000055.1:8456-10932 GCA_902826025.1 uncultured Actinomycetes bacterium
TCCCAGGTGGGCAGCGGGTCCGCGGTGGGTCGGGGCCACGGTTGGGGGAGCGGCGGGGCAGGGGTGTGGTAGGGGTGGCCGTCGGTCCCCCAGGCCGTGGCAGCACCGGTGGGCTCGAGCCGGAGGGTGATGTTCCGGCGGTGGACGAGCCGGTGATGGGCGGCGCAGATCAACAGGAGGTTGTCGGGGCGACGTGATCCGCCGTGAATCCAGTGGGTGAGGTGGTGGGCTTCGCGTTGTCCGGTGTGGTGGCAGCCGGGGAACCGGCATGTCGGGTCCCGCAGTGCGAGCAGGCGGCGGGTGGCGGTGGTGGGGTAGCGCTGTTGGCGGTAGGCGCCGTCGGGGTCGGCGGTGATGACGGGCCCGTCGCAGGCGGCAGCGGCGGCAGTGCCGGGATCGAGGGCGATCCCGGTGTCGGTGGCACACGGCCCCGGAACACCGTCGCCGTCGTCGTCACCGGCTTGCGCTGGGGCGAGGGTTTCGGGGGTGGTCACGATGGTGACGGTGGGGTTGGCGATGTCGGGACCGAGAACCAACTCGACCAGGGCGTCGGCCCGGCGGGCGGCGATAGGGACACCGGCTTCGGGGGTGGTGTGCTCCTGGACGGCGGCGATCACAGCCGCCCCTTCCGCCGCTGGTACCCGCAGGGTGATGACCAGCGAGCCGTCGTCGTCGGCCTGGCGCCAGGACAACGAGCGGGTGGCCTCCTGGCGGTCGGCGTCGGCAGCGTTGATGCGCCGTTGGTTGCGAACGATCTGCTCGACCTGGGCCGCCGTGGCGTCGAGGGCCACGTTCAGCCAGGTGGTCTCGGTGGCCGGAATGGCGATACGGGTGACGGCCCGCACCTTGGACCAGGTGATCGCCCCGGAGTTGAGCGCCCGGGCGATGGCCGGCAGGCAGCGCAGAGCCTGGGCCACCCGGATGTGCTCGGAGGCCGCCACCGACCCCAGACCGCAGCGCCATGACAGCCACTGGGCGGCGCTCACACAGCCCTCGTTCTCCCAGACCTGGCGGGCCAGGAACTCGCCCAGCAGGGCCAGGAACCGGGCCTTGGACGCCGCCTCCACCGCCGAGGCCCCAGCCAGAGCCGTCGCCAACCCCTCAGCCGATAGCTCAGCCGGATCGTCCCACGCCAGCTCGTTCTCCACCACACCCGCCACCTGCACCATCGCCGCCTCCCCAGCGTCAGTTGCGGCGCCGGCTGTCGACCCCGCCCACCTCAACAGTACGAAGGGGGTGTGACATCCAAGTCAGTGGGCCGTGAGCCGCGGCGATGCGCGACCCGCTACTTGACCCGGGCCGTGCCCAGCGCGCCGGCCCGGCGGAGGGCGGTGATCCGGGCTTCGTCGTAGCCGAGCACGGTGCGCAACACCTCCTCGGTGTGCTGGCCCAGCTTGGGGAAGTGGGTGGGCCGGGGCGGGGTCCGGGACAGATCGATCCGGGTGCGCTCGATCGGCACCCGGCCCCGGTCGGGGTGCTCCACCTCGGCCAGGTGGCCGAGATGGGTCATCTGAGGGTCGGGGGGCATGGCGGCGTGGAGCACAGCGTGGGCCGGCACGCCGGCCGCCTGGAGCGCCGCCTCGGCCTCGGTGGGGGGCCGGGCCGAGGTCCAGGCGGTGATCGCCCCGTCGATCTCGTCGGCTCGGGCCCGCCGTTCGGTCAGGCTGAACCGGGCCCACTCGGGCCGCCCGATCACGGTGCACAGCCGGGTCCAGTCGTCGTCGTGGCGGCAGGCCACCGCCAGCCATTCGTCGTCGCCGGCGGCGGCATAGACGGCATGGGGGCTCATGTCCTCATCGGCGTTGCCCAGCCGGTCCCACGGCGACCCGTTGACCTGATGGTCGAGCACGGCCGGCATGGCGTAGTTCAGGGTCGACTCGATCTGGCTCTGGTCGATGTACTGGCCCTCGCCGGTGCGGCGCCGGTGGTCGAGCGCCGCCATCACCGCCGCCACACTGATGCGGGGGGCGCAGTAGTCGGTGTAAGCCCCGTAGGGACCCGACGGCTTCAGATCGGACCAGCCGGTGGGCGTCACCAGCCCGGCCGCCGCCGCCCCCATCGTGCCGTAGCCGGCCACGTAGGCGTGGGGCCCGTCCTGGCCCATCAGACAGGAGCTGATCATGATGAGGTCGGGCTTCGCCTTGCGCAGTGACTCGTAGTCGAGCCCCCACTTGGTCATGGCCCGGGGCGAGAACGACTCGGTGACCACATCGGCCCACTGCACCAGCTCCAGCAACACCTCCCGGCCCTCGGGGGAGTTGGGGTCGACCGTGATGCTCTGCTTGTTCACGTTGATCGAGGCAAAGCCGAACGACCCCTCCTTCGACACCTTGCCGTCGTACCAGGGGGCGAGCAGGCGGGCGGTGTCGAGTCGGGCCTCGTTCTCCACCCGGATCACGGTGGCCCCGTACTGGGCCAGCACGCCCGACGAGGCCGGCCCGGCCATGACCCACATCATGTCCAGCACCTTCACCCC